>CAXTYC010000019.1:0-99036 GCA_964248365.1 uncultured Chroococcidiopsis sp. | reverse complement strand
GATTGATGCTCAAACGGCTAGCAAATGCATAGATCCCATTTGGGTTCTATAGAGAAAGGCTGAGAATTAATCTTGTTTTGCAGAGCCTTGCTAGTGAATTGATTGTTAAGAAGTATGTTACTGGAGATCTGCGAGTGAATTTCTTCTAATTCACGCTTAATGTTGGGTAAAGGAGCGAATCCGTGAAGTGGTTGGGACAATCCGGCAGCTATTGCCCTTAATTTTTGCTTCTGCAACGGTTTGGGATTAATCAGTTGCAAACCAGGGGTAAGTGCAATCCCATACTGCTCAATCAGATATTGTTTGCCGTCGTAAAGAGCTGCCATTGGAACATTCCGTAAGGAACCATATAGTACAAACACCAGTGTTCTGATTTTCGTTTGGGTTAATTCAGTTGCCGCAGGTTTGATTAACCAGTTGTATAGCTGTTGAGATATAGACTTAGCTTCTGCGATCGCTGTGCTACTTGGTTCTACCAAGTTTTGTCTGAGTTTATATAAAATGCTTTCGACTTGTTTTTGAGGGATAGCAGTAGCATAGTGCACTAAAGGTTTTCGTGGCAACTTGACGATTACTTCAAGTCGGTCTGGTAATATAATTGGATAAATAACTGCTGCTGTTTGGTCTTTTTGGTCGAGAATTTGGTCAATTTGGGATAATGAACCTAAACAGGCTTCCCGAAAGAAGTTGTTAGTTCTGCCAATTGCAGCGCTTCAATCGTGTCACGAGCTTGACGGAGATTATCTTCACTTGGTTGGGAGTTCCCCTGTGGCTGCAAAAGTAACTCGACTAGCTGCCGATAAACTGGTTCAACTTGTTCTCGAAAGTCAAACTGTGCCTGTGGATTAATGGCAACTAAATCGTAGCGAAGCGACTGGAGGGTATTGACAGCTTGCTGATAAGCTACTATTGCTTCTTTAGGTGGTGTTCTCAAAGTGTTGTTATCCCTCTTTAGTTACTCTCCAAGAAGTAAAATATAAGAAAGGGTGTGTTTGGAACGTTGAAAGCGGCAAGTCATCATGGATGTACCACTTGAAGTACTGCAACACAAAGCGCGACCAGCAATTGAAACAGTATCGTTTATTGATGAGTACTGTAAATTGTACCAAGATTTATTTCCAGAAGTCAGAAGTTTTGAGTGTTTTAAATATTTACATTTGGGGATGATTTCTGAAATCAAAAGAAAAACGCTACCAGCAATTGCTCGTGCAGTTGGATTAGTTGATAGTCAATCTCTACACCATTTTTTATCAAAATCTCCTTGGGATGTGGAACAACTAAGAAATAGAAGATTAAAGCTATTACTGAGAGCATTAAATGGAGCATCATTTATGCTGTGTATTGATGAGACAGGGGATAAAAAGAAAGGTACAACGACTGACTATGTAGACCGCCAGTATATAGGAAAGGGGAAGATAGAAAACGGTATAGTTTCAGTTAATGCCTATGGTATTTTCCCAGGAATTATCCCACTGGTATTTAAAGTATTTCCACCCAAAAAAAGATGGCAAGAGGAAGATAAGTACAAGAGCAAACCACAACTAGCAGTAGAAATAATTGAAGCACTACGAACTCTTGGTTTTAATTTTGAATTAGTTTTAGCAGATAGTTTATCTGGTGATAGCGAATTTATCAATGCCCTGGACAAGTACCAACTCAACTATATCGTTGCTATTCGTAAGAAACGTGAGGCGAGGTGTCCCCGCCTCTTAAAGTTTCGTAGTAATCATGGTGTCTTGATGCCTTCAGGTGCTAGAGTAAGGTATAGGCGATGGAAGAAATTTGACCGTGTTTTATCGAATAGCAAATCTGAAGAAAGATTTATTAGAGAGATAGTTTTCGGGCAGCGGAGAACGGTTAGATTCTGGGAGATTACAACAGATAAAATTACAGTTTCCGAAAATACACCCTGGATGTTTCCGTTCAATTCTGTGCGTTTTTCTTTTCCCAATTTCATGCTCTTGTGCAGATAAATGGCGTTGATAAGCTCCCCAGCCATCTGCATGCATACTTCTTAATACTCAATGGTTCTAATAGCTTTTTGAGCTGCATGAAAACTTCGTCTTTTCGCTGTCCGAATGCGTAAGCTAGAACTTGTCCTGTCCGGCGTTCAACTTTGGCATGCCAAAGCCACCGTTGATTGGTTTTCTTACTGACATAGCTCCACATCTGGTCCAGTTCCGATTCTTCAATTCCTTTGTCTACCTCTTCTTCAACTAGCCTAATTTCTACCTCTACTTGCTCAGGTTTGAGCGTCTCTAATAGCTTCTGATTTATTGGTTTGAGCTGTGGCAATTTTTTTTAACTCTCTAATGACTGTTGCCGGACTTACGTACAACACGCGAGCGGTATCTCTAACGCCACTTCCGTTGAGAGCCATCTCAACAATTTTTTGCTTGATCTCCCGCTTCCATCCTGGCTGTTGTGTATTAAGCACGAAAGTGCGGCGAAGACACTCCGGATTCTGACAGAGATAACGTTGCCTGCCTGTGGCCAATTTACCATGCTTAATAATGTCATCCGAGCTACAATCTGGACACAGAACAGGAAGCCAAACGGCCATCAGCAAACCCCCAATACTCACTTGACCCTATCTTTTAAGCTCCTACTTATATAGCCTACCAACGTTTTGAGCACACTATCAACGAGCGATTAGTAAGTACCATTACACTAATAATTACACTCAAGCCTTCAACAAATTACGCGAAAAAGCCCCGCTACAACTAGAGGGGACATAAAGGCTTGAGTGTAATTATTTTTGCTTCCCTACTTAACAGGCTCCAGGCTCAAATTCCTAACCCAAAGCATCAAAAGTATATTCGTCAAAGCCAATTAGTACTTTATCGGTTTCGGAGCGAGTCTACCTCAATCGGGCTACCAAGGGCGATCGGTATCCTCCGTAAAATGAATCCATATGCATTCGAGGAATTACTGTTGACGTGCTGTTTTGACCGAGGCTGGGAAATTGAGCGGAACTTCCGTTACAATAACGACGGGGGTATCGATGGGCGAGTGTTGATCCCAGGGAAGCTATATGCGATCCAGGCAAAACGTTATCGGGGTTATATTAATCCAAAGCATATTCAAGACTTTTATCGTGCTGTCCAAAGTGAAGGCGCGGCTGGAGGTTTTTTCATACATAGCGGAACTTATTAAAGACCTCAACCCTGTAATCAGGGGATGGACTTCCTATTACGCAAACTCTGACATTAAAACTGTCGCACAAGCAAGAAAACAAGACAATCTCATGTACCTGAAACTTCGCAAATGGGCAAAACGCCGATGTGGAAACATCAACGATGGTCACAGAAAATACTGGACAAGCATTGGCGGTAAAAACTGGGTATTCGCAACCGGGCAAGGGAACTCAAACCCCCTTCGGTTACTAACACATGATGAAACAGCTTGCAGTAGCAATAATTATGTGAAAGTTAAAGGCGATAAAAGTCCATTCGACGGCGATACAGTTTATTGGAGTATAAGATGAGGGACTCACCCCGAAATGCCTAGTCGAAAGGCAAAGTTGCTTAAGCAACAAAAGGGGAAATGTCAGGAATGCGGACTACACTTCCAAGAATGGGATGTAATGGAAATAGACCACAAAATCCCCAGAGCTATTGGCGGTAAGGATAAATGGGAAAATCTACAACTATTACATCGACACTGCCATGATGAAAAAACTGCCGAAGACGGTAGTAGAAGCCCTGTAATGTCAAAAGGAAACACATTGAGTAGCCGTGTGCGGTGAAAATCGCAAGCACGGTTTCGGATGGGAGGGAGAGAATATTACTATTCTCTCTCGACCCTAACAAGGATGAATGTCAAAGGACTAGTTCAATCTGACACAAAGCCGCAACTACAGCAATCTTAAATCAGTTGTAAAAATCTCTTTTGTGTTTTTCCTCTGTGTTTCCCTGGGGTTTAAACCCCAGGCTTGCGCCTTTGTGCGCAAGCCTGCGCAGGTTCCGCTACGTGTCTACGTTTACTCAAGGTTTATTTTCGCTAATCAAATAGGACTGCTATAGATGACTTAAAAGCGAAAGGAGTTATTTTTGTCGAAAGTAATCTGTTTGACCAGCACAGTCTCACCGATGGGGAGTAAACTTGTTCATTGATTTTAACCGAATGGGCAAAAGAAGAAAACTAAATTCACAACTCGTATAAAGAGGTAGACATGATTGGTAGCACGTCCAAGGTTGGGGTGATTGGTGCGGGTAATGTGGGTGCAGCAGTAGCGAATGCTTTAGTTCTACTGGCTAAATGTGTAACCGTTGTCCTATTTGACCGAACTTTATCAAAGGCTGAAGGGGAAGCGTGGGATATTGAAGATGCCATTCCACTACTATCTCAAATGGATGTAATACCCACAGATAGCTATGAAGATTTAGCTGATTCTAATGTCATTGTGATTACGGTTGGCGCACAACGAAAAGAAGGGCAAACCCGATTAGATATGTTGGGGAAAAATGCAGAGATTATTCGCTCAGTAATCAAGGAATTGGATCGAGTTGCACCGAATGCGATTGTAATTATTGTCAGCAATCCCGTCGATGTATTAACACGAATTGCGATCGCCACTTCTTCAAGATCTGAAAACTTAATTTTCGGTTCAGGCACTGTTTTAGATACGGCAAGACTAAGATATCAACTGGGTAAGCAACTCAACGTCGATAACAGAGACATTCACATTGATGTAATTGGCGAACATGGTGATAGCGAATTTCCGGTTTGGTCGAATGCATTTATTGGAACAATTGAGTTAGCCTCATTCCCCCTAGCAGAGGGAATTTCACTTGCCCAAATCAAGCAAGACTACACCGAGTTAACTCGTAAACGGGGTTATGCAATTTCACAACGAAAAGGAAACACGAACTATGCGGTAGCAACCGTAGTAGCTCAATTAGTTGATTCCATCTTGCGGGATAAAAAGCAGATATTCACAGTATCGGTGAGAGCCGAGCCAGGTTATGAAGTTGGTAACGAGGTTGTACTCGGACTACCGTGCATCGTTGGTCAGCAGGGAATTGAGCGCAAACTGTTGTTACCGAGAAATGATGAAGAACAACGCTTGCTAAAACAGTCCGCTGCCAAGCTAAATGAAGCCTACGATTCCTTATCTTAACTAATTGTTAGGATCAAAAACGGAATATCTATTTTACCATATCCGGTCATACTTTGCAATTGGCACAAGCCGAGTCGCAGCCAAGGCGATCAAATGATCCCCAACTACCACCCACAAAAACAGCGAAAATCATGGCTAATCTCAAATGGTGGAGACAATTACACTGGTCTGAATATGGTGCAGAAATGCTCGGAACCGCCTTTATGATCTTTGTTGGGCTGAGTGCGGTCGTCTTCAACTCTGGTCAGGGCTTGCTGATGGAGCAACTTATACCTAATAAAAGCATCCGTTTACTGATTACAGGACTGATTTTTGCTGGAAGTGGATCGCTAGTTGCTATGAGCGCCACTAGGTAAATTGAGCTTGCTCAACGCAGCCGCGCCAGCCTCCTGGCGCGGAACGTTGAGTGGCGCTCATATCAACCCCTGTGTCTCACTTGCTTTTTGGATGCAGGGTAAAATGCACCGTCACGCATAAGGGCGGCTACATTATTGGACAATTCCTGGGCGCAATTATTGGTGCAGTGTTGCTGGTATTTGTATGGGGAAAGTATGCAGCTAATGTCAATAATGGTATGACTTTACCAGGACAAAATTATGCTTTGTGGTACGTGTTTTTAGCTGAAATCATCATAACTTTTATGCTGGTACTGGCGATTTTTATTTTTGTCAGTAGCGATCGCCTCCAAGCTGGACACCATTGATGACCTGGTTTTTAGTAGCAACAATGGTCAAAGCTAGAATCCCCAATTTCAGGTACAAGTTTAAATCCTGCCCGCAGCTTTGGACCTGCTTAGGAACGCTGGTTCTGGCACGATCAGTGGCTCTACTGCATTCCTCCCCCCAGTGGAGCAATATTTGCTGTAGGAGTGTTCCGTTTAATTAGCTTTGGCAAGCGAGATTTTGACAGCAAAACTTTTTCACGTTCCCCACTATCGTTGTATCTTCAAAAACATCAAAGCTCCACATCGTACCGGATAATACAACCCCAGCCCTAGCCATTTTTCTAGGTGACGCTCAATACATTGTCTGGTAAGCTAACTCAAATGTTTAGCTGCGTCAAGATCTGGGCAAGCTACGTCCAATTAATTGACTTCATGTACGATTACAACAACATAGGCGAAGAAGTAGACAATCACTTGAGTTAGGTGTCACTGGTTCAAAGATTTCGGATTGCTACGCTATCCCAAAAGGAGAAGATTGATGAAGCTTGAAGGTAAGGTAGCTTTAGTTACAGGAAGCAGCGGGGGAATTGGACAGGCGATCGCCATCCGTCTCGCATCCGTTGGTGCAGGCATCGTAATTGACTATCGCTTTCATCTGTGAAGGTGCAGAAGAAACTCTGGCGAAAGTCGAAGCCTGCGGACGTAAAGGCATGGTTGTTACAGCGGATTTGGGCAATCTCAGCGATATTCGCTCCTTGGTTGCTTACGGCATCGAACACTTCGGCAAGCTAGATATTTTAGTAAATAACGCAGGTTTGGAGAAAAATGCTGATTTCAAAGGAAGTGACACAAGAAGATTATGACAGTGTGGTTAACGTCAACCTTAAAGGTGTATTTTTTGCAACTGGGGCGATCGCTTTTGCACTTGAAACAAACCAACCGCCCAGGGAAGATTATCAATATTAGCTCAGTACATGAGGAACTGCCGTTTGAGTACTTCACTTCCTACGTCGGCTAGGTCAACCTGTTGATGTCGCTGCCCTAGTTGCTTTCCTCGCTTCATCGGATGCAGATTATATCACAGGTTCGACATTTTTTGTAGATGGCGGACTGCTTTGGAATGATCAAGAGCCTTCGAGCGCGATCGCGCGATCGCCTAAACCCTTAACAAGAATCTAAAAGGAAGAAAAACAGTTATGGTTCAAGCTTACGCTGTCATGTCCTCTAAGTCAGAGCTAGTGCCATTTGAGTATGATGCACCATCGTTGGGTTCACAAGAAGTAGAGGTGCGCGTTCAGTACTGTGGTGTCTGTCATAGCGATCTGGGAATGATAGACAACGATTGGGGAATGAGCCAATATCCTCTTGTACCTGGACATGAAGTAATCGGTGAAGTCACAGCCCTAGGAGAGCAAGTTAGCGATCTCAAAGTCGGACAACGGGTAGGTGTCGGCTGGCAATCTGGCTCTTGCCAAACCTGTCGCTATTGTCGTCGTGGGAAAGAGCATCTGTGCGTAGTTCATCAAGAGGAAACAATTGTCGGACGGCATGGCGGCTGGGCTGATTCGGTTCGCGCTCAGGCACGTTTCGTCGTTCCCATTCCTGACAAATTAGATCCCTCCATTGCAGGTCCTTTGATGTGCGCTGGTACAACTGTTTGGACACCGATGACCCATTACGGTGTAAGTCCTGGTATGAAAACGGCTGTCCTTGGTGTAGGTGGGCTAGGACATTTAGCAGTGCAGTTTCTGGCAAAGTTTGGCACGGATGTCACCGCTATCAGTTCTTCTCGCAACAAGGAAGAAGAGGCACGGAGGCTAGGGGCAACTGATTTTATTGCTACACGTGGCACTGACGAACTCGCCAAAGCTGCAAATCGGTTTGACTTTATCATCTCAACTGTTTCGGCAGACGTGGATTGGAATCAGTATGTTGCTGCACTTGCTCCCGAAGGTAGGCTGTGTATAGTGGGTATACCCGAAAGCGATTTGAAAATAACTCCATTTCCCCTGATTCACGACCAGCGATCGGTCAGTGGTGGTCGTGCGGGTGCGCCTAGCGATACCGCCGCTATGTTGGAGTTTTGCGCTAATCATGGTGTCGCACCGATGTGCGAGCAGTTTGATATGAAGGATGTGAATCAAGCTGTTGAACACGTCCGTAGCGGTAAAGTGCGCTATCGGGCTGTGTTGGCGCGTTAAACAAGTAGCTAGATTGCTGGAATTATCGGTAGGGTAGTACTTTGAGGTTGTCGAGCTGGCGGATGAATCTCTCAGGATTTGTAACTACGGGAAGAGTTTTGCGATTGTAACACTCTCGATTTATCTTTGTCAATAATCAGAAGATGTAGAAGCTAGGAGCAGACGCATGAAGCGAAAAGTAGCACTCGTGACTGGAGCTAGTCGTGGTTTGGGACAGGCGATCGCATTACGATTAGCCAAAGACGGAATGATGATTGCTGTTCACTATGGTAAAAATCAAGCAGCGGCAGAAGAGGTAGTTGCTAAAATTGGCTCTCTTGGTGGAGAAGCTTTTGCTATACAAGCTGATGTTTCTGAAGTCACAAGTATTAAGGCAATGTATGAACAGCTTGATGCACAATTGACGCAGCGAACCGGAACCGCAAGATTTGATGTACTCGTAAACAATGCTGGAACTGCTATTGCAAAACCAATCGAGGAGTGGACCCAAGAGGAATTTGATTATCAGTTCAACCTGAATGTAAAGGGTGTATTCTTCATGACGCAGATGGCGATGCCACGCATGAATGACAATGGACGCATTATAAACTTGGGGACTGGACTAACACGCTTTTCCTATCCTGTTTACGCTGTTTACGCTGCTTCCAAGGGTGCGGTTGATGTGCTAACTCAATATCTAGCTGTTGTACTGGGCGAACGAGGTATAACTGTGAATACCATTGCTCCTGGTGCGATTGACACTGACTTGAATGCGGGTTGGTTACGTTCAGAAGAGGGGCGATCGCAAACAATGGCGACTTCTGCTATCAAGCGAATCGAATGCCCGATGACATAGCAGATGTAGCTTCGTTTCTAGCTTCTGATGACAGTTGATGGGTTACAGGACAGCGTATTGAAGCGTCTGGCGGCGCTCACCTTTGAAGTTTGACAGTCTAACACTAGCTTTAGTGACTCGTTCCCAGGCATCGCTGTGGGAACGAGAAGCGCCTATGATAGGCTCTGCTTGTCGTTAATCTGCTGGGAATTGAAACGCTTGGAGATCCAACTACTCAACCCACTGATAATCGAACCAGCCATCAGAATACCGAGCGCTGGCGTAAATACTGGTTGCCATAGTTTATACCACAAGTCTAAACCGAGTGGTAAGTGAAGTACATGACCAGCAACAGCGATCGCTAACCAAAAAAAGGCAAATAGAACCAGAAAAAAATCTGCTACTAAAGCCTGATTTAGCCATTTGATAATTTGCTCTTTCATAGGTATTTCTTTAATAACAATCCTAACTTTTCTTTTGTAGATGCAGGCACCCGATCTAGAGGAGTAAGAATAGCATACTTCAAAGCCGAGTGAGCCTCTGAAGTTGGAGGATTTTGACTTAAGCGCCGTACCGTTTCTTGAATCACCTTTTGGGCATTTACTGCATTGCGTTGCAGATTACCAATCACCATCTCAACGGTGACATTGGCATGATCGGGATGCCAACAGTCGTAGTCTGTCACTAATGCTAACGTAGCGTAGGCAATTTCTGCTTCTCTAGCTAACTTCGCCTCTGGTAAATTCGTCATACCAATTATTGTTGCTTCCCAACTGCGGTAGAGATTAGATTCAGCTCGTGTTGAAAACGCTGGACCTTCCATACAAACATAGGTTCCGCCGCGATGCAGGGTAACATCTGGTAAGTTAAGATCGGCGATCGCACTAGCCAAAACTCCTGCTAGTTGATGACATACCGGATCGGCAAAAGCAATATGAGCTACAATTCCCTCACCAAAAAAGGTAGAAACCCGATTTTTTGTTCTGTCGATAAACTGATCCGGTATTACCAAATCTAAGGGTTTAACCTCTTCTTTGAGTGAACCAACTGCGGAAGCAGAGATTATATACTCCACACCTAGTTGTTTCATCGCATAAATATTTGCACGGAATGGCAACTGGGAAGGTAAAAGTGTATGATTGCGACCGTGACGAGCAAGGAAAGCTACCCGCGTTTCCTCCAAAGTTCCAACTATTAAAGCATCTGAAGGCGAACCAAACGGCGTATCAATTTTTACCTCTTCTACATCCTTGAGGGCTTCCATTTTATAAAGCCCGCTACCGCCAATAATGCCAATTTTTGCTTGTGTCATATTATCATTTATCAATTATCAATTATCAATTATCAATTATTAGCGATCGTTTATCAATAAAGGCTGAACCGCATCCATTTTTTCTCATAAAAAAACCGCTCTTATTTTTGCTTTGAAAAGCTTGAGGAGCAGTTTTACTATGAGATGTTTAGTTATTTGGCAAAGCTAAAAATAGCTTTTAGCACTATTATTCAATTCTAAACAATTCCTGGTCCTCTACCCCGCTGATCGCCCTCCATTGTCAGCTCTCCCTGTTTATCTTCATTTGCTTGTGCTAATTCCTGAGATCTTGCAGCAGCATCTTCTTCCTCTTGTTGCTTCATGTCTCCTGGTGTTTCATAGTACATTTCAGGTTCAATAGCATAGTTATTTGCTAAACCTTCTTGATCTACTGTTGCACCACCTGTAACATCAAGACTTTCAGCGCCTGCTTGTTCATCAGCAGTTTCCCTGTAATCATCACCCTCTCTATCCATCCGTGCTGCTACCTCAGCTGGGACAATTCCTCTATCTGCTGTTGAGGTATCCATTTCATCGTTTCTAGTAGTTTTGTTTTTAGAACTTGCTTCGTTTGCCATAAATTTTTTCCTCAAAAAGCTTTTTTATTAGACATTCTTAACTTAAAACTGTATGTAGGTAGATGTATCTATCTTCAGTCTTATCCCAAATATTCTTAATAGTTGTTAATAATAACTTAGGTAAAAAACTGAATCACTCGTTCTACCCTAAATCTGGTATAATTAAAAAAAAGCAATTAAATTTTGTTTAATACCTAGTTATATAACTATTAATAAATTAACAATAAATATTAATAATAAATACATAAAATTCATATAGCTCCCAAGCCCCAAGCCCCTATTAAGAGGCAATCGAATAGTGATGCTGCCTTTACCCAATTCGCTCAAGCACCTGCAAGCTACCATGATGTGCTTGAACGATCTTTGGTGCGATCGCACTTGCAGCTGATATGTGTCGTCGCCGTTGCGCTCAGTTTTGTTGGCAGATGTCTATGTCGATGGCATAAGTAAATCTAAGCCGCTAACCTGAATCATGGCTCTCGCCTCGTTCCCAGGATCAGCTTGGGAATAAAAATATCAGATGTCTCATTTTAATAGTAAACTACTTGTACCTTTGAATAGAAGTAAATGAACAAAAAACTCACAATTTATAGTCTTGTTGCTTTACTTACAGCAAGCACTATCACAGTCTCAATTACAGATACTACTAAGGCTCAACAACAAAATCAAACACAGGCTCCTCGTTCAGCTATTGACAGAAATACCGAAGTAGATAAATCATTTATTGAAATGATGATTCCCCACCATCAAGGAGCTGTAGAAATGGCACAGATGGCTGTAAATAAAGCTAAAAATCCAGAAGTTAAGAAGCTGGCTGAATCTATTATTAAAGATCAAAAGCGAGAAATTGGGCAAATGCGAACTTGGTACAAACAATGGTATGGTGCTGAAGTCCCAATCACGGGAATGAATATGCAAGTGCATCACGGTATGGGCCAGGAAATGATGCAGGTGATGCACTACCAAGAAATGATGGATCAAGAGATGATGGTAGCGTTAAAAAATGCTTCTAACTTTGAGCGAGAATTTCTCCGGCAAATGATTAGCCATCACGAAATGGCATTAATGATGGCTGGTATGGTTGTTGACGGTGCAGTACACCCCGAAACTCGCAAACTAGCTTCCTCTATTATTAAAAGTCAGAGTGCTGAAATTAATAAAATGGGGCAATTATCTCAGATGATTAAATAGTCTCAAACCGAAATTTGAATTGTATGCCACCCATGCCCACAACCGAAATTTGAATTATTAAGTAGGGTGGGCAATGCCCACCTTTAATCTTAATCCTCCTGCAACAACCAAAAGCCGCTATAAGTCATTCCTGAATCATCGGGTTGCACCAGTAAAAAGTGCAATCCAAGACTTTGCTGTTTGCGCTGTTCATAAACTTTTGCAGCTGCTGCTACTTCTGGATCTGCAAATGTAGCAACAATCCACCGATCTACCAAGCCTGCTTCTAATACTAGTCCAGATGGCTCACCTGCAACCGAATTGAGTGCTACTGGTTGAGCTTGTTGTAGCCAACGCGCTAATTGTAGCGATCGCCTACCACCATAAATTACCACACCAGGAATAGCAACTGTTGATGCTATACCCAAATTTAATGGTAGGATAAAATCTGGCATTGACAAAATTGGAATCGGACGTTCCCTAAAAGCCTCCTCAACATCTCCCGCCGCCAGTGTAGCAAAGCGCCACTGTTCTCCCCACAGATTTTCAGGTAATGGCGTGGGGGGTGGTTTATCCACCAAAGGATTGTAAGTTTCACCTGTATAATTTTCCCCGCTGCGATAAAACGCTATGCGTTCCTCTAACCACTGTTTCAAAGCTGTTGTACGCCGAGTTGGTTCTACCGTAATTCCTAGCTGTTGTGCAGCTGCTGTAATCAAACTCAGTGACTGAGGACGGAAAACTTGAATTATATCCGGCGGTTGCGAACCCGCTGCTAGCTGGAACTGTTCAACTAGCCATTTAGCATTTGCTTGCGACTGGGGACAAAACGCTGCATATGTAAACTGGCGCGTCGAATCGCAAACTAACAATTCCCATAAAGACTGTCCTGCTGCATCTCGCAACGGACGGCGATAAAAATCAGCCTGCCATATTTTCATGAATATCGCCAGAGAGCCAAGATTTTACTAACTAATCCTACTGCCGATTAATCTGAATCAACTCGGTTAAAATACTATCCAAACTCCCATTAACTTGAATCTTATCAATCTTCTCAGCAATTCGCTCTAACACCTCCAGTTCCTTCAAACGCAATGCGACGGGGTTATCTTCCATCACTTTGGCGGTATTCAACATACTGCGGGTAGCTGCGGTTTCTTCTCTACGTCTGACTACGTTTGCTTGAGCGGCTTTTTCTGCTTCTACTACCTTGCTCAAGATAGTCTTAATTTCGCCAGGTAAAATAATATCTTTCACCCCTACGGAATCTACTTCAATTCCATAGTCTGCGCTTTTGGTACGAATATATTCAGCTACACTTTTATCAATCGCGCCTTTATCTTCTAATAAGGCATCCAAAGTTTTTTCGCCAACTGCTGCGCGTAAAGCAAATTGAGCTTCTTTGTACAAGAAACCAGAAATATCTGACAAACTGTTTTTTGCTCTGAGTGGATCTTGAATACGGAAACCAGCAGTTAAATTTAAGCGCAGAGGTACTTTATCTTTCGAGAGGATATCTTGACCGGATACTTCAATATTTTGCAAACGCAAGTCAAATACTTCGGTTTGAAACGAGCGTCCAAACAACCACCAAGCGTGTATTCCTGGCTGTAGTTGCGCTTGAAACTCTTGATTGACATATAACAAGCCAACGTGCTGCGCGGGTACTTCGCAAATATGCAAACTATTGTGACCCAGTAATAGAACTTCTTTGGAACCCGAAAGTAATTGAGCCACCCCTTCAGGTGGTAACTTGGCATTGCTGCTGATGTCGATAACTTCCACTTCCACACCTTGCCAAAATAACTTACGGCTTGTCGGTGGCAAAATAGAAATAACCTTACCCAAATACCGCACAATTGCCACTTGCTGATTTTGTAATTGTACAATTACACAATAAGCGCTGACAAAATCAGGATGTTTTTCAATTAGTACATCTTCCAGGGGAAAGTCTGGGTTAGGCACAATCCGGCTGAGAGTCCTCACTGTAACATCTTTATTTACACTCCAAAAAGCATATTCCCCTGTTTCAAGAGGTCGAACAAAGTTATTTTGAATGTATAGTAAACCAATTTCAGATTCGGAAATTTGGAATTTTTTCAGTCCGTTTAAGGCGATTCCACGCAATTGCTGGACGAACTGAGTAGGTAATTCTAAGCTTTCTTCTAAATTGAAAATGTGGGATTCAACATCAATATAACCACGCCAAAAAGCGCGAAGTTGATTTGGTGCGACGCTTACCCAATTTTGACCGCAGCGTACTAAAGCAGCTTGATTGAAAGTTGTTCTAACAATCAATAGATATTCTTGCAGTACGTCGCTTTGGGTTCTTAGCAACAATTCTAAATTATCAATTTTAGCTTCTGGCAGGTTGAGGTCATAAGTTATTACTTGCCAATGGCGACCAAAATAAGTGTAAGTTCCAGGCTGCAAAATTTTCTTAAAATCGCTGCGGTGATATAAAATTCCAATCTCGTTAGGTTTAATATAAAAGGTTTTCCACATAGAAATTTGAATAGATAATTTGGGTAGCTTCACCCAACTCAAAATGGATAAAAACATTTGTCTTTTTGATAGCTTCTTTGCCAAAAGAGGCTGAGCCTCTAAATTTTCGTTCTCAGGCACAGCCTGAGTGCGAGAACAGCCAATAGCTACAAGCCTTGCGGTTTGTAATCCCCGCTCAAATCCTACTTCAATATACTACATTATAATACAAACTATTTTTTACTCTGCCAATGCAAGGTTTTACAGTTCGGTGCGGACAAAAGGTTCTCCAAAACTGGATTAAGATTGCCCTACTGTTTGAGCGATCGCTCAAACAGCAAACAACGCTCAAATATGCCGTTCAGTTTGCCAGTTCCAGCAATCTCCGTAAAGAGACGGATTTGGAAAACGAAGGACATACTCAAGTTAGGGAGAATTGCATTTGCGCTGGCTCCTTGACTGTTATAAAACACCTGCATGACAGAGTGATAAAACAAACATCAGTATTGGGTTTTTCCCAGTTGGGTTTTTTTCCCAACACCAGTTAATTAAGCTGTGAAGTTGCCTTGTCCCTAACAAGGTGTCCGTAACCCAGGACTAGGGTGTTTTGGTGGAAAGTACAGGAGTCGAACCTGTTACCGATCGGCGATACACCGATCGCTCTACCAAATGAGCTAACTTTCGGGAGTTTGATACAGGATTTGAACCTGTAACATCCTGCCCTTGAGGCAGAAGCTCTTCCAATTGAGCTAATCAAACGGTGAAATAGTCATAGCACACGCGGTATACGCTCATACTATAAGTAGGCGCACCAGTTGGGCATACAGAACCCATACTACAGCTTTGTATTATAACTACCTCAGTTCAAATCTAGCACAAGAGAATTGGGTGTCGGGGCTATTGTTGGCGATCGCCCCTTGTGCTTGATACGTTCTACTAAATCTCTTGCAATTCACACGCGTCAACCATCCTACTTGCTTGAATAATAAAATCTCGCTCTCAGGCTGAGCCTGGGAGCGAGAAGATCCCTGGAGTATCCTGGGAGCGAGAATATACCTCACCTAGCCAACTGGTTCCACTAAAAAGGTGTGCCAGCTACAGCGATGAAACCAGCTAAAGCACTTGCCGCTAGTGAAGTAATAGCCGCACCAAATAGCCACCAAGCTGCATCTGCAACGGCTTTTTTGGCTTCTTGAGCTTGCTTTTTCGTTTGCTCTTTGATCGAGTTCAAGCGTCTTTGAGTTTCCTGCTGGATACGTTCGGCTTGGTGCAGTACATTATCCCGCGCTCGTTCAACAGAATCGATAATCCTCCGCGCCTGCTCTTCGGAAATATCCTGTCGAGAGCTAAGGATGGCAACCAGAGTACCACGATCAAATTGACCCAGACGATCGCGCAATGCATCAAATCCCGCTTGTGGATCGTCAAACACTTTCTTAAAGTCTTGCCCAATGCCTTCGTAGTTCAGTTCAGGACGATCCAGGGAGTTGAGATAGTTGCGAATTCTGCCAAAAACTCCATCAAGTACAGACTGCACTCTTTGCTGGATTTGCTGAATTTGCTCGACAAGCGAGTTGCGGACAGATTCAAATTGATCCACAATTCTATTGGCTTCCTCTTCGGAAATATCCTCCCGTTGAGATAGCAAAGCCACAATCGTAGAACGGTCGAACTTGGAAAGGCGATCGACTAAACTTCCCGCTCCTTCACGAGGATCTCGTAGCAGCAATTGCAGATCGCGCTTGATTCCTTCGGGGTTGAGTTCTTCTTTGTTGGTGTTACGCAGGTAGTCTTCGAGCTTGGATTCAAAATCGGCAACTTGTTGAGTTGCCCTCGTTGCCAAGCGTTGTGGCGCTTTGACAATGTTTCCAATTCCCTCTTGCAAGGTATCGATTGTACGATTAATTTGCTCTTCGCTCAAGTCTTCCCGCTGGGAAAGTAGTTTAACCAAGGTTTCCCGATCCACTTGCGAGAGGCGTTCGCGCAGTGCTAGAGCGCCTTCTTTGGGATCTTCGAGTAACTTAGACAAATCGCGTTGGATACCTTCTGGATTGAGTTCTTCCAGATTGGTATTACGCAGATATTGGGCGATCGTACTTGTGGTTTGCTCGTACTGCTGTTTTGCCTTTTCTGCTGCTTTTTGCGGTGCTTGCAGAATGCTATTACGTACTCCTTCCAAGCGATCGAGGGTTTGATTAATTTGCTCCTCGCTCAAATCCCCACGCGCAGACAACAATTTTACTAAGGTATCACGGTCAAACTGTGATAACCTTGAGCCTAAAGCGCTCAATCCTGCCTGGGGATCTTCTAGCAACTTTCTAAAATCGCGCTCAATACCTTCGGGGTTAAGTTCCTCTTTGTTGGTATTGCGAAGATATTCTTCTACCCTTTGCCGCAATTCTTGAGCTTTTGCTGTTGCTTGCTCTTGCAGTTCTTTAGCTCGATTCAAGACATTATCGCGGGTACTTTCGAGAGAGCTAACAATATTATTAGCTTCCTCTTCGTTGATATCTTCCCGTTGTTTGAGCAGTTGCACTAGGGTATCACGGTCGAATTGGGATAGGCGATCGCCTAAATCTTCAATCCCAGCCTCTGGATCTTCCAGCAGGGTGGCAAAATTTTGCTCAATACCTTCTGGGTTCAATTCTTCTTTCCCAGTCGAGTGCAGATAGTTTTCAACTCGACTGCGTAGATTTTGCGATTTTTCTCTTGATTCCGCCTTACCCACAGTTTCTAAAATTTCCGTGCGTACGCTTTCCATCTGCTGGGCAATTTCTTTTAACCTAGCTGGCGTGATGTCACCTCGCTGCGTCAGCAAGTTAGTAAAATAGTCAGAATCGAGTTCTTCCAACTGCCGTCTGATCGTTCCTGGATCTGCATTCGGATCGTAGATCACGTCTTTAAATTCATCTTTGAGCGTGATGCGATTGAAATGCCAAGGTAACGCACCCAAAATGTAGTCTTCTACATCTGCCTTGATAGTGTTTTGAGCAGGTAGGGAGGGAAGTTTGTCAGCTATTTGTTCAGTTGCTTTTTGTGTTAGCTGTTGCAACTGTTGGGTAATTTTATCGACATCTACATCCTGAAACTTACTTTTTAGCTGTTGCAACTGTTGGGTAATTTTATCGACATCAAGATCTTTGATGTTTACCCGATCCAATACTGCAGGCATTGCAGCGCCTAAGCCAGATTGAACAACTTGCTTCATTAGACCATTGCTTTGGCTGCCGCCAATTCCAGCTGTAACCAGTTGCCCAATTGTTTGACTCAACTGCTCTGAATTCAGTTGTTCTGGAGTGGCTTGTTTGAGCAAATTAATTACTTGCTCTGTCGGGTTTTGCCGATTTACATTTTGATTCCAAGCGCCTTCAAGTTGGTCTGCAATTCGATTAATATCTTCTTTAGAAAAGTCTGTGCGACTGCTGATCAAATTTACAAATGTTTCTCTATTGATATTTTTCAGCAGATCACTATCGGCGATATCGTTCAAATCTGATTCTTTGAGCAACTGGTCAAAAGAATTGCGAATTTCTTTGAGATTCAGTTGTGGTAATTGTATAGAACTCAAAGAACTTTGTAGCGTATTTCGGATGCTATCAGGGTCAATACCTGAAGTTAATTCCCGCCGAACTGCGGCTGTAATTTCCTCAGCGGTAGAAACAGCTTGATTTTTTGCCACATTAGCGCCAATTGCAGCTGTTGCTGTACCCATCAGTCCTTGAATGCCAGAACTAGCCGTACTGACGAGAGAACCAATTAAGGAACCTACTGCTGATGAACCTAGCCACATTAACAGTGAGAAGTAGGTTGACCAGATAACTACGCCAATGATTGCGCCGAGAAATGCACTTTCAATTAGGCTAAGTTTTACCGCTAGAAAACTGGCACTGAATAAGGCAATAGTAGCGGTTACTAACGCCCAAAGCCCTGCTGCTGATTCTACTTTACGAATCGTCCCCCCCAAGCTTTCTGATCTTTCGTCAGAGCCTGAATCTCCGCCCAAGGCTGAAATTCCAACCGCAACTGAGAGGTTTGTTAATAGTAATTGAAAGGCAAATGCCATTAACACACCTGCCAGTAATGCCACCAAAAATTTGGGACCTGAAAAGACAAGTGATGCTTCTTCTGGAGTTAAGAATTCTCGTTCTACTGGAAACTGTGCTAATTTGAGCGGAATCAAGCACAATTTCAAAGCAATTTCTTCACTTTGAAACATAATATTTTCCTCAATCAAATTCAATTACACCCTGTTATTTTTCTTCTAACTCCTCATTCCCAAGCTGGAACCTAGGAATAATAGTAGGGTGGGCAATGCCCACCCTACGAACGAGATGGAAATGGGATACTAAATGCGATCGTTAGGAGGACGATTTACAGTCGGATGCCCTTGTGTGTCAATATCTAACTCTTCTCTGCGAATTGTTTCTTGAGCTTCAACAGTTTCCTGTTCCACTACTTTATTGACTCTCACTTCTTCACGCACAAAGGCTTCTTTGTGAATATCAGGAACTTCTTCGTAAATTTCCATGTGCGCAACTTCACCTTCACGGAAAGCAGCTTCCCCAGGTGCAACAGGTCTACCAGCATCTGTTGGGGTTACTCGCTCAATTACCACGCGCTCTTTTTCAAGTGGTACTGAAACACGCTCTGTTTCACTTTCAACGTGCTTACCAATTGTTACTTCTCCTGTTTTCCGGCGCTGTTTGCTGGTGATTAGCCGTTCTTCGTAAAGTTTGATCGTTTGATCTCCCTGTGTACCAACGTTGTAGAGATCCGCATCTTGATCGTAGGTGTAGGTGTTGCGATCGTAAGTCGAAGTGCTACGCCCAGCAGGGGTTGTATCTAGGGGTGCAGATGCTTCTAGAGGTGCAGATGCTTCTAGGGGCGCTGTGCGATACACGCCCCGTACTCGCTCTTCATAGTCATAATCAAGAGGATGACTATCTGTATATTCTGGTAAATTTTCCGCTTGCTGTTTTGTCAGACCAACAGATACACGGTTTGCAGCAGAGTCGATCTGTGCTCGACCAACAGGTAACATAACCTTCTTGCCCATATTCCACAAGCCTAAGTCAAGAATGAAATAGCGGAACTTACCATCATGGTCTACTACAACATCGCTGATGCTGCCAATTTTATCGTTAGTGCCTTGAGTATAGACACTCATGCCTTTGAGGTCATTACCCTGAAGAGCCTGAGTGTAGTCTGGATCGAATTCACCGATTCTCTGTAGTGGCATTATTATGTTCCTCAAAATTATTACCATTCCTATGCAAGTTATAAAATTAACAGTTAAAATCCATCTTTCTAAAGAAGGAATTGACGCAGTTTGAGGCTATGAAAGATGCGAATGCAGTTGATGCATTTTCGCTTTGTGATTCTAAAATGTAAGGCGAATAAGGAGCTAACTGGTACACAGTTACTAACGGCAAAAACTGTGACTACTTTCTAGCATAATGTGACTACTTGCTAGCAAGTGAAGGTGCGGTTATAGTAATATGTGTAAAGTCTAAAAATAAGTGAAATCTTAAAAGTAGGCTAATTTAAATTATTTACTTCAACCTTACATTTAAGCAGAACAACATCAAACAATGTAAGGGAATTTTTCTAACCTTCCTTAACCCCTCGTTCCTGGCCTACAGTCGGTCAATGAACAGGGGAAAGCAGGATTTTTGCTTTCTGCTTTTCTAGACATTCACTTATAGGAATTAATCTATTACTGTTGATAGATAAAAACCTCTTCCAAGGGATTGAGGAAAAGTTAATCGCAATATTGTAGAAATAGTATTACAAAGAATCAATAACAAGTTTGCGTTCGGAAGATTTTTTCGGCTTGGGAGAACGAAGGATGGTAGGCGTACATAGGCGTGCCGTAGGAGTATTTACACATCGTCGGGATGCGGAACAAGCGCTACATGAATTAAGAGATTCCGGCTTTCCGATGGATAGAGTATCTGTAGTAGTGCGGGATGCAGACCGCAATGACAATATCGCTGGCGCTCAGGTGGGCGAACAAGTAGGCAATAAAGCTGACGAAGGTGCTACAGTTGGGTTACTTTCTGGTGGTGCTTTAGGTGGCTTGACTGGCTTATTAGTCGGTCTTGGCGCTTTAGCAATTCCTGGTATAGGTCCAGTTATGCTTGCTGGAGCAACAGCAACTACCCTTGCTACAACTTTGGCTGGTGCGGGTATTGGTGCGGTAACTGGTGGTTTGCTGGGTGGATTAGTTGGTTTAGGAATTCCCGAAGAACGAGCCAGAGCTTACAACGAACGAGTAGAACGCGGACACTACTTAGTTATTGTAGATGGCACAGATGAAGAACTCGCAAGGGCAGAAAGGATTTTACATCATCGGGGAATTGAAGATTATGGCATCTACGATCACCCCAATAGTAGACACGCCAATGTCGCTACTACAACTGTTGCCGCTGCGCCTGTTGCTTACACCAATACCACAGCCTCCACATACACACCTGTACAAAGAACAAGACGCGCAATCGGGGTATTTTCTCGCCGTGAAGATGCAGAAGTAGCACTGGGAGAATTGCAAGCTGCTGGCTTCTCGATGAATCAAGTGTCACTAATTGCTAAAGATTCTCGCACTGACATTGAGGATCGGCATCATGGTCATGGCAATAAAGCAGATGTTGGGTTAAAATCAGGAGCAATTACAGGCGGTACATTAGGTGGTTTAACAGGCTTGCTAGTCGGTCTTGGTGCTTTGGCAATTCCTGGGGTAGGTCCTGTAATTCTAGCTGGGGAAGTAGCAACAACTTTGGCTACAGCTTTGGCTGGTGGTGTAATTGGTGCAGCAGCTGGCAGTATAGTGGGCGGACTAGCTGGGTTAGGCATTCCCGAAGAGCAAGCGAGAGTATATAACGATCGCTTCTCTAGAGGTCACTATCTGGTAATGGTCGAAGGTACGGATGCCGAACTTGACCGTGCACAAGCAATCCTCAGACGGCGCGGTATTGAAGACTTTACCATTTATGATGCCAATTCAAATAGCGATCGCGCAGGTATGGACTACCAAGTTAATTCCACTCACACCAATTACCCAGCAGTCGATAGCAACGATCCTGCTGTAATTATCATTGACCGTCGGGACGAAACAGTATAAGCGATCGCCCTTCTCGTTACCAGGCGATCGTCTGGTAACGAAAGCAGCAATTCGATAAAGTTCTCATGGGTTATGAATTCTTAATTTTGAATTGACCAATTACCAATTACCAATTACCAATTATCAATTATCGCATTTCCTATGAAAAAGCTAACTGGGTTATTAATAACTTGCCTTTTAGTTTTTGGTGCTGCTGCTTGTAATCATAGTGCTAAGACCAGTGAATCAGCAACTAATAATACCAGCACAGTTGCCCAAACACCAAGCAAAGGAGAAACACAAGCTGCTAAAAATGATGCTCAAAGTGAAACACGCAGAAGACAGCTAAATTCTGATATTCGAGCGCGGGAAGAGCGAAATAATGTAGCTGGAGGAGGTACACAAAGAGCTGAAGGCGATTTGGCAAGTGAAGTCCGCTCCAAGTTAGAAGCTAACATACCCAACGGTCAACTAACAGTTAATGCAACAGATGACGGCACTGTCACGGTATCAGGAACAGTTCCAGCTGCTGCCCAATTGCAGAAGATTAATCCTTTGGCTCGTGAAATTAAAGGAGTCAAAAATGTGGTTGTAAAAGCCACTGTTAAGCAGCCAAAAAGCTAAAGCTGGCTACCAAAAAGTTCAATAGTTACCTTATTTACAGGCTCAACCTGGAAACAAGGGGACGAATAACAAAAAAGTCCAGTAGCAAAAGTTTTGTAATCACAAAAAACGGAGAATTATGGAAACTAAAGTAAAAACCGAAACCTACATCGCTCCTTCTGCCGAAGATCCAACTGCAACAAACGAAGCAACAGTTGCAGAAAATCTTTCCTCGCTACCTTCTGCTAGTGAAATTACTAGTGAAACTAATGCACAATTGCAGCAAGTGAGCGCCAAAATTTCTAACTTTTTGGATCAGTTACCCGTATACTTGAGTAGGTTTTTTGAGACATACAAACTTCCACTTATTAGCCTAGGTCTGATCTTTGCGACAATTGTAGCGTTAAGGGTAGTCTTTGCCGTCGTAGATGCTCTCAATGGTATCCCTCTGTTCTCTTCATTTTTTGAAGTGATTGGTATTGGATATGCAACTTGGTTTGTTTACCGCTATTTACTCCAAGCTTCAACTCGGCAAGAATTAGCAGCAAAAATTCAATCATTCAAGCAAGATATTGTAGGTAACAATTCTTGAGAATTGAGCTAATTTTTTAGTAAAATAGCAAACCAAAAAGATTGTTCCCGCCTTATATCCTCGTTCTGCTGGCTATAAGGCGGGAGCAATTTTATCTGTTTTCATTTCAAACAGTAAAAAGCTATCTCAATGCACAATCGATCAGATCCCCCCAACCCCCCGATCCTTGGGGGCTAGGGGGGATCTGACAAGGGCTAAAAGATTTTTGTAGATAGATTCTCAGGCGGGTGTCGAGTAACAAATTGATATTTTTCAACAAGAATTGATTTCTAGCAATCCAGGCGGCGGCGTAATCTCAATTCGCTTAGCAACCAGATCTACCACTGGCACGATCGCCTTGACAAACGGAATCAAAACTTTTTGTACTTTGTCATTGGCAGATGATTGGTGCAGCTTTACCTCCAGCAAATCATTCCCAGCTGGGATCACATCTACCACAGTACCAACAAGTTCGCCTGATTCCTGCATAAATACTTCTAAGCCAAGTAAATCTAAAACGTGATATTCGTCTTCTGCTAAAGGAGGGCGATCGCTTGAGGGAACCATTAGCAAACAACCGCGCAGATCCTCAGCTTTGTTGCGATCGTCTATGCCAGCTAGTTCGACTACATACAAACCTTTACCCTCTATATACCTACCTCCCAGTAATTCAATCGGTTGGGGTTGGGTTTCACCAGGACGCAGCAACCAACGTTTTCCTGGCTGCACAAATCGTTCGGGAAAGTCTGAGTTAGGATATACCCTTACTTCCCCATCCAATCCTTGAGCTGCTACAATTTTCCCGATTTCTAACCAGTCGTCCAAAGCCATAATCTACTAGGAAGTCAATGCCTGGATTTGTTTCACGCAAAGACGCAAAGGCGCTAAGGTGTGAAGGTTCTTAGCGCTTGGTGCGATTGTTCCTTTAAGTCAAACACTCACCGACGATCGCTGATAAACTTGTTGTGCTACCTTTGCTAAGCGTTGCATTCCAGTTACAATTTCTTCATCGCTGGCTGTTAAGCTGATGCGCAGACATTGCTGTTTGTGTGTCCAGTCTTCCTGTAAACCTGGGAAGAAGGAACTACCTGGGACAACAATTACGCCTACCTGTTTGAGTTGTTGATAAAATTCCCAGTCAGTAATCGGTAGATCTTTTAGCCATAACCAAGCGAATATTGCCCCTTCACCACGATGCAGAAACCAAGGTAAGTCGAGGGGCATTGTTTGGTTAAGGGTTGTTTCGAGAACGGAGAATTTATCTTGGTAGAAAGGTCGAATTACAGACGTGGAGATATCAGCTAATGCACCCTCGTTGATTGCACGAGCTGCGATCGCTTGTCCATATCGGGACGGATGGATACACAAATTTGTCTGGAATGATTCTAGCACTTGAATCCATCTAGTATCTGCGATCGCTACTCCGATCCGTTCTCCTGGTAATCCTACCTTGGATAAGCTCATACAGTGGAGAATGTTTTCTCCAAACACTGGTGTCATTTCGGTAAAATTCAATGCTGGGTAGGGAGGACCATAAGCTGAATCAATTATCACTGGCACGTTGTAAGGTGCAGCTAGGGCGGCGATCTTTTGTACTTCTTCTTGGGTGAGGACGTTACCTGTAGGGTTACAGGGACGAGAAAAGATCACACAGCCTGTATCTTCTGTGATTGCTAATTGGCTGAAGTCAGGGCGGTATTTGAATTTATGGGCTGATTCGTCAATATCCAGTCTGGGTTTGTAGGCAATCAAAGCTTCTGGTGTCAAGCTTACGCCGCCGTAACCTGTATAATCTGGGCTTAGGGGCAGCACGATTTGCTTCAAGTTTCCGCCCACAGTGTAGCCACCAAAGGCGTTGGCTGCGTAGAAGTAGAGGGTTTGGCTTCCTGGGGTAATTAGGATGTTGCGTTCGCTCAAATTCAATCCATAGCGGCGGTTGAAATCCTGTGCGATCGCACTAATCAACGGTCCATAACCCTGACTCGAACCGTAGCGACAAACTACATCCCCATACTCAGAGCTAGCTAACAATTGGGCTGTACAATCCCGCCATAGCTGCTCTACAGGAGGCAAAATCAAGGGATTACCCGCACTCAAATTGATAAATTCTTTTCCCTCCCCTGCTTGCAGCGTTTCAATAATGTCCTTCATAATCGCCCTGACACCTGTCAGGTGAGACATTTGAGCGCCAAATTTAGTTAGGGCAGGGTTCATAAGCTCAACAACACTTTTTAATTACATGATAAGTCAAGACTAGTAAGGGGAATTACCAGTTCTTTTTACCAATTTAACCGCATAAGGCAAAGTTTTCGAGCTAGGGGCGCAGGATGCAAAATTTCCTGTTCTCCTATAAGTATTCCTATTAAACCCTTTTCTAATGTTGTATTGTTTTTTACTAAAATTTTATCTGTACACTAAAGTTTACAAAGAGCAAAACTTTGTTAAATATAGCTTCAACTAACTTGATTAAAAAATCTGTAAAGAGTGTAAAAAAAGACCAATAATTTGAAATATGCTGTAAAAGCTATAAACAGGTTCCTCCAGGGACAAAAGTTATAACCCACCTTTGACTGTAAGAACTGACAAAAACTGCCAAGGTCTGTGGTAATTGCAGCGTAATCAATATCGCAGTCGATTCGAGAGAGAGTAAAAAGCACACGAGCGTTGAAATTTATGACAAATAATGGTTCGATCGCACAAGCGCTTCATCTGAGTCAGAAGTTGCCTTTGCCGCTAAAGCGTTTAGCTGATCTAGCATATAACTACTGGTGGAGTTGGACAACAGAACGGATTTCCTTATTCCAAAACATTGATCCCCAGGCATGGGAACGCTACGGACATAACCCTGTAGCCGTTCTAGAATCTGTATCTTACGAACGTCTGACCCAAATAGCCGAAGATCCCTTTTACATCCAGCAAGTTGCAGATTTGGCAGCACAGCTAGACTCTTACATGACGCAGCAAGATACTTGGGTGAGTCAGGTAGCGCCTCAAATATCACGCGATCGCCCAATAGCTTATTTCTGTGCAGAATTCGGCATCCATGAATCCCTACCCATCTACTCAGGTGGCTTAGGCATTCTGGCTGGGGATCACCTCAAGTCTGCATCCGATCTAGGTGTGCCACTAGTTGGGATCGGGTTGCTATATCGTCAAGGCTACTTCCGTCAGCGATTAAGCCGAAATGGTTGGCAAGAAGATTACTACGTTGACAATCTTTTTCACCAGATGCCCCAAGAACTGATCAAAAATGATCGAGGGGAACCACTGACATTTGAACTTGCAACTCGTCAGCGCATAGTCAAAGTCCAAATCTGGCGCGTACAAGTTGGGCGCGTGAGTCTCTATTTGCTAGATACAGACCGCGAGGACAACGATCCGATTGACCGCTGGCTGACGGGACACCTCTACGGCGGTAATCAGGATACTCGGATAGCTCAAGAAGTTTTACTGGGGATCGGTGGAGTACGGGCGCTACACGCTTTGGGCATTAACCCTTCGATTTACCACCTCAACGAAGGTCATGCGGCGTTTTGTACCTTGGAAATTGCGCGGCGAGAAATTGAGCAAACTGGCAAATCTTTCTACGACGTTGAAGCAGAAGTACGAAAGCGTTGTGTTTTCACCACACATACGCCAGTACCAGCAGGTCATGATGTCTTCTCACCCGATTTGATGGATTCCTACTTTGCTCACTACTGGACGCAAATGAAGCTGTCGCGTCAGCAATTCCTAGCTTTGGGTGCTAGAAGGCTGGGCGATCCTTGGGAACCTTTTGGTATGACTGTCCTGGCATTACGGATGTGTAGAACAGCCAATGGCGTGAGTGAGTTACACGGTAAAGTTTCCCGCCAGATGTGGACAGTTCTATATCCCAATCGTTCAGAAGACACTGTGCCAATTGGTTACATTACCAATGGTGTACACGCACCTACTTGGACTGCTCCTCTAATGGCTGATATGTATACGCAGTTTTTGGGTGCAGACTGGAAAACGAGGGCAGTTGATCCCCAGATGTGGGCGGAAGTTGACTCGATTCCAGATGAGGAAATTTGGTGGCGGCATCAAGTGCTGAAAGAGCGGCTAATTGCCCATACTCGCTATAAACTGAAAAAAGCTAGAACAGAACGAGGTGAACCGAGCGATCGCATTGCCTCAACTGAAAAGCTATTAGATCCCAAAGCCTTGACCATTGGTTTTGCCCGTCGTTTTTCGCCTTACAAGCGAGGCGATCTAATTTTGCGCGATGCACAGCGGGCATTGAAGATTTTTGGTAGTCTAGATCGTCCAGTACAAATCATCTTCGCTGGCAAAGCTCACCCAGCTGATGAAGAAGGTAAGCGAATTATCCAACGCTTGATGGAGTGGTGTCGAAATTCAGCAATCCAGCACCGAGTTGCCTTGATTGAAGACTACGACATCTACACAGGTCAAAAACTCGTCCAAGGTGTGGATGTGTGGCTAAATAATCCCCGTCGCCCCTTAGAAGCTTCTGGTACGAGTGGGCAGAAAGTCTGCTTCAACGGCGGGATCAATTGCAGTGTTTTAGACGGATGGTGGTGCGAAGGCTATAAAGTTGGAGCAGATGGTAAGCCCATGAATGGCTGGGCTATAGGTGAAGATGCCCATACAAGCGATCAAGAATTGCAAGATCGAATTGATTCTCAATCCCTATATCAGTTGTTGGAGGAAGAAATTATTCCTCTATATTACGACTGGGATGCTAACGGCATTCCCCACCGCTGGATTCAAATGATGAAGGCATCGATTAAGACGAATGCACCGCTGTTCAATACAGATCGGATGATTGCTGATTATGTCACTCAAGTATACGCGCCTGGGTGTGAGGCGATCGCAACACCGAGCCTAGCCAGAGTAATTGTTTAAAAACCCAAGCGTATGCCACCCATGCCCACCGTTTTATATAATTGGTGGGCATGGGTGGCATACTGGTAATCATGATGAGCATTTCCCAATCTTTAAATCTAAAATTTAAAATCTAAAATGGTATTACTTCCTCATCTAGCAAATCTTGTTTTTTATCAACTTCAATTGTGCTAAATATTTGTGCCATCCAAGCCCGAATTAACAGCAATCCTCCTAGAACTAATAAAAAAGCACAGACAGCCAAAATTTGTTGCGGGGAGATTTCCAATGCTCCTCGAATAATAACTTCTCGTAGTACAGATACAATTGAAACTTCTACTGATACACCTATAGAAATGCGTTGCTCTTTCAGATAAATAATTAGTAATCTAAACAGTTCTATCAAAATCAGAATAAATAAAATATCTCAGGTGACATTCTGGAACCTCAGCGGTACAAATAGAGACAGAAACAAGTCACCTAGCCGCAGAACCATGATAAAAAATAGACCAATGGACAAAGCAATCACAATCAGGTTCTGAATTTTTTCTAAGTTATCAATAATTCGCTCTTGATCAAACCACTCCCACCATTGCGACGGCTGATTCTCTGCACCCCCACGCATAGAAATTCCTCCTTGCTTAACTCACTACTCACATGGTACGGGCATTGCACTGCCATTCCCCTATTCATACCAATTTGCTTTAACACTGCTACATATCCGATCCCCCCGCCCCCTTATTAACTCTGTTGGGGGGATCATCTGTTGCAGGCAATTAGCGCTTTCGGGTATCACTCCTTGTAGACTCCTAGATAAGTAAATGTACACACTAGTAACTTAATGTAGTGTAATTAGTTATTAATAGTAAATACAGTTTGCATAGTGCAAAACAATCTTTGTAATCCTATATACTGCCGATTGTAAAAAAGCTTGTTTTCAGCTATACATTCACGCTCCAGTAGATAGAGGAAAAAAATCTAATTGTTCCTACCTATAGGTAGAGGAGGAAATTCTAACTGAATTTTAAAACTAGTAATTAAATAATAGCAAGAGCGCAGAAAGCTTTTGCTTAATCATATTTAGGAACACCAAGTCTTTCGGAAGGTGAAAACATGGCACTAGTTCGTTGGCAACCGTTCCGGGAAATTGAAAGCCTGCAACGGGAAATGAATCGTTTGTTTGAGCAAATGATGATTCCTAATGAGGGCGATCGCGCTGAGATCATCAGTGGCTCTTCTTTTATCCCCGCAGCAGAAATGCACGAAACTGCCGATCAAATCACACTCAAAATGGAAGTTCCTGGCATAGAAGCCAAGGATCTTGATATTAAAGTGACAGGGGAAGCAGTTGCGATCGCTGGCGAACGCAAACTAGAAACTAAGAGCGATGAAAAAGGTATGCGTCGTTCAGAATTCCGTTATGGTAGATTCGAAAGAATCATTCCTCTACCAGCTCGAATTCAAAACGACAAGGTACAAGCCGAATTCAAAAACGGCGTGTTGTGCCTAACTTTGCCCAAGGCAGAACAAGAAAAGAATAAAGTTGTTACGATTAACCTGGGACAAAGCCAGCAAGGGCAAATTCAGTCAGGGGATCAAAGCAATAGGCAACAAGTAAGCCAAAATCAGCCTGAGAATCAACCTGCTTAAATTGAGTTAATCTTGCTTTTGCGCTAATACATTAGCTGTTCATGTTCCCAGAGTCTGGCTAATCCAACTCTGGGAATAAACTTGTTACCAATTACCAATTACCAGTTATCAGTTATCACTAGAGACGTAGCACTGCTACGTGTGTACCAGTTATCAGTTATCAACTACCAATTACCAAGCCCCTAGTTGAGTTCCAGCGTATTGAGCAGTTTAGGTAAGTCTTTCTGAGAAACCATCCGATGACCAGTCTCGATCGCATCAACCCAGGATACACTTTTACCCATCAATGTGGCAAAATCTGTCCTAGACCAGCCTTTTGCTTTTCTAGCTTCTCTGATTACATTACCTGATGGGGGCTGGATATAACTTTTCTTCTGGATATTGCTTACTCTTGGCTGGCTTTGTTGCATTAAAGACTGTTGTATATCTGTTGGTAGATCAAAATGCCATCTAGTATTTAGCAACTCATCCCAAAAGCCTATCGGTCTTTTAGTATGATTAACTTTTAACCAAGCAGGTTCATTTTCAAGCTCTACCTGCCATTCGGCTTCTTTAACTACTTTCAAGTCAGTTTCAAAGTCATCAGCAAGTTGTCGCCTTAGTTGCCTGTCTTTTTGAGCTAGTGCTACTCTGTCCTCACCGTAGGCAATTTCCATTAGTGTTTTTCCACTCACACGATCCTGATATCCAGGTTGGATCTGAAAAGTAAGCCAAATCAACAACCTTGCTGCACCAGCATTTTGTTTACCAATACTAAAGAGTTTTTGTACAGTTTTTTTAGTAATAATTCCTGTATGACGGTAGTATTCTGATTTGTTAAGAAAGTATTTTGTCCAAGCTCCTGGCTTGCCGATTACTTTTAATCCTATCAGCTTGCTATTACCGTTCTCATCAGTATCAATTTCTCGCACAATAGCAATATCCCAAATTTGAATATCTGCAACAGTAAAAGCTCCTATTTTTCCTCGTTTAGACTGAGCAATAGAAGCTAGTATTTGAGCAGGTTGTCGGGTAAGATTATACAAAATTAATAGCTGATCATGCCTGGATAAATCTCTACGTTTATTCAAACCTGTGTATTCAATTAGTTGCTTTTCATCAATGATAAAATTATCTTTCCAAGGCTGTTCAAGGTTTGCTACCAAAGCGCAGTATATTAAGTGAATAGCACACGCTCTTGGATCAAATTGTTCGATCGCAGCCCAAGCTGCTTCTTCAGCTAGTATTTCTGGATGCTGTTTTTCTGGCTTGTCTGTCACGTAGTAACAGATTTTTCCTTTACCACCTGATACTTTTTTTTCGTAACTCAGAGTACCGCTTTCTTCAGTTTTCCAAGGTAAGTCCATTTTTTGAGATAAAACTTCAGCAACGCCACGCAGAACTTGCGACAATGCAGCAATATTAGTCTTGCCGTCAATAAACAAAGAGGCTTTTTTGAAGGATTGGGTTTTTGCCCCCCGCTGCCGATTCTCTTGTTGGTTATTTTTACGGGCTGTAGCTATTCTTTCTACTGCTATTTGATAGAGAAACCAAAGTTTTTTGCGTAACGCTTCTTTTATCTGTTTCATTGCTTTTTAATATTTAGATATAATACTCCTAGTGGTAATTGGTAGTAGGTAATTGGTAGTAGGTAACTGATAACTGATAACTGATAATTGATAATTGGTTTTGTTCTCAATTACTTGAATGCCTTGGAAGAGCGCGCTTTTTGTCTGAGTTCTTCATATGAGTTTTTCAAAAGCATCTGCGCCCAACCCCAAATTGTATGCAAAGGGTTGTGTAATTTCTGGGATAGGATAGCAAGAGCGTTTTGGCGGCGGTTGGATGCGATCGCCTGCTGGTAAAGTAGGGCATTATGAATAGCGATCGCCCCACGAGAAGCTAAGTCAATTGTTAGCGTCAAATCCGATTCTGTATAACAACGCCCTGACTGTGCGGTTGCTAAAAACAGCGTACCAAATATTTGCCCCTTGGCAATCAATGGCACAATCAGACATGACTTTGGTGCAAGTTCTTGATAAATTTCCACTAGGCGAGTGTCCTGTGTAATTGAGGTGGCAAGCTCGTAAGTAGAGTTTGGAATTAAAATAGGTTTTTGAGTTCGCAACACTTGCGCTATGAAGCTATTAGGATTTTCAATCCTGTTTTCATAGCGACTAGACAATTCTTCAACGAGTTGTTGTTTTTCTTGGACACAATGCATTGCTGCTACAGCTTGAAACCGTCCATTAGCGTCTAATTTATGAATTAGGCAATAATCCGCTAAAAATGGCACAAGCGATCGCACTAGGGTAGACAGCGTAGTTTCATAATCGAGCGACATAGCCAGCACTCGACTTGCTTCTGACAAAAAGGCACAGCTAGCTTGTGCTTTTTGGGCTTGAATACGGGCTGTTTGCTCCTGCTTGATTAGCTCTTGATACTCCACTTCTATCTGCTTACGCTTTGTAATGTCTTGAAAGTAGATAGAAATTCCGCTCTTAGAAGAATAAACTTTGTGTTCCAGCCAGCGGTTTAGCCCCGTATAAAAATATTCAAATTCAATGGGTGTTTCAGTTTTGGCTGCTGCAAGACACTGACAGTAAAACAAGGTATTAACTAGTTGTGGGTAAACCTCCCAAATGTTTTTGCCTAGTAGCTCTCCCTGAGCCTTGTACAAAATTTGTTCAGCTTTTTGATTTATGTAACTGTAGCGCCACTCGCCATCTAGGGCAATAAAGCCATCGGTTATGCTTTCCAAAATCTGAGCTAGGTGGGCATTGGTGTTGCGTAGGGCTGCTTCTGTTTGGAGGCGCTCGATCATGTGATTCATGATCGAGACATTGGTTTGCTTCAATTTAACTGTTTGGCGTAGCAGCTGATGTTCCAATTCATCGCAAGCTTGTTGCAAAAGGACTTCGTTTTGCTTGTATTGGGAGATGTCTTGAAATAGTACAATTAACCCCGCGCTTGAAGGATAAGCATGAATTTTTAGCCAAATATCAAGGCGATCGCAAAACCCTTCCCACTTGACAGGGACTTTATGGGCAATAGCCCGACAGCACTCTTGGTAAAAATTGATGCTAAATGTGTCTGTACACAGCGTGGGCAAATTTTTGCCCATCAAAGCTGTTCGCGTTTGACCAAGAATTACTGCCCCCCTTTGGTTTATAAAGATCAAGCGTAACTCACTGTCACTAATAACAACACCATCAGTGATGCTGTCCAGAAAGATATTTATTATACTTTCCATACCAGCATTCTCTATGTTTCTGTAGGAGGGTGGGTTTAATCAACATATCTATGCAAGACAGATAATTCTAAAAAACCCGCACAGACAATTCATTCTTTCAATATCTTTAGGATTACTGATTACAGCAGTAAATTCGTCTTTCCCAATGCTGAACACTGGAAAGTCAAGAGGATGACAAAATTTATCTTCTCTTCTATCAAGGAAGCAATTGCCTACAACTAAAGAAATAAAAAAATTATTAAAAAATCAGCAAACATATAAGTATTGAGATAGAGGTAGCTGCTGGGTAATTTATTTATATTAATAATATATGTGATAAATCGGGGTCAGCTCATATAAAGACCCTGAATATATAAATATATGATTCATTAGAGAACGCGGGGCTGGGGTTAAACCCAAGCATGCGTTTTTTACTTTGTCGTGAATGTGTTTGTAGAGACACACGTTAGCTCGCCTCAAAAAAATTGCCATAACGATAGATGTTTGAGCTATAGCTCTATTAAGTAAAATCAAAAAGCAGCGATGGGTAGTAGTTGCAATCTTTCTTGGAGTGAGTAGCTTTGAAACTCGTGTCCGATCCGGCGATCGCCGACAAAATTCGCAAGATGAAGCAGCGGGTGCGGTGGCAAGATCCCGTAATTATAGAACGGGACATCGACCAAACTCGCTTGGAACTAGATGATGGAAAAGCAGACGAGTCAGAATTCTCGTTTTTGGTTGTTGGAGACAGTGGGTCTGGATCGCACCGCCAACACAATCCCCAACGCCAGATTGCTAAACTCATGCTGCCCCATCACGACGAATGCCGTTTCATGCTGCATACGGGCGACGTGATTTATTTACTCGGTTCGAGCGAGTATTACTCCCAGAACTTTATCAAGCCTTACCGAGAGTTTCTTTTAAACGGGGAGCATCCGCAGGATATTGCTTACGATCGCATGGTTTTCAACCTGCCTATCCTACCCGTACCTGGTAATCACGATTACTATAATTTACCGCTTGTTTATAGCTTGGTATCGTTGACAACATTGCCAATTCGTCGCCTACTCCAATCAAGGCTAGATATTGACGTTGGCTTGCACGGCTCAAGAACGGGCGATGCTTATGCCAAGGCTTTTTTGGACTATCTCAAGGCGTATCAGCCCCAAGAGCTAAAGAGTCACTTGGACAAACACTACACAGCCAAGACAGACACAGGTTACTGCTTGCGCTACGAACCAGGACACTTTACCCGTCTGCCCAACCGTTACTATACCTTCCGCTACGGTGGGATCGACTTCTTTGCATTAGATTCCAATACATTTAACGATCCTCTGCCACTATCGACAACAAGCCAAGAAGGACAAGCCAGTCGTAGGATAGTGGAAAAGCAGCGTGATGAATTGGAGCAGGAAAAGCTACAAATCTTAGCAGAATCAGAAAAACTCAATCCTAATGACGCTGATGATACCGAGCGGCTCGACGACCTGCAAGCCAAAGTTTCACAAATTGAGGAAATTATTGTCGATATTGAAAAGCAATTAGCTACTGATAAACCAACGGTGACTGATATCGAACAACTGGACTGGCTTCATCAGCGGTTAATTGAATCTTGGCATAATCCAAATGTGCGAGGACGAGTGGTTTATTTCCACCATCCCCCCTACGTAACCGAGGCGACAAAGTGGCAACAAGCACAAACTTTGGCAATTCGTGGTCGTTTGCGTGGTGTTTTAGATGCGGTGGCTAGGGAGGTGGGATCCTTGCCTCAAGGTCGTCCCCTGGTTGATCTAGTCTTAAATGGTCATGCTCATTGCCTAGAGCATCTTCAGACTTTAGATACGGGATCGGCTGATTCTAATATTCATTGGATTGTTTGCGGTGGCAGCGGATTTAGTTTACGTCGCCAGCGCCCAGAGGGATCGGATTTGATGGAAATTGGGGATGATGGTAAGCGGTTAGTCGCGCGATCGCACCTATTTGTTGGTCGCAACGGTCTAGGTTCCGACAAGCGACGACCTTACTCATGTCTACGGATAGATGTTAAAGACGGTAATCCACCTAAATTCATTGTCCGACCTATTGTTGCCGAAAGATATCATAGATCCTGGCACAATTACGAAATGCAACCGTTTGTAATTTGAGTAGGGGCGGGTTTAATCAACGTATCTATGGGAAAACAGATAATTCAAAAAACCAGCCTCTACTTCTTTCGATAGAGCTTAGTCCAAACATTATCAACACAAAGGTTTACATAGCAAGGTAGAACTATTGTTGAACATCATAAACTCACTCTGAAGAAAGAAACAACTATATTTTTGATTGTTTAGATTAATCTTTAGAAGCGAGATTAGTAAATCCCTCTAAATATTTATGCCTAAGCAAAAAGAGAAGGAAATACGTCAACCAGTAAGTCAAGATTGGCACTCCCGCGAAGAACCAACAGCTAAGGAAAAAAACTTAACAGTCAATCCAGGCGACATAGTTAAAGACGAGTCAAAATCAGTTGAAGAAAAAGCAAAGCAGGTTGCTGTAGATTCTCCTGATATTACAGGTGACTGGATTAAAGTTCCCACTTACTTTATTGTGGACTACCCGAATGGCCAAAGGAAAGCACTTCATCATGTGCGCGATGCTAAACAAATTTCCGATGTGGTTCGTCTAGCACGAATGGACGAAAACGGAAATAGAGTTTGGTGGTAGCAAATAATGGTGCTATTCAGCCATAGGTAATAAGGCTCACTTTCTTTTGGAGTGAGCCTTAATTTTTTATAAATAAACTTTTATAAATAAATGCTCAAAATTGAAAATATTAAAATAGGGGCGGGTTTTGCAGGGATATTTGTTGAAATTGAAGATTTCGCATAACCTGCCCCTATTGTCTTTTACAAGAATTCTGCCATTAGAAATAACAACTGCGGAAGAGGTAATTACATCAGCTTCTGGGTAGGGTAGAGTAATGAATAATAATTTGGAATTCCGAATTATTAATTGTCAATAAAACTGAGCTACAGGGGTTTTTAATGGCATTACAGGGTGTGCTTTTGGATGTAGATGGGACACTTGTTTTGAGCAATGATGCCCACGCCCAAGCTTGGGTAGAAGCATTTGCAGCATTTGGCTACGAGGTTAAGTTTGAAGATGTGCGATCTTTGATTGGTATGGGGGGCGATCAGATTGTGCCTAAGTTCGCGCCTGGACTTTCTGGTAACGAAGGGAAGGGCAAAGAAATTGCTGATCGCCGCAAAGAATTGATTATCAACAAATTTGGCTCAAATCTAGCCCCAGCAAAGGGCGCACGGGAATTGATACAGAAGATGCAGGGTGAGGGGTTACGGTTGCTCATTGCCAGTTCAGCGACGAGTCAAGAACTTTCAGTGTTGCTAAAAGCCGCCTCTGTTGACGATCTGCTGAGTCAGGATGATGCAACCACCTCCAGCGATGCCGAAAAATCGAAACCAGAACCGGATTTGGTAGAAGCTGCATTAGGCAAGATTGGGCTGCAACCCGACGAGGTGCTGATGCTGGGTGATACGCCTTATGATATCGAGTCGGCTGCCAAGGCTGGAGTTGGTGTAATTGCTGTTCGTTGTGGTGGCTTTGATGATAGTCAACTGAAGGATGCGATCGCTATCTATGACGATCCAGCAGATCTGCTAGCTCAGTATGACAATTCACCCCTAGCAAAATCAGCCATTGCCAAAGCATAAGCAAGGTAGGGTGTGTTAATAACCGCACCCTACCTTGCAAGCTTCATAAATCCTTCCAATAAATATCAGTAAATTTACGTATTTTTTATGTTAATAGTGTTATTTTTAACATAAAATAGTTTGTAACGATAAATCTTTATTAAGTAGTTTAATACTGAATAACCTGAAAGTGGTCGTAAACTAAAAGTTATCAAATTTACCCTAAGATATACATTGTATACCGTGCGTTGTAACCATCGTGTTTGCAGATTTTAAAAGTATAGATCTGCAAGTATCTTCTCAGGTCTTATATATTGATATTTATGTGTTTCGTATAATTAATCACTTGGTAGTGGAGCTACACTGCCAACATTTGCACCATCTATTTATCTTAGATCTTGCACCTATTCCTTAGTCCGCCTGCTAATTAATTAACAGGCTCTCAAGCCAAAGTCTTCTTAAAAAGACTAACATTGGGTTGCAGTCCATTTCAATGGACTTGAGCTATTAGCCCAAAAAAGGAGTAAGGGGCGGTTATTGAAACTGGTGCAATATGTGAATTTATTTTTAATACATAATTTTACAGCCTTAATTTTTAAAGACACTTGCTCAAAAAAAGAGTTGGGTTAATAATCATGCAACCTTTAAGTTGCTTTCTTTGAGCTAATAGTTGAAGCTAATTAGCCAGACTGGCTTATAAATAAATACAAGGAGAATTTTTGTAGTGCAAAATATCAATGCTAAGAGTTTTTTATTACTAATTACTCCTATAGCACCGCTTGCTTTAGGTTTAACTACTTCACCCCTTCTAGCTGCTACTTTAGGTAATTCCCAGTCAATAGTACAAATTGGTAACTTTAGTCACGATCCTTCAGATGTTTTGATTCTGGCTGAGACTTATGCTGACACATTTGCTAGTAATGGAACGGTTACGGCTTCAGCAGTAAATGATTTAATCGTCGTAGACACTCCATTTTATGCTGACAATTCATCCTTTAGTAGAACTAATGGAAATGGTAGCGAATACTCTGGTTTAGCACAAAGTAAAGCCGCCGTTGTAGGCTATAACTTTCGTGTAAATAGTGGTGAAACTTTCTCTTTCAACTTCAACGCTGGCTTAAACCTAGCTACATCAATAGACAACCCCAAATTTGAAGCTGCAAATGCTACTGGTGATATCTCTTTAAAGTTGTATGAAACCTCTAATCAGGATAATTGGATTTACTTGGATTCCTTTACCCTCAAGGGTAATTTAGCCACTATGGGTAACAATGATTATCTTAATTACAAAACTAGTAACGGCTTCACCTTGAATCTAAGGAAAACTACTTTAGAAACTAGTTTTGGAAATCAGCAAGAAATTGCTCAAGCATCAACAGGGGGGATTTTTTCACGTACTTTTGATGTCTTAACCAATCTAACTTTAGTAGAAGTTAAGACAAATTATGCCGAAGTTAATGCACAGGAAAGCGCTAGTGTTCCTGAACCTTCAACTATCTTAGGTTCACTCTTATGGGTAATGGGTATGGGGTATAAAATGAAAAGAAAAGGTTTTAGCTCAAGGTGAGCTGAAAGATTACCCTAGTATGCCACCCATGCCCACCAATTTGATATTTGATAATGGTGGGCAATGCTCACTGTTCACCAATGATTTAGGGCATTGCCTACTCCTTTTGATCATGGTGGGCAATGCCCACCCTACTAAATTATCTACTATATACTTACAGTAGTAGAGCTAGATGTTGAGCTACTGCTATAACTATTTTCCGAGGATTCAACAGTAACGGTTTGACTCACTGTGCATTGTGAGTTACCAGAAGTAACTACCACACTTTTTGCTTGTGTAACAACCTCTCCATCTTGTGATGTGCGTTTGACAAAGACTTTAGAGTAGTTCATTACTAAGATTCTCCCTTAACTCTTGTGCGATCGCAATATATATAACCGCTCCTACGATCGCACTAATAGACGACTATTTAAAAAATTATATCAACTGACTTGATTATAGAGTAAATAGTTGAGTTCATTAACCAGCCATTCTTGAAATACCCTATCAAGAATTTCTTGATACCTTTGGGGTGTTAATTCAGCCGGAATAAACTCTTCAACCATCAACAGATGGAATCCTTGCTCGGTACTAAAGGGACCAAACACTTCTCCTAGTCTGCCACTAAATACAACTGCTGCTATATCTGGCTTTAAGCTCCAACGATAAAGCTCTCCCTCGTAACCGCATTGAAGTCTGCGCTTCTTGTCAATGTCATACAAATGAGCAGCTTCGTAAAAGGTGATTTCCTTGTCTTCAATTTGATAGAAAATTTCTTGAGCAAGCTGTTGATCGGTAACAACAAAAGAATAGAGTAAGACTCGATCAAAATCAAGCCTATTTTGATTAAAAAATTTTTCTACTTCTTGGGCAAATAAATGGTTAGCTAGTTTCTTAGCCAAAATTTTATCACGAATTCCTGCCTCCCAATCATCTGGAGTTATCATCTGCTCTGTTAGCCATGCCAACGTATCCGCAGCTTTCTCTAGCCGCTTTTCAAGACGTTGGCGATCTGCTTCTGCCTGAATTTCTTCATCAGTGACAGTTATCCCTCTCTCCCCAGCAGCTTGAGTAATCACTTGCTGATACAAAGTTTCTTGATATATTTCTTTGTAACGTATATTTTTCTGCAAAAATTCTATAATTTGCTCTGGCTGAACCTGTATATTTTGCAAGCTGGACATTCGTATAGCCTTTGTTTTGCAAGTGGCAAACCACTATAAGTATACTAAAAACAAGCTACTTAAATTATTGAGCTTCTAATAAACGTCTTGCTCTATAGAAAGACTAAGTAAATAAAAAATATACTCCACCTAAATGAAATAACCTCAATCAAAAAGCTCAATAAATGTAAGCAGTAACTTCAATCGGAAGTTAATATTGACGTGCAAAGTTACTGCTCTTGTTTCAAGATAATGCTAAATTTTGATACCTTGGCTACTCTACTAAGTTGTAGAGTAGGTCACGCTAGAATAAGCTATGGCATAACTACCAGAGGCTTTGTTTTCAACTTTCTTTTCAACTTTTCCAACTTTTAAAGCTGGTTTCTCCTGATTGACTGAAGCATTATTAAGTTTTAGATTTTTGTCAACGTCCTCGACAAGGTTGTTAGCCCATGTAATAAGCGAGTCAATGTTATAGTTTAATCCTCCTCCAATAGTGGTTGCTTCAAAAACATCTTCCAAATAGTTGAGATCGGAGATAATCATAGGTTTCTCCCTCGGTGCAATTAATTTTTGTAAGCGAGATAGAGCAGGACAATTTTAGTTCCCTGTAATTACAAATATAGTATCTATATTTCAATTTTTCTCTCTATTTTAACAAAAATAAATTGTAACTTAGTTTAGTAAATTATAGTTATTTATGTAATATTTTTATCTCTAACTACTTAGAAAGCTCTCTAAAAATAATGTTCAATTAATCGTGAATTGATACTTATTGCTGGTGGCAAGACATTTGCTGGAGGATAATTTGATACAAATGGTATACTTTTACTAGATAAATTAACTATTATTATATTTGCGAAAGCTGTGAATCAGAATCTTGTTGCAAGAATAAAACCGCTGAAAGCTTCTTAACTTACCAGCGGCTACTACATTCCAAACCTTAAAATTTACATCTAGCTCTTTGAAGCCTTTTGAGTCAGCACGCAGATCGTTTGTTCATAAAGCTAACGCTTGTTCGAGCTTGATGTTATTAGGTAAAATCGTGCTGTTTGCTAGGGGTGTGGGCGTGGAGTGAGACGGACTTAGATTAAAAGCTCCTCCTGTTGTAACCGACGAGTCATTAGTGTTAGTGGTGGTGCTAAACTCTGCCGAATTAACTTGGCTGGCTCCACCTACAATACTAGATGCAGAAACTACTTCTACATAGCTCAAGTCTGAAATGATAATCATTTGATTGCTCTCTCCATTCAAATAGTTCGTTTTTAGTGTGAGATCTAACTAGCCTAAATTAAACCAGTATAATCCAACTTTTATTGCCATTTTGGCAGATACTTTCGTTTAAACCGATAAATATAATAAATATGCTTATCTTCGCAAGGTTAAAAAACAGGGGAAAGCAACGTTTAAGCAAATTTTGGTAATCTTTAGCCCCATGTTGTTGCTAACAGCAAAACCAATAATCTCCGGTCTGCCAAGGAGGTAAGTCATGGGATCGTATAGAAAACAGTACTGTTGAACTTCTGTTGTTAATGTTCAAGCGCTCACCCCCCACGTAGTACCAAGGGAATCAATGAGGGGTTCCAACTCGCGCCATTGGGCATCGGTGAGGTCGGATTAACAAGTCAGGTTATACCTCTATTGAATCTTCATACCTTCAAGCCCAGCAAACTGACTTTTCAAACATAGCCTATGAGGATTACCGTTGCTGTTACCTACTGTAGGAACCAATATTAGTTAATGTTATTTTCAACATCTGCTTTTGCAACTGCTTTACCATTCAAGTTTACAGCTACAGCAGTAGCAATACCAACTTGATTGATAATGCCAATATTGGCTCCTTTGATACTCAGCTTTTGATTCTGCTTCTGCTTTAAATCTAGGTCGATACCTACTTTTCCGCCGACAACGCTAGACGCTTTCGACACAACTTCTAGATGATTCAAATCAGAAATAACCATTGTTTTCTTCCTACAAAATAGATTGCTTGTTTGCTGCAATTTCTCTTGGTTGTTGTGAGCAATCAAATTACTAAGTTTGACAATAATATTGCTGCCCAGGCAGCAATATTATTGCTAAACATATCTAGATGTTGCTCACAGCAATCGTTAAGCTCGGTTAACCTGCACTACTGTTGCTGTATTGGTTGCTGTAGCTGTTGCATTTCCCTTAGAAGTGACAGCAGCAGCATTAGCTTCCTGATAGATTACGGAGACATTAGACTGATCGGTAATTTTTAGGTCGATTTTGACAGGTTTGTATTTGTTATTTTTGTTTCCGCCGCCGCCGACAACGCTGGATGCTTCCGACACAACTTCTAGATGATTCAAATCAGAAATAATCATTGTCTTGTTCCTACAAAATAGTTTGTGTTTACCGCAATTTGTCTTGGTTGTTATGAGCAACACCTTAATTGCTCCGGCAATAATCTTGCTAGACTGGCAGCAATATTATTGCTAAACATATCTAGATGCTGCTTACAGCAATCGTTAAGCTTTGTTAACCTGCACTACTGTTGCTGTATTGGTTGCTGTAGCTGTTGCATTTCCCTTAGAAGTGACAGCAGCAGCATTAGCTTCCTGATAGATTACGGAGACATTAGACTGATCGGTAATTTTTAGGTCGATTTTGACAGGTTTGTATTTGTTATTTTTGTTTCCGCCGCCGCCGACAACGCTGGATGCTTCCGACACAACTTCTAGATGATTCAAATCAGAAATAATCATTGTCTTGTTCCTACAAAATAGTTTGTGTTTACCGCAATTTGTCTTGGTTGTTATGAGCAACACCTTAATTGCTCCGGCAATAATCTTGCTAGACTGGCAGCAATATTATTGCTAAACATATCTAGATGCTGCTCACAGCAATCGTTAAGCTTGGTTAAGCTGCACTACTGTTGCTGTATTGGTTGCTGTAGCTTTTGCATTTCCCTTAGTGGAGATAGCAGCGGCATTGGCTACCTGGGTAATTACGGAGACATTAGACTGTTTGGTAAATTTTAGGTAGAAATCGAGAGAATTGTTTCCGCCACCGACAACGCTGGATGCTTCCGACACAACTTCTAGATGATTCAAATCAGAAATAATCATTGTTTGTCTCCTACAAAATAGTTTGTGTGTTTACGGCAATTTGTCTTGGTTGTTGTGAGCAACACCTTAATTGCTCCTGGCAATAATGTTGCCCAGGCAGCAATATTATTGCTAAACATATCTAGATGATACTTACAGCAATCGTTAAGCTTGGTTAAGCTGCACTACTGTTGCTTTATTGGTTGCTGTAGCTGTTGCATTTCCCTTAAAAGTGACAGCAGCAGCATTAGCTTCCTGTTTGATTACGGAAACATTAGCCTGTTTGGTAATTTTTAGGTAGAAATCGAGAGAATTGTTTCCGCCACCGACAACGCTGGATGCTTCCGATACAACTTCTAGATGATTCAAATCAGAAATAATCATTGTTTGTCTCCTACAATAACTAGAAAGAATTTGTTTGCCTGAAACAACATTTGTTAGTTGCTATGTTTAAACTATAACTAACTGCTTTAGAGGTATGTTGCCATTTTGGCAGTATTTTTAATTCCAGTACTTTTGTAAGATAACTTCAGATTTAGTCAATATAAAAACCTATCCAAATGAACTAGGTAGGAGTTAGGTTGCTATAAAAAAGTTGACTCAATCTATTAATAATTAGATTGAGCCTGTTTGTTGTAGCTTTTAGAAAACAATCAATGGTAGCTCTAAATCTAGTTTACTTGAGTGCTGTGAAGACTTTGTTAAACAGCGGATACTGACTTAGAATACCACCGCGCACCTGTGCTTTTTGCTTACCAACAACCTCTAAGTAACCCAGGTCTTTAATCTTGCTTAAACATCCTTGTGAAGATCTACTATTATTAACTTCACGTTGGTTATCAAGTTTGATCTTATCGGTTGTTTGTATCCTTGATTTGCCATGTTGGCAGTTTTCTTTCAACAATCGGTTGTATGTGCGATAGGGTATGTAATGTAATGGATCGTAACCAGTACAGCGTAGGAGTAAAAAACAAGCCCAGGAATACTTTCCAGCCAAAATTGCTTCAATGATCTGATTTAGTTGCTCGTCGTGAATAGTTTTGTTAACTCTGGTATCTGAAAAAGGAATTCGCCCAGTCATAAGTTTCACCCTTTTGATTTAAAAAGTCGATTTCATTGGGTAGATGCTATATCGCTGCACAGAAAAATTGAGTTTTATAAATTCATACCGCCTTTTTGCAGCTGCTTGAGTGGATCGAGCAATACATCAGCAATGCTACGGTGACGGATAATAATGTCTGCCGTAGCAGTTTGACCAGCCTTAAATTGGATGGTTTGCCCATTAGTATTGACATAATTACGATCAAGCGCTACTTCAACTTTATAGACTAGACCTTGCTTCTCATCTTGTTTAGTATCAGGAGAGATAGAAGTGACTTTGCCACTAACGATACCGAAATCCTGATAGGGAAAAGCGTCTAATTTAACTTGCACTGGCAGACCTGGTTTGATAAAACCAGCTTCGGAATTAGGTAAGCTAGCAGATAGAACCAGAGGTGCGGTTGTGGGAGCTACTTCTGCAATTGTTTGTCCTTGCTGTACGACTTCACCTACGTTGCGAACGTTGAGCGATGATACTACGCCGTCAACTGGAGCATAGAGAAACTTTTGTACTAATTGCGTTCTCGCTCTGTTTAGTAGATTTTGCGTTTCAGCAATTTGGGATTTTAGCTGAGTTTTTTCGACTTCTAATTGCTGTATTCGCTGCTGTGCTTCTAGCTGATCGATATTTGATTCAGCTATTTTTTGGTTTAACTGTGCTTGGAGACTTTGAATTTCTACCAAGGCTTGTTTTAGTTCCCCTTGTTGTTGGGTAATAGTTGAGGTACGATCGCGCTGGTTTTTTTCGGCTTCATACAGGCGATCGTCAGTGTTCGCACCTTCTTGTAATTTAGTTTGGGTAATTGCTGCTTGACTAGCGCTTAGATCTTGCTGCGCTCTAAATAAATATTCCTTAGAAAGCGCCCCATCTGCTACTAGTTTTTTCAGCCGATTAACTCTTTCCTGATGCGCCGCCACATCTGATTTTAGTTGTGCTAGTCGCTCTTGACGCACAGATGTAAGTGGTTTTAGCCTTTGGATTCTCGTTTGACTAGCAGCTTTCTCTGTTTGCATTTGTGCCAGCAATTCCTGGCTAGTTGCAGCCTTTGACTTGGCAGCATTGATCAGGGCATCTTGTATCTGTAGATTAGTTTTAGCTAACAAGGAACGGCTATTAGCTTCCTGACGGTTTTTTTCAATTAGTGCTTGCTTCTGCTTTAACTGATCTTGATACCCAGCAAGCGTTTGCTTGAGGCGATCGACTTCACTAGTGGCTATTTGAGTATCCAGTTCAACCAGTACCTGTCCAGCTTTAACTGTGTCACCTTCTTTAACATTGATTCGCATGATCTTGCCCAGATCAAGAGGGTTGACTTTGTATGCTTCTCCTCGCGGTACTAGCCGCCCCTGGGCATGACCTACTTCCTCAATTTTCCCCAGCCAAGCCCAACCAATAAATGCAAGACAGAAAATCAATCCTCCCATGAGTAACTGTCTTGGAAAGGATGCGGGCGGCTGTTCTAAGACATTCTGTACAGCGGGCGACCAATTGCTTTCAGATTTAACCGATGACAAGCCAGCACTTGCTTTATTTGGTAACTCTGTAACTGGCTGTGAGTTAATTTCTCTTTTCGAGCTTGGATTAGCTGGGTGAGAATCAACTTTAGTGCGAGCGATCGGCAGTGGTACAGTTTGCTTTGGCATAACAGTGACCCCAATTTAATACATTTGATCTAGCAATCCAACTCTTCGATAAACTAGCATAAATTGTTACTTAGATTAAGTATTTCTATTCTATATAGGTAAGTTATAAACATTATTATTGTTTGCACAAATTCTTTCAGTAATTTCTATGAATTAGCTTTTCATCTATATTCAATTCACCCTACCACATTTGCCCAATTCAGACAAATCAATAATCAGCGGTTAGGTTGTATAAACTTACACATAAATTCACAACTCAATTACGTTAATTTCCATAAGTTTAATAAGTTGCATTTTCACTATAACTTGTCTAAGTTTCAGTGGTTCTACCAGAGTTGACATTAGGTTTAAATTGCTATATGGGCAATTTTTTTTTGGGCGAGTTTCTGTTATCGAATTACAGTTTGTAGTTGATGGATAGCTTGCCAGAGGATCTGGCAAGCTGGGAGGGTAAGTTAGAGATCGAGCTGCTGTTGGGCTAGGTGGTAGTAAATACCTTCGAGAGCCATCAGTTGCTCATGAGTGCCGGATTCAGCCAAAATACCTCGATCTAAGACTAGAATGCAGTCAGCATGACGTACCGTTGATAGGCGATGAGCAATGATGAAAGTAGTGCGATCGCGGCTGATCCGATTGAGATTTTGCTGAAAGCGGCGTTCGGATTCGGTATCAAGGGAACTAGTTGCTTCGTCCAACACGAGAATGCGCGGATCGCCCAACAAAGCACGGGCGATCGCAATTCTTTGCCGTTGTCCCCCAGACAGCGATGTTCCCCGTTCCCCCACTGGTGTGTTATATCCCAAAGGCATATCTTGAATAAAAGCATTAGCTTCTGCCAATTTGGCAACCTCTGTCACTTCTTCTAGGGTGTAATTAGATCGATACAAGGTAATGTTTTCTTGGATAGTACCGGAGAACAAGAAACACTCTTGTGGCACTACCCCTAATTGACTACGTAGCGAAGAGGGAGAAATATGCCGAATATCATGCCCATCGATCAAAATTCGACCACTGGTAGGGTGATAAAGTCCTTGTAATAAACTTACCAAGGTACTCTTACCAGAACCGCTGCGCCCAACAATAGCAACGGTTTGCCCGATTGTTGCATCAAAAGAAATGTTTTGCAGCGTGTTACGTTCAGAGTCTGGATCGTATTTAAACGTAACATTCTCAAATCGCACCTCTCCCCCTAGGCGAGGCAAAACTAGCATTGGTTGTCCAGGGGTTTCTTCGGTTTGCGCGCTAAAGACATCATTGAGCCTTTCAACCGAGATCAGCACTTCTTGCAACTCATCCCAAAGACCCACGACAGACAAAACTGGGTTGATGACATTACCAATCATCATGTTGAAAGCTACAAACTGCCCAATACTTAGCTGGTTTTGAATCACCAGCGTCGCGCCATACCATAGCAAGGCTGTACTACCCAAGGTATTAATTAATCCACCAATTGCTTGTAAGCCATTTGCCAGCTTCTGACCTCGGAATTGCGCGTTTAGAGCGCTGGTAAAGCGGTCTTCCCAACGCCAGCGAATTTCTCGTTCAGCCGCCACTGCTTTAACGGTAGCTACGCCAGTTAGCATTTCTACCAGCAAGGAGTTTTCCGCCGCCGATGCATTAAAAATTTCCCTTGATACTCGTCGCAACCAAGGAGTAGCTACCAAAGTCAAGATGACAATTGGGGGAATTAAGCCTATTACCAGAAAAGCAAGCCGCCAGTTGTAGTAGAACATTAGTCCTATGTAAACAACTGCCGTAAAAGCATCTAACCAAGACAATATTGCCTGACGAGTGATAAATACTTGTACCTTTTGGTTTTCCTGCACGCGGGTAATAATATCCCCCACGCGACGGGATTCAAAAAACTTCAGCGGCAGCAGCAAGGTATGGTTGATAAAGCCACTGATCAGCGTCAGGTCAAAGCGATTGGAAAAGTAGTCAAGCATATACTGGCGCGTTGCTGTCAAGCCAATGCGCCAGACACTAAATAATAGTAGCCCGATCGCAAATACATTCAGGGTGACATAGCTTTTTTGCACCACTACCTGATCGAGAATGATCTGGGTGAACAAGGGGGTAAGAACGCCAAAAACCTGAAGCAGGAGGGACATACCGACGATTTGCCAGATCAGGGAGCGATAGGGCAAAACCGCATTCCAGAATTGACCCAGGGAAACTTTCTCGTTTGGGGTGGCTTGCAAACGCGAGGTAGGGTCGAGGAGTAGGGCATAACCAGTCCAGCCATCGATGAACTGTTGGCGCGACAGCCACCGCTTGCTAATAGCTGGATCAGCAACCAAAACGCGATCGCCCCCTACTCGGTAGACAACGATGTAGTGATTTCCTTCCCAGTGAGCAACCCAAGGATTGCTCAGTGACTCCAAGCGACTCAAGCTTGCTCGGACTGGACGGGCGTGAAATCCCAAGGTTTCGGCCGCTTGGGCTATTCCTTTGAGGGAAGCACCAGATCTGTCTACATCAGCCAAAGAGCGTAAAGTGTTGATGGTAAAGTTTTTTCCCCAGTATTTGCTGATCATGGCTAAACACGCAGCACCACAATCAGATGAACTTTGCTGCTCAATGTAGGGTAGAGCTTGCCAAATCCCTTTACTGATGATTTGGATGACTGGTTTAGGAAAATCAATTTTTGCAGGTTCAGACTGGGAGAAAGGAACCTTTTGTTCAGGTTGGGGTTGTTGCTTTTGATTGACTCTTAATTGGACTGGTGGAGAATAATTTCTGGCTGAAGTAGCGGACCTCCTTTTGTGTCCGTTGCCATTGCTATCTAGAACTCCATTGCCTTCGTGGGCAGATAAATCTGGCAACATTGGCGCGATCGCTTTAGCATCTAGCCAATTTTCTCTCTTTAGTTGGTAAGCCAATAAGTCTGTTTCGGCAACCCAATCTGTCCCGATGGGTGCTGGCTCTCCCCAACTCTGTCCTATAGTTGGTGGTAATAATGCGCTCGACTGACTCTGAATCTGCCCACTTGCTAGCCAAAAGCAACCACTACCAGGCTCAGTTGCGGCAATTATTGACTCGCCTCGCTCGATGCGTTTTTCGTTTAAGTAAGGTAACAGTTGCCGCAGTTCATGGCTTGAAAGCGATCGCAAAAGGGTAGCAGTTTTAAAGAATACCAGGCATTGCCGCTCTCTGGCTTGTTGAAGTAAATATTCTCCTAGATTCGGCACTCTCTCCAACCATCGCTTTAACTCACCAATGGGGATACGGGCAACTTGCCCTGTACTAGCTGCGATCGCTAGGGTTAATCCTGGCTGATTGCTAAATAAATGTTCTGCGCCAAATGTCTCCCCAGCCTCCAGCACGATCGCCGAAACTTGCCGCTGCTGTTGCAAATCGAATCCCAGCAGCCGTACCCTACCTGTGCAAATTATGTAGTAGTATCTTGTACTTTGTTCAGATTGAACGGAATTTTGTGCTATAGCGGTACTAGTATAATCAGCAAGCTCATCACCGATTTGAAAATCTAGAATCTCAAATGCCTGACTAAAGGCTAAAGCCCCGCTATTGTCTGCTTGAATGCTCCTTAAAAAGCTGAGGATAGCCTCACTACTTGGGGATGCGTTGGGCAATGTTCCTGATGGATGCAGACTATAACTGTCCAAGCTTTGATTCATTGCTCAGCCTCTCAAAATTACTTTACTAAATTTTCAGATTTAATTTTCTTTAACAAAAGGCTATTCTAGCTTTAAGCCAAGCCAATTATTTATCTGTAATCAGATTTACTACAGATAATGGGAAAAACCCAATGTTTCCCAAGACCTTTTTCTCTCCGAATCGGGAGGTTTTTTTAAAAAAGCAAGTTGTTTTCCAACTTATTAGTGAGTATAGAACCCTCATAGAATTTACCGAATAATCAATTACCCTAGTCGTTGTCAAGATATTACAAATGTCTTCATCAAAGCTTTACCTCGATTTACTTGCGCTTAATAAAGATTTCTTCAATCGTCAGTACAGAAATTCCCGAAATTTTTTATAAAACTTAAAATTTAAGTGGCTTTACGTACAGTCGTGAGGACAAAAACTCCTAAGATTGTTTATAAATCTTAAATTAAGATATTCAATGGTAAGCATAAGAATTTCTGATAAATTTGATAAAACTTAAAATTTATAGCAGCCAGTAGATAGATTAGAACAAGTCATGATAATTCGTAATTCGTAATTCGTAATTAACAATTCTCCCCTTGTACCCTTGTCCCCTTGTCCCCTTGTCCCCCCTACTCCCTACTCCCTGAATGATATTTCTAGTAGCCCTTTTATCGTTCTATGTAGCCTGGAATTTAGGGGCAAACGACGTTGCTAATGCAATGGGAACGTCAGTAGGTTCTAAGGCACTCACCCTGCGGCAAGCGCTGATTATTGCAGGAATATTAGAATTTACAGGCGCTGTGCTGTTTGGGCAAGAGGTTTCCCAAACGCTGGCAACAGAAATTGTGAATCCGGCTTTATTCGCAACCACCCCCCAGCTATTGTTAGTTGGTATGGTTTGTGTGCTGTTGGCTGGGGGAGTGTGGTTACAAATTGCTACATTTAGGGGGTTGCCAGTATCCTCATCTCATGCTGTTGTAGGTGCGATCGCTGGTATTGGTGCGGAGGCTATTGGTTTCGAGGCAATTGACTGGTCATCGATTAGTAAAATAACTTTTGCCTGGATCATTACACCAGTAGTAAGTGGTATAATTTCGGCTTTATTATACAGTTTGGTAAAGCGTTGGATTTTAGAAGAGCAAAATCCACTGGGGCAACTTGCCCAGTGGATTCCTTGGTTAAGTACAGCACTGATAAGTGTGTTTGGTGTAATTGTGCTGCCTTTTGTAAGTCAGCCAATATATGCTTTATTAGCAGAACGTTGGGGCTTTCATCTTCCAGCCCACGATGTACCGTTAATCTTAGGGGCGATCGCCGCCGTTGCGCTCACTCTTACTAGCTGGAGACAGTTGGAAGGCAGAGGGGCAAAGGGGCAGGGGGGCAGAGGAGATATAATCCAAAATCCAAAATCCAAAATCCAAAATCCTCTAGCCCCTAGCCCCCAGCCCCTAGCCCCTCATTCACTCGTAGAGCAAATCATGGCACGATACCAACTACTGAGTGCTTGCTTTGTCGCTTTTGCTCATGGTTCTAATGATGTGGGAAATGCGATCGCTCCCTTAGCGGCGATTGTGTACATTAGTCGCACAGGCGACGTTCCCTTAAATGGCATTACCATTCCTTTGTGGATTTTAGTACTTGGGGGCGCTGGCATCGTCACAGGTTTAGCCATGTGGGGCAAAAAAGTTATTGCTACAATTGGATCTGGGATTATTCCCCTGCAACCAAGTGGCGGTTTCTGCGCTGAATTAGCAACTGCTACTACAATTTTGCTTGCTTCCAGACTCGGTTTACCTGTCTCCACATCCCACGCCCTTGTAGGTGGTGTAGTTGGAATTGGTTTAGTTCAAAATATAAAATCAATTCAATTTAAAACTTTGCAAGGAATCGCAGGGGCATGGCTAATTACAGTTCCCATCAGTGCTGTGCTAAGTGCTAGCATCTTTGCGATCGCAAGGCTATTCCTCTAATCTGATTTGCCTCAGTCATTTTACGACTGACACAGTGTTTATGAGCGAATATTGTCTCACCGCCCATCTGACATTTTTGTATCCAATCCCAACCCAATCTTACCATAGGTGCATGACAAATTCCACACACATATTTATCAATACTATCTAGTTCTGCCCCGATTAAATAATCGCTTGCTTGGGGAAAAATACCCGATTCAGTTAAAAATTCGCTGATGACACGATAAGGATCTACCCTGCACCACCAACTTGCTACATGATACGTTTCATAACCTAATTCTTCTAAATATCTTTCATTACCTAAAGTTTTACTTTGTCCTCCGTTAAGGAAATGCTGTTCACCTGCTACCTCTAATCCTAGCAATCTCACTTGATTTATTCCATGAGAAATTACCCATAACTGGTCAAAAATATAAGGAATGGAAAATTGATAACCTGAGCTAGGAACTATAAATTGAGAAGTTATTAGTTTAACTGTTTTGTAAAATTCGGCATAGCTATGCATAAAATTGCTCTTACAGTTGGACGACCAAACTCCCAGAGCTCTGCCCTGCAAGAGTTCATGAATAGCAGAATAAGCTTCATACTGTCCATAACAGAATTGTTTTGCTTTTAAACAATTTGCTGGCAGTTGGTAGCCCAATTGTTTGGCTTTTGTAAAAGCCTGAGATGAATTCAATTGCTGAAAATATTTTTCTTTAGTAGTTGGAATGATATTTTGGTTTGAATTTATATAATGCCAGCCTGTTCTTAATGCTTGAAGCAATAAATCATGCTCACTAATATCTTCATATAGCTGTTCTACATACTCCGAGCAAGGTTTGCTTGAAATAGGTATATCATATACAATTTTTCTAGTGGGAGAACCTAAGATTATTGGAGAGTCTTTAAGTGATAATTTAGTTAATCTTTCTAATTGTCCAATATATTCATGAATTCTAACTGCACTTTTAATTTCTTGAACATCCATAGTAGTTATTGATTCTAATAATGTTGACTGTATGTATAAAAACATACAAGAACAGCTAGGTAGTTGTCTAACCATTCCTATAGGTGTTTATACAATCTTCATTAAATTTCCTAAAAGAATGAAGATTTCACGTAAAAATACTGATGAATTACCTACGATAAATTATTTAGATGCCTTTTGTCAGTTAACAGATATCAGTTACCAGTTACCAAAAGTGTCAGATGGATATTTAAACCTAATTGAAATCAACCAATTTATAGGACAAGTGGATAACTCTCACTTCCAACGCAAAAACTAGAAAATAACTGATAACTGCGCGCCTGATAACTGATAACTGATTCAACGGAGAGGGTGGGATTCGAACCCACGTTAGGTTTCCCTAAACAGCATTTCCAGTGCTGCGCCTTCAACCACTCGGCCACCTCTCCAGGTGTCACGATCTACGATTATACAATAGAATCATTCAGATGGGAATTTGAAATTTAATTTAAAACCTTAAAAAACTCATGACTTGTGATTACACTATCGAGATTTGGGATCGCAAAAGGGGTAAAACCCATACTATACAAGTACCTTCAGACCGTTACATTCTTACTAGTGCAGAAAACCAAGGCGTAGAACTACCCTTTTCTTGTAGGAATGGTGCTTGTACTACCTGTGCTGTACGGGTACTGAGCGGAGAAATCTATCAGCCAGAAGCAATGGGATTGTCGTTAGAGTTACGTCGGCAAGGCTATGCTCTATTATGTGTGAGTTATCCCCGTTCCAATCTGAAGGTAGAAACCCAAGACGAAGATGAAGTCTATGAACTTCAGTTTGGTCGCTACTTTGGTAAGGGTAAAGTTAGCGTGGGTTTGCCTTTAGATGAAGAATAGGGCAGGCAAGAGGCAAAGGGCAAGAGGATCGACGCAAGAGAAAAGAACTAGAAAATCTTTGTCTCTATTCGTGCTGCTTTTGCTAATCCTGATGCTTTCCTTTTGGATACAAGGATGTCAATCTAAAACTATACCTCAAGGAATGCAGGTCAGAGTTGCCCGTGTGTTAAGTGGGCAAACTTTGGAAGTGGAAGACATAGCTGGCTCGACGAAGCTGACTTCAAGCTTCCCTCACTCCTCCTTAAAGGTGCGGCTAGTGGGAATTGATGCACCTGATTTGCAGCAACAGCCTTGGGGATTTGCCGCCAAACAGCGGCTGGAGGCGATGATTAATGGTACTCCTGTTTTGCTAGAGTATGACAGACAACAGAAAGATGCTTTTGGGCGACATCTGGCTTATGTATGGCAAAATGGTGTGTTGTTGAATGAACAACTGGTGAAAGAGGGATACGTGCTGTGGGTAGCGCGATCGCCTAATCATAAATACGACCAGCGACTTGAGAATGCCCAAGCATGGGCTAAACTTATGGGGCAGGGGATTTGGAATTGGGATAAACCTATGCGTCTAACTCCAGCTGAGTTTCGTAAATTAGAGGCTAGAAGAGAGCAGGGGAGGCTGGGGGAGAAATTATGAATTGCCTTTACCATGCCCGCCTTTACCATGCCCGCCTTTACCCTTTCACCAACTACCGTACGCGCGGGTTTATCAGACATACTTGTGAACCTTCAGTACGGGCGGGTTTATCAGACATACTTGTGAGGCGCAAGATAACTCATTTAAAGTGCGCCCCTACTTGGTTTAAAGAACGCCCCTACCAACTACCAATTATGAATTAAAATGCTACCCACTTCATCCCAACAGCTACAAATTTTTTTGGATATTGCTACCGAGGCGGCGCTGGCGAGTGGTGCGATTTTACAAAGTTATTGGGGTAAGTTAGACGCAATTCAAGAAAAAGGACGTTCTGGAGATTTAGTTACTGTTGCTGATAAAGCGTCTGAGGCTGTAGTTTTGGAAGTTTTACAGCGACACTTTCCCAGTCATGCCATCCTATCTGAAGAATCAGGCAAACTCGGTAATACAGACAGTGAGTTTTGCTGGGTGATCGATCCATTGGATGGTACTACAAATTATGCTCACCAGTACCCGTTTTTTGCTGTTTCGATTGGGTTACAAATTGCCACTGTACCCCAAGTGGGAGTGATTTATGACCCTTTCCACAATGAACTATTTCGTGCTGCCAAAGGATCGCCTGCTACCTGTAACCGCCAACAAATTCAAGTTTCCACTACGTCCGAGTTGGGTAAAAGTCTTTTAGTTACAGGCTTTGCCTACGATCGCCGCGAAACATCTGACAATAACTATGCCGAATTTTGTCACCTCACCCACCTAACACAGGGAGTGCGGCGTAGTGGTTCCGCCGCCCTAGATTTAGCTCATGTTGCTTGTGGGCGTGTAGATGGCTATTGGGAACGGGGAATTGCCCCTTGGGATATTACATCCGGCATAGTACTGTTAGAAGCAGCCGGAGGCAAGGTAACAGCCTACGATGGCAGTCCTTTATGCATTGATTCGGGCAGAATCTTGGCTACAAATGGTCACATTCATGCCAGCCTCAGTCATGAGCTAATGCAAGTTCCACTATCGGACTTGGGGTAATTATAATCCCTGAGCAGCTGTTGGGAATAATAACCATTGGGGTTACTAGTTCAATTGGTAGTGATTCCCTCAAACAACAAAAGTCAAAAGCAGCTGGGTCAGGGTTTTATGTTTTTTAACATTGATAGTGGATTGTTCCTATTTGATTTTATCGATCACCATGCCGTTTTAGGTGTTCCCCTCGATGCAGATTTTAAGGAAATACGCAAACGCTATCTGCAAATTGCCCGTTGTCTACATCCTGATACCTGTAAGGCTGCAAGTGCTGCTGATAAACAACAGGCAAGTGTGCTGTTGTCCAAGCTTGTTAACCCAGCTTACGAAAAATTCTCGCTTGAGCGCAGTCGTGCCGAATATATGGTATTGCTAAGGGAGATGAGTAAGCGCTTGAGTGGGCAATCCGCTTCGATTCAACTCAAAAGTGAACTGGCACAGCAGCTAAAACAAAGCAAGAATATCGATCATGCCTACAGAACTTCAATTAACTCTCTGGCTCTAAGACAATACCAATCTCTAGAGCAAGTGCTACCACTAATTGCCCAAATCAGCGAGTTGAATGTGGTTTACTTGATGCATAAGGGGGCTAGTGGGTTACAAGTTTCATCACCTCCGTCAACCGCTGTCCAAACTTCAGATAAGGGCAACCAACAGCCACCACCCTCCCAACCAGAACCAGAGTCAGCAGCCCAGCCATATCTTCGTCGCGCCCAAGCTTTGATTGAGAAAAACAATTATGCTGGGGCTAGGGTAGAGTTACAAGATGCTCTGAAACTTGAACCAAACAACGGTCGCTGTCATAGTTTAATTGGAGTAGTTTATTTAAAACAAAATCAGACCACTATGGCTAAGGTGCATATTAATAAAGCTCTGCAATTAGATCCTACTGATGCGATCGCCACAAAAATTAAACAGCAATTAGACAAGTCAACTCAAACATCTGCTGGTGTGTCAACCACTTCAACTAAGACTACTACAAGTCAACAATCATCTGTGCCTAAGAGTGGCGGTTTGTTTGGTGGTTTATTTGGTGGGAATAAAAAATAAATAGACTCTTTAAATTAATCACTTTTGTTGTACTTTAGTGGGAAGTATTAAGTATTCACTACTCCCTACTCCCTACTTTTCTACATTTGATGGTTTATCAACCGCCTGCTGGTGCAAGAGATTTATTACCCCTGGATGTGGCTCAAAAACGCACTGTTGAAGAGCGATTACAGCAAGTGTTCGAGCGCTGGGGTTATCACCAGATTATCACTTCCACTTTAGAACGATTAGATACGCTAATGGCTGGCGGAGCTATTGGGCGCTCAACTGTAATTAGAATTGACGATGCACAAGAGGAAGAATTAGGGCTACGTCCAGAGTTGACAGCCTCTATTGCACGAACAGCTGTCACCCGCATGGCGGGAGCTACCTACCCCCAACGTCTCTACTACAATGCCAATGTGTTTCGCCGTATATCTGACACTGACAGTTATAATCGTCAGCTGGAGTTTTATCAAGCTGGGGTAGAGTTACTGGGTGGTGGTGGCTGGCTGGCTGATGCTGAGGTACTGCTGTTGCTCGCCGAGTGTCTAAATCAACTGGGTTTGAATCAATGGTGTTTGATTCTAGGAGAGGCTGGAATTGCTCGATCGCTTTTATCGCCGTTTCCCCCCCATTTACAAAACCAGGTGCGAACTGCGATCGCTCATCTTGACCGTGTTACCCTGGAAACTCTGCCTCTTGGTGATGAATTACGCTCTAGAGCGCTGCTGATGCTCGATTTGCGTGGACACCCTGCTGATGTATTACAAAAAGTTGCTAGCTTTGATCTTGACAAATCTCAGCAAGATGCGCTCAATCATCTCAAATCACTGATTGAATTACTAGATCAATCCTTAGCTGTATCGGGTTGTGCTAAAAATTTCCCTTTGATCCTAGACTTTAGCTTGCTCCAAACCTTTGACTACTACACTGGCATCGTGTTTGAAGTCGTAAGCAATGAGCATCAACCACGTATATTAGGGCAAGGCGGTCGCTACGATCAACTGCTTGCCCTCTATCATCCCCAAGCTCAAACTATTCCTGGTATTGGCTTTGTCCTCAATATCGAAGATTTACAACAAGTTCTGTTATCTACCAATCAGCTACCACAAGTTACACCAGTGATTAACTGGCTTGTTGTACCATTAGCTGGCGCTTATACCGCAGCCTTCGCCTATGCTGAGAAATTGAGAAATTCTCATCATCTAGTGCGGGTGGAAATGGATTTAGGCGATCGCCAACCCGATGCTATCCGTGACTACGCCCGTAGTCGCCGCATCCAACAAATTGCTTGGATTACAGCAGAAGGTTTACCAGCAATTGAACCATTAACGAAATAATTCGTTATTCATAATTCGTAATTCGTAATTAACCAGATGGATAATATGAAACACAAAATAATGATATCTTATTGGTATAAATAACAATTGAATAAATTACCTACAAAAGGTAATTTATAGCTGCTGTTTAATTCCTAATTGGAATTTTGAATTCCTTCTTGTTCTCATTAACACCAACTAACTTAACATTTGGCTCACACCGTAGGTAGATAGCGACATAGTAACAAGATTATATTCTGGGAAAAGTAATTAAATCCTGCAAAAATGTGAAAACAACCTATGCCGTACACAATTATTACTGATATGTGCGAAGGCGTTGCTGATTGCATTGTTGCCTGTCCTGTTGCCTGCATTCATCCAGGTTCAGGTAAAAACGCCAAGGGTAGTGATGATTGGAACTGGATTGACTTCTCTACCTGTATAGATTGCGGTATTTGTCTACAAGTTTGTCCAACTGAAGGGGCAATTGTTCCAGAAGCAAGACCGGATCTACAGAAAACGGTTATGCAGAAATTTTCCTAATTTCCATTTTTAGAGTGCTTCGATCAGTTATCAGTTATCAGTGAACAGTAAAGTTTATGATAAAACCTAAAAAAGGGGTTTATGTGTATTCAATCCTACAAGGAAAATTTCAACTCATAATACACATAAGTGGAGTTAGGTAAACAGTAAAAAAGCCAAGAATTAGATTTAAAATAGGATATTTTAACACATTTGATAGGTAGATTTTCAGCGTACCTAAATAGCCCAGTATTTTTAGCTAAACTAGAAAAAATGCATTAACGCTACTGTCAAAAAGATTCCAAGAGATACAATATGCCACACACAATTGTTACCGAGATTTGCGAAGGCGTTGCTGATTGCGTTGATGCCTGCCCCGTAGCTTGCATTCACCCAGGTCCTGGGAAAAATGTTAAGGGTAATGACTGGTACTGGATTGATTTTACCACTTGCATAGACTGCGGCATTTGTCTACAAGTCTGCCCAGTAGAAGAGGCTATAGTACCAGAAGAGAGACCCGATCTACAAAAGACACCAAAATGAAAGTAATAGGTTTAGTAGCTTTCGTGTATAGGATAAGCTAAATGCTGATTGCTCTCAAGCTGAAAGCTGACTATGAACGATCGCCCTCCATTATTAGAAGTTGAAGATGTCTGGGCTGGATACATCAAAGACCTAGACATCCTCCAAGGCGTGAATTTTCGCATTGTACCAGGAGAACTAGTAGCAGTAATTGGTCCCAATGGTGCTGGTAAGTCCACCCTCGCCAAAACTATCTTTGGGTTACTCACTCCTCACAAAGGTAGAATTACGTTCAAAGGTGAGAATATTATCAAATTAAAGTCGAACCAAATTGTTCAACGGGGGATGTGCTATGTACCGCAAATATCTAACGTCTTCCCATCCCTAAGTGTAGAAGAGAATTTGGAAATGGGAGCTTATATTCGCAATTGTGCTTTAACTCCCCTTAAAGATAAAATATACACAACTTTTCCTGCCCTAGCTAATCGACGCAGTCAAAAGGCAGGCACTCTTTCGGGTGGTGAACGTCAGATGTTGGCAATGGGCAAAGCTTTGATGCTTGAACCGAACTTATTGCTACTAGATGAACCGAGTGCAGCGTTGTCCCCCCTGTTGGTAAATGGTGTATTTGAACAAATTCAACAAATAAACCAGGGGGGATGTGCAATTGTCTTGGTAGAACAGAATGCCCGTAAAGCCTTAGCAATGGCACATCGAGCTTATGTTTTGGATACTGGACGCGATCGCTTTTCCGGTGCAGGCAATGAACTACTCAACGATCCCAAAGTAGCAGAATTATATCTCGGTGCGCTTAAAGAGAGGGGCTAGGGGTTAGAGACTAGGGGCTAGGGAAAGGGTAAAGATCAGTTACCAGTTACCAGTTACCAGTTAAGGGAAGAGGGTATTTTCCCCCCCAGCTTTCCTCCAGCCCCTAGCCCCTAGCCCCTCATTAAATTGTGACTCTTAAACTTGCTGTCGAACATCTTAGGGCGATTTGCGCCCATGCCGAAAGTACTTATCCTCATGAGTGCTGTGGGTTGTTGTTGGGTAAAAACAGTCAGAATGGGAAAATGTTGGTGGAAGTGATAGCAACCGAAAACGCTTGGAGTGGCGAGGCGGTTGAGTCTTTTGCCCAAATTGATGCATCAATCGATTCGGGTGCGGATAAAAACAGCCATTACACGATCGCCCCAGAGGTAATATTGCAAGTACAAAAACAAGCACGCGATCGCCAGCTTGATATAATTGGAATTTATCATTCTCACCCAGATCATCCGGCAATACCATCTCATTTTGATCGAGTGTGTGCTTGGCAAACCTATTCATATATCATTGTTTCTGTACCACAAGGCAAAGCTGGGGAACTGAAGAGCTGGAGTCTTGATGATAACCACCAGTTCCAACCAGAAGAAATTATTGTGGAAAAGCTAATTTAAATAATTTAAATTAAATTATTTAAAACTCTCTTACAAAAGGATCTTGTTTTTAGCTTAGGATATTAAATCCGCTCCCTCCCATCAAACTGCTATGCTCAATCCCAATTTGGATGAAATCCAATTAACTAAAGAAGAATACGCACGGTATTCCCGCCACATCATTTTGCCAGAGGTAGGGCTAGAAGGGCAGAAACGCCTGAAAGCTGCCAGCGTCCTTTGTATTGGTACAGGTGGGCTAGGTTCTCCCTTGCTGTTATATTTAGCAGCAGCCGGAGTAGGACGTATTGGAATTGTAGATTTTGATGTTGTAGATAATTCTAATCTGCATCGTCAAATTATCCACAGTACTTCTTGGATAGGCAAGCCCAAGATTGAATCTGCTAAAAATCGGGTTTTAGAGATTAATCCTGATTGTCAGGTGGATCTTTATGAAACTCGGATAACTTCTGAAAATGCCCTCTCTCTCATGGAACCTTACGATGTGATTGTAGATGGCACAGACAATTTTCCTACTAGGTATCTAGTTAATGATGCCTGCGTGTTGTTAAACAAGCCCAATGTCTACGGTTCGATTTTCCGATTTGAAGGGCAAGCAACAGTATTTAACTACGAAGGTGGTCCCAATTACCGCGATTTATATCCAGAACCACCACCACCTGGGATGGTTCCTTCTTGTGCTGAAGGTGGTGTACTAGGTGTGCTGTGCGGCATTATCGGCACAATCCAGGCTACGGAAGCTGTCAAAATTATTTTAGGACAAGGGACGACGTTAAGCGGGCGGTTGTTGTTATACAATGCTCTAGAAATGAAGTTCCGTGAATTGAAATTACGTCCTAATCCGGTACGTCCTGTCATTGAGAAGTTAATCGACTACGAATTTTTCTGTGGTATTCCCCAAGCTAAGGCAGAGGAGGCAAAACGACAGATGGAAATGTCCGAAATGACTGTGCAGGAATTGAAGGAATTGATTGATAGCGGTGCGAATGATTTTGTGCTGCTAGATGTGCGTAACCCGAATGAGTATGAAATTGCCAAGATTCCTGGTTCTGTTTTAGTGCCTTTACCAGATATTGAAAATGGTGAAGGTGTAGCCAAGGTGAAGGAAATTCTCAACGGTCATCGCCTAATTGCTCATTGTAAGCTAGGTGGGCGATCGGCGAAGGCTTTGAGTATTTTGAAGCAAGCGGGAATTGAAGGTACGAATGTGAAGGGAGGAATTACTGCCTGGAGTCAACAAGTTGATTCGTCTGTGCCTGAGTATTAAGTATTACCTGGAATAATTTTTGTGTCTTGGTGATTTTGCTCAGATAAATTGCATAAGACGCACAGGATGTCAACAAAAGCGATCGCACCCCTTAGGGCAGCAATTCGGGGTGCGATCGCTTTTGTTGTTGCGGTTTGTCACTAGGCATACACCTTTGCTTGTCTCATATCTTGCACCAGTATTTAAAAGAGGCTCTTCTCTATCTTTTGGTTCCCAGGAGGGGCTAGGGAACGAGGCGTAGGAGGCAAGAGCCTTCTGACAACAAACGCAGATGCAAGATCTGGAGCTGATGAAAATCCCTACAAGCCCCACCTGTAGATGATCCCCAGGATAGATGAGGCTACATAAGAACAAGTTATAGATTATAAATCTGATGGGTTGATAGTAGTACGGTTAACCAAACTACTGCTGTTTCAGGAGTTAAGGTTAATTTAGTGTTTTTCAATTTAGGTATACATACCTTAGCCTTTGGCTGAAGCAGGTGTTACCAGGTGTTAAACACTAGTTTCTACTATTTTATCTACTGAACCAACAAAAACAAGATGAAAATTGCTCAAGTTGCGCCCTTATGGGAGCGAGTTCCTCCACCAACTTACGGCGGCATTGAATTAGTTGTCAGTCATTTAACTGATGAACTAGTGCGTCGGGGTCACGAAGTAACTTTGTTTGCTTCTGGCGACTCTCAAACTCTAGCTCGCTTAGAAGCAGTATATCCCCGTGCTATCCGGTTAGACCAGCAGATCAAAGATTATTCGGTCTACGAAACGCTGGAAGTAAGTCAGGTATACAAACAAGCAGCGGAATTTGACATTATCCATTCTCACATAGGTATAGCACCGCTGACAATAGCAGAATTGGTAAAAACGCCAACAATCCACACGCTGCACAATAACTTTAAAGCAGATACTAGCAAAGTATTTCAGTTACATCGCAAACAGCCATATATCAGTATTAGTAATGCTCAGCGGCAACTAGATCTAAATTATCTGCGTACTGTTTATAACGGCATTGATTTAGAAAATTATAGCTTCTGTGCTTCTCCCCAAGCACAGCCACCATATCTTGCCTTCTTAGGTCGTCTATCACCGGAAAAAGGACCACAACACGCGATCGCCATTGCCAAGCAGACAGGTTGGCATTTGAAGATGGCAGGCAAAATTGACGCAGTCGAACGGCAGTTCTTTGAGACAGAAATTGCCCCCCACATAGATGGTAAGCAAATTGAATACCTGGGTGAAGTCAACCACGAGCAGAAAGTTGAATTACTGGGTAATGCTGCACTCACATTGTTTCCGATTAACTGGAATGAACCGTTTGGCTTAGTGATGATCGAGTCAATGGCAACAGGCACACCAGTGCTGGGGATGAATATAGGTTCTGTACCAGAGGTAATCGATCATGGCAAGAGTGGGTTTATCTGCAACAGTTACGAAGAAATGGCAACCATGATTCCAGCTGCTTTGGAATTGGATCGTCGGACTTGTCGAGAATATGTAAAAAACAACTTTAGTGTTACGCAAATGGTAGACGGATACGAGGCAGCTTATCAACAGTTGCTCAAAAGTCGAATAGCTTCAAACGGGCATCTTATTTCAGCCAAAGTTTCGTTTTAATCAACTTTTTTGAATTTGGACATAAAAACATGACTATGAGAACTAACAGTTGTCCTTGTTGCGGTGATTCTTTGTTGCGTCATATCCGCCAAGGTGGAGTTTATTGGTTCTGTACCTCTTGCTGGCAAGAAGTGCCACTGTTTGCAGTCAGTCAAACGCCTCGTACAGAAGCGGCCAACGTACGCGAACAACCTGTAAAGCTTTAAGGGCTAGGGGCTAGGGGCTAGGGGCTAGGGGCTAGGGAAAAAGACGCAGGGGACTTGGGGACTTGGGGATAAGGGGCAAAGGAGAAAACCCAATCTCTTATCCAAAATCTATGGATCCAAAATTCCCTGGTTTTTCTGGTTCCTCTGGTTCCTCTTCCCCTAGCCCCTAGTCCCCAACCCCTAGCCCCTTCACCTGGTACAATCATCGGGGAATGGTTAGGAACTAGTTAAACAATGCTTGCTGCACTACTTTATGGGCAAGAAGACTTACGTTTAGAACAAGTTATTGATCCCACGCCAGCTATGGGTGAGGTGGTGATAAAAGTCGTAGCAGCAACGACTTGTGGTACAGATCTCAAAGTATGGCGGCGGGGGGGTCATGCAAAAATGCTTCAACCCCCTACTTTGTTTGGTCATGAGGCAGCTGGGCAAATTGTGGCTGTGGGGGAAGGTGTGCAGGGTTGGCAGATAGGCGATCGCGTGGTAGCGAATAATTCTGCTCCATGCATGAAATGTTTTTTTTGTCAACGTTGTGAATATTCTCTCTGCCCAAATTTGACCTGGAATAATGGTACTTTTGCCCAATACCTAAAAATTCCTGCCCCGATTGTGCAACACAATTTGTTACCCATTGGCGCTGTGCCGGATGAGGTAGCAGCTATGACTGAACCCCTAGCTTGTGTGCTGCATGGGGTAGCACGGTCAAATGTGCAGCCAGCAGATAGGGTTGTGGTGCTAGGAGATGGTGCGATCGGGTTGATGTTTGTGGCAGTATTAGCCCACCAATCTACTCAAGTATTATTATTTGGTGGGAATGATCGGCGGTTGCAAATGGGGGAAAAATTGGGTGCAGATCGGACTTATAATTATCATCAGCATACAGATATCCCCGCCCTTGTCAAAGCATATACAGAGGGCTGGGGTGCAGATGTGGTGATTGAAGCAACTGGTGTACCTTCAGTTTGGGAAATTGCGATCGCCTGTGCGCGTCCAGGTGCAACAGTAAATCTATTTGGCGGTTGTCCCAGAGATACGACAATTACCATAGATACAGAACAACTGCACTACAGTGAACTCACTCTTAAGGGAGTATTTCACAACACTCCAGAATATGTACGCGCCGCGTTATCTTTGTTAGCAAGTCGAGTCATTCCTTTTGAATTATTGATTAGCCAACACCGACCGTTGCAAGATTTAGAGCAGGTGTTTGAAGATATGAAGCAGCGGCGAGTAATTAAAGTCGCCATCCATCCAGATATATAAAGGTTGAGTGGAGAACATGACTAAAGACGAATTTATACAAGCGATCGCACAACACGAACAATGTCCGTCGTCGCTGACAAAACCACTACAAGCACTATGGTACGCCAAAAAAGGCGATTGGGACATGGCGCACGAAATATCGCAAAGTAGCAATGATGCCGATAGTGCTTGGGTTCATGCTTATTTGCACCGCAAGGAAGGTGACTTAGTTAATGCCCATTACTGGTATAAGCGCAGCGGAAAGCCAGAGTTTACAGCTAGCTTAGATTCAGAATGGGAACACATCGTTTCCGAATTGCTGATGAAAGTAAGGGCGTGAGGTGCTTCTCTACCCTACTTGGGTGAAGTACCCACCGATACGCGCGGGGGTTTCCTGGGCTGACTTGCCGTTAGTATCCTCCGGTCTTATTCGTCATGCATACACGAAGCACTATCTTTCGGATAGCCTCCACTTAACGTGTATCTCCCGCAGGCGTAACTTTCCCCACTTCCAGGGATAGTTTAGGAGTATATTCTCATACAACGGGTTGTGAAGTCAAGTTCTTGCCCGTGATTCATCCCCCGATACGCGCGGGGGTGCAACTCATCGGTTGAAGATAAACAAATCCTAGCTGTTCACCCCAGCAAAAACTATGCTTACATTAAACTTGTCCCCAATCACAAAACTTACCTCAGAACAGTTTCAACAACTTGCGGCTGCCAATAGAGATTTACGTTTAGAACGGGATAAAGAAGGAAATTTAATTATTATGCCTCCAGCAGGTTGGGGAACAGGGGAACGCAACGCCGAATTAATCTATCAGCTCAAAGCTTGGAGTCGCCAAAATAAAGAGGGTATTGCTTTTGACTCCTCTACTGGTTTTACTTTACCCAACGGTGCAGAGCGTTCCCCAGACGCGGCTTGGGTTAGACGAGAAAGAATTGAAGCAATTAACCCCGACCCTGATAAGTTTTTGCCTCTTGCACCCGACTTTGTGATAGAATTGCGTTCGAGTTCTGACAGGCTTAAAATCCTTCAAACTAAGATGGAAGAATACCGTGATAACGGTGTTCGTTTAGGTTGGCTGATTGACCCCCAACGTAAAACAGTAGAAATTTACCGACCAGGACAAGAAGTTGAGGCGTTAGAAAATATTACCCTTTTGTCAGGGGAAAATGTACTGCCAGGTTTTACGCTAGATCTTTCGGAAATTTTCTGATATACCACCCATGCCCACCATCAACAATTTGGTGGGCAATGCCCACCCTACGAGGTTTTTGCCAAATCACTGCTAATTAAACGACCGTCTTCCATACTGACAATGCGATCAGCAATATCTAAAATCCGGTTATCGTGAGTCACCATTAAGATGGTAGAGCCTTGCTCTTTAGCCAGACGTTGCATCAATTCAACTACATCACGACCTGATTTTTTATCCAAAGCGGCTGTGGGTTCGTCTGCTAATACTAGTTTAGGATGATTTACCAATGCACGCGCGATCGCTATGCGTTGTTTTTGTCCTCCCGAAAGATTCTCTGGGTAGTAATCAAGGCGTTCGCCTAAACCGACTTCTTGCAGCATAGCAACGGATTTCTTAATAGCTTCTTGCTGCGAAACATTTTTATTCAGTTCCACCGACATTTGTACATTTTGTCGTGCTGATAAAAATCCTAGCAAATTGTGTGCTTGAAAAATATATCCAATCTTTCTACGAAATCGTACCAATTCTTTTTCGCTGGCTCCACATAGCTCATCGCCCAAAAGTTTTAAACTACCCTTTTGTACAGAGCGCAATCCGCCCATCAAGCTCAGTAAAGTTGTTTTACCTGAACCTGATGGTCCAGTCATAATTACAATTTCTCCGGCAAATATTTCCAGATTGATATCAAACAAAATCTGTTTTTTCAGTGCGCCTTTGCCGTAGTAATGATTCAGAGCTTCTATTGCTATCACTGGTTCTAACATCAGCAAAAAAGGGATATTTAGTTAACTAAAAAATATCTGCTGGATCTGCTGAGCGCAGTTTGCGCACAGCGAACGCTCCTGAAATAAAGCACATTAAAATTGTTAAAATTAGTACTAAAACTGCTCTGTAATAAGTCATGACAATTGGTAAAAGTGTAGCATTTTTTGCTAAATTATACATAAACAGAGCTAAACCAAATCCAGGGAGATAACCTAAACTTGCTAAAATTAAAGCTTCTTGAAGAACGACTAACAATAAATAAGTTTGTGTATATCCCATTGCTTTGAGGGTAGCATACTCAGCCAGGTGATCGGAAACTTCACTATAGAGAATTTGATAAACAATCACAGTTCCTACAATAAAGCCCATAGCTGTACCCAAAGCAAAAATAAATCCAATTGGTGTACTAGTTGCCCAGAAAGCTGTCTCTTTTTCAATAAATTGCTGCTTGGACAAAACTTGGATATCTTTAGGTAAGACTTGCCTAAGACTTTCAATAACCACTTGGCTATTTGCGCCAGGTTTTAATTTAATTAATCCTATATCAATTAATCCAGCCTTTCGCTGTTTAAATAAACGTAAAAAGTTTAAATCGCTCGTAACTAAATTGCCATCAGAACCAAATGATGCTCCTAGCTCTACTATTCCTCCTACCTTAATTTGCCGCCCTCCCACTTCTGTTTTGATAGTTTTTCCTTGCTCAAACTGAGCAGCAATTGAGCCAAACTCCGGTCTAGAACCGCGATCGAATAGCACCACATCAGGCATTTTAATTCTCTCTAGATTCTGCTGCATTCCAGGCAAGTTAAATACCAGTTCTCTAGGATTAGCGCCAATGACTTGGACTTGGCTCAACCGACGAGTTTGGGGATTTTTCCAGGAACTCAAGCCTACATATATAGGATGTACCGATGCCACTTCCTTAAACTCTAAAGCTTGATACAAGCGGCGTTGAGAAAAGCTTTTTAGAGAATTTACAGCGTTAGACTGAGGATTAATTAAAACAACTTCACCCTCTAGACTATTGTGCAACCGCACGTTACTCTCAAACAAAGCTTCCCGAAAAGCTAATTGCATAAACATTAGAAAATCAGCAAATGCAATTCCAGCTAATGCCACAAGAAGGCGAGGTTTTTCTCTAGTAAGCTGTAGCCACGCTAGAGGTATTTTGCGTATCATATGATTTCAGGTTGATTATTCATGTTATTTGTTAATTGCTAATTGTTCATTGCTATTAACCATTAACCATTAGCTATTAGCAAAAAACGAAGCCATTCAACGCATTTAATATTAAATTTTAATTTTCGTCACTACTTTGGCGTAGGTTAAACCGGACACTCGCTGGCTGACTTCTGGAGATAGACCAATTTTGACTTCTACGACTCTCGAATCCACGTCCGCCGCCGGATCATTATTCAATACATCTTGTTTGCCAATTTTCCTGCCAACTTCAATTACAGTTCCGTGTAGTTCGCCAGGAAAAGCTTGGTTTTCGCTGCTGATGCTTGCTCGTTGTCCTAAACGTACTTTGCCGATATCTTCTTCTAGAACTTCTGCAACTACGATCATTTGCTCGGTTCTACCAACCTCAACAATGCCATCGGAACTAATTATTTCTCCTGAGCGCGTGTGAACTTTGATAATTTCACCACTAATTGGCGCTTTTACAGATGCTACGGCTAAGTCGGCTTGCGCTTGTTTCACTCCTGCGATCGCGCGATCAACTTCAGCTTGTGCCAGTCTCACATCAGTCGGACGCACTTCTTTGATCTTATTCAAAGTAGCTTTTGCCTCAGCAATCTGCTTTTCTAAAGTGGCGATCGTCTGTGATCGAGTAGATTGGCTTTCGTTCAACTGTTCGGCTGCGGTTTTGGCACTCAGCCTTCTACTGTCTAACTGCTGGGCGGAGATCACACCGTCTTGATATAACTTTTCGTATCTTTCAAAGTCAACGAAGGCATTGCGTTGTTCTGCTTCGATTCGTGCCACCGTTGCTTGTAGAGTTTGCTTTTGCCCTTGCAGTTCGGCTTCGAGTCGTGCGATCGTTGCGTTTTGAGCTTCAATCTCCCCTGTTTGCGCCCCTGCTTCAACCTTTGCTAAATTCGCACGGGCAACTTTGACTTCTTGTTTTGCCTTTTCCAAAGCTGCAAGGGCGCGATCGCGGCTATCTAAAATCGCCACCACGTCACCCGCACGTACTCTTTTTCCCTCGTTCACCAGCAACTGATCAACCCGCACTCCAAAGGCAGAACTAGGGGCTGATAGCTTAATCACTTCCCCTCTGGGTTCTAAGCGCCCCAAAGCACTAATACTAGTTGGCACTGGCTTACTAATTACTGGTTTTTGGTCGGTAGCTTGATTGTGAGTCTGCCCGAAACGATTGACAGCCACCCCACCCAAACCGAACCCCACCGCAAAAGCTAAAGCAAACTTCCACCAACCTTTGGGTTTTAAGTCTTGCTCTTTCTTGAAGCCGGAATATTCCCTTTCGCTGACGATTGACATGGTAGCTTGACCGTTTATTTTCTTAGCTGGAGTGCTGTTAGCTATTAGCTGGAGTGCTGTTACCAGTTACCAGTTATCAGTCACCAGTTACCAGGCGCGAGGAGCGCCCTGCTGCACAGTTTCTAGCTTTCGAGTGTTTTTGATACTCATTAGTCAATCAGTTACTAAAAGCTAATTGCTAAAAGCTAAAAGCTAATTGCTTTTTATGTTTACAGTGTTAACATGAGTTTAACTTAATATGTTGACATTGTAAACATATTCCAGCCCGAATAACATAAAAAAAATGTCTAGGCAATGATCGTAGAAAGAGAAACCTATCATCACGGAGACTTGCACCAAGCCCTGATTGAGGCCGCGTTAGAACTGGTGGCGGAAAAAGATGTTAGTAGCCTGTCATTGCGGGAAGTTGCCCGTAAAGCAGGAGTGTCTCATGCTGCCCCCTATCGGCACTTTGAAGATAAAGAAGCGCTACTGGCTGCCGTCGCGGAGCAGGGGTTTGGGATGTTTAATGACGCACTTGAAGAGGCAACCGAGCATATCTCCAACCCATTGGAGCGATTAGAAGCGGGTTTCATTGCCTATGTACGCTATGCAATTGAAAATCCGTCCCACTATCGGATTTTGTTTGGGGCTTATGGAGCGAATGTAGAAAAAACGTATCCGTCCTTAGCAACTGCAATTAAACTTGCCTTTATGCAGTTCGTCAATACGATCGCCCAAGGACAAAATATGGGAACAATTCGCCCAGGGAACCCAGAACAACTAGCGCAGGCTGCCTGGGCATTATCTCATGGGTTGGCAATGCTACTGATTGATGGTCAGCTGACATACAAGCAAATTGGAGAGATGTCTAACGAACAGACTCCAGATGTCTACGAGTCTCTGTTTCGTGTCACCACTGGCTTACTGATGGAAGGGCTACTTTGTTCGCACTCCAAGAATATTTGTTAAGGCAGAGGGGCTAGGGAGATGAAAAGAGGGGGAATCAGGGGAGAGTGGGACAAGGGGACAAGGGGACAAGGGGACAAGGGGACAAGGGGACAAGGGGACAAGGGGACAAGGTGAGAATTACGAATTACCTTTACCGCAATACCTCTTTACCCTTTCACCTTTTCCCTTTTCCCTTTCCCCTTCCTAGCCCCTAGCCTCCAGCCTCTAGCCCCTCTTGATTGGGCAAATCAAACAGAACGGTTGTCATGTAATGTTCTGCCCAATCAGCACCAAAGGCTTTTTCTAGCACTCGACGGGTTTTATCGTTTTGCTGCTGTTTGGTGCAGTAGTAGTGCTGTTCCGCCAAAATTTCCGCCTGTTGTGCTGATGATACGGGTTGAGAGGCGATCGCCGCCGTACAATGAATTTCCAGAAACGCTTGCACCCGTTCTAGAAACATTGTTTCTTCTTGGGGTGAACCAGGACGAATGAAAAAGCAGAATGGGGAAAAGATATCTCCCCAAGCTGGTAATTCACGGGGTTGAGAAAAATCCAGTTTTGGTAGTGCTTGAAGATTTGAAGTGTAGTGGCTGGGTAAAGTGCGATCGCAACTAAGAGGTGACAAATCGGCGATCGCGGCACTAATTTGCCCTCTTCCTCCCACCAAGTCGCAACCAAACATCGGCAGGGCATATTCAATCCGAGGAAACATGACGCAATGCAAAATATCCAACGTCGTTCCCACTTTTGCCAGTTCTAGATGCAGTTTGCGGAACTGGGGGGTTTGGTAGCAACGGTTTTCAATTGTCAGTTTTTCTCCCTCAAGTCTACCTTCGACATAACCCAATTCGGCTGGCATGGGGTAAGGGCTAAGTTCCAGGTAGCGCGACCAAGTGTTTTCAATACAATCAGCCAACTGACGAATTAGCGTATGCTGTTGCGATCGCAGCGAGGATGTAGAAGTGGATTTCATGCAGGAATCTTAATTGATAAATGATAAATGATGAATACTGAATGCTAAATTTTGAAAACTCTATCATTCATAGTTCATAATTCACCATTTTATTACCCCTGCGCCAGCGCCCCTTCCCCGTCAACGTAAAGATATTCAACAATTGCTAGCAACACGAATTAAAAATTTAGTAGCATAAGTTACAGAAATTATTTGATTTAGATGTAACAAGGCTCGATTGTAGCATTCAGATGTTGCATCAGCCCCATTACCCGCCTGGAAATACTTTTCCAGGCTCCTAGTAGAAACCCAATTAATTGCATCTGTACATCCCCGAACACCTGTTCAGGACGAGGCGCTACCAAAAGCAAAGGAAAAAACCATGCAACTGAAGTCCTATCAGCTAGATAACGTTATTCAACCGTCACGGCAGAATCAGGGCTGGTCGAACAAGTTTAATTTCACACCTTCGACGCAGCAGGAATTTGAGCCAAATACTTGGGTACAGTTGCTAGAACTTCCAAGCAGCTATAGTTTTGCAGAAGCACTGCTTTTGTGTCAGTTGTCAGCAGATGAGTGGGTAACGTGGATTCCAGATCATGGCGAAGCAGTGTTAACAAAAAGCCAATTTTGTGCTATATCCTAGCTTTGCCAAAAATCAATGACATCGTATCCTAGCTGGGATAACATTTGGCGCAGTAGAGGTAAACTCAAACCAATTACGTTAGAGTGACAACCTTCGAGTTTTTCTACAAAAAGACCACCGCGACCTTCCAAAGCAAAACAGCCAGCGCATTTGAGGGGTTCACCCGTAGCGACATAAGCCTGAATAGCGCGATCGCTCAAAACCGCAAAGTAAACTCTTGTTACCTGGCAGCGTACCAAAGTTTGGTGTTGGCTCAGATCAATTAAAGCGTGACCAGTGTAAAGATCGCCGATTTGACCACTCATTTTATGCCAACGAGTGATCGCCTCATTTGAGTGTGCTGGTTTGCCATAAATTTCACCATTGACGAATAAAACTGAATCACAACCCATAATCAACTCTGATTCAAACTGATCGGCAACAGTAGTAGCCTTAGACTGAGCTAAAGTTTCTACCAGCTGCTTTGGATCACGGCATTGAATTGTAGATTCATCAAAATTACTAACACGAACAATTGGTTCAATCCCAGCGCTTTGCAACAAACGCCGTCGAGCTGGAGAAGCAGAAGCAAGAACAAATCTAGGAACGCCCATCTGAAAGGGTAAAGGGTAAAGAGGTATTGCAGTAAAGTGTGAAGGTTGTACGCGAAGCGTTTCCCAAGGGTAGGCTAAAGTGTAAAGGTTTAAACTTCATACTTCACACTTCATACTTCATACTTAATCCTTCATACTTAGTACTTAGATCGCCGATCGCCGCTGATTAAGAGACTGTAAAAGACTTAACTACTGCCTCAAGTACATTGTGTACTTTCTGCCATCGCCTTTCGGGGGTAGAGGCGTTGAAGGTAAACAGTTTACCACGACTAACGGCAACACTGGCTAGATTGTGTCGTTGTTGCCCCAACGGGAGTTTAACGGCATATTCTAGAAGATAGTAGGTTTTGCCTTGACGATCGAACTGACCGGCGGCGACTAATTCAGCTTCCCGCCCTGAATCCTCTGGTGCGATCGCGCTTTTTCCTAACTTATAACCTATTTCCCCTGGAGTTCCCAATTCAGCCAAAGTTTTGCCTTCGGCTACAGGACTAATTACCACAGAAACATTCTCAGTTGTCTCAATCAAATCGTGTAAAACTACATCGGGACCATCTGAGACTTTCACTGGAAGCCAGCCGTTAGGATAAAAAAACTCATAGCCATCAGTGCTATCTACATAACTTTTCAATCCAGAGACAGCTGAAGCACAACCCGACAGGCTCAAGCTCAACACCACTAGCACAATTGCTACAATTCTTTTCAACATCTCTAACCCCTTTGGGCTGCACACTCAATTAGAGCTGAAAAAATCAACCAACTTGTTTTTATTGTCCCATCTTGAGTCATATCAAGTCCGTTGAATCGGACGTAGTATGCCACCCATGCCCACCTACTTTTAACCCACCAACTTTTAGGGCGGTATTCAAGCATAGTTTATCTTGCCGAAAAACACTATAAATTCGCTTTAGCCAGGTGGTAACTCTAGGGGAATTGCACCCAGAAAACCTTTGCGAAAATCCGTCAATAGCTGCCTTGCTGTACGCTCCACATCGCCTTGATAGCGCAGTTGGGCTAAAGTATGCAGGTATTCTTCACCTGTCACGATTATAGGGTCGAGTTCGTAGCGGGCTAGTAAAGGATTTTCGGGCAAAACATCAGGTAGTGAATTCGCCGCCAAGTTTTTAAGCAAATCAACTAGGGCAGCTGCTATCCTTTGGTTATCGTAGGATGCATCCCCAATATCGTCACAGATAGCTAGTTTCACCGCTGCTAATTGATTTTCCAACTTTGCCGGAATTACACCAGGCGCGTCTAATAGCTCTATTTGCTCTGAAATTCGTACCCAACGCAGTTGGCGAGTTACACCAGGACGAGCAGCACTTTCGACTACTCGCCGCTTCACCAACCGATTAATCAGTGCTGATTTGCCCACATTGGGAAACCCAATCACACAAGCACGAACTGGACGGGGTAACATTCCCCGATTTTTCCGCCTTTGATTAATCTCGATTCCTGCTTTTTGCATTACCTTCGTCACATCTGGCACACCCTTACCATCTTGAGCATTAGTGAAATAAACCTTTTCTCCTTGTTCCTTAAACCACTTCAGCCACAGCTGCCTAGCTGCGGGCAAAATCATATCTACTCGGTTTAGCACTAACACACGCGCTTTGCTGCCAACCCACTCTTTTACTTTCGGATGGTGGGTTGCTAGAGGAATCCGCGTATCTCGCACTTCCAGCACCACATCTACAAGCCCCAGCTGTTCTTTTAGCGCCTTCTCAGCCTTGGCGATATGACCTGGATACCATTGAATCGGAGGAGTTGTCATAGTCAGGAGATAGGAGAAGTATGAAGTATGAAGGATGAAGTGTGAAATGTGTAGAGACGCAATATATTGCCTCTGCCAAGAAGGATGAAGTATGAAGTGTGAAGTATGAACGATGAAGGAGAATTGAGACCCACGAATTGAGAATTACCGCAATACCTCTTTACCCTTTAACACCTTCATCCTTCAACCTTTATCCTTTTTGCCTTTCCCTAGCCCCTAGCCCCTCATTAAGGGACAATCAGAACTGGACAAGGGGAAAGATTAATGACGCGGTAGGTAACGCTTTGGGCTATACCTTCGTCAGTTAATCCTATTCCTCGACAGCCCATGATGATTAAATTTGCGCCAATTTCATCGGCAACATCACAAATTACAAACGCGGGTTTCCCTTCGCGTTCAATAGTTTCAGCCTCGATACCTTGTCCAGTGAAAACAGATTGGGCATTTTCAAGCAGCTGTGCAACTTTATCAGGTGAAGCCATTAGTTCAACATCGGGTGATTGCTCTGAGTCGGCAGTTTCTACTACTGATAGCAGCACTAAGCGACTACCGTACTTCTGCACAATATTGACAACAACCTCGGCTGCTTCTCGTGCTTCTCGGCTTTGATCAATCGGAAACAAAACAGTGTTAAACATTTCAGGCAACTAGGATACCCTCGCTCCGGTAAAATGTGGACGGCACTAATAAGATGAACTTGAATAAAACGCGATTAGGAGGTTGGCGCTGTGTCCAAAAAAACTCTAGCAAATTTATCCTCATCAGACTTAGCAGGTAAACGAGCGTTGGTGCGGGTAGATTTTAACGTGCCGCTGGATGAAGGAGGTAACATTACAGATGATACTCGTATCCGGGCGGCAATTCCCACGATTCAGGATTTAATGCAGAAGGGGGCAAAAGTCATCCTAGTCAGCCACTTTGGTCGTCCCAAAGGTGTAGATGATAAACTGCGTCTAACTCCCGTTGCTAAGCGCCTTAGTGAATCGCTGGGTCAAGAGGTGGTTAAGTGCGATGACTGCATTGGTGAGGAAGTCGCCAATAAAGTAGCAGCAATGCAAAATGGTCAAGTTTTGTTACTAGAAAATGTCCGCTTCTACCCAGATGAGGAGAAAAATAATTCAGAATTTGCTCAAAAGCTAGCTGCAAATGCAGATTTGTATGTAAATGATGCTTTTGGTACAGCACATCGCGCCCATGCTTCCACTGAGGGCGTAACTCACTACCTCAGTCCAAATGTCGCTGGGTATTTGATTGAGAAGGAATTGCAGTACCTGCAAAGTGCGATTGAAAATCCTCAGCGTCCTTTAGCAGCAATTATTGGAGGCTCGAAGGTTTCCAGTAAGATTGGCGTGATTGAAACTCTGTTGGATAAATGCGACAAGCTGCTGCTAGGCGGTGGAATGATTTTCACCTTCTACAAAGCTCGTGGTCTAAATGTCGGTAAGTCGCTGGTGGAAGAAGACAAGCTGGAACTAGCCTCGTCGCTGGAAGCCAAAGCGAAAGAGCGCGGCGTTGACCTACTATTACCTACAGATGTGGTGGTTGCTGATAAGTTTGCAGCTGATGCCAATGCACAAACAGTCAGCGTTGACAACATTCCCTCTGATGGAATGGGTTTAGATATTGGTCCTGATTCAGTCAAGATGTTCCAAAATGCTCTCGCCGAGTGCAAGTCAGTGATTTGGAATGGACCAATGGGCGTGTTTGAGTTTGACAAGTTTGCTGTGGGAACCGAAGCGATCGCCCGTACTCTTGCCGAACTTACCCACCAAGGCGTTACCACTATAATCGGCGGTGGCGACTCTGTAGCTGCTGTTGAGAAGGTAGGTGTGGCTGAACAAATGAGCCACATCTCTACAGGCGGCGGCGCTAGCCTAGAGCTACTAGAGGGTAAAGAACTCCCAGGTATCGCAGCGCTAGATGATGCCTAATTAAGGGGCTAGGGGCTTGGGGCTTGGGGCTAGAAACAATAAACAATTATCAATTGTTTATTGTTCATTGATAATTGTTTATTGTTCATTGATCATTGATTTCCCTTTTCCCTTTTCCCCTTTCCCCTTTCCCTTTATCCTTCATACTTTGTCCTTTTACCTTTTCCCTCGCCTTTGCAATATACCTTGCGGTAGAAGGCATTGCCCAGTATAAGCGCGTAGGATGCCTTTGCTGCTTTGGATTTGCACAGGTTGTGAGTGATTATATTTCCTCATACCTGACAAAGCTGTAATAAAAACAACAAGGAGGGATTTTATATGCACCAAATTTTCGCAAGCGTAAAGCAAGTATTTCGGCGGAGTATTTTGCTAGTGGCTATGCTTGGTTTGTTGATTTCAAGTTTATTATTCACTCAGCCAAGCTATGCAGTAACACAAAATCAAAAGCTAACTCAGTTTGAAAAAATGGACAAACAGAGTGCAGTAGTTGAGGGAGATGCTATTGATCCAGAACAGGCTTACGAAGAGCAAATAAAAGCAGAAAAAGATCCTGATAAAGTTTACCGAGAAAATCTCAAAAAAGAAAAACAAGCTAACCCAGGTGAGGGCTTAGTAGAAAAAGCAATAGAGAAAACGGAAGAACTGGTTAATAAGGTAACAGGCAAATAATAGAGTAATACTAAGTATTATTCGCATAGTTACTATTGCCAAAAATTAACTTTTTAGTCTTTCAAGCCTCTGGGGGTGAACATTTGTTTACCCTCATTTTTTATTAATTACCAATTACCAATTACCAATTAGGAGAAAATAGTGAATACCAAGTGGCTAGAATGGGCAAAAAAGTTGCAAGCGATCGCTCAAAATGGTCTTACCTACACTCAAAATCCTTTTGATGTAGAGCGATACAAATCCCTACAGGCTATTACTGCCGAAATGATGGCTACCTACTCAAACCAAGAACCCAGCTACGTCCTCGATTTGTTTAACCAAGAAATAGGCTACGCAACACCTAAAGTTGATGTGCGTGGCGCAGTGTTTCGCGGTGATACTTTATTATTTGTCAAGGAACGAGAAGACGGCTGTTGGACATTACCAGGTGGTTGGGCTGATGTAGGTGATTCCCCCAGTGAGGTAGCTGTGCGAGAAGTACAGGAAGAATCAGGTTATCTCACCCGTGCAGTCAAATTGCTGGCTGTATACGATCGCGATCGTCAAGGGCATCCACCCCTAGCTCATTACATTTATAAGCTATTTTTTCAATGCGAATTGCTTAGCGGTTCACCATCACCAAGCATAGAAACAATGGAAGTGGCTTTCTTTGGCGAAAATGAAATTCCTGAACTGTCTCTAGGACGAGTTTTACCCACTCAAATCAAGCGACTTTTCCAGCACTACCGTAATCCAAATTTACCCACAGATTTCGATTAAGAGCTTCCTTAACATCAAGATTGCGGCGTAATGGGTGACGTTTTCTCCAATTACTCTTTACCAATTACCAATTACCAATTATCAATTACCAGTCATAGCAGTAATTTTGAGTTGGTAATCCATTGGTTGAGATCCTGTCGAAACCACGACAAATTCATAAAAGCCCGATTCTGGTAATTTACCCGACCAAGTGCGATCGCTTGAGCCTTCCATAAGTTTGATCTTACCTGTGGGAGAATAGACAGAAATCAAAACTTGCGGATTTGCTTGCAACTGGAGTTTCATCAATTGATCTTGGTTAAGCTCAGCCACATAAGCTTTACCCTCTCCTGGTTTAAGCGAACCTGAGACTTGTTTTTCACTAGTTCCCCAATCGAAACTAATCTGTTCGTAAGCAGTACCAGCTAGTAACGCCTGAAATTTTTCATCAGCCAAGGCATACCAAACTTGACTAATGGGCTGATTCATGTAATTGTTCCCGCGTTGCTGAGGAAACAGCACCAAAAAGGTAGCATCGGCAAGATCGTACAAAGCACGGCTACTAAGGTGTAATTTGTAAAGTTCTCTGCGCCAGCGAGAGCGATCTTTTGTGGTATAATAACCTAACTGTTTTCGCGCTTGAGGATTGAGTGGCTGCAGTCGATCTAACATTTGCTGTGCTACTTCGTCCCACTTTGTTCGCAAAGCCTCATCTTGCGGGTTAAGGCTAAGTCGCTGTCCTCGTTGATTGGGGTATTTTTCCCAAAAAGCTTGATCTACTAGGGCAATGTAGTACTTATAGTTAATACCTAACTGTTGACGGCGATCGCGCAATATATTTTTACGTTGCTGTTCTGCTGCTGACAACGGGGGAGTGGGAATGGTAGACGGCTTTTGTAGATCGGGCGTTTTCTTACCTGATATAAAAGCCGATTGAAATTGAAACCAACTGTTGACAACTAGCCAGCCTACACCCGCTGCAACAACAAATATGGGAAACACCAGCCAGTTTTTTCCCCAAGTTGATAAAACGTTACTAGCTATACCAGCTGGGGAAGGAATGGAGGGTAAAATTTTAGCTGGTGGAGCCTTAGACGGGGCGATCGCAACAGTTGCCACTGTTTGCGGTGTAGAAGGTTGATTTGCAGCGTTGTTGCTAGTGAGAACTTGTAGGACTTGATGAGCAGACGCTGGGCGGTCAGTGGGGCGAGGAGATAACATTCTATCCAATAAAGTCCCTAGCATGGGATTAACATCTACTTCCCGCCGCCAATGCCAAGTCAATGTACGTTCGTCAATTAGTTCTTGCGGTTCCTTACCTGTGAGTAACACTAGGACGGTTGCGGCTAGAGCATACAAATCACTATGGGGATACACCATCCCTGTTTGGATTTGTTCATAGGGGGCATATCCTACCTTACCTAGTAAAGTTGCTGGCGATCCTTTACCTACAGGCTGTTTGAATTGCGAGGCAACAGTTAAGGCTACTTGTTTAACGCCACCAAAATCAATTAGCATTGGTAGGCGATCGCTACGCCGCAGAATTAAGTTTTCGGGCGAAATGTCCCGATGAATTACCCCTACAGCATGGATATAGTCTAAAACAGGCAGAATCTGGAGCATCAGATAAATTACCTCTGCCTCGCTAAATCGCTTCCCCTGCTGCATACGACTTTCTAACAGAGTGCGGTAGGTTTCCCCTTCCACATAATCCTGTACTAAAAACAGGTGTACCTTACCGTCTAGATTTACTCGAAATAGTTCGCGGAAGCGGGGAATTTGTGGATGTTCCAGCTTGTACAGCACACCCGCCTCGCGCTCAAACAGTTCTTCTGCTTTTTGTAACAAAGTATTGCTTTGTGTTTGGGGAGCGAATTCCTTTAGTACACAAAGTTCATTAAATCGATTAGTATCCTCGGCTAAATAAGTGCGTCCAAACCCACCAGATCCTAGTTGACAGACCATCAAATAGCGATCGCCCAATATCTGCCCTGGATAAATGCCGTTGAGTGGCAGCGCTAGCTTTTCGCCACAATGCAGACAAAAACGACTTCCAGGGGGATTTTCGTGCGCTTGGGTGCAGTAGAGGGATATCATTATTACGATTTGACTACGTGCATAATTATAGGAGGGAGTAGTTCGTTTTGGAGTAGGGAGTAGGGTAAAAAGTTTTACAACAATTTACTATAAGTAAATTGACTTGTCATAGATCTATAAGACGAGCTGCTTAATCATTTCACTGTACAGGGTTTGAAAGCGATGGAACCAACACAAAAAGCCAAGGCATGAAACCATCCTTGGCAATCATTAACCTGGCTATCCCTGGTGTTGGATTTCTCTTGCCTCCCTCACGTTCATAGCATTGTAGCTGCTTTAGAACAAACACGCGATCGCGCTCGCCTTGACGCACTTAGACTAAAAAATAATTAAGGACTGTGTATTACTCATCAAAAGGACTATTGCGAATCGCATCGTCAAAAGTGGGACAAGCAAAACCGTGAACGTGAGTTCTACCAACTTCAGCCATCCATGTGAATGCTGCTGCTTGGGGTTTGCGTTTAACTTGTGATATCAATAATTCAAGACAAGCTTTATTCCAACCCTTGCGGGGATATGCTTCGATTACCCTCTCTAGGGTTTGGGGGGCAATATCTTTTGCACGAAGCCCAAATACATCCATCCCTGCACCCAAATGAACTAAGGCAATTTCTGGTTGTTTGCGTGATGCAATACCTATCGAAGTATGTAAGGCGATCGCATCCCAAACAATCTCAGCCTTTTCTTGGGGTAATCCGTGTTCCATCAGAAATGCCCAAGCAGCATCAGCACCGTCTACCTCAAACCGCGCGTTGCCATCAAATCGTTCTGTGAAACCAAGATCGTGCATCACCGCACCTAAATACAGTAACTCACGGTCATATTTAAGTCCATCTCGTTCCCCTAGAATTTCTCCAAATAAGTAGGTGCGGATGCAGTGGTTGTATAGAGATATGTCCGATACTTCTGCAACTAATTGTGTAGCTTTTTTACATAGTTCGCTATCTGGAATAGAAATTTCGGGATGGTTGAATGCTGGCATACTATGCATCCTGTTCTTATTTTGTATGTGTAAGGCACATGGTAAATTTGAAATTAAATCGTGCCTAGTCCTCGAACGGGTACTCTTTCCCAAGAAGATGGCTAAATTGCAATATTTGTTTGGGGCGATCGCGGATGCTCGTGATGAGCGCGAATTGCGTCTAGCTGTTATGGATACAGTTGGAGAACATTTTGGCGTTCAACGTTGGGGCATTCATTTACTCGATAAGTACTCCCGTATAGCTGAGTCTGATGTTTACGGCTTGCCCGATGCTTTTGTAGAACGCTACATAGAAGTAGGTCGGCAAGTCGATCCATTGAGACAATATGTGTTAAAGCGTCAGCTCCAGTTCATGAGGAATTAGTCTTACCACCTGGAGGTTGGCAGCAGTGCGAACTCTACCAACGTTGCTGTTCTCAATACGATCATGCCCATGTCATGACCGGACCAATTGTAGGGGATGGTCGTCTCATCGGCACGATTAACTTTGCGCGCGTGAGTGGAACTCCTAGTTTTAATGTCGACGATATTGCCGATCTAGGTGCTGTCTGCACTCATTTTTCAGCAAAACTAGCAACCCTACGGGCGCAACCAAAAAGTAGAGACATTGGCGATCGCGTCTCTAGAGCAAGTCGCTTGACACCACGCGAGTTACAAATTGCCCATTTAGTAGCACAGGGACTAACTAATGCAGAAATAGGGGCATTGCTATGGATTACAGAAAATTCTGTCAAGCAAGCCCTCAAACGGATATTCCGCAAGCTTGACGTTTCTTGTCGCGCTCATTTGGTAGCTGTGCTACAAGATGTTTTGGGTTCGCACTAGCGATTTATGAATCGTTGTGCTGTCTGTACGGGTTTACCATACATACCTATGGAAGATGCGATAATATCCAAAAACCCGCCCCTACTGCAAAACCCCCGACCTAATTTCGTGAGCAAATGAAAGTAGCAATTACTGGAGCAACTGGATTTGTGGGTAGTCGCTTGGTAGAACGACTATCTGCTGAAGGTCATCAGGTATTAGTTTTAACTCGTAATCCCTCAGCTGGTGAGAAGATTTTTCCCAAATCAGCTTTTCCTAATTTAGAAATCGTTGGCATTACACCAACTCTTTCCGGTGCTTGGACTGATGCGCTTGCCCATTGTGATGGTGTAGTCAACTTAGCCGGAGAACCAATTGCAGAAAAACGCTGGACACCTGAGCAAAAGCAGGAAATTCTCAACAGTCGCATTCTAGTAACGCAAAAAATTGTAGAAGCGATCGCGCAAGCTAACCCCAAACCGAGTGTTTTAGTCAACGCTAGTGCTATTGGCTACTACGGTACTAGTGAAACTGCCAGTTTTGATGAATCTAGTGAGTCTGGTAACGATTTTTTGAGCGAGGTTTGCCTCGCTTGGGAAGCCGAGGCGCAAAAGGTGAAACAAGCAGGTGTAAGACTTGTAATTCTGCGACTAGGGATTGTTTTGGGTAATGGTGGGGCGATCGCTAAAATGCTCACTCCCTTCAAACTCTTCGCAGGAGGTCCCATCGGCAGCGGTCGTCAGTGGTTCTCGTGGATACACCGCGACGACGTAGTTAACTTGATTATACTCGCTCTAACTAGACCCGATATGTCGGGAGTTTACAACGCCACAGCCCCCAACCCAGTCCGCATGACAGAATTAGCTCAAACAATAGGGCAAGTCTTGCAGCGCCCCTCATGGTTGCCAGTACCTAGCTTTGCCTTAGAAACTCTTTTGGGAGAAGGCGCGATGGTAGTGCTTGAAGGTCAACAAGTTTTACCCAAGCGCACTCTTGCCTCTGGCTTTAACTATCAATATTCTACACTCAAGCAAGCACTCGCAGAAATTGTGTAAAGGAACCAATTATCAGTTATCAGTTATCAGTTACCAGTTACCAACTCCCAACTACCAACTACCAACTACCAATTACCAGTTGTCAGTTATCACTAGCAGAGGTTCACTTCATCTACTTTATTTGTTGCAACACAATAATTAAACATTTGTGCGATCTTAAATACTTACACAACTACTAAATCTGTCTTGTTAGTTTGAGAATCAGTGCTTGAAGTAAAGCCTATCAGCTTAGTTTAAATATTTGTAAATTTTTGGCATTATTCCAAGCCCTGAACCCTAAAGATTATTAGCTAGATTTTTGTAGTTAACAAACAGAGAAAGGAATTAATAACACGTCACAGTTGAATAACAGTAAGAACAATTCATTACGAGGGGGCTTGTAAAGGAGTAGATGCGATCGCCCCTTCATCAAGCTCAAATTGAGCTACTGTGGTAGTAAAATCTTCAACAATGAACGGTGAAAGTGATCCTAGTTAGATTAACGAACAGCAGAACAAATGTTCGTAAACGTTTTGTTAGCCAAAGCTTTTGAAATGCGATCGCCCTCACAAATAACCAAGCTATTTATGCATTAGAAAGTTCAGCCTTGATAGTTCAACCAATTAAATTGGATTGATGCAAGAAGTTTCCTTAAGACATTTTGACAGTAAACGTAGCTGATGGCGATCGCTTGTATCATACCTTGCGATCGCGCATTTACAACTAACTTCTCTTCTCAAATACCATTACGTGCTGTGTCGGTAAAAAATCCTTTGTTTCTAGCCACTGCAAACCTACCGCTTGCATTTCTTTACGTGCTTGCTGCACACTCATCTTGTGCAGTGGTTTAATCATAATAAAGGGATTTTCCTTCCGGTATTCAACCAGTACTACCCGTCCACCTTTCTTTAGCCCCTTGACAATGCCTTGCATCATTTCATAAGGATAAGAAAATTCATGATAAGCATCTACCATTAGTACTAAATCAACACTGTTTTCAGGCAAGTTAGGATTAGTGATAGTTCCTAAAATTGGCTCTACATTATTGATGTTATTTTCCTTCTTCAGAAATTCAATCATCTCCAGCATTTCTGGCTGAATATCCACAGCCAGCACTTTTCCTTGAGGGACTTTTTGAGCGATCCGAAAGCTAAAGTATCCCGTTCCGGCTCCAATATCTGCTACAACATTAGTAGGTTTGAGATCGAGAGCATTTACCAGTTTAGTAGGCTGTTCTTCCCCTTCACGGCTGGGGCGTTCTAGCCACATGGCTGCTGTATGTCCCATCACTTGGGCAATTTCTCGACCCATATAGAACTTGCCGATTCCATCTGGGCTGTGATTCGAGCGATACTGGTAAATATCGTTAGTATTGTTAGTATTTACAACTTCCCTTGCTGACAACGCTCCACAAGCATTTAGCATTAGGCAGGATAAAATTAGGCAAATACTAAATGCTGTACGTAATATTGATCGTAGGGTGGGCATTCCCTCCGCTGTGGTGTAATACCACAGCTTCGCCCACCTTACAAGACTCTGACGTGGCTCAATTGCATCCATTTAGAAATATTTAATCAACGGGTGTTACGTGGTGCTAGTTGTGACTCTAGCTTAGACACACGCGTTTGTAATTGCTTAACGTCTTGTCTTGTTTCAATCACCAGGTTAGCTAGGTTCTCGAACGTTTGCGAGCGCGCCAATTGGCGATTTCGTCCTCTATTATTCAAATTTGAGGTAGCAGGCGTTTTGGGAGACACAATACCACGTTGGCTTAACTGAGACTCGATAGCGTTGAGTCGTGATTCAATGTTTCTCAGATCGAATTCCAAGTTATAAATACGTGATTCATCTTGCTGGGATGAAGCAATTTCAGGAGTTAAGCTAATCAAGGCAAGAATTACCAACAGCATAGCGATAGCAAGCATTGCTGTTTTGTTAAATAGGTTTTTTCGCATGGCTGAAGGCGTGTAAGCAATACTTCAATCATCGGGTTGCAGGGAATCAAATAAACTCTGCCAGTCGTTAGATTGATCGCTACCTTCTTTTTCTTTTACCTCAAAAGTTACATTACACGCTTTGGGTTGTTCAAGCACCATTAGGCAAAGTTGTGCAATAGAATCCCGACTAACTTTACCCTTGATATTGTCGCCTTGGTCAAAAATTAACTCTTTAACTCCTGGTTCTTCGGTCAACGCACACGGTCTAATAATAGTGTAAGGAATTCCACCTTTCCTAACACTTTCCTCTCCCCGCAACTTCCAGGTGAGAATTCCCCCCAATTGATCGTTCAATCGCACTGCTGGTGGTTCTTCTTCTAAATTTATATCAGTCCGACCAGGACGAGTCACCCCTGCTGAACTAACAAGTACAAATTGAGGTAGTGCTTTCCCGCCATACGCCTTGATTGATTCGATTTGCAAAGCAAAGCCACCAGGGGTAAATTTAGGATTTAATGCCCCATCATATTCAAATTTGCTCAACATTAGTTGAAACGAGCAAATTTTGCTTGCATCAATTGTTGGCGACTCCTTTAAACTTTTGGCTCGAAATACTGGAACTAATTGGGTAAATGGAATACGAACATCTATCCAAGTGTTAGCTACTGTGTCGAAAGAATAGCTGTAAGCAACGCCATCCCATTGCGTTTCTGTACGCAGGAGGAATTTATAACGCTTACCGTCTCCTCTGACGCGCAATTCTACACCTTCATAACCGGATAAATTGAATGGTGGAGCGAAATTTTTGGTTCTGACAGAAGCAAAACCGCCAGAGTTTGCAGTTGATACATTCCCTGCAAATAAAGCTGTATCTTCGACAAATTGGATATTACTCTCACTCACTCCACCCATAACCACATCATCCACCGCACCCCAAGAAGATTTCAAGTTTGCTGATGGGTTGGTAAAGTCAAATATTATTCTTTCGCTAGCTGGTGCTTTCTTCAAATGTCTAGCAGCAGCATCGACTAAATTTTTCACACCTTGGTATTCCACCCTTTCTGGGGTATCTCCGACAATTTCAGGTTGGTAGAATTTAATTCCTTGATAGTATTTTGCCCGTTCTGGGGTATCGCCCTCGACTGGCTGCACCCGTACCGCCGTACAACATACGACAGATTGGATATTTGCCATCATTTCATCAGTCAAAGTCTCTGGCAGGGTAATATCACCCTTGCACAATTCTACATTTTTGTCAAACATTTGTTGTGCTTTGTCGATGTCACGCACGAGCGATCGCACTCGATAACCACGTTCCACGAGTTTTTGCACTACTCGCCTACCGACACCACCTGTCGCCCCTGCTACCAATACCACTCCCACTTTCTTGTCTCCATCAGGTATATTTTCATTATCGTTAGCACGACCTTGGAGCAACCGTTGTAACCAGCTTACGACAGGGATCACCTCAAAATAGTTAAGTGTTTGGAAAAATCTACCAGCATCCCATTGAGCGCGATTTTGTTGTGTCATGATTCGTCCTTATACCATTTTGGGAACCATAGATTTTGCGGAAAGTTGAGCTTTGGAGCAAGCGCGGGGTGCGCGTTGAACGAACTGGCGATCTGGGTGTCGGTAGCTATCGCGCCAAACTTTCCCAGACGGATTTTGGATGATTAAACTACTACCACCAGAGGATTTGGGACTTTTAACTGTTGCAGTTTTAAAACAAAATAGTATTAAGCCGTAGTAACATCACGACTATCTATATCTATTATGGTAATAGTCATCTGCGGGTAGTTCGTCATCCATACTAGGGAAAATTTAAAGTTGAAGTCTGACAGATTCCCTTAGTTGAGCAACGCTTTCATTCTGTGTCAAAATATACATTACATAGAGCAAGCTTGCTTGTCAAAATAATCGATGTCTCGCCTACCCAATTGTAGGTGAATCGCATGAAAATAAAGCTCCCAGAGCGCTACAAAATCATTCAAAAGCAAAGGCAGTGGTGGATTTAGTAACACTATAGCAATGGCATCATGGATAATCTGTTGGATATTAAACCTGTGCTTATTTTTGGGGAGATAAGACTGAGAAAATAGGGCAGGCTTTTATGGGTTATCTAATGCTACACCTGCTGATCTTGCACCTGATTGTTGCCACTAAGGTAGGCAGAGCGTTCCCCCGCTCGTTCCCAGACCAGTCTGGAAACGAGCCAGGTAGAGGCGGAGCCAAGGGTTGTACTGGTGCAAGATGTATGTTTTGTGCAAGATGTATGACACCCTACTAGTCAAACTAAAGAATAAGCCTTATTGATAAAAAATATGAATGCGAGATCTTCAGTTTTTTACACCGCTGTAATTTTTGGTTGTGTGTTGGGAGTGGCAGGGTTTTTGTTGCTGCTATGGCTACATTTGGGCATCACGATAGAACCAATGGGATCAAACACTGCACTGCTACCAGAGAAAGCAGATCAACACAGGCAATCTCTATCTGATGATACTCTAGCTTCCTCTTCTGTGCCAAGCTCAGTAGAACAACCTCTAAAGTCAGATAAACAGCCTCCTCCAGCCGAGTCTAGTCCTGTGTCACCAACTGGGGTAGCAGCTATTGCGGGAGCTTTGCGCGTCAGCAATCAAACTGATTATCCTTTGCGGCTGGCATTGTTGGCAAGGCAGCCTGCGCCGACTGGGACTAGCTCGCCTAAGTATGGTGAACCAGTCCATTGGGATTTTGCGCCTGGGGAAGGCAGTAGTCAGGGATTGGTTCTTTCTCTGCCTGAAGGTAATCTAAAACTGAAAAAGGGAGATATTTTAGTTGCTTTTGCCCAAGACGGCTCGCGTCGCTATTGGGGACCTTATGTTGTGGGTGAGACAGATACACCAGTTTTGAATCGCAAAACATCTGAATGGCAGCTGATTTTGCAACCGTAAGCTAGTGACTAGTGGCTGGTGGCTAGTGACTAGAAGAAGGCAAAAGGCTGAAGGCGATTATTATGATGAAGGTAAAATTTCACACTTGACACTTTATACTTCTCTAACCACTGATTCCACTAGCCACTATCCACTAAGTATGAAGTGTGAAATTTATTTTTCATCCTTTATCCTTTATACTTCATTCTTCATTCTTTGACTAGCTAATGAAACTGAGTTTGGCTCGTACCTTTGATCATTGGTGGAAAAACAACCATAATTCAACTATGGCTTCGATTCTGGCGATTCTATGGTTACTTTTGCTCGGCTGGCTGGCTTTCTTCTGGAATTTGGGCAAGAATGGGCTGCTGGATGAAACAGAACCGCTATTTGTGGAAGCTTCTCGGCAAATGACGGTGACAGGCGATTGGATCACGCCGTATTTCAACGGCGTGACTCGTTTTGATAAACCACCTCTAATTTACTGGAGCCAAGCGATCGCTTTTCAAATTTTTGGCGTAAATGAATGGGCGGCGCGACTACCTTCTGCCCTATCTGGGTTATTCCTGATTGGTTTTTGCTTTTATGCCCTCAAGCGTTTTGGTATTACTGCTGCAAGTAAAGAATCAGGTGTTGCACAAAGTAAGGAGGATAATGTCGCGCAAAGACCCAAAGGCGCAAAGGCGATAAGAGAAAACATCACAAGTTTTGTGCCTCGTCAAGAATCAGTGCCTCTAAAAAGTCAGTTTTGGCTAAGTGCAATTTTAGGGGCAACAATGGTTGCTCTACATCCACTTACTTTTTTCTTTGGGCGCTTGGGATACTCAGATATGTTGCTGAGTGCTTGTTTTGGCGGGGCGCTGCTGGCTTTTTTCCTCGGTTATGCTCAACCACAACCCTCGTCAGTCCAAAATCGCTGGTATTTGGCTTTTTACATCTTAATCGCTTTAGCAGTGTTAACAAAAGGACCTGTGGGAGTTGTCCTACCTGGGTTGATTATTGGTGCTTTCCTGCTATACCTGGGTAAAGCTAGGGAAGTAATGCGAGAAATGCAGTTATTTCGTGGCGTAATGCTAGTTTTAGCTTTAACTTTGCCTTGGTATATTTTGGTGACGTTAGCTAATGGCGAAGCTTATATTAATTCTTTTTTTGGCTATCACAATCTTGAGCGATTTACCACTGTTGTCAATCAGCATAAAGGACCTTGGTATTTTCACTTTTTAATTGTTTTATTGGGTTTTGCCCCTTGGTCGATTTATCTACCTGTGGCGATCGCAAATGTGCAAATTTTGCGGCGACGACATTGGCAAAATCAGCCCCGTTCGTTACATCTAGGACTGTTGGCTTTTTTTTGGTTTGTGGTAGTATTAGGGTTTTTTACCATCGCTGCTACCAAATACTTTAGCTATGTCTTACCTCTGATGCCTGCGGCAAGTATTTTAGTTGCTATTTGGTGGAGTGAACAAATTGCCCAAACCCATCATAGACGACTGGGGTGGGGTTTGTATATTACCTTATTTTGCAATATTGTCTTATTTTTAGCCCTAGCAGCGACTTGCTTTTACAGTCCCCATTGGTTAACTCACGATCCTTCTATGCCCAATTTGGGAATAAGGATGCAACAGTCTAGTTTACCAGTATTGGGGGCGGTGATTTGGCTTGTGAGTGCGATCGCATTCATAATTTTGGTGCTACAACGCCAAACTGGGCGGCTATGGCTCGTCAACTTAGCTGGATTTGCCGCCTTTTTGATTTTTGTAGTGCTACCTGTTTCTCATCTAGTTGATATTGAAAGACAACTACCACTGCGACAACTTGCTGCTTGTGCTGTGCAAGTCCAACAGCCCAGGGAAGAACTAATCATGCTCTCTAGGGGTTTTGCCAAGCCTAGTTTAGTTTTTTATACCCGACAGCACGTTACTTATCTATTAAAGGCTTCAGAAGCGTTACCCTATATCCAGCAAATATTTAGTCAATCTAGTCCCAAATCTCTCCTGATTATCGCCCCAAGTGAAATGCTCTCCAATACAGGTTTAACGCCAAATGAATATCAACAAATCAAATCTTCAGGAATTTATCAATTAGTCCGAGTTTCTAAGGGGCTGGGGACTGGGGGCTAGGGGCTAGGGAATGAGCGGATTTTGGATGCGTGGATTTTGGATTGAGAATTCTCCCCCACCTTCCCTCCGGCAAGCTGCCTGCGCCACCCCTGATCCCCCTGCTCTCTTCTGGTTTCTCTAGCCCCTAGCCCCTAGCCCCTAGCTTTACAGGAATTTGATAAATGCAAACAGTTCGTAAATGGTGGTTCGACAAAAATAGCAAGTCGGTTATTTTATTATTAGTAGGAGGGCTGCTGTTTAGGGTTGTCATTGCTGTTTGGCTTTACCCTGGTTTTGATGAAGCTTATTACTATCTCTACACTTTGCATCCAGCTTTAAGCTATTTCGATCATCCGCTGTTAGTTGCTCTGACTACTGGTTTTGGTCCTTGGCTAACTCATGAAGTATCTCAATTTACGATTCGGATAGGAGCTTTAATTTTACATACAGGCGCTTTAGTTTTGCTGTATTTAACAGCGGCCAGGTTGTTTTCAACTGTTGCTGCTACTTTTACCTTAGCGATCGCTACTTATATTCCGATTTTTCTAGTCGCTTTTGGTGTCTTAACTTTACCCGATAATGGGTTAATTTTTTTCTGGAGTGCTAGTTTATACTGTGCTGCAATTGAGTTTTTTCCCAACACTCACAACCCAAAAGCATCTAGAAAATATCACCCTACTTATCGTTTAGCGCTTTTGGGATTACTTGTAGGTTTAGCTTGTTTAGGAAAATATCATGGCTTTATTTTAGCAGTGGGAATTATAGGTTTTTGTCTCACGTCACGCTATCGGTCTGCTTTAATTTCACCTTGGGCTTTACTAGGATTCGGTTTATTTTTAGTCACAATTTCACCTATAATAATTTGGAATATGCAGCATGATTGGGTATCCTTGCGTTTTCAATCTAAGCGAGGAGTTCCCACAGATGAATATAATTATCTAGATTTATTTACAACTTTTTTAAGTAGTATAGCATATCTTTTTCCCACATTAGGATTACCGCTTTGGTGGGTAAGTTTAAAAGCAGGTTTTGCTCAACTTATTCAAGCAGGTAAAAAATCCCTGAAGGAGAATGAAAAAGGGCAAAAGCAATTACTAATTTTCTGGGTTTCTTTACCGCTGATTATCGGGTTTACCTGGTTAGGAGGATACCATCAAATTTTACCAACATGGTCAATGCCAGGATTTTGGGGAGCAACCTTGTTGCTAGGAAAGCAGGTAGCAAGCTGGCAAAAATTATATCCTCGTCGTGTGCAACGGTGGTTACGAGGAACTGCGATCGCGCTCATTAGCCTTATACTCTTTGCCCTGCTACATATGGCAGCAGGAATCCTACAAAAGCCTAGTAGTTATGCTTTATTCGGGGGCTTTATATCTCCCCAGGACGATCCCTCAACGCAGCTATTTGATATACAACAACTGCGTCAAGGATTTGCCTCTTCACCGATTTTAAATTCTGCTTTGCAAAACTCTAGTTTCATATTCACTAATCGCTATTATCTCGCTGGACAAATTGGCATGGCTTTAGCCCCCATATCCAAAACACCGATTACTACCTTTGATCAAGATCTCCGAGGATTTGCCTTTTGGTCAAAAGCCGATCAATGGTTAGGAAAAGACGCTTTATATATAACGAATAATCACTTTGCTAGTGAAAAAAAGCTGATGGATCAATACAAAACCTATTTCAAAACAATCGAAAATATAGGCAGTGTACCCATTGAGCGAGGCAAAGTTGTCATAGAAGTAATTCAAGTTTACCAAGCAAAAACGCTACTCAAGCCCTATCCTCGTCCTTATGGTTAGTTGGTAGTTGGTAGTTGGTAGTTGGTAATTGTCTCTATCTCCCCCTCGCCCCCTTGCCCCCTTGCCCTCACACGCACCCCTCTTTTAAAGTTTGATGGATATGATCTAACAATTCTTCCATCGACACACAAGAGGGTAAAATTTTGGTAGCGATCGCTCCCAGCACTTCCAATGACTCTGATTTATCAGCTTCGGCGGTAGCCAAGCCGAGATTAGAGACGTTATGAACTCTATCATTTGTTTGAGTCTTGGTATCACTACTGGATTCGTCAGCAAAGAAGTATGAACTAGGAAAATCTTGTCCATCTCCTTCTAAGTAATGAGGAAATTGCTCTCTAACTTCACTTTGACTAAATTGTCGCTCCATTACCAGAACTGGCGGTAATTTATACTGCTGCTCCAAAAGAGTCAGTGCTGTTAATACACTCAAAGCCTGCTTTGACTCGCCTAAGCAAATCAGTATTAAGTCAACATTCTGTTGTTGAATTTGCTGCTGCACCTCCTCCCAAGAATGAGCCATCACGCCTCTAAATCCTGCCCTATGAAGGTATTGAATCAAAGCCTGTAACCACTCAGCCCTGAGAGTGTGTGAGGGGTGAGGATGTATTGGCGCGTCTGTGTAGGCGCGATTTGCTGTATGCGTGTCACGCTTACATACATACGACTGCGCCTGGGGTAAAGAGGAATGTTTTGCCGCTGCTTCAAAATCAACTTGTTGCAAATCTTCTTGTGCAACATCGACTACTAACACACTGTACTCGCAGCTAATACCAGCTGCCATTTGCAGCACAGATGATAATACGTGCATTGGCGGTTGGGGCGTTGTTGTGGGGCAAGGAAAGACGGAAAGCTTATTTATTTGTCTAGCTGCTTGCACCGTTGCGGCATCTAGAGTAACAATAGGTAGCTCTGCTAGATTTGGATACTCTGCTAGTTGTTGCAAGTAAGTGGGGGGATCTAAAATCGCTCCATCAAGTAAAACTACATCCGGTTGCCAAATACGGGCAAGCAGTGCTGCTTGCTCTAAATCATCGGCTTCTAAAACTCGGTAATTGAGCGGTGAGGAGTCAAGCGCCAATAGCGGTTCCCCTGTACCGTTTGACAAGTAATCACTCACAGATGAAGGATGGTTGGTCAATCGCAAAATAGTCAGTTGGCTGTTATTATTAACACGCACAGGTAAATTGCCCCAGCCAGAAACTGATGGTGAACCGCAAAAGCGTGTCATCAACTTTTGCAACACCTGCCGCTTAACAGGTAAGCTTAAAAATTCATCGGCTCGGTTAGAGAAAGCCTGATCTTTTTGGGCGCGTGTTGTAGTCACAATTACAGGGATCTGATTAGTAACTGCATCAGATTTGAGTAGAGTTAGCACATCCCAACCAGACAGCAAAGGCAGTAATGGATTTAAGAATATAGCTCCAGGCTGCAATCGTCGAGCTTTTTCCAACGCTTCTGTTCCTGACCGAGCAATTACAACCCAATATCCTATACTAGTTAGCTGATCGGCTAGATCTTCAATAAATCGGGGCCCTGCTTCCACTACCAAAACTAAGTGGCTAGAGGTGAGGGGCGAGGGGCGAGGGGCGAGTGGTTTTTCTCCCCCAGCCTCCCCAGCCTCCCCAGCTCCCCCAGCTCTCTTACTAGGAGGGCTAGGCGGCAATAACAGGGTAAATTGGCTGCCTTTGCCTTCTTGGGACAAAAAGCTGACATCTCCGCCGTGCATACGAGCTAGCGCTCTGGTTAAGACTAAACCAAGTCCTGTGCCTTCAAACTGGCGCGTGAGGGGATTTTCAAGTTGTTGGAATTTCTGAAAAATTAAGTGCTGTTTGTGTTCGGGGATGCCAATGCCAGTATCCCACACAGTAAAGGCAATCCAGCCAGCCCAATAACTCACCCGTAGACCAATTTCACCTGCCCACTCGGTAAACTTAAAGGCGTTGGCAAGCAAGTGAACGAGCATCTGGCGCAAACGCAATTCATCCGCTACCATGCTTTCTAAGCCAGGTTCAATCACCAGGGAAAAGCGATGAACAGTTGAGTTATTGGCTTCCCCTGAAGTTGCTGTTCCAGTTTTGGGTGCAATAGCAGCTCTTGCTTGCTCGATCGCGCGATCGCACACTTTACGAATCTTAACTGGTTCTAGTGTCAGCTCGATCTGTCCTGTCTCCATCCTCGTCAAATCTAAAATGTCATTGACTACGCTCATCAAATGGCGACCATTTTCATGAATCAGCCGTGCATAACGAGCTTGTCGCTCATTTAGCTTTCCCAATGCCTGATCTTTGAGCAAAGTAGACAATCCCATCATGGCAGTCAGGGGCGTTCTTAACTCATGACTAATACAAGCTAAAAATTCATCTTTCAGGCGATTTAACAAAATTAAATCAGCATTTTTTGCTGCTAATTCCGATGCCATTTGCTGCTGTTCAGTGACATCATTAGCCAATAACACCCAGATTTGCTGGTTTTCTGGCTGATTACTGACTACTGACATCAGTAAAGGAATTTTGATAAACTGCCATACTCTCTCTGCACCATTGGGTCCTGACCAAACACAAATGCACGTCCCAGGTTGATTCCCTAGCTGGCAGTGACTCAAAGCAGTAGTAGAATCTTCCAAGCCAGGGGTGAGGGGATTTTGGATTTTGGATTTTGGATTTTGGATTTTGGATTGGGTTCTCTCCCCAGCCTCCCCTGCTCCCCTGCTCCCCTGCTCCCCTGCTCCCTGCTCGTCGTGGGTTTTCAGTATTGCTTCTACTTCTTGTCTGACTGCTTCTGGTTCGCTTAATGCTCCAAATTCCTCACACCAAGCTGGATTTTGAGTAATCACCTCGCCTATACCAGTTTGTAGCATTAAAGGTATAGGCAATCTTTCTAACAGTTGTACTAGCAAATCAACTTTGTATGGTTCAATGCTAGTGTTTTGAGGCATTTGAACCGAATGTTCAGGCGGTTCTTGATCTATAACTGCGACTTGCGATGCCAAAAATTTCCACAGGCGGGTACTTTCAAGCATTCCTACGTATTTACCGTCACAGTCAATCAGCGCCCATTCGCAGTCTGTATTTATTTGCGTATGTTGCGAGTCTAGGTACGATTTAAATTTTTCTACATTCAAAGAAGCTGGTAGGGTTCCCACTGGTTCGACTAGCTCAACACCTATTTGGCTAAGGTTCGGCGGCGAATCTAAACTGATGCCATTTTTGGATAGCTGCATTAACTGAGGCATCAAGCGCCGCAGTTGTAGTACTCCAATTGGGTATTGCTGCTGATCTAAAACTACCACGCGATCGCTTTGCCCAAGGCTTAACATCTCTAGGACGACAGCTAGGCTTGTCGTCTGCACACAACTGGGTACAGTCGCTATAAAATCACATAGTATGTACTTGGTTTTTGACATGAGGCGAGCGAGTGGTTAGTGGGGCAGTAAGAAAGTGTGCATCCGCAGTTCACAATGAACCAGGTAGTTTTGAAGCCCAATAGCACTTTCTTGTTTAAAATTACAAGCTTCAAAGAAATAATCAGCTACAGTTATAACTCTCCTGTCGTTTGCCTGATTCGGTTATATACAATTTATCGTCTGTCAGACATAATTGCGTCGCAATTATAATGAATTAAAACGCTATAATATTTTGATTTCGTTTAAAAAAGTTATTGAGGAGTTAGAGCAACAGCTTATCGGTATATATTCTTAAGATAAAAAACATTTGGTCACGATCGCCCGCACGAGGAGTACCTTTTTGATTGCTTGATCTCTGGCTAATTACGCCTGCATCTGATTTACTCTAGAATTTTTTCCCTAGCAATGCCAAATATTGCCCAAAATGCAATCTAAATTTACTTTACTTAACTAATTGAAAACAAAACAACAAAAACCCAAATTAATAAATTACCCCTGCTGTCAGGTTGAGTTAAGTATACTCACAAGCGCAATTATCTAAAGATAGATTTAAAAATTATTTTCCTTTGCTCCTCCCACCTACTGATTAGCTGCATAGGTGGACACCATCAACAAGAACACGAAAGATTATCCTTTGCCGATGCCAGGTACTACACAAGAGGAATTTTTGCAGCAACTGAAAGCAGATTACCGTCAGATCCTTTTAAACTACTTTACTAATGACACAACAGTTAAACAACAAATCGATAAATTTATTAATAAAGTTTTTAATGCTAAAATTCCCATTCCGCAGATAATTGAGATTCACATGGAATTAATTGATGATTTTTCCAAAAAACTGAAAATAGAAGGACGCAGTGATGAAATTTTACTAGATTACCGCATAACTTTGATCGATGTACTGGCACACTTATGCGAAATCTATCGTTCCTCTCTATCCTAAATAATTTTGACCTGGGAAATTTGTTAGCATCTCTATAGTTAAACTAACCTACTTAAATACTGCGCTTTTATGACTGCGCCTCAAAAAACTTATGTTCTCAAGCTTTACGTAGCTGGAAATACCCCCAACTCGATTAGAGCTTTAAGAACACTCAGAAATATTCTAGAACAGGAGTTCCAGGGTGTTTATGCCCTAAAAGTGATTGATGTGCTAAAAAATCCTCAATTGGCAGAGGAAGATAAAATTTTAGCAACGCCAACTCTATCAAAGATTCTACCACCGCCAGTTCGCAAAATCATTGGTGATCTGTCAGACCGAGAAAAGGTATTAATCGGATTGGATCTATTGTACGAAGAATTAATTGAAGCAGAAGCAAAGCTATTCGATCAGTAGCCCAGTTAGAGCGAGTTTTTACAACCTTTTTTAGTAAAATTATTTGAGAAATTCAGTTTTTGAGTGAAAATAAACTTTTTTAATATCGAGCAATGAGTGAAATTATCTCTAGTAAGCAAACAAATATTCACCCTTATGAAGGTGTGCAAAAAATTCGCACGATGATTGAGGGATTCGATGATATTAGTCATGGCGGCTTACCGCTTGGTAGAGCAACCCTATTCAGCGGCACTTCTGGTACTGGCAAAACTTTATTTTCTATTCAGTTTCTTTATAATGGAATAATTTTATTTGATGAACCAGGAGTATTTGTAACTTTTGAAGAATCACCTTCTGATATTATCAAAAATGCTCACAGTTTTGGGTGGAATTTGCAAAAATTAATAGAGGAAGGCAAGTTATTTATTCTAGACGCTTCTCCCGATCCCGAAGGACAGGAAGTTATTGGTAATTTTGATCTTTCGGCTCTGATTGAGCGGCTGCAATACGCGATTAATAAATACAAGGCAAAGCGTGTTTCTATCGATTCAATTACAGCAGTGTTTCAACAATATGAAGCTGCTGCGGTTGTACGGCGAGAGATTTTTCGGCTAGTGGCAAGGCTAAAACAAATTGGTGTTACTACTATTATTACCACTGAGCGCACACAGGAGTATGGAGCGATCGCGTCTTTTGGGGTAGAAGAGTTTGTAGCGGATAATGTAGCGATCGTCCGCAATGTTTTGGAAGGCGAACGCCGCCGTCGTACGATAGAAATTTTGAAGTTGCGCGGTACAACTCACATGAAAGGAGAGTATCCTTTCACCATTACCAATGACGGTGTAAATATCTTCCCATTGGGAGCAATGCAACTAACTCAACGCTCTTCTAATGTGCGAGTATCTTCTGGAGTTAAAACACTCGATCAGATGTGTGGCGGTGGTTTCTTCAGAGATTCGATTATTTTAGCAACGGGTGCAACTGGTACAGGTAAGACATTGCTAGTAAGCAAGTTTCTAGAAAATGGCTGTCTTAATGGCGAACGCGCAATTTTATTTGCTTATGAAGAATCGCGCGCTCAATTATCCCGTAACGCCTCTTCTTGGGGAATTGATTTTGAAGAGTTAGAAAAAAAAGGTTTATTAAAAATTATTTGTGCTTATCCAGAATCTGCTGGATTGGAAGATCATTTGCAAATTATTAAATCAGAAATAGCCGAATTTAAGCCAGCCAGAATAGCCATTGATTCGCTTTCAGCTTTGACACGAGGAGTGAGCAATAATGCATTTAGACAGTTTGTGATTGGTGTGACTGGCTTTGCTAAACAAGAAGAGATAACAGGCTTTTTCACCAACACAACCGATCAATTTATGGGAGCGTATTCAATTACAGAATCTCATATTTCTACAATTACAGATACGATTTTATTGCTACAGTATGTAGAAATTCGGGGGCAAATGTCCAGGGCGATTAACGTCTTTAAAATGCGTGGTTCCTGGCATGATAAAGGTATCCGCGAATATACAATCAGTGTTGATGGTCCCGAAATTACTGATTCTTTCAGCAACTACGAAGGAATTATCAGCGGTTCTCCCACAAGAGTTAGTGTGGATGAAAAAGCAGAATTATCCCGAATTGTCAAGGGATTTCAGGAAAGCGGCGGTTAACTGTATTCCACCCATGCCTACCACAATAAGTAGTACAAGTAGGGTGGGCATTGCCCACCACAATACAAGAAGATCCCCCCTGTTTAACTCGTTGATTCATTTCCTTTCAAACGAGATCAGTACAATAAGTAGTACAAGTAGGGTGGGCATTGCCCACCACAATACAAGAAGATCCCCCTGATCAACTCGTTGATTCATTTCTTTTCAAAAGGGATCAACCTTCCCCCTCACTTCCAGGCTCAGCCTGAAAGTAAATAGGAGGTTCTACCTCAAACTTTTTTCTAATGTCGATTGACTAATTATTTGTCGTGTTGCCAAATTAATTGACACAAATAATTCTAGCTTGTAACCATTACTCTACAAAGGTTACAGGCTATTTTAATATCTTCACCCTTATGTGAAACTGATTGACAAATTAAGTGTCAAATCTCTGCAAATTGTCAAATTACCTGTCGAAATTTGGAAATGAAGATTATTATCATTTTTGACAGATTGTTTGTCATTTTCACTAGAATTACATTGTGTTGCAATTAGACATTTTTGTTAAAACATGGCGACAGATAATCCTGATGCCTCTGCAATTGTGACGGAACTCTCGCATGAGGCGAAACTGAAGCTAGAAATTACCCTTGAGTTTACTTGAGCCGTGCGATCGCGCCTCCTACGGACAACGCCTCAACGATGCTGCAAACAAGCTGGGTAAGTCAGTGAGAACGGTGCAGCGATTGGTGCAAAAGTGGGAAGAAGAAGGTTTATTAGCCCTGACTGGGGCAGAGACAGCAGATAAAGGTAAGCACCGCATTCCTCAACAGTGGCAAGACTTTATTATCAAAACCTACCGTGAAGGGAACAAGGGTAGTAAGCGGATGTCTCGCAAGCAGGTTGCTTTAAGGGTAGAAGCGAGAGCAAAGGAATTGGGAGAGGAAGATTATCCGAATTACCGCACAGTTTATCGCGTACTACAGCCCCTTATTGAAGAATTAGAGCAAAAGAAAGGGATTCGCACACCAGGTTGGCGAGGTTCGCAGTTATCAGTCAAAACTCGTACAGGTGAAGATATTGCAGTGGAATACAGCAATCATCTGTGGCAATGTGACCATACTTGGGTCGATGTGTTGGTGGTTGATATTGAAGGGGAAATTATTGGTCGTCCTTGGTTGACAACGGTAATTGATACTTATTCACGCTGTATTATGGGGCTTCGCGTCGGGTTTGATGCGCCAAGTTCTCAAGTGGTAGCGTTAGCGTTGCGTCATGCAATGTTGCCTAAAAATTATGGCACTGAGTATGGGTTGCATTGCCAGTGGGGAACCTATGGGAAACCAGAATATTTATTTACAGATGGGGGCAAAGATTTTCGCTCTGAACATTTAAAACAAATTGGCGTACAGTTAGGTTTTACTTGCGTTTTAAGAGATCGACGAGCGTGAAGGTGGTGTGGTTGAGCGTCCATTCGGGACGTTGAACACGGAGTTATTTGCGGCATTACCTGGATACGTTGGGTCAAATGTGCAGCAACGTCCAGAACAAGCAGAAAAGGAAGCGTGTTTAACGCTGCGGGAATTGGAAAAGTTAATTGTTCGCTACATCGTAGATAACTACAACCAACGGATTGATAAGCGCATGGGAGATCAGACGCGCTATCAACGTTGGGAAGCAGGTTTATTAGCAACGCCAGATTTAATCGGCGAGCGAGATTTGGATATTTGTTTGATGAAGCAGACCAATCGCTCGATTTACCGAGAAGGTTATACCCGGTTTGAGAATTTGATGTATCAAGGGGAGCATTTAGCGGGATATGCGGGTGAGCAAGTAGTTTTGCGTTATGACCCTAGAGATATTACCAGCGTGCTGGTTTATCAACGGCAAAAAGAAAAGGAAGTGTTTTTAGCTAGGGCTTATGCAACTGGATTAGAGAAGGAACAAGTATCGCTAGAAGAAGTTAAGGCAAGTAATCAGAAAATTCGGGAGAAGGGAAAAACAATTAGTAATTCTTCGATTTTGTCAGAAGTTCGAGAGCGAGATATTTTTGTTTCTAAGAAGAAGACGAAGAAGGAACGGCAAAAGGAAGAACAGAAACAATTACATTCTGTCGTGCCGCAATATAAGCCTGTTGAGGTTGAACCAGAACCAGAAATTGAAGATACACCAGCACCTAGAAGAAAACCAAGGGTGTTGAATTATGACCAATTAAAAGAGGATTATGGGTGGCAATAATGACAGAAAATAAAGCTCAAGCTGTCGCTGAACAATTAGGAGAAATTAAGTCTCTAGATGCAAAGTTACAAGTAGAGATTGAACGATTACGGCACAAAAATATTGTGGAGTTGGAGCAAGTTTGCATTTTTCCATGATTGGTTAGAAGGAAAGCGGCGATCGCGTCAATCTTGTAGAGTTCTAGGCTCGCGGACGGGAAAAACTGTAGCTTGTGATTCTTACAGATTAAGGCACAGACCAATTCAAGAAGTAGGAAAACCCCCGATTGTGCCTGTAGTGTATATTCAACCTCCCCAAGAATGTAGCTCAGGGGAGTTATTTCGGGTGATTATTGAGCATCTGAAATACAAGATTTGGGTTGATGGATATGATGAGTGCGCGAAGCGGGAATTAGGGCTTTGGAGAAGGGATTGACGAAGATCAATCGGGCAACCTTGGAAGAGGTGGCGTTGGAGTATAAGTAATGGATGAAATTCAACCTTGGCTATTTGCGATCGCACCACTAGAGGGAGAAAGTTTAAGTCATTTTCAAAGGACGATTTCGACGGGAAAATGATTTATCTGCTTCAGGCTTAGGAACAGTGGCAGGAATTGGAGGCGTTGTAGCACGCGATCGAAAAGTTTTATCTCAATCCGTTTCCGTCACTTATGGAGTTGGAAGCATTAGCGCGCGTTGGTTCAAGTGGATGCCAATCGCTTGCAGGAAATGTTACCGCCTGAAGGAGTTGGGATGAAGCATGAACCGATTCGCTTGTGTGGGGCGTGTTATGCCCAGTCGCCTTATCACAAGATTGAATGGCACTTTAAGACAACAACAGGGTGCGATCGCCACCAGCTAAGTTTACTTTCAGAATGTCCCAACTGTGGAGCAAGGTTTAAAATTCCTGCTTTGTGGGCGGATGGATGGTGTCAACGTTGTTTTACAACTTTTGCAGAAATGGGACAAATGCAAAAGACTAAAAGAAACAGTCACAGTTTTTAACCGTGATTTAGCACTCAACGAATCGCACGCTCATTTCACCTTGTAGGTGCATATAAGCCAAGCCATTAATATTAAAAATCCCACAGTAAAGCTAAATGTTTGAGCAAACTTTTAAAAATATCGATGATGTTCTCTGGAAAGAGGCGGGTTGTACTACAGAGTTAGATTATACCGAGCAAACCTCTTGGCTGCTGTTTTTGAAGTATTTGGATGATTTGGAGCAGGAAAGGGCGCAATACTTCTTGGTTAAGGGTTAGAGGCTGTTTGAAAAGTCGCTTAGGCAGTAA
>CAXTYC010000018.1:0-111542 GCA_964248365.1 uncultured Chroococcidiopsis sp. | reverse complement strand
CATCACTATAATGCGTCTCTCCCTGTGCGTTTATCCTTTCCTATTTAGGACTACCTCCTATGTCTAGTGAAAAGATGGAATCCACCGTAAGCCTTGTTGTTCATGCGAATGAAACTGGTTCTCAAGTTACTACAAACACGGGTCAAGTACTCAAAGAGTTTACAGATTCTGATGATTACCAAGCTAACCTCAAAGCTGCGATCGCATGGCTAGCCCAGCAGGGGTTTGTTCATGTAGGTCAGAATGATTATGCGAAGTATGACCCATTAATAACTGGTGACACATCTGAAAGTAAATACGAGTAGAAGGATTAAGGGTAAATACTATTAAAGTCCTTGCAAGATATCAAGAAAGATTAGTCTTCTGGCATTAATATAGTCATGCCTAATCTATTGTTGGGTTCATCGTTACAGGTGAGAGTATGGACTTAGTTCAAATTTACCTAAATGAAATCGGGCGGATACCATTGCTAACTCATGATCTTGAGGTAGCCTATGGGTCAGCTTGGCAGACTTTAAGTGCTGGTACTGGTTCGAGAGGAGAACGACTTTATCAATGGGCGTTAGCTAGATTTGAGCAGCCAAAAAATCCGCAGCTACAACGCTTTGTACTAGCTAGAAGGCAGTTAGAAAACCCAACAGAAATTATTTATTATTTAGTCAGTGCGCCGATTGGTACTTGTTTACAAGAAATAGTAAAGGTTGCAGGCATACGCTGGACAATTGAAAGTTGTTTTCAAAGCGATAAAGGTGAGGTCGGTCTTGACCAATACGAAGTACGTTCTTGGCCGAGTTGGTATCGCCATATCACATTATCAATCTTTGCGCATACGTTTCTCACTGTCTTAAAAGCCTCAGCCCTTGAGGTAAAAAAAGGGGCAATTCCTCCACAAAACAGTTTATTCGAGTTCAAAACCAGGCTTGGCCAAGACTCTCTTTAACGTTATCCGAGGTGAGAAAACTACTCGGATATTTATTTCAAGAGAAATTGCCTTCGATTGAAAAGCGATTGTATTGGTTGAGTTGGCGAAGAAGACATAAAACTATCGCACAGTACTACCACTACAAACGCCGCAGAGCAAGGGTTTTGGGCTATCTACAACTGTCGTACTAAGGGTCTGGGTGGGTCGTCTGAAATAAACAGTGAACCGTGTATTACAGGGCAAGCGCAAGAAAAATCATGAGATGGATGTGCTAGTCTGGCAAGAGATTGAAGCTTCTAGGACTTTCAGCAGATACGCCTCATCCATGCTGGCTCGCTTGGCTTTTTGCCCAGTGCTGCGTTTCCAAGAAGTTTCTTGATTCAACAAACTCAGGCTCCACCGCTTCAAAAGGGCCATATTTTCGGGTGCATGTCCACGACGAATGCGAGAATCATCTTCAGCAAAGGTGACATCTAAAATCCAGTGGAGTTGGTTTTCAATTGACCAATGCTGGCGAATAGCCTTGCCTATATGCTGAGCATTAGCAGGAAGGGAACATAGATAAAACATAACCTCTTGAGTGGTCTAATTCCACAAATGTCGAGTGCGAACCACCGTCACAACACAGGGCAAGCCAGCCCATTCGGTCTGCTTGTACAACTCCCCCATCTGCTCGACAGCAACCGCCCAAACCTGACGCTTTTCAGTGCGATGATGTCCAGTTTCGACTCGGATATCATCAGAATGCTCAATGCCCTCGAAGTCATTGGCTGGAGCGATTTCAAACCATTGCTTGACTTGGGCAAATAGGGTGGGATGATTGGCTTTGAGGGCAAGCACATAGTCTGCACCCTTGGCTCGGAGGCATCGGGCAATTTCATGCTGGGTTCCCATCGCATCAATCGTAATAATGCAACCGGAAATATCGAGCAATTCCAGTAAAGCCGGAATCGCTCTAATTTCATTGCTTTTGGCATCCACCTTAACTTGTCCCAGAAAAAGTCGATTCTCACTGGCCTTTGCACTCACCGTATGCAATGCTGATTGCCTTTGATTGCGGTCATAAGACCCAATGAGTGTTTTGCCATCAATCGGAATCACTTGGACACCCAAATCGGTGACCAGACTCTTGAGCCAACTTTGAAAACTGCGCTCAAACGCTGAAGGGGATATCTTCTCAAATACCCGACGATAGGTATCTGCCTTGGGAATCCCAAACGGTAAGGTCAAAAAGCTCCCCAACCATCGTTGATGGCTCAGACCATAAGTCTCTATATCTTCCCCGCCTTGGGCTCCCCCAATGGTCGCCAACAGGGCAATCATGATGATCGTGAGAAAAGGATGCAGCACTCCTTGTCCATTTCTAGGGTCGTTCAACTCGCCAAAGTGCTCCATCAACTGAGCTTGAACTTCAGTGCAATCGGTTGCTGACTGTAAGGAGGCCGACTGAGCCTTTTTCACTGGGGTGTTGGGCAGAGAACCGAAACCTTTAACCATTGGAATCCCTAATTATGGCTTACATTCCAGTAGCATATTATGATTGCGATTTTCTTGCGCTTACCCTGCCGTGTATTAGCGGATCTGTTATGCCGCAAGAGTTATCTATGTTGACGGTTCGCACATTTTTTTATGACGAGTGTACTTAGAAGAACCAAAGCATTCTAAATAATCCTATGGAAAAAGTATAAAATTATTTATTCAACTCCTTAGAATTACAGATGACGTTTTCATACATACCTCAGTTAAGATTCAGATAGGCAATTTCTGCTGGCAACTAACTTTTTGAATAGCCATCAATAAATAGTCACTATACCCTTGCTAGTTTAGCTTTTACTGGGACTTTGTGTGTGCTAACAATTAAGCAATTGGCTTGCGTTTTTATACATTTGAAATCCTGTGGTAAGTGCAATTATCAATGTCTGAATTATTAAAATGGTAGAAACTATGGATACAATTGAGTTGAAGTTCCTGTTGAAGTTATTTGTTTTTAGCAACTATCAAACACCTTTATCTAACATTCAGCTCAATAATAAAACCAAGGTATCGGATAGAGACAAGATTTGCCGCCAATTATGCGATCGCGGTTATGTAGAATGTTCTCACGAAGTAACGAAGCTGAAGATTGCTCCTCCAGGAAAAGCCTTGCTCAAGCTAAACTCCGCTAAGTTACCCGTGACAGATCGAGAAATCAAGGTACTACGGGCAAGTGAAAAGGAAAAAATTACTCCTGGTAAGACGAACGTCCCAGCAGCACAAAGACAGGAAATTATCCAGGGCTTAGCATCCAGGGGATTGATTGAAGTAGAAACCAAAATTAAAGAAGTTTGGCTTTCAGATAGAGGAAAGGAATACTTACGGGATGAATACAGCCCCAAAGGGTCTTCAACCATCAGTCTAGATATGCTTAACAGTTACCTTCTTTTTTTGCGGAAATCCCTAAGAGTAGAAACATTGCCTTCAACACATATACAGAATGGGGTAAAGAATGTTGTACACAATGGGGTAAAAAATGGCTCGCCTCAAGAGCCTATATCTAACAGTCAGCCCAGTGATAAGGAAATTTTGCAACTTATTCAAGATTTAGATCGACAACTGGGGACGGAAAATTATTTGCCAATTTTCCATCTACGCCAAAAGCTAGAAACCCAACTGTCACGCGAACAGTTAGATTGGACACTCTATCGCTTGCAAAAGGATAACCAAATTGAACTGAGTACCTTGCAAGAGGTCAGTGCTTACACTCCAGAGCAAGTTAACAGCGGAATTCCCCAAAATGTAGGTGGACCATTGTTTTTCATTATTGTCAACTAAAGCCTTTTTCCTGCCTCTGTGACTTCTAAGTGGATTTCTCGATATAGCAAAAGTAGTATTATGGCATCTATTGATTCGATTATTCTTTATGAGGCTAACCCCTTTGATTCAACGACTTTTAGACCAGGAAACTTTTGGCAAGAGCAGCAAGACACAGCACTTAATGTTGACTCGATTCATAAAGAAGCGATCGCTGAAATAGCAGCGCTTCTCGATCAAGTTGCCAAAGATCATCGGACTCGTACCATCATACTATGCGGCGAATCTGGCTCTGGCAAAAGCCATTTACTTGGTCGGATCAAACGAACCCTTAACCGTAAAGCCTTTTTTTCCTACATTGGTCCTTGGAATGATAATGACTTCCTCTGGCGGCATATCCTACGCCAAACCGTTGATAGTCTTCTAAAAGTACCAGATGGGCAACAACAATCCCAATTACTTCTATGGCTTGCGAGCTTATCTGTCTTTAAAGAGCGTAGCTTCATAAATTGGATATTGAGCGATCGCCAAGTCTTTATCCACAAACTTAAAGAGGCTTACCCTTCAGATATATATAATGCTAACGAGTTTTTCGGCGTACTGTATGATTTGCTTAATCCAAAGCTACGTCCTTTAGCTTATGACTGGTTACGAGGCGACAGCTTACATGAAGACGACCTAAAAGCCCTGCGGGTCAAAAATGCTATTAATAATGAAGATGCAGCTAAAAATGTGCTGGCAAACTTTGGTAGAATTTCTGCCCAAACCCAACCAATTGTCCTGTGTTTTGACAATCTAGACAACATTCCCCGTTTGCCAAATGGCTTTCTCGAACTACAGACTTTATTTGGTGTCAACTCCACTATTCATAATGAACATCTTAAAAACTTCTTAGTTATTATTAGTTTCGTTACAAATACTTGGAGGCGAAATAAGAATCGTATTCAAGCCGCCGATCTCGCCAAGATCGATGCACAGACATACCTCAAACCTATTACGCTAGATCAAGCAGAAGCAATCTGGAAAGCTCGACTCGCCCCATTACATCAGCAAGCGAACGTCCAGTCCGCTTCGCCCATTTTTCCCCTAAATCGACAAGCTTTAGATCAAACAAACCCTGGTGGCAAAACCTTACCGCGTAACACGTTGATGCTAGGGCGTGAATTATTTCAAGAATACAAAGAAAACTCTATAGGTAGTTCCGGCAAGAATAGAACTGTTGATATTATGCCATATTTTAAATTACTATGGCAGGATGAATTCAACAAAGTACAACAGAAAATTACTCGACTTCGACAATTTTCCTCAACTGAATTGATAGGGATGTTGCAAAAAGCTTTATCTGCTTTGCCAGTAAGCGCAATTCAGATAAAATTATTACCTAGTAAGACATATGCAGCTTTGTCACTCAGTTATCAACAGTCAGGGAAGTCTGGAAAAATTGGAGTTGTTTGGACAGAAGAACCTAACATGAACACCTTCTGCCATGTGATGAAAGATTGCAGCGAGGTAGTTCAGAATAATTTGTGTGAAACTTTACATCTAATTAGAGCAGAAAGTGTAGGCAAGAAAGGTACAAAAGGCAACAAAATTTATACGGAAATCTTTACAAAATCCAAACATCATCGAATTGAACCAGATCTAGCTTCGCTCCACTACTTAGCAACATATCACAGTTTATTAATTGCGGCTTGTGCTGGCGATTTAGTAGTTGGTGACAAAGTTACAAATGTGCAGGAACTAGAAGCTTTAATTCGCAAATCTGAGTTTTTGGGTGAATGTACTTTGTTTCAAAAACTAGGTATTGTTCCTGGTGATAATGGTGATAAGCCTATAATCGTGTTGTTGAATAAAATCAAAGAATTTTTGTTGAATTTAGCTGAAACAAATCAGTTTCTCGGTCGCCAAACCTTAATTGATAATGCCAAAAGACAGTTTCCTGAAGTTCAGAATTCTCAAGTAGAACAACTAATCCAGCAGCTATGTCAGGAGAATAAAATTCAAATTCTCGATCCAAAAGCTAAACTAGAAGCTCAATTAATTTGTTTTATACCTCAAGTTAGCGAGGTATAAAAATGAATGAATTTTTTAAAAGGGGATTAGAGAAGTTTAAAAAACTTGATGTTAGGGAAACGCTTGCCGAACTTAACCAAGCACTAAAGCAAAATCCTAATCATGCTGAAGCATACTGCAAAAGCGGTATTGCTCACTCACAGCTAGGAAATTATCAAGCCGCAGTTGCAGACTATACCCAAGCAATTCGATTCAATCCCGATTATATTGATGCTTACTACAACCGGGGTAATGCCTACTCCAAACTTGCAGATTATAAAGCAGCAATTGGGGATTATACTCAAGCAATTCGGCTCAATCTCAACGATGCCGAAGCTTACAATAACCGAGGTGCTGCCCATTTTCAGCTAGAGGATTATCAAGCAGCAGTTACAGATCATACTCAAGCAATTAGCCTTAATCCTAATTATACCGAAGCTTACTACAATCTAGGAATTGTCTACTCAAGGTTAGGAGAGCATAAAAAATCAGTCGCAAGCTATTCTCGTTTTATCCAGCTCAATCCGAATTCTGCCCAAATATATTTCTATCGAGGCATGGTTCTTGAGGAGCTTGCAGATTATCAAGGAGCAGTTGCAGATTATACCCAAGCTCTTAGGCTTAATCCGAATTATACTGAGGCATACATTAAGCGGGGTATTGTCAGCTATTACCTGGAAAATTATCAAGAAGCAGTTGCAGATTATTCTCAAGCAATTCAGCTTAAGCCTGATTATCTCATTGCCTACAACTTCCGAGGTCATGCTTACTTGAAACTTGTAGATTATCAAGGAGCAGTTGCAGATTATTCTCAGGCTCTTCGACTTAATCCTTATTATGCCGAAGCTTATGCCTACCGAGGCTATGCTCAGTCACAAGAAGGAGATTATCGAAAAGCAATTGAGGATTACCAGCAAGCAGCCGACTTGTTTGTGCAACAAGGAAAGGTAGATGATTACCAAAATGTGTTGAGTATAATAAACCAAATTAAACTGGCTAACTCTCAGGCTCATGTTCAATCACTACTTTTTGGTAATAGAAAAGATGATCGAAGACATAATCAACAGCAAGTAGAGGATGCGTGGTTACTAGAATCTAACTATTCATTGTATGGAGAATCAAAACACACAGCAGTAGAAAAGCTATTACAACAGGCTAGTGATTTATATGAGCAAGGAGATTTTGAGAGAGTCATAGCTGCTTTAACTCAGGTAATTCAGATCAATCCTAATATCCCCGATGTCTATGTCGATCGGGCTGTTGTTTGCGAGGCACTTGCAGATTATCAAGGAGCAGTTGAAGATTATACTCAGGCAATTCGGCTCGCTCCTGATTACGTCAAAGCTTACCACAACCGAAGTATTGCTTACTTTAAGTTAGGAGACTATCAAGCAGCAGTTGCAGACTGCGATCGGGTACTGTGCCTTACTCCCAATTCCTATCCAGCTTATGTGGAACGTGGTGCTGCATATACAAGGTTGGGTAAGATTCATGCAGCGATCGCAGATTTCGATCGGGCTTTACAGTTAAATCCCTCCATTCCCCAAGCTTTCTTCAACCGTGCTATTGCTCAGCTTGAACTTGAAAATATTCAGTCAGCGATCGCTGATTTTCAGCAAGCCGCCCAACTTTACTCAGAACAGGGAAATTTGGCTGCTCAACAAGATGCACTAAAGCAAATTAACAGGCTCAAGGAACAATCCTCAGATGAAGTTTTTGAGCAAAATGAAGCGGAAGATACTGATGAAATTGAATATTCTGATGATGCCGCTGAAATCTTCTTCGATGCGGGCAATTCCTATTTTCGGCTAGGAATTTATCAAAAAGCAATTACAGAGTATACTGCGGTAATTCGACTCAATCCTGATAGTGCCGAAGCTTACTTCAATCGAGGTATTGCCTATGTGCATTTAGGAGATTGTCAAGCAGCAGTTACTGATTTTACTGAAGCAATTTTGCTCAATTATGATAATGATGATGCTTATTATAATCGAGGCAATGCTTACTCCATACTAGCAAATTATCAAGCAGCAATTGTAGATTATACTGAAACAATTTTGCTCAATCCTAGTAATACTAATGCCTATCACTATCGAGGCATTGCCCGCTGCAAGGCACTTGCGGACTATCAAGGAGCGATTGAAGATTACACCCAAGCAATTCATCTCAATCCTGATTATGCCGATGCTTATTATAATCGAGGCAATGCTCATTCACAGCTAGGAAATTATCTAGAGGCAATTGAAGATTTTCAGCAAGCAGCCGAATTATTTCAACAACAAGAAAAGTTTGATAATTACCAAAATGCTTTGGAGAGAATTACAGCACTGATTGGATTGGAAGAAACGAAAGACAATGAAATCGCTGAGGAAGAGAATCAGCGGCTAAAAAAATTGCCACAGTACCTCACAGAAACTGCTGACATCCGAACAGCGATAGACAAGCTTGCTTTGAATAAAATTCTCTGGATGGATACAGAAACGGCTGACTATAACACTTCTAACCCCAAGATTTCTCTCCTTCAGGTTTTGGCTGAACCCGAAGATAAGCTTGGAGAGCGCGTCTATATTTTAGACGTATTGAATAAACCTGATTTAGTGACATATTTTGTTAACCAAATCATGGTAAACTCAAAAATTGAAAAGGTATTCCACAACGCTAGTTACGATTTAAGATTCCTAGATAATAAGCGCTCTCAAAATGTTACTTGTACTTATAAACTAGCTCAAAAAATAACTAAAAAAGTACTAAAGACAACGAATTTAAAATTAAAAACATTAGCAGCACAACTATGTAACTTCTCCAATATCGATGAAGAAGAGCAAGGAAGCAACTGGGGGCGGCGACCACTTACTCAAAAGCAGCTACAGTATGCCAAGATGGACCCGGTTTACCTCGCTCAGGTGCATCGCCGTTTACTAGAAATCATCAAACTCGATCAGCCAGCCGTTCCTATGTCCTTCAGCGTTACTAATGTCAGAGTTGCTTTTGAATGTCCGCAATTGTTTTATTTGGGACATCACTTTGGTGGGAAAACTATGTTCTTACCAGCTGGTAACTCAAGTGGCATTGGAACTGCATTCCATGACTTATCCGAACAGTTTGTTAAACTTGCTAAACGAGATAAACGTTTCCAAGCTTTGTTTGAGCCAGCATTTGAGGAGTTGCAGCCCAGTGCGATCGCACCTCAGTTGCAAAAGCTGTTTTACGACTTGGCTTTCTTTCCTTATCTACAATCAGCTATCCAAAACGATTTAAGTAAAGCAGCAGCGCTCCATCAACTTTGGCAAGGATTAACCGGACTCATCCAGCGTTGGGCTGAATTGCTAGTAGGAAATCGGCGCTATTGCAGTGCTAAGGAAGTCATTGCCAAAACGTTTTTGGCACAAGAACTTAACGTTAAGCACGAATTTACCCTACCCAATGGCACGCAGCAACTAGTTAAAGGAAGATTCGATAGTTTAGTCTACGACTTCGAGCAGCAGCGCCTTTGTGTGGTTGAGTATAAAACCTACCAGTCTGTAGACCACTCAGCCCAATTAGCTCAAGTTGCTCTCTACAGCTATATGTTGCGCGAAAAGATTGGCTTGAGTATCAATTCTGCTGTTTACAGTGTTTTACCAGACTTGCGAGAACTGACTTTCTCTTGGGAACAGCTAGAAAACACAGTGCATCAGCTGGTTCCTCAGAAATTACAAAAAATGCAGCAGTGGCTAACCTGGAAGCCCCCCCAGCCTAATCCACCTCCACCTACCAGTCAATTGCACCTATGCGATATTTGCCCCCAACGGCAAAAGTGCAAAAGCCTCTTTAATCAAAAAAGTACAGAAAATTCAACTGGGGACAATTCGTCTGTCACAAGTAATTGCACTGGTGAGGAGTTGGTTGCTACTCTTAAATCCTTTGGCATTGGTGCTGACTACATAGGATCGGTCGTTGGACCAGCTTTTATTCGAGTGAAGCTTAAACCTCATGCCGGAGTCAAAGTTAGCTCTATTCTGAAATTATCTCATGATTTGCAGGTGCAGTTGGGCTTAGCCAATCCTCCTCTGATTGCACCGCAGGTTGGGCATATCAGTTTCGATTTACCTCGTATAGATCGACAAATTGCTAGCTTCGAGCAGTACATTCAGCCTCAAGCTTCCCCCCAAGCTGCGGTAAAAATTGCCATTGGGGTAGATTTGGAAGGACAGTTGGTAGAGGCAGATTTATCCGATCCAAACACTTGTCACTTTCTAGTTGGTGGCACGACAGGCAGTGGCAAGAGCGAGTTTTTGCGCTCGCTTCTTCTTAGCCTCCTTGTGCGTTATTCCCCTAATCATTTGAGAATTGCCCTTGTCGATCCGAAGCGAGTAACGTTTCCCGAGTTTGAGCAAGTAGCCTGGTTGTATTCCCCAGTTGCCAAAGACAGCAATTCTGTTGTTGAACTAATGGAGCGGCTAGTTGAAGAGATGGAAAGGCGCTATCAACTCTTTGAAGCAGTTAGCTGTGCCGATTTAAGTACCTATAACCAACAAGCGTCCCAACTATTGCCACGCATTGTCTGTCTTTTTGACGAATATGCTGACTTTATGGCAAACAAAGAAATTCGCGCGGTATTAGAACAAAGCATCAAGCGATTAGGTTCAATGGCACGAGCAGCTGGTATTCACTTGATTATTGCTACCCAACGTCCAGAAGCCAAAGTTGTCACTCCTTTAATCCGTTCTAATTTACCTGGACGAGTTGCTCTGCGTACTGCCAGTGAAGCTGATTCAGCTATTGTGCTGGGGGGAAAACACACAGCTGCTGCGTATTTGTTAGGCAAAGGTGATTTACTCTACGACGATGGCGCTGGGCTTCATCGCTTACAAAGCTTGCTAGCGTCAAACATTCAGCTACCTTGAAATTCTACAGATCACAAAAATGCAATTGACCAACTCCTTCAAACCGGACGAGCATGAAGTCTGGTATAGCCGCGGTCTTGCCTATAATAAATTAGGCGACTACCAACAGGAGATCGCAAGCTACGACAAAGCACTCTCATTCAAACCGGACTATCACCCAGCCTGGCACAATCGCGGAAATGCCCTGGATGAATTAGGTGACTACCGATAAGCGATCGCCAGCTACGATAAAGCACTCTCATTCAAACCGCACAAACATGAAGCCTGGTACAACCGCGGCAATGCCCTGTACAAATTAGGCGATTACTCACAGGCAATCGCCAGCTACGACAAAGCACTCAGATGCAAACCCGACCTTCACCCAGCCTGGTTCAACCGCGGTCTTGCTCTAGAGAAAATAGGCGACTATCGACAGGCGATCGCCAGCTACGACAAAGCACTCGAATGCAAACCTGACCTGCACCCAGCTTGGTACAATCGCGGTCTTGCCCTGGGGAATTTAGGCGATGCCCTTTTCAGTGTCCAAAGTAAATTGGACGAATACCAAGAGGAGATCGCCAGCTACGACAAAGCACTCTCATTCAAACCCGATGACTACCAAGCATGGTACAACCGCGGAAAGACCCTGGATAAATTAGGCGAATACCGACAGGCGATCGCAAGTTACGACAAAGCACTCAAATTCAAACCGGACTATCATCAAGCATGGTACAATCGCGGTCGTGTCCTGCATAAATTAGGCGACTACCAACAGGAGATCGCCAGGTACGACAAAGCACTCGAATGCAAACCGGACTATCACCAAGCATGGTACAACAAGGCTTGTTGCTATGCCCTTGAGAGTGAAAATACTTTAGCAATCGAGAACCTACAACAAGCGATTGCTTTAAATCCAGATGAATACCGAGAGAAGGCAAAAACTGACTCAGCCTTTATAGCCCTACAAAGACGTATTAGGACGCTATAGTGGGAACATTTTCTCCGTCATCTATTTTTCCTCCAGAAAATGGATCACTCCCAACCTGCATCAGTACAATTTCTGATGACTTCACCGTATTGTAAAGTTTATGATTACTGCAATGATATAACAGCCCTATTTGATTAACGAACATTCTCTTCCACTGGGAGGTAATTCAGCAGATATAGGTTTGTGTCTTATTTAAAATTGGTATATATTAATATATTTGATTGCGTCAGTTTATGAACGATATAACAAAGAGAGTATCAATTGCTAAAAATCCTAATACTCTTACAATCACTCTAGAAAAATTCACATCATATAAAGATTGGACAAAGGACAAATATTGGATAGTACGCCAAGCTGTTGCAGCTAATCCTAATACTCCGGCAAATCTTCTGATGGAGTTAGCAATCAAGGAGGAAAAAGAATCATACTTTAGCCATTACATTCACATTGCTATTGCCAAGAATCCTAATACTCTTGCAAATACCTTGGAAAAATTAGCAATTGAAAAAGAAGAGGATCTTTATCAAGCTTCCACCGATAATTTAGGACAAATAGCTAAAAATATTTTAAATGGAACTTCGTCCACTCACATTGATGATTGCAACACTACTAGAAGTTAAAAAAGTATTGATGAAGCTTTAGCAATCTCTCCAACTACTCCATCAAGTGTTTTGGAAAAGCTTATGTATGAGTATGTTCAAACATTAAATCATAAGGTACGAGAATTTTATGGAAAAGAAATCCAGCTTGAAGACTTAGATTATTATTTTTTGAAAATTGTATTGACGATGAAGAGAGTAGTGAAGAAGAAACAAATGCACTCGGTTTTCTATTCCCCAATGGCTACGACCCAATTGTAATAATGCTTTAGCGTTAGCTTTTTGGGGTGTTAGACTGGTGACTTTATAGTGACATTCTTCCAGCCATTTACCCTTTCGTTTGGTCAGATTTTTTTGATAACACACTTGTTCTAAGCCAGGCCAATCATTATGTCCTTTTAATGCAGATGTCGTGTAAAAGTGCCGAATCTCAATTCGTCCATGACCTTTATCGATAGTTTGTTCAAGGTCAAATTGATGCAAGTTCCCCTGAAAAACCCTAGTAATGTCTGCCCATAAACTCGGCTGATTCTTTTTCACCTCAAACAAGTAGTTGCCGCCTTGTGCCAAAATTTGCTCGCAAATCTCGCGTAGAGCATAAAGAGCATCACCTGTGACCAGTTTCAAGTTCAAGTTCAATTGTTTAAGTAGGGGCAAAGCTTCTTTCCTTTCAAGCGATCCATTTCTTGACCCGCGTAGAGTTTTACCATCAATTGCAACCGCTTCTAGCTCACAAACTTGTTGGGTTTGAACTATTTGAGACTTAATACCATTCTTGCAGTGCTATTTCAAATGCTTGAACGTCCAAACCCTTCATTACCAGATGCAATGTACTGACACATGGAGTGCGCTTGTGAAAGCCAAACACCTCTTGACACCACTTTTGGTGCGTTCGCCCCCACTCAAAAATAGCTAACAGACTTTGGGCTTTGCACAGCATTCCACAACACATAAAAGCAAGAATAGCTGCAAGTTTATAACGTTTTCCAGATGCACAGCGGTGGTCTGGAACTCTAACCTGGGCTTCCATAAGCGAGGGAACCGTCCTCGACAGTTTCCTCATCGGTTTGCTAGCTCTTGGTGTCATGTTGAGTCAAAAACTACTGTTCTTGACATTATCCCTTAGTGCGAGAGAATCAAAAAGCCCTGACTGTTTCCAACCCATTGAGCAACAGTTGTAATCGGAACTTTACAGATGTTTACCTGATGAGAGATGAAAGTATGCCGTGTAGCATACAAACGTAAATATTCTCTTACCTCACCTTTTTTTATTAGAGTAGGGATTACTCCTGGTATGCCTTCACTTTGTTTACCTCGCTACGTCTCACCTAACTTATTGGCATCTATGACTTTTCCAGTTTTAGACAAGAATACAACATCATCAGGCTTCCCTTGTTGTAGTGACTCTAACAGTTTCCAGATTAACCCATCTTTAGGCAAGGGAAACCATCTAACAGTATTAGTCTTTGTAGGCTTAAATAGCTTTAACCGTTTATTATAGCTACGGCGAAATGTAATAGTTTCTTTATCCCATTTGATATCTCGCCACTTCAAACCGACTGCCTCACCTGTACGGCATCCAGTCCAAAATAAAAACTTAATGATATGTGCTAAATGTTTTCTATGTCCTGAAGATTCAAACGAGTTAATAATTGAATTCATTTCGTCAACAGTAAAGGATCTAGTGTCTTCATCCCCGTCTTCATCATCAAAATTATCTTGGGTTTTTCTTCTACCTTTAGCGATATCATTCTGCTCTGCCATTCCATCAAATGGATTATCAGTAACTAACTTATGTCTAATTCCCATTTGATAAGCTTTGCTTAAATGACGTAAGCATTCTTTTACTGTTTTAGGTTGCCTGTGCTTTACTAGGTAATTTCGGATCGCTAGGGCATCCAAGCCAACATTATTGATTGCTTCAGCAATTGCACGTCTAAATTTTCCTTTGAATTCCATTTCCAGTGTTGTTTCTTCAACAGTCCCTTTTCTGGAATCACACTAACGGTCGTACAGTTCCAATATAGGCAGTGTTGGTTTAGCAATGTTGGTTATAACCGTTAGTTGTGGCTTTTGTTTACCAATGCCGTATTTAACCTGCGTGCAGTCAAATATCCCGTCTAACACATCTAGATGCATCCGTTGGCATTTCGTTTCGAGTAATGCATAGTTTTCTGGCGTGTCGGTTAACCCAGGTCATGGCTTATGCTGTGCTTTTCCCCAAAACTGTTTGCTCAAGCCGCTATTAAATTGCAAACGTAGCATTCCATCTGAGAGCCTCTCTATTCTTACGGTTGATTCATAGACCTTACGTACTTGTTTAGCGCTATCCATACTCCGTCCTAAATCCGTACTAAAAATGATTGAATACCGTACTACTTCAAAATAAAAGCCAGTCTGTGAACTGGCTTTAGCTTGATTATGCACTTTTTTTAGATATGGGGGCAGAGGGAGTTGAACCCTCACGACCGTTTAAGGTCAACGGATTTTCATTCTCCCGCAGCTTTCGCTACTGCCTGGTAGTTAATCCCAACCATGCTTTGAGAATTGGACTCTCCCTTTACCCTCGTCTTTGTACGTTAGGGTAGCTCCCGTCAAGTCTCTGCACCTTCCGCAAGGAGGGGCTAGGGGCTAGAGGAACCAGGGGCTGGGGGATTTAAATTTCCTACTCCCTACTCCCTACTCCCTACTCCCTATCTTCTCGGCTTGGCTCAGGATTGCCATGTCTGTAACCAGATTTAGGTTTCCCTGAGTTTGAGAGCGGTCACTTGATGGATTTCTCTATCAAGGCTCAGTTTTCTAAGTCCGTAGCGTCTGCCATTCCGCCATGCCCCCAAGAGGTTCGCGTAGTTGCTGCTACTAGGGGTGAATACCCCGCTTTACTATTCCAGCAGAAAAGGGAAATTTATGCAACACTCTAGTGAGTTTTCGAGGGGAAGTTTGAGCTAAATCGCAAAACTGCTACCTTACCACGACTTTTCTTTTGAAGAGAAACTATAAGCTGTACAATAACTATGGAAGCGCGGATACGCCGATTCTGGAAAACATACCTGTTAAATGGCGATCGCGCTTTTTGATTGTTCTACTTGGTACAAAGCATTATGGTGGTAGCGCTACTGTATCTAACTTTGGCTGGAGCTTACTTGTTGGTAGTTCCACTAACGATTTTGTTCTATCTAAAACTACGGTGGTATGTGGCTAGCTCGTTTGAGCGTGCCTTTATGTACTTCCTAGTGTTCTTTTTCTTTCCAGGTTTGCTAGTCTTGAGTCCATTTTTGAATTTCCGCCCCAGTCGGCGACAAATTCAGGGGTAAAGAAGGTAATTGGTAGTTGGTAACTGATAACTGATAACTGGTAACTGGTAACTGGTAAAACGTCGGGTAATTAAATATAGCTGGCGATGCGAAGAATTGACGCAATTGGTATTACTGTAGGCATTTTTGCTGCTGGGGGACTGGCGTATATAATCTTGAAAATAGCTGGCTTAGAGGGGATGGAAGCTGGAATATGGAGTCAGTTATTACTAGTTGGAGGCTTAATTGGCTGGGTAGTGACTTATGTCTTGCGGGTGACAGGGCAAAAAATGACTTATCATCAGCAGCGACAAGCATACGAACAAGCTTTTTTTCAGAAAAGGTTAGAAGAACTAACCCCTGAAGAACTAGCAAAGCTCCAAGCAGAGATTGAGGAAGAAAAAATGAAGAAAAATTCGCAATCACGGAATTTTGAAGGTAATGGGTAACTGGTAACTGGTAACTGTCCCCTTTTCCCCCTCTCACGATCACCCCAGCGCCCCTAATTAAAGATAGCTTTAACTTCCAATCGCTTTAAATCAATGCGCTCCAATTGGGTTTATCACTGCTCAACTTCAATGGCTAACACTTTACAATTACGCCAAATTGTGCTGTAAGAAATTCATTGTCATTTCCCATGCTTCTTGAGCGGGTTGGGGTGCATAGCTGTCACGGCGATCGCTCAAAAAACCATGTCCAGCATTGGGAAAGACAGAGAGAATATAACGCTTTTTAGCACTAGAAAGGGCAGAGGCAATTCGGGCGTGTTCGTCGGGAGCAATTGATGGGTCATTCGCACCATAGACTAACATAATCGGTGCTTGCATTGTTCCTACTCGATCTAGCAATGGCTTGCGTCCGAGTTGATCTTGTTGAGGTGCAATTCCCGCCCCATAAAAAGCAACAGCGGCTTTGAATTTGTCGGCATGAACCGCATTAGCTAGAAAAGTATACCTTCCACCCATACAAAAACCCATCACCCCAACTTTATCAGCAGCTACCTCTCTACCTTGGGCTAAAAATTCCAACCCTTGCCCAACTTCAGCCATGACAGTATCATCGTTTAAACTTTTGAGTTTGGCGATCGCATTTTGCAGATCTGTGTATTCATAAACATCGCCATGATAGAAGTCTGGTGCTAAGGCGGCTAAACCTGCTTTAGCGAGGCGATCGCATACATTTTTAATGTTAGGATTTAGCCCAAACGCCTCCATAAATACTATTACACCAGGGACAGAACCTCTGGCTTGAGGGCGCACGTAGTATCCTTGCAAATTTTTGCCTAGGGTAACGATTTTACCTTTTGAAGTCGGTTGTGCAATAGCACTCTTAGTTCCTGCTACTAGTAGCCCAGTTGTAGCAATACCTGCGGATACAATCAACAAATCGCGTCTATTCATAAATGAAATTTTTGGAATTGGGTACTAGTCAAGTTATTATCGGTTGAAAGCTTAAAATTTATCCAGATCGGCTGGATGAATTTTTCATTTCACACTTGCCAACCATAGCCACTATCCAAGACTATATAAATAGCGGCTGATCATTGCATCAACCCTGATATGGGTTTCCCAGTCTGTCCCCAAAGACATTGTACGCTAACGGTAGACGACCAGGATTTTTGCGTGATTCGGCGGCGTAACCGACAGGAATCAGAACAGCGATCGCTAAATTCGGATCGTCCGCTGCCCCAATCACTTGCTTAACCTTGTCTTCAACCCAACCATTCATAAAGCAGGTAGACAAACCTAAACTTTCTGCTGCTAATACTAAATGTGTAGCTGCGATCATGGCATCTTTAACAGCATACTCGCGGTTTTTTCTCCCAACGCCATTTGAAACGAAGGAACAGCGTTTTGGAAATAATTTATTGTACCTTCTGTCCATGCACCATTTTGAATTGCTTGCTGATAAATTGGTGTTGGATCTTCCTGCCAAGCGTTAGAATCGGCTGCAAATACAAACGTTACTGGTGCTTGCAAGATCTGGTGCTGACCATTAGCAGCTTCTGACAATGCTTTTCGCTGATCCTCATTTTGCACGAGAATAATTTGCCAGTCTTGCAGATTCCAACTGCTGGGCGCTGCGACAGTTAATTCAACTAATTGCCTGAGTAATATAAAACTTTTAATCGCACGACGGTGTAAAATTGCTGCTGGTACATCCAGGGGCTGATTTTGTAGGTTTTGCTCTTGAGTAATTGAATCCATCGAATTCTCCTATAAGTAATAGAGATTTTACTTACGTTCTTCTCTTGCTTCGATAGCCGCTTATTATTCAGATCGAGCTACTTTTTAGTTTTGGTAAAAACCATGCTCAATGTCTGTTAATAGCGAATTAGACTAAGATTGCCTGCACTTTACCAAGGCACAACACCATTTTCGTCGAAATAACCGCCTGTTGGTCCATCGGCTGGTAGCGTCGCCAAACGTACCGAAGCAGTTGCACCTTGCTGCACAGTGCGTGTACCTCGGTTAGCGTTGATATCGGTTGCCACGTAACCTGGATCGGCAGAATTAACTTTGATCGGTGTGTCCTTCAGTTCGTGGGCGAATTGAACCGTCATGGCATTGACAGCCGTTTTCGATGAGTGGTAAGCTAGCATTTTGGCGCTGGCGAATTCGTAATTTGGATCACTGTTTTGCGTTAGCGATCCCAAACCACTTGACATATTTACGATTCGACCTGCATCAGACTTACGCAGGAGTGGTAACATTGCTTTGGTAACGGCGAAGACACCAAAAAAGTTAGTTTCATAGGTGCGACGCAAAACTTCCATGTCAAGTTGACTCGGTGGTGCGTTGTCAACAGCAATCCCCGCATTGTTTACCAGAATATCAAGCTTACCGAACTGATTTTCAATGTATTTTGCTGCCGCGTCAATTGATTCTTGATTTGTCACATCTAGCTGTACAGCATGAGCGTTGATATTTTCTGCTTGCAGCTTTTGGGCGGCTTCTTGACCGCGATTTTCATCTCGCGCACCAATCAAAACTGTAATTCCCTGGGAACCTAATTGACGGGCAATTTCCAGTCCAATACCTTTATTAGCACCTGTGATCAGCGCGATTTTGTCTGTAACTGATTTTGATGTCATAACTTACTCCTGGTAATAATTAGAGTTAAGTGTCACGCAAAGCCGCGTCAGCGGCTTCCCGAAGGGTAGACGCAAAGACGCTAAGGTGATAAGAGAAAATCATCACAAGTTTTGTGCAACACCGCTTTACTTTTTACACCCTACTACTGTATTGAATAGGTAAGATCGGTGTCTTCCATCGCAGTTTTTGGGCGGCGTGATAAATCCAATAGGGATCGCGTAGTATTTCCTGCGCTAACAGAACAATATCTGCACGATTATTGCGAATAATTTCATCGGCTTGCATTGGTTCGGTGATAGAACCGACAGCAGCAGTAGCAATGTCAACTTCTTTACGGATTTTTTGCTGAAAAGGGAACTTGCCAACTCGCCCCAAAAGGATAATTTTTGTAATCGGGAGAATTGAAACCAGAACTACAATCAATTAAATCCACACCCTCGGCTTTGAGCTTTTTGGCGAGTTCTACCGAATCTTCAATCGTCCAGCCGCCTTCAACCCAATCAGAACAGGATAACCGTACTGTTAATGGTAAACGTTCAGACCAAACATCTCTCACGGCGCGGGTAGTTTCTATCGCAAAGCGGATGCGATTTTCAAAGCTTCCCCCATATTCATCCGTGCGTTTGTTGGATAAAGGCGAGTAAAAACTGTGTCCTAAGTAACCGTGAGCAAAATGTAATTCTAGCCACTCATAACCAGCTTCTTGCGATCGCACCGCCGCAGATCGAAAAGCATTCTGTACCTCTTGAATATCTTCCCTAGTCATTTCTTTGGGTACTTGCCACACTTCTTCCCCAAAAGCCAAAGCACTAGGTGCAATAGTTTCCCACCCGCCTTCTTCATCTTTAAGCGAATGACTTCCCTCCCAAGGACGTGCCGTACTTGCTTTTCTCCCAGCATGAGCAATTTGAATCCCTGGTACAGCACCATGCTCTTTAATAAAAGAGTTAATACGATACAATGGCTCAATATGCTTATCTGACCAAATTCCCCCATCACCAGGAGAAATTCTCCCGCGTGGTTCAACTGCTGTCGCTTCAGCAATTATAAGCCCAGCACCACCAACAGCACGAGAACCAAGATGAACCAGATGCCAATCTGTCGCCATCCCATCTTCAGAACTATATTGACACATCGGCGAAACACCAATCCGATTTCGCAAAGTCACATCTTTAAGCTTGAAAGCATCAAATAAATGTGGCATTTGAACTTCTCCTTGTTCAATTTAACCCTAGACACGCTTTGTGCTAATTTCCTTTGTCTTCCTTAGCGCCTTAGCGTCTTTGCGCGAAACAAAATCCCGCTTACTTTGTCTAACACCCTAGAACCGAATACAAATCTTACCGAAGTGACTCCCACTCTCCATATACTTGAGTGCTTCAGGTGCTTCGTGAAACCCAAACACACGATCTACGACTAGATGTAATTTATCAAGTGCGATCGCGCGATTCATCGCTTCAAACATCTCGCGCGAACCGACATATATACCCTGTACCCGCACATTTTTCCTCAGAATGGAGGCTGTAGTAATCTCTCCACTTCCACCCGTCAAAACACCAATCAAACTAATTTGTCCACCATAACGAACAGCACGTAAAGACTCATTTAAAGTCCCAGCGCCGCCAACCTCGACACAATAGTCAACGCCATTACCTGCGGTGAGTTCTCGTACTTGTTTACCCCACTGCGGATTTTGTTTATAGTTGATTGTGTCTGTTGCACCTAATTGACGCACTCGCTCTAACTTTTTGTCACTGCTAGATGTAGCAATAACTCTTGCCCCTGCTAATAATGCAAACTGCAAAGCAAATATAGAAACGCCGCCTGTACCTTGAACTAGAACTGTGTCACCTGCTTTTACTCCACCAGAGGTAAATAGTGCATTCCAAGCCGTCACACCAGCACAAGGTAAACAAGCCGCTTCCTCGTCTGTTAAATGTTCCGGCACATGAACAACGCCATCCTCGTGCAAGACGACATATTCTGCTAGCATTCCATCAATAGCCCCACCCAAAGCAGACTCGACTTTTTCTGCTGTCAATTCTCCCGCCAGCCACTTTTGAAAGAAAATACCAGCAACGCGATCGCCATTCTTCACCCGCGTCACTCCTTCCCCCACCGCTACCACTTCCCCCACTCCATCACTCAAGGGAATCCTCGGTAAAGGAAGCTTGGGATTATATAACCCTTTTACTACCATCAAATCACGGTAATTTAGCGAAACTGCCCGTAATTTAATCAGTATTTGTCCATAACGTGGATTTGGATCGGGTTTTTCTGTCAGGGTAAGGGAATCTAAGCCAAAGTTCTGGATCTCAAATGCTTTCATGTATATTCCTCTGATGTCACCCAAACTTATGTCACAGACGTAACCTTGAGGCAAACAAATTCTTTCGTCACTCAATTACTGATTTAAGTGGTTTACTTGGACGTTGACGTTAACGTCAAAGTAAGTCAACAAAATAGAGCCTTAGCTTACCAGTATATTCCTCTTATCTCACCCAAACTTATGTCACAGACGTAACCTTGAGGCAAACAAATTCTCCTTGCTCCTACTTTTGGTCACTCAATTACTGATTTAAGTGATTTACTTGGACGTTAACGTTAACGTCCAAGTAAGTCAACAAAATAGAGCCAGCTATTGTGTGATTCAACAAGACAAAGCTTAATTGCATATCTCATGGATTTGTTGCTGTATGCGGGCAATTAAGCATTGCAAATCCGAGCGAAATTGAGCTAAAGAGGCGATTTTTAAGTCAGTTTCTGCAAGATGCGCTTGCAGAATGTCTAGCAGTTTTTGTTTACCCAGTACCCCTGTTGAGTCTTGAAAAAAAAGGTCAATCACGCTGGCTATTTCCTCCAGAGTTAATCCAAGGGATTTTAAGCAATCTATTTTATCAAGTCTGGCTAACTCAATTTCTGTGTAATAGCGAAAGCCAGTACCCTCGCGTGAGCTGGGTTTCAACAGTCCCAAACTTTCGTAATAACGGATTGTTCGCGGAGTCACACCAGCTTTTTGAGCTAGTTCTCCTATCCGCATCTTTTCGGTCACGTTGGAAAAAACAAACCTTAACGTTAACGTCAATATAAACTAACAAATATATTAGGTAAGTGTCAAATAGAGAGGCAAAACATTAACGTTAATGTCAATATAACAGATGTATGGGTAGAGAGGCGATCGCTCAGGCTTGGACTTGAGCCAAAAACCAACCAGCGACAGAAGTATGATCCATTTGGCGACTGCGGCGTAAAGCTTCTTCTAAAAGAGCGATCGCCAGTTGGGGCAATACATTAGACTCGCTAATTCGTTGACTACCACCATTAGGAATAATTTGAAAAGCAGTAATTCGCGCCCTTTTGACATCTACTACCCAATATTCAGCAACTGCTAAATCTTCGTACAGTAGACGTTTTTGCCCTAAATCGTCAGCTAGAGAAGTGTCAGCAATTTCGATTGCCAAATCAGGAGGAGAGTTGCTATCGAGGTTTACTACATTCCTTCCTTTTGGAGCTAAACTAACTCGTTCTCCAATGTAGTAAGAGGCATCGGGTTGAGCCTCTCTTACACCTGATTTGCGATAGCTACAGTTAACTCTTAACCTCATGGGTAAGTTTTTAGCAATGCCAAATAAGTTGATTAATATAACAATAATTCCGTTATCGTCAGCATGGTCAGATCCGACTGGTGGCATTTCAATTCTCAACTGCCCGTTGTGGTAGTAACACTTAGCTTTTTCGTATTCTGGCTGTGCGATCGCCTCGATAAATTCATCCCACGTACAATCAACCCAAGTATCAGACGGTAGTTTCGTTTGTATTTCACTCATAAATTACAAGTTGGTAAAAATCTGTCTCATCTTTAGTTTAAGTACTATCTAACAATCGAAAATACTTATATATATATTTGTGTCAACTTGAACTTGAATTGAGTCCGTCTTGCAAGTAAATTTTCAATTTGCCTTTTTTTGTCTCTTTTTGCCTCTTTTTAGAGGTTGACTAAAACAGTGTATTTTGATAGTTTAAAAAAAGTAGTTATAATCCAAGGGAGAAGTATAAGCTTTTGCGTCCAGTAACCGTTGTGAAGGTAAGACATCCAGGTTCGAGGATAATTGACAAGTAAGCGATCGCAAAAGAATTATCAGGAGTGAAAATCGTCTGCAACTAGCCGATCAATTATTTCAATTACTCCATCACCCCTCGCGCCGAGGGTAACAAAATCAGCACGTTCTTTAAGCATGGGTAGGGCATTGGCAACTGCAACTGTACACCCACATAAATTTAGAAAAGCGTAGTCATTCTCGGCATCACCTATAGCTAGGGTGTTGTGTGGGGATATTTCGAGTTCGCTTAATGCGGCACTTAATCCAGATGCTTTGTCCACACCCGAAGGGAGAATCATTACGGCATCTTTGTTTAAGATAACTTGCAGTTGTAACCCTAAATCGCGGATTACTGCGGTTACTTTCGTTTGATTAGGATGCATTGTAGCAACAATCGCGCGTCCGACCGAAAGGGGATGTATATGGCGATCGCGCAACATCTGAATAAATTCCTCTGGAGGTTTTGCTCCGAGCAATTTTTCCTCTCGCGTGGCGGGGTTATAGAGCAAGGCTCCATTTTCTGCTACCACCAGATCGAAAAAATTAATTTCAGGAAATACACGCAACAGATCGTCTAGTTCCCGTCCAGTGACTAAAATTGACTTGATCCCAGATTGACGTAGACGTTCAAGCGCTGCTACTGTTTTCTGATTGACATGACCATCTTTTGCCAATGTGCCGTCATAATCAGAAGCTAATGCCAAATATCTCATGCTTTTCACGGGTTAGAAGTGGCAAGGCGGAAGTTTCTATGAACAGCTAAAAGCGCGCCAGCTAACAGCTAATTGATTTTGAGCTAAATTCCAACATTGAGTTGCGATCGCCCAATCTTCTTCGGTATGGATAATTAGCACCCGTACAGATGAATCTGACGTAGCGATGTCGCAGTCGGGTGGAGACTGAGCATTTTTATTGTGATCAAGCTTCACTCCCATAAATCCAAAAGCTTCACAAGCTAAAGCTCTGACATCTGGCACATTTTCCCCAACTCCAGCAGTAAAAACCAAAGCATCGAGTCCGCCCAGTGTAGCAAGCATTGCTCCGATGTGCTTGCGTAGAGAGTGAATATACATATCAAAGGCAAGGATTGCGCGATCGTTATTTTGTGCGATCGCACTTTGAATCTGACGCATATCACCCGATAATCCAGAAATGCCTTTTAACCCAGATTCACGATTGAGAATTTGATCTAACTTATCAGCATCAAATCCTTGTTCGCGCAGTAGATAAATCAGGATACCAGGATCAACCGAACCAGAACGACTACCCATCATCAACCCGTCGAGGGGAGTAAACCCCATTGTCGTATCGATACTCACACCATCTCGAATAGCTGCCAAAGAGCAACCATTGCCCAAGTGACAAATGATCAAGCGTAAAGACTGCAAATCTTGCCCTAGAAGTTGGGCAGTACGTTGAGCGCAATAAGAGTGGCTGATACCATGAAACCCATAACGGCGGATACCCTCCTCAAACCACTGGTAAGAACCAGGGTAAACAGCAGCATAAACAGGTAAATGACTGTGGAAGGCAGTATCAAATACAGCCACTTGCGGCACATTTGGCAGCACATTGTCAATTGCTTCAATTCCCTCTAGGTTTGCTGGGTTGTGGAGTGGGGCGAAAGTAGACAGATGGATAATTGCATCTCTAACTTGGGGCGTAATTACCGTTGCTTCACGATATTCCTCACCTCCATGCACCACCCGATGACCGACAATCTGAATTTCACTCAAGTCGGTAATTACCTGAGTTTTACCTTGAATTAAGGTATCGAGCAGATGGGAAATTACATCAGGGCGTGAATTGCTGGTTAGTTCTTCTTCTATAACTACGCCTTGAGAAGTTTTGATTTTAATTTCCGCCACTCCTTGATGGCTAGTCCAATCAACTGTGGCTTCCCATAGTGGTGCTGGTGGTGAATTTGGCAGGGAATTATCTATCTGATAAAGACAACTCTTTTGACTACTTGATCCGGCATTAAGTACAAGTATTTTCATGATTCTCTCACTGTACTTACCTATTAATAGGGAGTAGGGAGTAGGGAGTAGGGAGTAGGGAAAAGGGAAGAGGTAAGAGGTAAGAGGTAATTAATTATTCTCCTGTGCTCCCCTGCCCCTTGCGCCCGCCCCTGAAGCTCCTCTGCCCCTGAAGCTCCTCTGCCTCCCCTGTCGTGGGCTTTAATCATAGTATTTAATATCTTTGCCATTACCTAAATTACACAAAAACCAAGTAGCATCTTTGCCTTGAGCTTTTGAAAGAACACACTGGATTTCAAAAGCTTCTACGTAAAACTTAGCACGGTGCAAATATGAATTTAATTCAGGATATATCTGATAAAATTCATTGATAAAATCCTCGCCGTAATTATAAATTAAAACAGCGATATCCATAGCAGGATCGCCTCTTCCAGCAGTACCAAAGTCAATTATTCCATTAATACAATTTTTCTGTTGATCAAAAAGTATATGGTTAAATCCTAAATCTCCATGTATAAGTTTTGGTTCATATTCAAAATTACTTTTATGAGCTAAAAAAGATTCAAAATGTTTTTTAGCCCATTCTTGTGTATGGCTTGGCAATTCTGGCAAGATATCATTTTGGAGATGATGATATAAATTCACCCAATCCTCATAGGTATTAGGAACTTCTGAATTAGGAATATCAAATTCTAAAATCTTCTCGACTGGGACATTGTGTAATTCTTTCAGGAAAGTAGCTAATTGGCTAGCAACTCTTTGGCGTGTCTTTTCATCGCTTTCCATCAGTAAATCTTGACGCAAGGGTACTCCCGTCATCATGAAGTAAGCAATTACTTCCCGTTGTTCATAAAATATTTTGGGAATATTTAAAGTGACATAATTTTTGATTAACTTTAAAATTTTTACTTCTTTATTGAGCTTTTGTACTGCATAATCACTTTTAGGAAAACGAAAAATTAGCTCATCATTTACCTCAAAAATATAATTATTTACACCTTCATCATGCAAACTTATCTTTTCAATTGAAAGCTCAGGAAAAATATCATGAATGCGCTGTTCGTATATGTCTATTTTATTCATTATTTTTTAGGTTATAGTCCGTTTTGAAGGTTTGAAGTAATAGCATTAGTAATTAAGCAGATAGGGAGCGTAGCCCTTTTGCATTCGGGAATCGGACGCAAGCTTGAGTTCATTGATCGCCCAAAACCAAATAGAAGCACCAGCATGGAAAGTGTGCGATCGCATCACAGGGGGTGCTTCATGCCCGTGCGAAACCCGACACCAAGCTCTAGACCACTTTTTTCGCGCATTAATTATATGAGTTGAAGTCATCAGCTCATACCTCAAGCTCGCAAAACCAAAGATGACAACAAGCACGGCTTAACTGGCATCCTACTTGCTCTTGGCACTGCCTCACTTCTGTCTCAAGTTGCATCCTTTAAAGTAGTGGCTGGTGGCTAATGGCTAGTGGCTAGAATTCAAAACCAGAAGATAATAGGTGGGAATTAGAGAATAGGGTTGCTTTCTCTAGTGACTAGTCACCAGACACTAGTCACTAACTAAAATGCCTCGAAAGTCTTTGAATCTTTCGAGGCTCTAGTTATTATGGGATTGAGGCTTTATTTCAAGTCGGGAGCGTAGCTGTTCGCCACGTCTCTAGCCTTCGACTGTAATTTTACCAATCATGCCAGCGCCACGATGGGGTTCACAGTAGAATGTGTAATCCCCAGCAGGTGCATCAGCTGGAATGGTAGTTTTTACTGTTTGCCCTGGAGTCATTAGCAACTGCTTGTGAGACAAACCCTTAGCCAAATCAGCGCTCTTACTGGGGTTGTTGGCTGCATCGAAGACAACATTATGAGGAGGAACTTTGTTGTTCACCCACTCAATTGTGTCGCCTGGTTTGACGCTCAGTTTTGACGGCTCAAACGCCAGCATTCCCTTATCAGAACCTAGCTTAATTTGGTAAGTGTCGGCAGCAGCAGGGGCAGAAAATAAAGCGAAGCTACTGGCAACCAAAACGATTGTTAAAACCGCTAAACCCAAGCGCCGCAAAGTTGCAGCAATCAATTTCATAGCTTTCTCCACAGAGGTTTAACTTTGTCGGTATTTAATTCTATACTTTTATCTTATCAAATCCAGCTTTATATTTTTTCTGGCGTTAATTGGGCGATCGCGTAGGTATTCTCACTCAATGTAGGTTTTCTTCTCATCCTTTAAAGGTACACAAACTTTCAAGCTTGATTTTTTATCTTACTTGTTGTATATGATGCCAATTGTGGTAAAATTCTTTGTCTTCTTTTTTACCCTTGCTACGTTCTAAAATTTCTGAGAACCCATCACATTAATAAATTCGCCAAGGCTTCAGGTTAAAAATGGTGAACGCAGAAAAAGAATCCCCGTCTCGACCCTGATTTGGTAGCAAAAAAAAAGGGAAATAACTGCATGGATCGAGACGCATCAATCTGAGATTAAATCTGGAAAACTCGTTGTGTTCTTCGAGGATGAATGCCATCTTTTGTGGTGAGATATCTGTGGTTATGTTTGGGGGAAGACAAAAGAAAGAATTGAAGTCCCAGTGGTCAACGAGCGACAGAGGCAGACTTATTTCGGTGCGCTGAACTATTACACACAAGAATTTTTGGTAAAACCCTATAAAAAGGGAGATTCTTCATAAGCGATCGCTTTTGTTGAATATCTGCTGGCTCAATTTCCTAAAAGCCGCATTGCTTTGATTTGGGACGGAGCCAGTTATCATCGTTCGGCTGAATTTCAAGCTTACTTAGAATCCATCAATCAAGGACTTAATGAGAACGAATGGAAAGTTACTTGCATACGAGAGCGCTCCAAATGACCCCAAACAAAACCCTGTCGAAGATATTTGGTTGTTTGCTAAAAAGTTTGTAAGAGAGTTTTATCATCTGTGCAAATCCTTCGCTGCGGTTCAGAGATTATTTGAACTTGTAACTCACCATCAAATATTTGATTTCCCGAAAATGTTTATGTACAATGCGCTTTCACAAATGATTTAGGACTGCTATAGTAAAGAGCGGAAATAAATTACGCCTCCTAATGACAGCGTATTTGTAAGCCTCAAGATTTGTGTTCTTCAAGTTTTAGATATTAAGAAAGGTAATAATTTAGTCCAATTTAACTTTATTGCTCAAATATTAAAAGTAGTTGCGTAAATTGCTTCTGTTCTAGGAGCAATGCTTTCTCTAATAGTTTTTGCCACCCATCCGTTCATGTTCATATGTCAACAAAACCGCAAGAATCTGAGGCATTTGCAACACCGCCATTTCTCATCCAACGTCATCGGCAAGTTCGCAATTTAATTTTGGATTATGCTATGGGAGCAGCAATCATCGGGCTAAATCCGGTTCGCAGTACTTTAACGTTAACATTGCTGGTAGTTGGTGTTTTGATACTGAAAATGATGTGGGATATAGGCTCAAGGTGGGGCTATACTAAAGGTCAAGATTTCTTAGCGATCGCAGGAAACCTTTTTGGTTTTCTAGGGGCTTTTGCACTCGCCTTGATGGCTTGGGTAACAATTTTCTGTTTTGGGTTGTTTGTGCCACTGTTCTCTGGGTTAGCCATCTGTGCGGCGTTGTCTACCCTTACTTGGACACTGGGGCAGGTGACTAACCAGTTCTATGCCAGTGGTAGTGAAGGAAGACGATAATGAAGCTAAGACGTAGGCAACTTCTGCTTGCAGGACTGACATTTGGGGTAGTAGCAACTATTTCTCGCAATTACCAACGACTGCGATCGCAAAGCAGATTAGAGGCATTGGCTCGCAAGGAATCTCAGGCAAACCTTCAAAGTCGTTTGAAGGAAACTTTTGAAGCTGATGCTAAGAAAATCAATCAAGGAATAAAGATTCAGGCATCGGTAAAGCTAACGCCACCCAAAGTTCCCTACGACCGAGGCATATCTAAGCTTTTGATCCTATGTAGCAAACTGGGGACTCAGCAATACCTATCGGGCAAAGTAGATCCCTCCTTTAATGGATCGATTAAATCATTACCTGCATATACTTATGAGCTAGATGGCTATACTCAAATCGCCTCATTGAAGGGTTTGGAAGATGCGCGTAGTTCAGAAACCATTGAGGTTGATGTGCCAGCAACAACCGATTCACCTCCTGCCACTTCTGACCCAGTTGAAAGTAACTTAGACACTGCTCAGAGTGCAATAGGGGATAGTGTCACACAATACGTGAAAATCAAGCAGCTTATTCCCGTCTATTTTGGCTTTGTTCTGACCTCTAAGACTGCCAACATCATCATTTTTCGCGGCACTCAAAGAACAACGGAGTGGATTGGAGATGTACTGCTTTTCCAAAAACTCTATGAAGGTTTTGCTAATAGTAAAATTCACTCTGGTTTTGCCAATATTTATAAAAATTTGGCAGGGCAAACTCGTGAAATTGCCAGCCAGTTAAATCCATTACTGCCTTGCTATATATCAGGGCATAGCTTAGGGGCTGCCCTTGCTACCCTTGCAGCCATTGATATTGCACTCAAGGTTCCCCAACTCAAAGAGCAAATCCGACTCTACACTTACGCAGGACCACGAGTTGGCAATCCAAGTTTTGCTCAAATGCACAGTCAGATGATACCCAACAGCTATCGCATCTTCAATCTGGCAGATTCGATTCCCCTCTCACCCCCGACTATCTTTCGTCAGGATGTATACTTGCACGTCGGGCAAGGATGGTCTTTCTTAACACAATATGGCGACGTACTGCCCAACCATGCCGTTGATACCTATCGTGCTGCCATTAACAGCGAAGTCGAAACTAATAAAGTTCGTAGCTACCCTAGTTCTGGTCTGGCGTAATTTTTGCTTTACTGCGGTTAACTCAACAAGCGAAGCGCAAATCTACTTCTTGAGCAAGGCGCTTTAAGCAAAGCCAAGAGTGAAGGTAGTGTTTGTGTCTGCTGTCAGTGTGGTAGCTCCACTTACCTGGCATCCTAATACACTACTAACCTTAGCTAACGGTGTCCCAAAACCGGATGGGGTTTATAAGGCTGCTCAAGCTGGGCGCACTCATCATCACTTAACTCGATTTCCAGTGCTGCTAATGCCTCTTCCAAGTGGTGCATCTTGCTAGCACCGATAATGGGAGATGTTACACCTGGTTGATGTAGTAACCAAGCTAGGGCAATTTGTGCTGGAGAAACACCTCGCTGCCCCGCCAGTTCAACAACTCGCTCGACCACTTGGAAATCAGATTCGTCGTAGTAAAGCTGATGGGCAAAATCATCAGTTTTAGCACGGATAGTTTCTCCTTTGGTCTGCCGCTGCCGATTGCCTACCAAAAATCCTCTGGCAAGAGGACTCCAGGGGATCGTACCAATGCCTTCTGCTCTACATAGCGGCAGCATTTCCCTCTCTTCTTCTCGGTAGACTAGGTTGTAGTGATTTTGCATAGAGACAAAGCGAGTCCAGCCATGCAGATCCGCTAAATACAGTGCTTTAGCGAACTGCCAAGCATACATACTAGAAGCACCAATATAACGTGCCTTTCCAGCTTTTACCACGTCATGCAAAGCTTCTAAGGTTTCTTCGATTGGTGTTTGGTCATCCCAACGATGAATTTGGTACAAGTCTACATAATCAGTTTGTAACCGCCGCAAAGAAGCATCAATGCTGTTAAAGATGTGCTGGCGCGATAGCCCGCGATCATTTGGATCGTCGCTCATTGGATTGAACACTTTAGTAGCAATAACCACCTGCTGCCGTGTGGTAATTTCCTTGAGTGCCTGCCCCAAAATCTTTTCACTTTCACCCAAAGAATACATATCAGCAGTGTCAAAGAAATTGATGCCAGCTGACAATGCTCGTTCAATGAATGGACGGCTTTCTTCTTCACCAAGTACCCACTCGCGCCACTTAGGACTTCCATAAGTCATCGTACCAAGGCAGAGGCGAGAAACTTTGAGTCCAGTATTGCCAAGTTTTACGTATTTCATACAAGAACGCTCTGCTGATTTTAATTACTCTAATCAAATTGCCCTTGCAATATTATTGTGAGCGAAGCTCATGACTTCCAACTTGACAAAATTAATACATCGCTCCCGTTCTCAAAGCTTGAATTGGTAATCATTAAGTTAATAATGCTACTAAATTTTATGCCTCTCTAGATAGTTTTCCAAGTTGAGGCGTACTTGCAAAAACTGCTTTCGGGTCAAAACTGCCTCTGCTTGTTTCTGGGAAGACGATAGAATTTTCTGTAGCTTGGTGTGCTGTTGTTGGGAAAGTTTCATCGCTGCAAAAGCAGCATCAAAGGTAGTATCTCCTTGCAAGGCTGCTTGGAACTGATGTTGCTGTGCTGGAGTTAGAATACTCGAAATTTGTGAACGAGTTGTCTCTATAAGCCCAGTAACGTGAGCTTTTTGCTGGGCGGAAAGCTTTACATTTGTTAATGTTGCTGTTTCAATTTCCGCTTGATTCGTTTGCGCTTGAACAATTGGAGTAATACTCAGCATCAGAGCAAGTGCCGATATTAAAATCGAAATGCGGCGAAGTTGATGGAAGCCAAAAAACTTCATAGATAGCTCAAAGAGGATTTAACGCTTCGATCTTAGCAATTCAATTCCATAGGGTAGAATGTTTTAAAAGAATTGAATGTTAAGGTTAAGTAAGAAAAATTAAATCACTCCAAATTGAGAAGAACAGTGGTAAATAGTACTGTGGCGATCGCCCCTGACATAGACAACAGCGAAGTGACTCGGTTGAGAATATAGACACACATATTGCTTAAAGTCTGATTTGGGTTGTTTGATAGCTGATTGTTCTAGATTTTGCCGCCCTGCTGCAAATCCCGCTAGTCGGTATGCAGTTTTTTCGTTGAGATTTGGATTTTGGCGACAGATGAAGTGATTTTGGAGTAATTAAGTCGTGGGGGATACTCGCACAACTCACTTCGTTCGCTGCGCTCGTGGGGACTGTACTCTCCCCATTTAAGGTACACCCAGGCTGAACCCCTCATGGTTATGGCATTCTTATACCCCCCCCTGTTACCTACTTTTTCTAAAATCGGGCGTAACTGTGGGGAAAAATAATTGAGAATGCTCTCAATAAGAACCAATTCCCGTTGGAGAGACTGGAGCCTATCACCAAAATAGTTTTTCTCTACCTCGTTGGCTAGCTGGAACAGGGGATTTTTGATTATTGCAACAAAAATCAAAGTAAATTATGATTATTGTTACGATAATCTAAGGAGCCAAGAGGATGCCACGCGGCGGATATAGACCAGGAGCTGGGAGAAAGCCCTGGGGTGGTAAGTTTGGGGAAGAAACAAAGACTGTTCGTGTCCCAGCCAGTGTAGCTGATAGGCTCCCAGAGCTAATTAAAGCTTTAGACTCAAAGCCAGCCAATGATACACAGTTGAAAGATAGGCTTCAGGGACTGTTGAAAAAATGGGATGCTAAGACCTACTGCATAAATTATTCTAAGAATCCTAGAAAGCAACTAGCCAGAGAACTCTGGGCAGAATTGAAAGCTTTACTTGATTAGCGTCACACTAATCTGTAAAATGTAAAATTTTCTTAAATATTCGGGTTGATGAGCCACAAGACCGAGTTACCTCAAAAATCATGGTTAGCTTTGCTGGAAGTAATGCTAAGCGGGAGAGGCGCACCAATACCAATTATCGCTGCACGGATAGAAAGTGACCGGAGTGCTGGGGCGCTGAACGAACTGGCTAGAATGACGGAAAGATGGTTAAGAATTGTTACGGCATGAAAATGGAACCTGTACTTAAACCATACTCAAGAAGGCAGTTATCAAATTTGAAACACATTAGTTACAGGGATGCTACCAATAGACTGGAAAGCATACCGTGTAAGGGTTTCTGTAAATCGGAGCGGCGGGATTCGAACCCACGACCTCCACTACCCCAAAGTGGCGCGCTACCAAGCTGCGCTACGCCCCGATCATGATTTCTATCTTAGCATAATTTGTGTGCGCTCGCACACAAAATTTAGAAAACTGTTAGCGTTTGAGCAGCTTGAACTAAACCTGGAACTGCATCAGATGACCAACTCACCTCGGCACAGCGCCCAGTATTCAAAATCAAGCGTAAGCTATAAGCATGAGCATATCCTTCTACTTCCATCCACATTAAACCGCTTTCGGCATCAATAGCTATTTTCTCCTCATCCATCAATTCACTGGCTAGCTGATTCATTGTTTCTACTAGCTGTGTACACAAGCGGCAAAAATCATCTAACTCTGCCCCAGTCAATTCAATCGCCCAATCATCTGCACCTACTAAGCCTTTAAATTCAGCAGCATTCGGATTCCAACCAAGCCGCCAACCAGCCCCACTTTTAACCACACGCTCCATAGTAATTGGTAATTGGTGAAAGGTAAAAGGGAAAAGGTAAAAGGTAAAAGGGTAAAGGGTAATTTCCCTGAAGCCCCTGAATGCCCCCAAAAGCCCCTTTGCTTTCCCCAGCGCCCCAGCGCCCCTAGCCCTTAGCCCCTAGCTAGGGTTGCAACAGTCGGGCATCTCCAGGTTTTGGCTGCGGAAAGCTTGGGCTTGTCTGGACGCTGCTGGGTGTGGTAGATGGCTGGGGTGGGGCTTGAGTATCAGTGGCTGTATCTGAGGAATTGGGATTAAAGACACTGACAAGGCTTTGCACCAAAGCGTCTCGCTGTTTACGGTTGAGGCGGGTAATGGCAGCGCGATCGCCTAAGAGTGGATTTGTTCGTAAAGTGTTAGCCCCTGGATAAGTAGTTTCTTGTATCAATTCGTTTGCCCCTAGATAATCAGCTAGAGTTAATTTCCAATCTAGCCGATAAATAGGAGAACGACCTCTAACGTAGAGGTGGTATTGAATCAGGCGATTTACTAGGGTGTTGTCTGGATTGACTTTCCCAGTGTCTCTACTAACGTACTTGTTCTCTTGAGGCAAATTAGGTAACTTTTGATAAACTTGCTTCCACACATCGCGGCTTACGGCGATTGGTACTGTTTGTTGGGCATTAGCGCTAAGGATGCCAAAAAGGGTTGAATTAGCCCATCTTTTGATTGGTGAGCCTAAAAAGGTTAGACTCATAACTGTGAGGGCAGTAACTGTTAAAATTAGCCTTTGCTTTTGTCTTCTCACTTATTATATTAGCCCCGTTGATGATCGAGATTGTTGCAAATAACTGATAACTGGTAGTTGGTAGTTGGTAACTGATAACTGGTAACTGGTAACTGATAACTGATAACTGTTAAAACTCAACTATAACTGGGGCATGATCGCTAGGCTTGGGCAACTTTCTAGGAGATCGGTCAATGATGCAATTGTTTGCCTGGTTGTAAAGTTCACGGGTGAGATAGTGATGATCGATTCGCCAACCGCAGTTACGGCGAAATGCTGCCGCTCGATAGTCCCACCAGCTATAGTATCCTCCTTCGGTAGTAAATTTCCGAAAAGCATCAGCAAATCCTAATTCTAGAATTTCCCTTAAGGCTTGACGCTCTTGCTCTGATGCCATAATACTCCCTGTGAGAGAAACTGGATCGTGAATATCTCGGTCTTCTAGAGCAATGTTGAAATCACCGCATACACACATAGCAGGAGATGAAAGCAATAGCGATCGCAAGTATTCCCTCAGCACCTTTAACCACTGCAACTTATATTCGTATTTCTCACTCCCTACAGCTGAACCATTGGGAACATAAAGATTGACAATCCGAGTGCTATCGATTACACCCGTGATTACTCGCTTTTGCTCGTCTAAATCCAATAAAGATGGCTCTATATTGCTTTTGCCTGCCAAGATTGGCGTAAAGCCAGTGGTAATATCTTGCAGGGGTTTACTACTAAGGAGGGCGACACCGTTGTAAGATTTTTGTCCTGATACGTAAACGTGATAACCCAGTTGCTCAAAAGGCGATCGCGGAAAGTCTACATCTACCACCTTGGTTTCTTGCATACATAAAACATCCACCCTATTTTGACGCAACCAATCCACCACCTGAACAAGGCGAGTGCGAATCGAGTTGACATTCCAAGTAGCAACCTTCATAATTCGTAATTCCATTACTTTTGTAATAAGGGTTTATCAGATATATTTGACAAGCAAATAGATAATCATAGTAAAGAGTGTCCCTATTCCCTTTTATTGAGGATTACCAAATTTTTAGTTTATGCTAAAATCTAATTAATAAAAAACACCATCTTTTTAGTAAAAATGGTAAAAATATCTTGGATAGCAAATTTATCTAAAAATTTTTGTATTTCTAACTACCAAAAATTTTATTAATATAAAATTTAAGTCTTTTGATAGAAGCAAGGTGCAAAAATAGCGAATAATTTGTTCAGTCATTATGAAAATACTCAACAATCTCAAACAGCTATCTATTGGCTTCATGTCAGGACTTAAGACAGCTTGGTGGGCAGAAATTATTACTACTGAGCCGCGTTGTAAATACTATTTTGGACCTTTCCAAACCTCTGATGAAGCGAAAGTTGCCTACCCTGGATACGTTGAAGATCTTGATGGCGAAGGAGCGCAAGGGATTATAGTTGTAATCAAACGTTGTAATCCACAAGTATTAACATTGTGCGACGAACTAGAAAACTAGGGGCAAAGAGGCTAGAGGAAGGAGAGGGAAAAGGGCAGATAGAGACAATTACCGATTACCAGTTACCAGTTACCAGTTACGAATTTTGAATTACGAATTACGAATTTCATTAAGGGTTTGGGTGATTAAAGGAATGGCACTTAGGAAAATTAACCCAGACACTAATAAGCTAATCAATCCGTCTGCCCAAAACCAGTGCATTAGCCAAACAGCGATCGCAGCCAGAATTACCCCAACTGAACCGATTACATCTGCCATGATATGGAGAAAAGCTCCCCGCATATTCAAGTCATGGTGAGTGTGATCGTGGAGTAAGAAGGCATTGATGCTGTTTACGCCTAAACCTAGAACCGCAGTAATCAACATTGGTAAACTTAAGATCTCGACGGGAGGAGATTGTAAACGGGCGATCGCTTCGGTTGCGATCCAAAGTGCGATCGCTACTAAACCAATCCCATTGACTAATGCTGCAAGAACTTCAAAGCGCACAACGCCAAAACTAACTTTATCAAACCCAGAAGAGGCGCTCCAAGCGGCTATTACAGACAACCCTAAAGCTAAACTATCACAAATCATATGACCGGATTCGGCTTGCAGAGCTAAACTATGACTCCAGAAACTTACAGCTAGTTCTGATAAAGAAAAGCAGCTAACAAGTACTAACGCAGTCCATAGCAATCGAACTTTATGCAGGCGGTGACTACCTTCACTGTCACCGCAGCTATGAACGCGATCGTGGGAATGATGATGGTGCATGAATAATTGAGGGAGTAAATAAATACTGACTACGAACGGGATAAATGCTAAATTATAGCTAATACTCGATTTGTATTTTCTGCATTACTTAGCATTAGCAATACGTAAGTATTGGCGGCTAGGCTTTTTCATCGAATGGTGTAGTTAGCTGTATATCTTTATGCAAGACCGATTCAAATGGCGAGAACACAGGTAGAAATTATAATATTTTTTCACTTTATATATTGTTTCTCCTCAATAATACTGTGTATTAATGATTACGTAGTTAGTCCGTCTCCATAGCCTTTTATATTGAAGATTGCAAGCTAAAATAATAAACCTATCTGTGAGGCGATATAAAAAAGTTAGTTAAGTGCTGCCATTCTTGAAGCCCTAAAAGTTGGGTGACAAGGCTTTTTTAAAAAGCTGTAGATAATTGAGGTAATGGTTCTGGGCATAATAAATCAGCAACCACTTCTTTACTACAATATGATCGGCAAGCAGATTACTTCTAAAACAAGTATCCAACTTACTATACAATCGATTACTCAAGAAGCATCCTTGCTAGACCGAGATTCATTGCTAGAACTACAAGCAGTGATTGAACGGTTACTGGCAGCCCAAACGCAACAAAGAGAAATCAAGCAAGCAAATCCTGTTGAAGAGAAACTGAACCTTGAATACTTAGAAGTGCTGGGGCAAGGGGTATCTGTCTGGAATGAGTGGCGGGAACAGAATCCCAAAATCAATATAAATTTTAAAGGGGTAAATCTGAGCGGAGTAAACCTGCAACTTGCCAACCTAAGCCGAGTTAATCTTGAACGTGCCAATTTGAGCGGTGCAGATCTTAGAGGAGCTTTCCTGAGAGAAGCTAACCTTAAGGGGGCTACGCTTTTCATGGCGGATCTTGTGGTAGCAAACCTTCAGCTTGCCTGTTTGCAAAACGCGAACCTGCAAGGAGCAGATTTGTACAAGGCGAATCTGAGCAAGGCAGATCTGGTCGAGGCAAACTTGATGCAAGCGAATATCCGCAGAACGAATTTACTGGAGGCTAACTTAGCGTCTGCCAACCTCCAAGAAGCAGATTTATTGGAGGCGAAGCTAATGCAGGCGAACCTTCAGGGGGCAGACTTGCACAAGGCGAATTTAGAAAGGACTAATCTGATTGAAGCTAACTTAGAAGAGGCGAATTTGGTTGCAGCAAAACTTTGCGGGGCAAATATCTGTCGGGCAAAACTAACCCGTGCAGACATTTACCGAGCAAATTTATACGGAGCCACCCTCAAAGGAGCTATTATGCCCGATGGCACAATTAGCAATTAGCTGGCGCGCTAATTGTCTTCTTGTCCCCTTGTCCTTTGTTCCCTAGCCCCTAGCCTCTAGCCCCTAGCCCCTCTTCTACTGCCACATCTTACAACTCAAATCACCAGCTTTTTGGGTAAAGCGGTAATTTTCGCGGTAGTCTACAGGGCAATCAATTACGGCAGGTACATCTTGAGCTAAAGCGGTTTTGAGCGTGGGAATCAAGTCGGCTGCCGATTCAACTCGATAACCTTTTAGCCCCATGCTTGAGGCTAATTTGACAAAATCGGGGTTGCCAAAATGGACAAAAGATGCTTCACCGAATTGATTTTGCTGCTTCCATTCAATTAAGCCGTAACCCCCATCATTGAAAATGAGCGTGACAAACGGCGTACCAACCCGCAACGCCGTTTCTAATTCCTGACAATTCATCATAAAACCACCATCTCCAGTTGCAGCCACCACTTTGCGTTCTGGATGAACTAGCTTGGCAGCGATCGCGCCTGGAATGGCAATGCCCATCGCAGCGAAACCATTGGAAATCAGGCAAGTATTGGGGCGATCGCAATGATAGTGACGGGCGATCCACATTTTATGCGCCCCGACATCAGAAATTACAATATCTTCTGGTCCCATCACCTGTCTGAGGTCATAAATAAGTTTTTGCGGCTTAATCGGAAATCCATCATCTTGGGTATACTGTTCATAATCAGCGCGAATATCTGCCCGTAATTCCAAGGCAAACGGATCGGGTTTTCCCTGTCTATCTGATCGGTTTAAAATTTCTTCTAGGGAATCAGAAATATCTCCCAATACTTCAGCTATAGGAATATAGCTACTATCAATTTCTGCTGGGTTAACACCAACATGAACAATCGGAATCTTACCGTCAGGATTCCACCGTTTGGGTGAATATTCAATCAAGTCATAGCCAATCGCAATTACCAAATCTGCACGATCAAAAGCACAACTGATATAATCCCGTAGTTGTAATCCTACTGCCCACAAAGCTAGGGGATGAGTGTAGGGAAACACCCCTTTACCCATAAAAGTATTCGCTACTGGAATATTCAACTGGGTAGCAAATTTGGTAACAGCATCACTAGCATTTGCCCGAATTGCCCCATTGCCAACTAAGATTAAAGGATTTTGCGCTTGGGATATGGCGGCGGCGGCGGCGTTAATACTTTGAAAAGAAGCATAGGTTTTTTCCAACTTGTCTGTACTTAGTGGTTTACCCACAGCTGGCATAGCAGCAATATTTTCTGGCAAATCGATGTGAACTGCGCCTGGTTTTTCACTTTGCGATCGCTTAAATGCTTTGCGTACAATTTCTGGTGTATTACTCGGTCGCACAATCTGGGTATTCCATTTCGTTACTGGCGCAAACATCGCCACTAAATCAAGGTACTGATGTGCCTCAATATGCATTTGATCCGTTCCCACCTGTCCGGTAATTGCCACCAGAGGCGCACCATCTAAGTTAGCATCTGCCACTCCCGTCATCAAGTTGGTAGCACCAGGTCCCAAGGTAGAAAGGCATACCCCAGCTTTCCCAGTTAAGCGCCCATACACATCAGCCATGAATGCCGCACCCTGTTCATGACGAGTAGTAATAAATTGAATCGAAGACTTCTTGATCGCCTCCAAGACGTGCAGATTTTCTTCCCCTGGAAGTCCAAAGATGTATTGTACGCCTTCATTTTCCAGACATTGCACCAATAATTCCGCTGTATTCATTTAACTTTCTCCTTAACTAGGGGCGCTTGCTAGGGGCTAGGGGCTAGGGAGAGGGGGAGAGTGGGAATCAGGGGAGAGTGGGAGCAATGAACAATGAACAATGAACAATTGATAATTGATAATTGATAATTGATAATTGTTTCCTTTTCCCTTTTCCCTTTTCCCTTTCCCCAGCCCCTAGCCCCTAGCCCCTAGTCCCTACCTTACCCACACCGTTTTAACATTAACGAACTCATGGATGCCGAGTATTCCTAATTCTCTTCCATATCCAGAACGCTTAATGCCACCAAACGGCAGTCGGGGATCGGATTTGACCATACCATTGATAAACACTGCTCCTGCCTCTATTTCAGAAATTAGGCGATCGCGTTCTTTTTCATCTGTCGTCCACGCACTTGCACCTAAGCCAAATGGTGAATCATTAGCCAGCTTTATGGCTGCATCAAGATCCGCTACCCGAAACAACAGCGCCACAGGTCCAAAAAATTCTTCCTTTTCGGCTGGACTCCCAGCCGGAATATCGGTAAGAATTGTCGGCGGGTAGAAGTTACCAGGACGTGACAAAGGTTGTCCCCCAGTCAAAACTTTTGCTCCCAGCTTGACACTTTGTTGGACTTGCTGATCTAAATCCTTGAGAATACCTGGTGTTGCGAGTGGTCCAATGTCGGTATCTGGAAGCATCGGATCGCCTATTTTGAGTTTTTCAAATTTCTCGATTAGCTGTTTTTCAAAAGCGTCGGCGATCGCCTCTTCTACTATAAACCGTTTTGCCGCAATACAAGATTGTCCGTTATTGAGCATCCGTGCTGCAACAGCTGTTGTCACAGCTGCTTCTAAATCGGCGCTTGCTGTGACAATAAACGGGTCACTTCCTCCCAATTCCAAAACGGTTTTCTTAATTTGTTTCCCTGCGGCGGCGGCTAAACTTGCGCCAGCAGGTTCACTTCCGGTCAAAGTTGCTGCTTTGACTCTCTCATCTGCAATTAAGGCAGCGACTTGCTCTGATCCTACTAATAAAGTTTGAAATACTCCATCGGGGAAACCTGCTTGTTGAAAAATATCTTCAATTGCTAAGGCACACTGCGGCACATTGGAAGAGTGTTTAAGTAATCCCATATTACCCGCCATCAGCGCTGGGGCGGCAAAACGGAATACTTGCCAAAAAGGAAAATTCCAAGGCATCACCGCCAGGACGATACCCAACGGTTGGTAGCGAATAAAGCTATGGCTTGCATCGGTTTTTACTGGCACATCAGCCAGAAATTCTGCTGCGTGATCGGCGTAGTAGCGACAAACCAAGGCGCATTTTTCTACCTCTGCGATCGCGCTTTTTAGCGGTTTCCCCATTTCCAAGGTCATCAGCTTGCCAAATTTTTCTTTGTCTTGCTCTAAAATATCAGCGGTTGCATTCATCCACTGGGATCTTTGCGCCATCGAAATCTGACGGTATTGCTTCTCGGCACTTTGCGCCAAATCCAACTTCTGGGCAATTTCTGACTGGGTCAGTGGTTCAAACGTCTTGAGCGTTTCTCCAGAGTCTGGATTTATAGTAGCGATCGCCATGTATAATGCCTCCTTAATCAGTGACTAGTGGAACCAGAAGAGGAGGGGGAGAGTGTCCGATGGGGAGATCAATATAATTACGAAGTATCCTTTACCCTTTTCCCTTTACCCTTTTCCCTTTACCCTTTACCCTTTACCCTTTTCCCTTTTCCCTTTTATTTCCTTAAAAAAAGCTTAAGTTTAAGCTAATATTTGTAAAGATGCATACAGACATAGCTAGGTAATTTAGGGTATCTTTACGATAACTTCAGATAGACCGGAATCTTATGTAATTAATTTACAAAAACTTCACTTTTTGGCTGAATGTTGGTTAGAATTACATGGGAATGTAATTTATAGCACTTCGCTGGTGCTATTTTTCCTATTAGTGCGCCAGCATTAGCCAAGGAGTTAATTGCGAGCCAATCCATTACAAGTGCCTTTACCGCCGCTTGAGGAATGCCTCGTTATTTTTTGGGGATGAGGAGATTACTGTTTGACTATCCCTTAACGGAGGTTAGAATTGGAACTTATACTTCAGAGTAATCAGCAATCCAGAATTATTCATCAGCCTCTGGTTTTAGCTGTAGACGATGATGAAGACAATTTATTACTACTAACGGAAGTCCTCACACCTTTAAGCTGCTCAGTCATAACTGCTACTTATGGTCAACAGGCTCTCAATTTAGCACTAGAGCAACAGCCAGCTTTAATTTTATTAGATGTGATGTTGCCGGATATTAGTGGCATAGAAGTAGTGCGCCAACTCAAGCAAAACCCGCAAACTATGACTATTCCAGTCATTGCTGTCACTGCTTTAGCACGACTTGAAGACCGCGATCGCTTATTTTTAGCAGGGTGCGATGATTATGTTAGCAAGCCGTATATGCTAGACGATCTAGAAGCTGTCATCCATTACCATTTAAGTGCAAGATATTCTCTGACTTGCTGTTGATGCACGCAGCTAGTGGGAGCATAATTGTTAAGAGCTAATTGCTAATTTATAAAGATATATTTTATAAAGATATATATTTAACTAGAAACGATATCAGGCAGAACGGCTAAAACAGCAACAATACTAGTACGACCAGTAGGGAAGACACTATCACAGATTACATCTAAGACAGGTACATTTACCACTTCTTCAAATAAAAACTTTAAATCTGGTTCAAAAACTTTGTGTAGGGTTAATCTAACTTGCTTTGCTAGTTCGTATTGATTATTCTTGAGCAGAAATTGCTCCAGACAAGTAATAGAATCTTCGGCGACAATTGTAATTGTCTTATCAACCAGCTTACAAGAGACGTGACCGAGTTGATGTCCCAGGCTGGTTTGGTATAGCACTATCAATCGCTGTGAGAGGTTGTATTCTAGCTGCTCAGGAGTTAATACTGAATATTTATCCATAAAAGTTTGTTTTCTCAATCAAGCAGCAAAATCTAAAGATTTTTTTTGACATTAGCAGGCGAGGCGATCGCCTTAAACAGCCTAAAGAGGTATTTCTTTAGGAGAATAAATTATGACACCTCGTTACCAGCCTCTAGCTCGGAAGAAGGGAACAGATATGTCACCAATACCAGTATTTAAAAGAGACTAGAGCCTCTATTTTGGTTCCAAGGCTTAGCCTTGGAACGAGGCGTAGGAGGCTCTTGCCTCTATCTTTAGCCTTGGAAGCAGGCGTAGGAGGCAAGAGCATCCAGGCGATAATTTAATGCAAATACTTCTGGTATTAGGTGGGCAATGCCCACCCTACTTCCCTTCCCCCTTGCCCCCTTTCCCCGCTTGGTTATTTAATATGCTGTGAGCGCTGACTAATTTAATGTAAAATTCAAATAAGTTACTTGCTCTTGCTAGCTTGCTATATTGTTTTGTGAACGTCACAAAGGATAAGTAACCTAGAGGAACAATTACGAGCCAATTCATTACAAGCGCCGGATACGCCGCTTGGGGAATGCCTCGTCGTAGAAACCACACTTGTGAAACCTAATTGCAGCAGTTGCTAACTCTTGCAACCGAGAAACTCATAATTCTACGACTACCCCCAACAAATCAATGATGAATTTACAGCGCCGCTTTAATACCGATACTCAGAAAAATATAAATCAGCCTCTAGTTTTAGTTGTTGATGACAATGAAGATAATTTGCAGTTACTAACTCAATTACTAGAACTAATGGAGTGTTCATTTATTACTGCTGCTGATGGTGAAACCACAATATCGTTGGCAAAAAATCGTCAACCTGATTTAATTCTTTTGGATATGATGTTGCCTGATATGAGTGGTATAGAAGTTAGCTGTAATTTGAAGCATGATCCACAAACTAAAAATATTCCAATTGTTGCTGTTACGGCTATGGCAAGGGTAGAAGACAAAGAACGCTTTCTAGTAGCAGGGTGTGTTGACTGTGTGACAAAGCCTTACAACATTGAGGATATAGAAACAATTATACGTAAATACATCTTTGAAATAAAGTCTTTTGAGTAGAATGATTTGGGTCAATCTGAGTGTGGAGTGAGAAAGTTTGAAGGTTTGAAGGTTTGCAGTGCAGTGTAGGTTTAAAATGCCAGCTTAAAGGTTTCAATTGTCAAGGGCGATTTTAACTTCTAAGAATGTGCGCCTTACAAACGTTCTAATCCAAAGTTTCAACATCTCACCTCTAAGGAATTTATTTCCATCAGGCATTTTACGATCAGGATGTTAGATGGTTGGGTGTTAGGTGTTAAAGATATTTTGGAGTAATCAATCATCCAAAATCTAAAATATAAAATTAAAAACCCAAGACTCTCAATCTAAGATCCAACATTTTGCCTCTATTATAGATTGCGGACTTGAGGTGGATGAGCCAAAATCGCAACTGTAGCTGTACGACCTGTTGCTAATTTTGCATTGCTTAATATGTCAACTACATCTACTCCGACTACCTCCTCAATCAGTTCTCTTAGTTGTGGCTGAAGTGCCTCGTCTAACTGAGATCTTACTTTTTCTGCCAATTCTTCTTGACCATTTTCAAACAGAAGTTGCTCTGCTTGGGTAATAGAATCCTCCAAAATGATAGCAATTTTTTCATCGAAAAGTTGACAAGTCACTTTACTTGGTTGATGCTCAAGCTGAGTCCGATATAATGCTTGAATCCGCTGCGATAGGGTGCGTTCTAGTTGCCCCCGCGTAGGAGAGGATGCGTCCATAGGTAGTAAGATTCACCACAAAACATCTATCATGAGATAGATAATAAATAAAAAGTGGCTCATTTTAGCAAAAAAAAGCAAAAATCTCTCCCTGGTGAGATTTTGAATTGTGATCAAGACTACCCACCTTGTGGAGGATAGATGAGAATTTTGAAAGTGTTGGGGCTGGGATTAATAGCAAGTTCTACAGCTGCTGACAACTGTTGCAGCGAATAGCGATCGCTAATTAAAGCTTGCACATCAATGCGGCGATTAAATACAATATCAGCGGCAAGACTTTGCAGGCGGAAAGATGAACTGTAGCTACCCATTAAGTTAATTTCACGGCGGTAAAGAATGTTAGGGTTAATGGGAATTTGCACCTGTTCAGGAAACTCAGCAAAAAAGAGAATTTTGCCTCCTTTACGAGTACAATCGAGTGCTTGGAAGAAAGCTTTTTCACTGGGAACAGCAAGCACAGTAGTATCAACTCCCATACCATCTGTAAGTGCAAGTATTTTTGCTGGTAGATCAGGATCTCTAGCATCAAAAGCAGCTTCTGCCCCCAAAGCCTTGGCTTTTTCAAGGCGAGAAGGCAAGAGATCGGTGGCTATTGCTCTTGCACCGAAATATTTCACCAACATGACAAACATCAAACCAATTGGTCCTGCCCCCGTGACTAGAATTGTTTGTCCTGGGGCAATAGAGGCTTTTTTGACTGCTTTGAGGCAACAATTAGTAGGCTCGACAAAACTAGCCTCTTCAAAGCTGACTTCAGCGGGGATAGGAATTAAACCGCCGTTGCGGACAATATGACTCGGAACTTTGACATACTCAGCAAAGCCGCCGCCACTGGGAGTAAAACCAGCTGTTGTCGAGATATTTTTGTAGACATCACACATGGAGAAATTGTCGTTGAGACAATAGCTACAGCGCATACAAGGAATGTGGTGCATCACGACTACGCGCTGTCCCACTTGCCAACGAGATACTTCCTCTCCCACAGCGGCAATTACCCCAGCTGTTTCATGTCCAAAAATGCGCGGTGGTTCATAGAGAGGATAACGAATCTTTTTGATATCGGACTGACACAAACCCACCACTCGCACCTGTACCAAAACTTCATCGGGAGCAAGGGTCGGAATTGGTAATTCTTCGTAACTTAACCGATTGACACCTCGAAATACCTGTGCTTTCATATCTACCTGTTGTTGAAAGGGGCAGCAATTTTAGACTTTATCAAAAGACAGGGGCGATCTTCGAGGGAGAGATGGACATGAAGACAATTACGAATTACGAAGCGCCCAATTACGAATTATTTTGCTGCTGATTCCTGCATTAACATTAATAGATAAATGTATTTTTAATTGGATAGCATTATCCTAAAAAGGCAGTTATTGAGCAATTGCCCTTATGTTTCATTAAGTAGAAATTCTGCCCACTCCCTACCTCAATCAATCAGAAAATGATTCATCATAAAGGTTGCAACACATTTTCGCAACCAAGCACAGTAAATCAGAGCAGGTTTTCTCAAAGATGACGATTATTAGCAAAAGCTCATGCAATTCTCACAATGCTAGGTGAAATCATCAAAGAGCGATATCAAGTAGTGCAAATCCTCAGTAGCAGCAGCTACTGTCAAACCTACTTGGCACACGACATTAGCCAAAATCCACCGACTCCTTGTGTGATTAAACACCTATTGCCGCCAAACATTCAGACCTCTTCGATGTCTAGTCTACGGCGCTTATTTACTAGAGAAGTCGCAGCCTTAGAAAAACTCGGCACTTATTCGCAAGTACCACAGCTACTAGACTACTTTGAAGAGAACCAGCAATTTTATTTAGTACAAGAATACATCGCTGGTCAGGCGTTGAGTGCAATTTTGTTGCCTGGAGTGCGGTGGAATGAAAGCCAAGTGGTTGAGTTGTTGTATGAAGTCCTAAGCATTTTGGAAGTAGTACACGCTCATGGACTAATTCATCGTGATATCAAACCTAGCAACTTGATACGCCGTTCCAAAGACGGACAACTAGTACTAATAGATTTTGGCAGCGTTAAACAAGCATGGACACAAGTAGTCACATCTCATGGTCAAACTAATGCCAACTATGCGGTAGGAATTCCGGCGACGGTAGCGATAGGTACTCCTGGATATATGCCCAGCGAACAGAGTCGAGGACGACCGCGACCGAATAGCGATATTTATGCCTTGGGGATCGTAGCTATTCAAGCCCTGACAGGAATGCAGCCGACTTTGTTACTTGAAGACGGTGAAACTGGGGAAGTGATTTGGCAACACTTGGCACAGGTGAGTCCAGAATTAGCAGCAATTATAAATCAAATGGTACGCTACCACTTCAGCGATCGCTATCAGTCAGCAACCGAAGTGTTAGCTGCGCTACAACCGTTGGTGGCACTATATGCACCACACAAGTTGAAGTCAGCCCCAATAGCTAGTGCAAGCAATTCGTCTAAGCCACTTTCTGGGGCAAAAACCAATCAAACCACCAAAAGCCGCCGCCGTTCAAATATGGCCTTGTGGCTAGGGATAGCAATTGGTGTTACCTCTGTCTTGGGACTGATTTTGGGAACTTACTATGCCCTGCGCCAACGTAAGAATGTTTTGCCTTCCCTCTCCCACACTCAACTTACCTCGACAACATCTTCGGTGGCTTATGACAAATTTTCCCTTACCCGCACGTTAACCGAGCATACTAACTCAGTGTGGGCTGTGGCAATTAGCCGTGATGGACAGACTTTGGTAAGTGGCAGTGAAGACGATACGATAAAAGTTTGGAATCTCAAAACTGGGCAATTGAGTCAAACATTGACTGGGCATTCTAATACAGTACGGTCAGTTGCCCTTAGTCCTGATGGACAAACCCTTGTAAGTGGGAGTGCAGATCAGACAATCAAGGTATGGAATTTATACACTAGCAAGCTGTTGGGTACACTCAAGGGGCATAGGGGTGCAGTTTGGTCTGTAGCTATTAGCCCCCAGGGGCGCACTCTAGCCAGCGGTGGTGAAGATGGTAAAGTCAATCTGTGGAATTTGCAGACTGGCGAATTACTTCAAACACTTCCAGGGCATCAAAGGAAAGTTTTTTCTGTCGCCTTTAGTCCTGATGGGCGCACTCTAGCCAGTGGTGGCGTTGATAAAACTATCAATATTTGGAATGTGCAAACAGGGAAGCTGCTGCGTAAGCTATCGGGGCATAATGATGCAGTGAGAGATGTTGTATTTAGTCCTGATGGGCAGAAGCTTGCTAGTGGTAGTTGGGACAAGACAATTAAAATTTGGAATTGGCAGAGTGGGGAAAAACTGCATACATTAGATGGGCATAAAGATCGCGTGATTGGTGTTGCCTTTAGCAAAGATGGAAAAACTCTTGCCAGCGCCAGTAACGATCAGACAATTAAAATTTGGAATGTGCAAACAGGGAAATTCCTTCAAACCCTTACAGGTCATAAAGACTGGGTGTTAGCGATCGCCACTAGTCCAACCGATCAAACTTTGGTTAGCAGTAGTAAAGACAAAACGATTAAAATTTGGCAGTAGCCCAAAGGCAAGAGACAAGAGGCGAGAGGCTAGGGAGAGGGGGAATCAGGGGAGAGTGGGAGAGTTACCAATTACGAATTACGAATTACGAATTACGAATTACCAAGCTGATGTTTTAGTTGTGGGGGGTGGGACAGGTGGCACAGCTGCTGCTATTCAATCCGCCCGCACTGGCGCTAAGACTATACTCGTGAGTGAATTTCCTTGGCTGGGCGGAATGCTGACATCAGCTGGGGTGTCTGCGCCCGATGGCAATGAATTGGTTTCCTTTCAAACAGGGATGTGGGGGGCGTTTCTGGGCGAATTGCAACAGCGTCAGCTAGGAGGATTAGATAATAGCTGGGTTAGCTTTTTTAGCTTTGATCCTCGGCTAGGGGCGCAGATTTTTGCCTCTTGGGTACAAGAATTACCTTGCTTGCATTGGATAGTTGGGCAAGTACCACGAGCTGTTTTACGACAAGGCGATCGCATTACGGGAGTGCAGTTTGCTGATTTTACCGTCACAGCCCAGATTACCCTAGACGCTACCGAACTAGGTGATTTACTTGCAATGTCGGATGTTCCTTACCGCTGGGGTTGGGAATGGCAATCCCAGTGGTCAGAACCTAGTGCGCCAAAAGCTCCTAATTCACTTACAGCAAAATACCCAGTACAAGCGCCCACCTGGGTAGTGATTATGCAGGATTTCGGGGAATCAGGGGCGATGGAAATTCCCCCTCCACCCCACGACTTAACTCAGTTTATGGGGGCTTGGGATGGCTATGGTAGCGAACAATTCCTGAATTACGGACGCTTACCAGGGGGATTGTTTATGATCAACTGGCCCCAATGTGGTAATGACTACGGTGAAGGTTTAGGGCGTTTGATTGACGGGGAGCAAGCAAGGTATCAATTTCTCCAAGAAGCTATGCGGCATACGCAAAGTTTCGCCCACTTTATCCAAACCCAGTTAGGTCGTCGCTACGGCTTAGCAGAGGGTATTTTTCCTTCAATCAGGGGCGAGATAATCCAAAATCCAATCCCCCCAACCCCCCTTCATAAGGGGGGAGCTAAAATCCAAAATCAAACTGGTGCGTACGCCTTGCATCCTTACTACCGAGAAAGTCGTCGCTTGGTGGGATTAGCACAGGTGCGGGAGCAAGATATTTTACCCGTTGCTGGGGGTCGAGTTGCTCGATTACCAGTAGATGCAGCAGGAAGGGTAAGCGCGATCGCTCTTGGTAACTATGCCAATGACCACCACTATCCTGGGATAGATTTTCCGCTGCAACCAAAATCAATTCGTTGGGGAGGACGCTGGACGGGAACACCTTTTACCCTTCCCTACGGCTGTCTAATTCCAGCCCATACAGATGGTTTATTGGTGTGTGAAAAAAATATCTCAGTGTCTCATATTGCCAATGGCGCTACTCGATTGCAGCCCCTGGTTATGAATATTGGGATGGCGGCTGGTATGGCGGCGGCGCTATGTGTGGCTAGAGGTTGTCAACCCAGAGATTTGCCTGTGAGAGATTTGCAATCAGCTTTGTTGCAAGACCAACGCTGTCCAACGGCAATTATTCCATTATTTAACTTACCACCCGATCACCCCGACTGGCTGCACTGGCAACGCTACTACCTAGAGCACCCTGAAAATTATCCTGCTAGTGGTGATTGTCCTGTTGGGGAAGCTGGGGAGGTTGGGGGAAATTATCAATTGTTTTCGGGGATTTTCTGCCGTTGGAATGAGCAAAATTATACCTTGAGTGTGGCTGAACCAGTGCAAGAGCAAGGAGAATGGACATTAGTTACTTTGCGATCGCCAATAGACAAGCAACTGCAAATTTATCCGCACCAGCAACCACTTACAGTAAGAGGTCGATTGAATCATGCTGCTAAGTGGCTACTAGTTGAAAATCTCATACCACTTGGTAATTCGTAATTCGTAATTAAAAAGCAATTACCAATTACCAATTACCAGTAGACAGGTAGCACTGCTACGTCTCTACCGATTATTGATTACCAATTTGGTATTAGATAGAAGGCATAAAATTATACCAGTTGCCATGCTAAAGCTAATAACACGGCAGCGATCGCACCAATCAAAGTATTCAAAATATTCACTACTTCATTTGTCAGCCAACTTACCTTAGCTTGCAGTGTTGCCCCAATCAAGCTTTCTATATTGGTGGCAATAAATGCTGCTAAGACACAAAATATCACTCCTGTCAAGTCGATTAAACCTACGAGCCAGCCTACCAGGGACATAGCAGCTGAACCCACAATCCCAGCTAGCGTCCCCTCCAAACTGACAGCTCCTTCTGTACCGCGTGGCACTGGTTGCAGGGTGGTAATTAGAAATGTCCTTTTGCCGTAAGCTTTTCCGACTTCGCTGGCACAGGTGTCAGACAGCTTGGTGCTAAAACTTGCCACAAAACCCAACAATAGTAGATATGTAATCCCCCCATCCCCAAGCGGGGAGACTTTGGCGGAAGGGTAAACAATAGGAACAATCAGCACTCCCAAAGCACACAGAGTTCCTGTGAGTGCCGAACCCCAAACATTCTCAGGTCCCCGCGCCCCAGAGCGTTTTTCAGCAATTCCTTCGGCTTCTTTTTGTGCCATGCCAATGCGCGTGACAGCAGAACCTACTAGAAAATAGAAAAGTACCACTAAATATCCCTGCCACCCCAAGCAACCCCAAAGAATTACACCTAGCAACCAGCCATGCAATAGCCCTGCCCTCGTAAGGAGCTTTTTGGGAGCAATCAAGCCTATACTCAGTAAAACTGTATTCAGCCCAACAGCAATTAGCCAAGGATTGAGAAATGATGAATTTAGAAACATTTTAGTTTGCCAAAATATTAAAAAAGCTAGTTTACCCAAGTAAGTTTTGCTTGCAATCGCTGCAACTTAATATATATGAATCAAACGATATTTCATCTTGCTTTTCCCGTTACCGATATTGCTCAAACCAAAGCATTCTATGTTGATGGCTTGGGTTGTATTGCTGGTCGTGAAACTCGTCATGCCCTGATTTTAGATCTGTATGGTCATCAGCTAGTGGCTCACGTCACTAAAGAGCCTGTTACTCCTCAACGAGGTATCTATCCTAGACACTTTGGGCTGATTTTTACTTCCCAAAGTGACTGGGAAAGTTTGCTTACGCGATCGCAACAACAACAACTACTATTTAGAGAGGAACCCAAGCACCGCTTTGTCGATTCACCTCTGGAGCATAGCACCTTCTTTTTAGAAGATCCGTTTTATAACTTGATGGAATTTAAGTATTATCGTCACGCGGAAGCAATTTTTGGTAAATATGAATACGCCCTAATCGGCGATCCACACTAAGCTAGTGGGAAGATGGATTTTTCTTTTAGAACCGCAGGCATATAAAAAGGAGAATTACCCACTTAGGATGATTTCCTTCGATTTCGCGCTGGGAGTACCTTAACTGGTCTAGGTTTCTTCTTTTTGTGTGAAGTCGTCTCGGTTGGAGACACGGGCGGACGACACACTAAACAATAAAGCGGACGGGGACCATAAGATTCGCGTTGTGTCGGCTGCTGACAAGAAGCGCAGATAAATTTATACAAGCGCGTGTTGATCACCCGCTCATGGGCGCGAACAGTGTACTCTCGGACAAAAACCTTTTTTGATGGCATGGAATGAAAAATAAAGCTCAGTTGTAAGAAATATGCTAGCGACAAATAGCTTTATATTCGTGATTATGTCATATTCAACAAAGTTAAAATTAACTTGCGATCTTATCTTGTTTGCTGTTTAGACAGATTAGTGTTTCAGTTCCTCAATAGATGAATCAATTATGCCTGTTATGGTAAAAAGTTCAGGTGCAACCGAGTGAGCAAGATGCAGTTGATTAATTACGGTATCAAATGAATTACCCAGCCGCAAGCGATCGCTAATTTCTGTAACTTCAGCCCAAGTTAAATCACTTTTGACATAAGCTAAGCTAAGGGTTATAAGTAAATTTAGATTTTCATTCCCTTCAGCTACTGTCATCATATTGTGGGGGATATCCCACTCTTGATCAAAGCTGATATACCAGGATTTAGGCTGGAACCCAACGGTAGCTTCAAACAAAGCTTTATGCTCTCGATTACCTACAGCGCGATCGCTCTCACTTGATACTATTATCATAGGCGCTGCAACAGTCTTTTGTGCTTGCTCAAGTACATCAGTACCCATATCTAAAAAAACTCGCAAAGCTGGCATCAGAAACCCATCATAGCCAAAATGTGCTAATCCTGGTTCAGTCCGCCACTGAAAGTATATATTGAACAACCGCACAAATAAATCAACTACTTTATTACTGCCACTCAAATACGGCGCAAAAACTAAAGTACGATCTATTTGTTCGGGACATTCTAACGCAAGCCAAGCCGCCAAAGTACTACCACCTGATAACCCTCCCACAATTACTTTTTTCCCCAAAGATTGGGCGACTTGTAGCCAATGCAACCCGAATTTTTGATAAATTTGTTTATCTTCAGGTAGAGGAGGCGGATTATCTTTATCCCAATCACCTGCAATCCCATGTCCTGGTAGCAAAGGAATCAAAACATTATATCCCGCCTGGTAAAATGCGAGTCCTATTACGACAAATTGTTCTGGAGTAGCAGTAAATCCATGAAAGAAAACACATACTTTATCAGTTTGGTTAGGCTGGAGAAGAAATTGAGACCCACTTGTTTGAGCCATCAACGGCATCGCTGCTTCAAATGATTTTGTTTGTTGAATAGTTTCTGATAGGAAATTCGTTCGGGACATTACTTGTTTTGTGCTTTGGCGTGACTGCTCAACTTCTTGTTACCAGGTCTTGGCTGGGCAATGAGGATCTATTTTATTATGGTAAGGAAGATATATGAAAGTGTTTCTTGTAACACCAAGATTAATTCTACGTCAGTTTACCGAAAATGATGCTGATAATTTATTTGAATTAGACAGCGATCGCAATGTAATTCGTTTTGTCAATTTAGGAATCATCAAGGGTGGAAATCCCATAGATACAGATTACGAAACTATCATAAATAAAACATTACCCAAATTTACTAGCTACTACCAAAAGTATGAAGGTTATGGATTTTGGGCAGCTATTGAAAAGCTGAGTAATGAATTTATCGGTTGGTTTCAATTTAGACCAGCATTAGATAGTCAGTTCAATGTCAATTCAAGATTATATAATGACAACGATATTGAGCTAGGTTATCGTTTGCGCCGAGGGATTGGGGTAAAGGCTACGCTACAGAAGCATCTCGCGCATTGATATTGAAAGGCTTTTGTGAATTAGGTACGTGGCGAGTAGTGTCATCAGCAATATCCGCTAACAAAGCATCTATCCGCGTCATGGAAAAAGCAGGTTTGAAATTTGAGCTACAGTTTATTCATCCAGAAATTGAGCCAGAAGTGGTTAAGTATTCTTTAGATAAAGATGAGTTTAAGTATGACGAATATATTAAGAGATAGAATAGCTTAATTTTAGTAAGTACGCTTTTAGCGTTGCCGCAGGCATCGCCACAACCTTCCAGTCTCGAAAATATAAATCCACACCCCGTCTTTTGCGCTTGAGTAATATTCGATACATACAATATACTGTTTGCCACCCATGCCTACCAAGCAATTAAATTTCACAATTCGGATAGCATTGCCCACCAAGCAATTAAATTTCAAAATTCGGATAGCCTTGCTATATGAGTGCATCAACCAAAGATGACACCACTGTTCACTATCTAGCAACAGGGTTAGTTGAGTGGGAGGAAACACCGCCAGAAAAACGTATTCAAATTCCTCAATCCTTGCGAATAGGAATGTCGAGAATGTGTGCAGCTGCTGCATTATCTCAAAAACAAGTCCCTACCACACTTCCAGAATTATTTGAAGAAGCAGCTAAACCAATCAAATCTTGGTGGGAACCTGCCAAAGTGCCAAGCATTCCTGACAATGCAACCCTTTTAGAATATGGGTTGGTTTCCGATTTTGCTAGAGATTGGGCATTATCTGGTAAAGACAGCATTCACCAAGTTCAAGAATTAACCCTTGCGAAACTCAAGGAGTATTGCGAAAGAAACCAGCTTGACGAATCTTACAGAAAAGCGCGTGAGTTAATTGGTACTCATCCAGTTTTGACACTTACCCAACTTCGGAAAAAGCTTGATACAAAGGAACTGGCAAAAGTTCGAGATTTTTTCAAGTTAGACGACGAGGGATTTTATCGACCAGTAGCAAACTTATTTGGAGGAACAGAGTGTCGTCTGTGTCCCCGATGTGGATATATCCAGCGGCTATGGGAAGGAGAATATATTTGTCGCAAGAAATCTTGTGAATTAATTGTAAGTCAGAAAAAATTAAAGAATATTCGGGTTATTCCCGCAGAAGAAATTAGCGAGTGGGTAGCTGTAACGCTAGGAGTTCATCGCTACGGTACTATTCCAGGCATTTGGGAATTATACCTGCGAGACAAATTGGTTGAATTAGGCGCACTTGTCACGCTTTATCCTCAAATTGATAGATACGATTTACTTGTAGAATTTCCTAATTCCCAAAGATGGGCAATTGATGTAAAAGATTGGTCTTATGTCAGCGAAGAAAGATTATCAAAAGTTAGATGTCAACCAGATGTTGATGCAACCTTTGTAGTCTTTCCTGATGAGAATGATTTAAATATTCCAGCTATTCGTAAAAGAAAAAAATTTCAACCTCAAGCCCTTAAGGGATTACAGCTAAGGTCGATTGGTGAAATCATCAAACAAGCCAAGGAAATAATTACAAAATGAGAGATACAACCGATTGGTATCAAAATTTAGTAAAAGAATTAAAGCAAAATCCTGATGTAGTTGCAAGATGGGCAGAGGAAGAAAGAGGAAGAATAGCAAGGCTAATTGTTCATGTTGAGTTAGGTTTATCGCTGCTTTTGGAAGTAGCACCTACACAACCCGCAACAGAAGTAAGACATTTAATCTCAGGATATCGTTTTCCAGCAATTGGTAATAAATGGCTTACTTGTAAAATAGCTAGATTTTATCTATTGGAATACAAAGGTAGTGATTGGGAATATCATCTAGATGAATACATTAAAGACATCCCTGATGTTCTCAAAGCTTTTGATTTAGCTGATGCTGAACAAATACCCACTTCCAGACAACATAGTTATTATCGGCATCGTGTCTATCGTTATGTCTTGCAGACATCTCCCGCAGTTAAGCAACACAAGGTAAAACTAGCCAGACAAGAAGGACGATGGCTAGCTGAAATCAAGAAAGGAGAAGACCCTGTTGTCATCAATCTTCCTCAAAGTGTATTAAATTTACCCAGAAGTCCAATCGTTCGCTTTGTCAGAACTCGAAGTGAGTCTAATCCGGCTTATACTTTTTCCTTGAAGTCACTTTTATTAAGTGCCAAAGAAATGGATTGCCGACTAGCACGTTCCAACATATATTTAAATTACTATGAACGCTTTAGAAATATTGTTTTATCTGTCTATAACCAGTCCTTAAATGATTTTTCTGAAGATACTATTTTGACTTTAGATCGATTAAATCATATTGTTGGGCTGTTGAATGTAGGTAAGTCAACATTTATTGATGTAGTCAGTTTTAATTTAGTTTCTAGAGGTAGAAATGCTAAACGCTGTGCATTAATAGTTAGTGATGTAGTCTCGCAAGTCGGAAAAGCTAGTCTCTTCAAACATCTTTTAGAAATCCCTGCTGCACCAATACTAGGTAAAAACCGAGTAGAACACTTAGAGAAAATTAATAAGTCTATACTTCAAACCACAGGAAGTGATGTAGAACAGGGGGCAATACATCCGGTAAGGGAATGGTTTAATGAATCATGTCCTCTCCTTTCTCATGTTGCATCTGCCGACATTTGGAATTTTGGCGAAGAACCTTGTCACGCGCTTTATCAAAAAGAACCAAATGCCACAAAGAGATCTAATGTAGATAGTACCTGCCCTTATTACTATACTTGTCCTCGACACCAAATAGAACGTGACATTGCTAACGGGTTGGTGTGGGTATTAACGCCAGAAAGTTTTGTTCATACCCCAGTTCCTAGAAGCGTATCGCTTGATAAAATTCGCTTTGCAGAATTTGTTGCTAGGGAATGTGAGTTTTTATTTGTTGATGAAGCTGACTTAATGAAGGGCAGATTAAATAATGTGTTTGCTCCAGAAGCTGAATTAATTGCAAAAGGTGGGTTAATTAATCAAACTGGAATAGAACTCAGCCAAATCAATAATTCAAATAGACCTCAAACTAAATACAAATCTTGGGAAAAGTTTGCTAATTGCTACAACATTATTGAATTAGCTATCCCTCCACTATACAGGTAGTTAAATAAGAATCCATTGTTAGTAGGCTGGCTAGGAAAAATAACTTTTCACAGTTACGGTGTTTTTTCAAGGATAGTGCAAGAACTGCTAGATTGCTCTGGCATAACAGATACAGATTCCTTTCGAGCAATATTGAGTGAATTGAAATTATTTATAGATAATCCTTTGGATAAACGAAAAAAAGATGGACTTGGCAACATTAATCCTTTGGATAGAAAAAAATAGATGAACTTACCAACATTGCTCGTGAATTAATTTTACTAGGAACGAGCGATTTAGCTTTAGATGATTTGCGATATTGGTGTCTAGATTGGCTTGCGAAAAAAGGCTTGTCTTGTCCAGATGACAGCTTAGATGAATTAGTTGAAAAATTTAGATTTGGAATTTTGCTAGCTATTTTAAGCCATCATCTGCAAAAGTTGGTGGACAATCAGGTGGAACTTTTGGATTTACAAGCCTTTCAGAATAACGCCTTTCCATTAATTCTTCGACCGCCACAAGAATATCTAGCAATGATTCCAGAATCTCCTGTGGGAAACCTTTTAGGTTTCTTGTACTATCCCAACAAAGAGGGAGGTGGAATTCTAAAATACTTCCGCTATCTAGGTGTAGGGGAAAGTTTGTTGTTGAACTTTGACAAGTTGCTGGAAATTGACGGCTGGGATAGCGCCCATACAGTTTTGGTATCGGGAACCAGTTATGCACCAGGAAGCAGTGCTTTTCATATTCCTATTCGTCCCAGTTTACTACTCAAATCCAAGTCATCAACTGACCCCATTTTGCAAGGAAAGTTTGTCTTTTCTCCTCAATTAAATGTAAATGAAAAAGGTAAATACATCGCTATTTCCGGTGTTCCACAACACAAAGTTGAAATGGCTTACCGAGAAATGGCAAAGGCTATTACTGGAGTGTATCCAAATTTCCTTGACGATCGCTTTGAAGAACTGAAAGAATTAGCACAGGATGACCCAGCGCTTTGGTCAGACCGAGAAAGAATACTCGGAGTTACCGGAAGCTACGAACAAGCTGAGTGGATTATACAAGAATTGCGATCGCGCTATCGTCATCCTGTAGGCGATATTAATGCTATTCAACCATTGCGTCGTGACGCAGATAATCGCGTTCATTGGTATCCTGGCTTGAAGCGAGGAGAATTTGAAAAAGTAGCTGAATCAATTATTCGGTTACTTGTAGGAGTATTAGGCGCAATGGAACGGAGTCACAATGCCCTCAATGATGAGAAAAAAGCTGCTTTTGGTACGATTTTATTTATCAAACGACCTATGCCAGTTCCCCATGATTGGTTTGAAGTGGTACAGGGACTCAATAGCTGGGCATTACAACAATTTGAGCCAAATCAACTCATTCACCAATATTCTACATTGCAGATGCAGGGAGATTATTTTGCCCGTGCAGCATGGATTGAGTTAATGAAGCTTACTAGTAAAAGTGTATATTTTAGTGACTTAACTGCCAAAGAACGATGGACGTTATGCGCTAATCAAGTTGTTTCTATCTGGCAAGTTATTGGCAGAGGCGTAAGGGGGAATGTTCCAATAAATGTTTATTGGCTCGATAAAAGCTTTGCTCCCCTATCCGCAGATAATAAGCAAGATGATGAAACAACTTCACTCCTAGTTGCTATTATTAAAACTCTTGAATTTTGGATGAGTTCTGATATTCCTTGGGAAGCGACTATTGCTAGAGAACTATGGGGAATATTTTTACACCTGCTCAAAGAAACAGACTTTCTTGTCTATGACAAACAAAAGCAACTTGTATCAAACAAAGCCGATTGAGCTAGGAGCTTGGGAACTTACCGAAGCGATAAATCAGGAGGAAATTTACTCAATTACTCCTCCTCAAGCATACGTTGATATAGCATGGCAATTAGCCAGAATGCGAAACAGAAACTCGTCTCCACCAGTGCGGTCATTAAACCCGTTGGTAGTTGCTGCGTGGAACTCAACTTTTCATACTGTTCCCAATAGTTGGAGGAATGGCGGAACTTGGCTTTACACAACACAACAGCCAACGCCAGCAGCTTTGGAAAATTTAGGGCTTTTGGTAAAAGAATGGTTGAGAGAAGAGTTTACCCGAACGCTTGGGTCTGACTGTGTAGAGGATTTTTTAGACAGATTAAGATACGTTGAATGGAATTATCAAACTGTCCCTCTTGATTTCAATTGCAATTTACCTCCTAATGACATCCTCTACCAAGCAATACCAAATTATTTAGCTAGGCTGTTTGAAGATAATCGACAAATTCAGTTTACAACCGATTTACCACCCTTAAATTTTTACCATGTGGCTACTTGTGAATCGGGAGCCGAGCTAATATCTTTTCCTCCAAGACCTACAGGCGATAGCAATAGTAGATTTCCTAAATATATTTCCTTTGTTATCAAAATCAGGTTGCGTACCTTGCAAGGAAGAACAGCACCTCTAATTTATTGCGGACTTGGGGTGAGAAGGTGGTTGACATATCCTTTGTGGCTTGAAGGGAATGAAAGTCCTAACAGAGTAAATAGTAGTGGTGTTACAGTTTATGTTTCTAACCGCTTTCGCTGGCTCGACAGCCAAACACAAGATTTAAGTATTATCCCCATCAAACTATATCGTGGAAGAGAAACTCCTCATCTTCACCGTGCATTGTCGGAACTAATTAAAAATACAAACTATCTACCCAATCCTGTAGAAATTGCATCAAGGTCACTTCCAGGGATTTGGGATGGTAATACTGAAGGGATTATAACAGCGATCGCCTACCATTCCCGCTTAGGTAAACATTTCTGCAAACCAGGAGTAAGCATCAAAGATATAGGAACATTAAATGCTCATATTGCACAACATTTACCTTTAAGACGTGCTGGCGAGATAGTACCTATACCAATTAACAAAAATCAGCCTAGCTCTGGACAAAATAGAGAAGAATCAAATGTTGTAATGCACCGTCCCTCTGTAGCAACTAGCAGTCTATTTATGTCTCGCTTCCCATTAGAGACAATTCTGATTCTTTACATATATCCGACGACAAGAGACTATTTAATTCAAGAAATACGCACTGTTCTCCAATTAAATCGAGAGTTAGAAGTGTCTGAAACTATGACTGATTTAGGAATTATGAGGACAGTTGAATATGCTAGCCAATTAGGAGATTTGTTTCGGATAAAAATTCAGACTCTAGGTGGAGAGGAATTAATAAGACCTTTAAGTTTAGCAGATGTAGATAAAATTCCAGACGCAAGAGCAATAGAAGCAGCGAAAGAAAGAATTGAGTTTTTCAAAAGAGTTCTACCAAAACCTGTGGGACGGAGTGGAGCCATCCTAGAAATTTTTGAACCGGATTATTATTCAGAAAATGCTGACCCCTATAAAGCAACTAAAATTGCTTTAATGCAAATGGGGTATGTTAATCAGCGGATTCATCCTTTAACAGAAAAAACTGAAGAACAAGCAGATGAATCTCGTGTTAGAAATTCTGTTGCTGACTTATTCTCACAAGCTGGAGTTTTACCAGAACAATATTTTATCACAAAAGAAGATTCTATTCCTGAGCAAATGTGGTTAACTTGTTGCCTCGTTATACGTCGCACTTCAATAACGACTTGGTCAGGATTACCATCTCTGGTAGTAGTGGTAGTCAGAGTCAATCCATTTTTGGGAGAAGTACAATTCACAACACCTTCTCTGAGACAGCAAAGCCGAGGTAATAGTAGGTGGGTTTCATCCTGGGAAATATACAATCATCTTTTAACAGAAAATTGGGATTCTCAGTTTTATGAAGATTCTGGTGAAGAAGATTTAAATGCAGAAGAAACTGAAGAACAACAACGTGACCAAAGGTTATTAAACCAATTTCTAGCTAACTGTTTAACCGATTGTTTAACCACCCCAATAAACAATGAAAATAAGCCTCATGTCCTGTTTATGATGGATGGACAAAATGCTCGTTCTACATTCAAGTGGTTGCAAAATTCCAATTTAGAATGTGGGGAGTTTCCTAACGAACTCAGAAGGCATATTCAGTTACAAGAACGTCAAAAGCGTTTGCATATTGTTCGTAGTTTAACCAAAGGCAATACTTTAGAAACACCTGCTTGGAACCCTATAGGCAAAAACCCAGGCAGTCGTCATTATGGTATATATGCTTGGAAAAATGTTTGCGACAATCTCGAACAAGAGATTTATCTGGGGTTAAGAGAAAGGCTAAACACCGAACAAGACCTTTTAAGGGTGAATCAATCTCGTCTGGATAACGGAAAACACCCTGCTGGTAATCCGCCGCTTTTGGAATATGATGTGATTCATTCGAGTTTTAACAACATAATATTAATTAGATTCCTAGAAAGACTCAGAAACCGCTGGGCATATTTTGCCGGAACAACTTCCTTGCCTTTTCCTTTTCCTTACGCTAAACACGCCAGAGATTATGCTATTTCTCTTAGAGATGAGGACTTTGCTTCTCTAGAGTAGTGTTCAGTTGGATCTCGAATTTATATCAAGTTTGATTGCATATTCACATAGGTTAGCTATTTCGTTCCGTCTTGTTTTTACTTCCTACTAATCCAAACAACCAATGGCAGAAGAAATCAAATGGTTTTAAAGATGTCATGATTGTAAGGCATGAACCCATGCACATCTAATCCAATCTGTCAGGACTTAAAATTCTACCCTGCTACAGATGAAAAGGCGATCGCTTTAGCGTCCTTTTTGCCCCACGCTCGCGCGTATAGCCTAGATAATCCTCTAGTTAGATTCAGTTTTTCGCATCTGGAGCCAATATAAGTGATAAATACTCAAAAACCTTGATAGCTATGACTTCTGACAAAGTAACAAATTCTAACAAGAAGCACACTAATATAACCCAGCAGTCTGCTGGACCGGAAGCTACTAAAAGCGCCTCCTTGCAATTTGGTATCAGTGTAACTTTGGGAGTTTTGATAATTGTGCTTTTTGCTGCAACTCTTTATTTAGGGATTTTCCGCTAATTGTAATTTATTGTAATTTACGAATCGGCTGAGCTTGGCACTTCCCTAAGAGGAGGTGTCAACTTCTATTGTTAATCTTCTAATCAGTAATAATAAATTAACTAATAAACACTTCAATAATGAAAAAAATACTTTTTATCAATTTTTATATTAGCACATTTTCTCTTTTTACAGCAACGTTATATTGTATAAAATATAACTCAAAGTTTTTAAGCTAAACCCCAGTCTTTTGATAGAGTTAGAGCGGCAAAATTTAAGTTTAATCATAAGTATGAAGTCTCGATTTTAGCTGACTACTGAAGATAGTATTACCTATTGTTTCTGATAGCAACGGGTTGAAACGAGATTTTTACAAAAAGCGTACAAACAGTGCAATCATTGCACAAATTAGGGGTAGTAAAATGAGCAATACAGGCATAGTTAAAATGTCAGAGCGTTACTGCGCTCTGGCTATCGGAATTATGTTTTTGATTTTAGGAATAGCTGGATTTATACCAGCTTTGGTGACATTACCAGGTGCAGCAGATATGTCTTTTATCCCACCTGCCGCAGCTCATGATGCTTATTCTCAGGGATTTGGCTATGTATTTGGGCTATTTCCTACGAATTTCTTGCATAACATTGTTCACTGCGCGGTTGGTCTGTTTGGGATTACCGCATATACCAGCTACAGCAGTTCGCGGATATTCAATCGTTTTTTCGTAGTGTCTTACACCTTGATTGCAATCATGGGATTGCTGCCATTTGCTAACACGACATTCGGTTTGATGCCGATCTTCGGTTACAATGTTTTGATCAATGGTCTGACCGCCCTCGCCGTAGCATACTACGGAATTATATTACCAGCTAAGGTGGCTGATACTGGTGTGTCGCGCACTGTCTAGAACAGTGAACACCAAGGCAGAGCCTCTTTTTACTCGTTACCAGGCTAAGCGCCTGGTAACAAGGAATAGTATGCAGAGCGTCCTAATTTAGGGCTTTTGTATAGCGCAGGTGAACAGGGTTCTAATTTAGAGTTCCAACATATTCTAGAGTTTATGTAGGTAATGGGTAATTGGTAGTTGGTAGTTGGTAAGTGATTTTAGGTGAATGGTTAAAGTTTAAACCAATTCCCCCTTTTCCCTTTTGCTGTTCTCCCATTACCCATTACCAATTACCAACCACTGATACATCAGCGAAAGTTAGCTGGATTTAGCTGACTCGATTTGCTGGGTTTTAATTGTACTCCTCCTTGGAGTTGAGTACCACTACCACCATCTTTCTGGTCTAGGAAAGGTTGGAGGTTGATATTTTTAGAGTGGGGACGAGATTTGCCCGCGCCGAAGATTTCTCGACCCATATTCAGCAAATTGCCAATACCGTCGTCTCCCCGACTGGTGTAGGTGTTGACGGCATCGGTTTGTTGTCCGCTGTCGGCAACAGTCAGATTTTCAAACACGCGATCGCGGGTTGATACTGGATCTTGCCCAGGTGGTACAGTAAATACAATTCGGCAAGCGGGGACTTTTTCGGTCGTGACGCACACAGTGTTGTAGCCATTTTCTTGACCTGTAGTCATTTCCTGTAAACCGTCTGGGCGGTACAATTCCAGCCGTCGAGCAATTTCATTGCAGCGACTTTGGGGAGTCCAGCCCCCACCTAGCTGAACTGGCTTTGCCCAAGGAAAATACTGACCTGGTTGGCTTTGTGGCTGATATACTACTGTATACTGACCGTTGAGCGGTTGACAACTAAAGCGAGTAGCGCTTGTTACAGGACTAGAAGATCTTTGTGTAGGAGTTTGCCGTGTAGAATATCCCCCATCCCCTTCTGTATCTACTACTACAGAGCGGTTTGAAGTATCACCAGAAGTTCGAGGTGCAGCGATCGCGCTACCATTAGCCACTAGCAGCGCCACCCCAGCCAATAAACTCAGACTCTTCAAAAACTGAAACATATATGATTGCAGTGCCATGCTAAACTATCCTCAAAATTAAAACTGCTTTGAGCGGCGTTACCTGCATTAGTAGATTATTAGGCAGGCATACATATTATCGACGATGCTTTTTCTGGCGCAGCTGTTCCTCTATTAACAATTTTTCCACCCTAGCTTTAATGATGGCGTGACGTGCTACTCCCTCGTATGCGTAGCGGTTATAACCATTACGCTCAATTAGATTTTCTATGTAACGAACGCGAGCGCCAGTGCCTGGGTGAGAGGATAACCAAGTGGGTGGAGAACTCTTTTCTTGCTTTTCGAGTGTCACCATTAAATTGCGTAAACCATCAGCAGCGTAACCATCCGAAGCAATTAGCCTTGTACCCAGAGTATCTGCCTGACGTTCCATATCTCGGCTGTAGTCTAAGGTAAACAGACTAGCAACTGTACCGCCGTAGGGAACGTATTGGGTTACATTAGCAATTAAATTGCCCTGGGTAATTAATTGAAAACCGTGAGAGAGAACAGCGTGAGATAATTCATGACCAATTAATCCAGCTAATTCTGCCTCTGAGTTAGTTTTGGCGATCGCTCCTGCATTGACAAATACTTTACCTCCAGGCAAGGCAAAGGCATTAAGTTCGTCGTCTAAGACAACATAAAACTCGTATTGAAAATCATTGCGACCGGATACTTTAGCAAGTTTTTGTCCGATTTCGTTCACATAGTCCACAACTACTTTGTCTTCTACTAGTGGTAGTTGTCGGCGCGCCTGTTTGGCAACTGAATTGCCTACAGATGATTCGCCTTTGAGTACCATTGTAGTTGTTTGGACGGCAGAGAGGGGACCAAAAAGACTACCAGTAACGGCGTATCCTAAAATGCCTGTAATGATGTTAGCGAACATGTTTCGCCGCACTTTTCGGCGCAAATGCTTTTTGTAGCGCTGGAGATTTTCATCTGCTAATTGGGTAAACTCGGCAGCGTTTTGTTGGTTGGGATTGAGGATAGCAAATTGACGAGCTGCAAGTGATGCTTCCATCCATTTTTTGTCTGCTGCGAGGGCGGCTACTTTAGCTTTAAGTAACTGGGGCTGATTTGGATAGAGGGATGTTGCTTGTTCTAAAACATCGATCGCTTCTTTGCCACGATCTGATTTTTGCAACGTTTGTGCCAGCCACAATTGACCTGGAATAAATTGGGGATAATTCTCAACTAGCAGCCGCAGCGGAACCATCATTCTAGTTTGCACTTTCCCTTCCGCCCCAGCCTGTGTTTCGCGCCAGTAGACTTTCCCTGCTGGGGGTAGGAAGGCAGGATCTAGAATGGGTTCTGGACGTTTTGGTGGAGTTGGGGTGGCAAAAGGTGCTTTTACTTCTCGATAAAGTTTTTCAGCTTCAGCCTTGTGTCCTGCTAAATAGAGCTGATCGGCTTCGATCAATTTTTGTCGTCGCCGGATGATGGTTGCTAATTTTGACGACGATGTAGTTTGAGGCTTTTGTGTCTGGGCTGGCTTTGACGTTTGAGGCGGTGCAGAGGCTATGGTATGAGTTTTTACTACCTGGGCTGGCACTACTAATGCGTGGGGTGTAGTAGCGCTAACAGAAGAGATTTTTGGTGGTAGAACAATTGATGTGCCAGCTGAGATTGTCACCAAGTTCAAGGCGATGAGTAGTTTATTCCAGGCGGGTTTCATAAAGGATTGTTATTGTTGCTGAGCTAATTAATTTCTAGTCTAAGCAACTGTCAGCTAAAATTTGGATTTGAATATTTAGTTTGATAACAAGAATTGTGTTTTTCCTCGTATCCCAGGCTGGCGATCGCCTCCTTTTGTTAATAGAAGGTTGCATCTTAGCAGCAACTAGCAAAGGCAGTCTTTTGGGATGTTGGCATCGTCGGTATCCAAAAGCCGACATCAAAACGGATGCGATCGCGTTTGCGATCGCACAACATCTGTTCTCAAACACCCCAGATGGCAACCATGTTTTGCTTTTCATTTGCTAGATGCGCCTTCATATAAGGGGCTTTTGCATCCCCAAAGCGCGCTCTTGGAAGCGCTCGTCGTAGTTATCGCCTACACTTGCACACGTCACCAACTTTTAGCATAAGCGCGTAGGATTTAGAGGTGAGGAAAGATAAATTTATTTTTTGGCTTTTAGAGATGAACAATACATCTGGTACTTGGCAGGAGTGGTTAACTGTATTAGCCTATTTAGGCTTCACGGTTTTTATTATGTGGCGTGTTATTACTGTGCAGAACAAATGAATTCAATTATCAATTAGCTGTTAGCTTTTAGCTTTTAGCTGTAATTGGTAGTTGGTAGGGGCGCACTTTAAACGAGTTATCTAGAGGTTCACAAGTATGTTTAATAAACCCGCCCGTACGGTAGTTGGTAACTGTTAACTGGTAACTGGTAACTGGTAACAGCTAACCGCGCGCCAGCTAACAGCTAATAGCTAGTTTTAAATTTAGAACTTATAACTCCTGAACTTGGACGCTGCTCTAAAACTTGGGTATAGAGTTGTTCTAGCTGGGTAATATTGCGATTGAGTGTGTAGCGCTCTAATACCCGCTGCCGTGCTTTTTGCCCTAACAAAATTGTTAACTCAGGATGATCTTGGAATAATGGCAGCAGAGTAGATAATTGTGAAGCAATTCGCTTAGTAGTAAGAACTACACCTGCTCCATTCTCCAATACTTCTCCGTCTGCACCTACATTTGTGGCTAGACAGGCAAGACCGCAAGCCATCGCTTCCAGCAGAGAAATTGATAATCCCTCCACTAGAGAAGGTAGGATAAATACATCAGCACCACGTAAAATTTCCACTCGTCGGTTTTCGTCAGCAACAAAACCAAGCCAATGAATGCCATGTTCTGAACCGTAGAACGGCTTCAAAGACGATGCCACTGGACCATTACCTACAATCAGCAACTTGCTAGTTGGGTGCATTTCCGCTTGCTTCCAGGCTCGCAGGAGTGCTTCTACATTTTTCTCGGTGGCAATGCGACCTTGGTAAACAAACAAGCGTTCTGCAAAGAATTCCTGCTTGATATTAGATTCCCCTGGACAATACTTCCCAACGTCAACGCCGTTGGGAATTACAGCCACGTTAGCAGCTGGTACACTTAGTCTTGCCAACAATTCTCGCTGTACTTCCGAAAAGACGATAACGCGATCGTAGTTAACCAGGAACGGCGCATAAAGTTGGTATGCCAACAATTGCGTTCCTGATACCAGCTTTGCTCCTTTGCCAGCATAAGGCGTATGGAAGGTGGCGACAAGTGGTAAGTTTAGCTCATCGCAAATTTCAGGTAGCAGGAAATCCAGAGGAGATAGCGTTAAAGATGCGTGTACTAAATCTGGCTGCAACTGACGTAACGAGTGAGTTAAAACTTTAGCCGCTCCCAGGGCGGGGATTGTATAGACTTGAGATCTATAAAGGAAGGGGAGGGACACTTCTGGACAGTCGGGCCAGTTATGTAAGTCAGATTCTTCTTCTTGAGCAAAGTGAAGAAAGTTAACAGAGTGTCCCCGATCAATTAAGGCATTAGTAACTTCTCGACTGTAAGTAACGTTGCCACAAAAGGGTGATTTTTTTCCAATCCAGGCAATACGCATTCAGGTTGAGGCTCGATTTTCTGATTCAGGCAAAAGGCGAGAGGCGAGAGGCGAGAGGCGAGGGGCTAGGGGTGAGGGCTGAGGGGTTGAGTGGATATATATTTATCTCCCCTGCTCCCGAAGCTCCCCTGCACCCCCTGCTCTCCCTGCTCTCTTCCAGCCTTTAGTTTTCGCACTAGTTGACAGATTGTGTGTCTGTACGGCAAATATACCAGGTTAAGAGACCTCCTGCGATCGCTATTGCGGCTAAACTCAGAAAAACTGCCTGTAACCCAATGAAAGTTTCTGCTACGCCTGCCAACGCCAAGGGTAACGACAGGGCAATATTAATTACATTGTTTTGCAGACCAAAGACTTTACCACGCATTTCGGGCGGAGTTTCTTTTTGAATCGAGGTTTGCATGGGAATAGCCACCAGGGACGCAAAGCCGCCCAAAAGTGCGATCAAAGCCAACTCTACCCACAATTGCTTGGTAAACACAGACAAACCGATTAGGGATGCAGCCACCCCGCTAGAGCCATACAGACTTAGCTGGGCGTGGGAAAAGCGTTGACCATACTGACCCAAAAGTGTAGCACCAGCGGCAATCCCAACACCACCAGCTGCTAGCAAAAAGCCAAATTGGGAAGATTTCATGCCTGGAATTATTTCTGCCAGACGCACGGCAAGAACGGCTAAAGCCGCAAAGATAGAAAACAGAATTACCAGTTGGATCAATGCATTACGGACACGATGATTCTGTTGTAGGTATTGCAACCCGTCGCGGAGATCTTGCCAAACATGAGCTTGTTCTTGTTCGGTTGATGGGAGCTTTTCATCAGTCTTGAGTAGTAATAGCACGATTCCGCCGATCGCATAACTACCACCCACCACCAATTCTTTGCCTATCCCTACACCAATACCTAATTGGGTTGTCAGGGTATCAGCTAGAGCCAGCAGCGGTTCACCAACGGCAAATCCCACTACTACCAAAGCCATCATCGTAGTTGTGTAGAGCGAGTTAGCTGATAGTAGATGCTGACGTTCCACCACTAGGGGAATTGCTGCTTGTTCAGCTGGAGCAAAAAACTGTGTCAGAGTAGAAATTAGAAAACTTAGTCCCAAGAGAATACCAAAACCCACTGGTAAACTAGCCACTAGTGGTTGCCAATCCCTAGTCAGCCATAAGAGAAAGGGAATTGATAATACCAAAATTCCACGTAGCACATTTGTTGCTACTAGAACGGTTTTTTTTGACCAGCGATCAACAAACACCCCAGCTATTGAGCCAAATAGGACGGCTGGAATGGTAAAAGCCATCATAATCGCCGAAACCCAGCCACTGATGCTTTGCTCGCCCGTTTGAAATCGACTGGAAATAATCGCAATCATCAACACTAGATATACTTTATCTGCCAGTTGAGAAAAGACTTGACCACTCCACAAAGATAGAAAATTGCGGTTTCGCAAAACTGGTAGAAACCCCAGTTCTTGCTCTGACTCAAATCCTCCAATGTTGCCGTTACCCTCGTGATTGTTGTTTGATCCTCCTGACTCTGTAACCTGGCTGGAATCTTCACTTTGGGTATTAGTAGCTAGTTTATTCAACTGCTCGAAGGTAGGGAGTTGTTCATTTGCCTCTTTCCCACCCACTTCACTTTTTTCTCCCCCAGTGGTATCACATACATAGCCCTGTGATGCTCGATTTTCGTCTGGCAAAAATTGCTTTTTACTAGACAAATTTCCCCGCGTAGACTGTAAACCATTTGGGCGGGAATTTATAGCCATCCCCATTGCAAAAGGTGAATTTATCTTAGAGCCAGATTGAGAAATTTTTGTATCCAAGTCAAACGGTTGCATGATCTTTTTTATAAGGAGTCGGCAAGGAAGCAAAATAACTATCAATTAGAGCAGCCGACCGAATTGGACGACCGAAGTGATACTGCACGTACTGACGCAGAATCTGTTCTATAGATAGCCAACCAGTATCCGTATCCAGCAACGGCTGGTTTGACGAATGTGTATTTATTTGCGGTAAATTTGCCCCAGCTAGCTGCTGGAGTAGAGCAAGTTGTGTAGCATTCAGTCGCGTGTCTAGCACTAATTTTTCTTGCCTGTGGACAACTGTTTGATAGCCTGAGCTTTTAGCCTCAGCAACTCTAGCTGATGGAGATGGCACGAGTGGGATTGTTCGAGCAGAGTGTATTGGTTTAGTTTTATAATTATTTTTTTCCCCGTTTTTTAGGTGTGACCATGCTGCTAAATTAACAACTCCACCGGATGAAATACTAAACCCTACTTGCCAGTCTGGAGAGGTAAAATCTGGCGACAAGGGATGTCCAGTTAGGCAACAAGCTTGTACTTGAGGAGTTATCCCTGCCAAGACTAAGAAGTGGAAGACAGCATGAGATAAATGAGCTAAAACTGAAAATCCCGAAGATTTGGGCAACTGCTCCAACCGCCCCAAATGCTCCACCAGTAAGCAAAATAATTCAGTTTGGGGTTGTTCGCTCAAAGCTTGACACATAACCATTTCTGCCAAGTACTGGCTAGCGGCTAGCTTGCCTAAGTCTTGACTGAGTGCGGGGTATGATTCTATAGTTTCGGCTTGGGTAATTTTATCAAGCGATCGCCCCTGAGCTATCAATAGCTCATTCACTACAAATAACCCACTTCTACCTGCTAACTTTGAGTTGTGTTTCCTTGCTCCTGGTGCTACAGCCCGAATTAGACCATACTCCTGTGTCAAAATTGTCAGCAGCCGATCTGATTCGCCCAGCGGCATACTCTTGAGATTAATTCCTGTAGCTTTGTAAACTCGACTCATAAATTAGGGGCTAGGGGCTAGGGGCTAGGGGCTAGGGAGAAGAAGGGGTAGGTTGAAGGCAAAAAGGGTAAAGGTTGAAGGATAAAGGGGAAAGGGAAAAGGGAAAAGGGAAAAGGGAAAGAATTAATATTCTGTCCAGGGTCGATCTTCGTGGATCTCCTGACTCCTGACTCCTGACTCCTGAAGACTTCATACTTCATACTTCAGTTGCCTCTTTATCCAGGTTATCGCGTTGGCGGATCAAATCTACACCGCGCGAAGTACCTAATCGGGTTGCGCCTGCCATAATTAACTCCAAGGCTTGGTCAACACTACGAATTCCTCCTGATGCCTTGATGCCTACCCGTTCTTTCGCTACTTGTTTGAGACTTCGCACATCTGCCACACTTGCACCCCCATTCCAGCCTGTACTGGTCTTCAAAAAGGCTACTCCCGCATCCATACATATTTCCGCTGCCAGTCGTTTCTCTGCATCCGTCAGGAGGGTGGTTTCTAAAATTGCTTTGACTGTTTTTCCCGTTTCTTCACAAATTTGGGCGATTTCTCGGTGTAGTTCATTCGTTTTCCCAGTTTTCAACCAGCCTAGATTAATTACTACATCTAGTTCCGTTGCCCCATTTTCTACCGCCTCCTGAGCCTCATACAACTTCACGGATGAGGTATTTGCTCCGGTAGGAAAGCCAATCACCGTACAGACTTTAGGATTTTTACCCTTGAGGAGTTCAGCCGCAGTGCGCACATGAACAGGATAAACGCAAACTGCTGCAAACTGAAATCTGTCTGCTTCATTGCACCACTGCTGCACCTGCTCCGGCGTTGCTGTCGGAGTGAGTAGAGAGTGATCAATAAATGGCGCAATATCAATCTCTCGGTAGTCTGCCGCCATCGTTTGTTGCTTGTAGTTACTTATGTTTAAGTTTTATCAGATTTAGATAAATTTAATTTTATTTAATTTTGGTAGCGATTTGACGGTTTCTTACCTTTTGCAATGCATTATCAAAACAGGGGAGATAGGATCTTCCCCAAGCTTGTACCCAGGCTCTTGCCTGGGAGAGAGAAAAATCTTGAGCATCAGCACACAGCCGTTTTCAATCAGCCACACCCTCGCTGTGCTTGTTGAAAGCCTGACGTACTAAAAACATTACATCATCAATCTGGTCTAAGGATGAAAAACCAACTTCCACATCACCATTACCCCAATGCCCTACATTGGATACGTCTCGACACAAACATGCGCGGATCTTTAATTTCTTCAAAACCAATATTAAGAAACAAGAGAAGGCGGCTTTTCTGACGTGCAATGTCTACAAAGTTGGTTTTAGTTTTATAAGCAATGTATTTCTTCTTAACCTCCTCTCTAACTGAGGCATCTATATTTAATATTCGTTTCCTAATAGTCTCTAATAAATCCTTAATTTCTTCTGAAATATCCTCCATGTAATTGTTACTATAAGCATCAGAAAAGGGCGAAATTTTAAGTTTTAACTGTACGGATGGAAATGACCAAACTTTAATAGCTTTATTTGCCAAAGCTTCTGCTCGATTCTTAATTTCTGTTTCATTCCATTGTTCAAGCTTTGACAACATCCGGTTTAACCGCAGAGGGCTATCAGCAAAGCCATCTTTCATATCTCGCTTTTCTGGGAAGGGGCGATCGCTATACTCCCAGTTATAGCCAGTTAGAGTCAGATTCCCAATAGTGTGTAAATATTTTGCTTGTACTTCTTTCCACCTTTCTCCTAACTGGGTTTGCCATTCTTTAGACAATTTGGAATTTTGGGGCATGATGTGTTCAATAGTATATTCTTCTACATTCACTAATTCTTTTGGACGTTCGCAGTTTTCTAATTTACTCAGCAGATACTTACAGTTACGCAAATTATAAATATCTTTAACTACAAACGCTGTGCGAAATTCTTCATCATTGGGAAAACGTTTATAAGCATTCTTACCAATAAATGCTACCTTTACACTTTTGTTTAAGTTTTATCAGATTTAGATAAGTTTAATTTTATTTAATTTCGGTAGCGATTTGACGGTGTTGGATATGGGGAGGGTGCCGTCGCGTTTTTATTCTCGAATTCTATAGCTACGTAACTCTTCGTCATAAATTTCATCTGCCGGAACCATTTTGTAATGCTTTTCTTCAACCACTGCGATCTCGTCTCCCTCCAAAGCCAATTCAAACATCGCTATAAGATTGTCTGCCATAAATTGGGCAGCTACAGGGCGACAAATCAATTCTGGAAACTTTACTGCACAACAGGCGATGTCTTGCTTAGTCTGAACAATTCCAAGTTGGTCATTTCCACCTTTTGCTTGAACCGGAATCACGAAATGTGTTCCATTACGGTTCACACCAACATAGATTTCGTCAATTTCGATTTGACCAATATCTGGGACAGTAGTTCGGAGATGGTTTTGCAAGGAATATGTTGTAATTCCCAGAAATATGTCTATTAGACGGCTGTAGCGTACCTTTGCCAGCAAAGCTTGCTCATCGCTCAATGCATACTTTGCAATGATTTCAGGTGTAGAGTCAGGAATCTTAATCTGTATAAGATTAGAGTTGGGAAGTATACGATTAATCTGGCTAAGCCGGAACCTATAAGTAGCGTGTCCAGCTAGTTCAATCACCCATTCCAAACCAGTGGGTGCAGTGTCTAAGATTTCCTTTGGTAGATCTCTCCGAAAACGGAATGAATAAAGAACGTCACCAATATTTTTAGGCAAAACAACATTAAGGTGATCTGCTACTTGGGCAAATTCAGAACGGCTAAACTCAAAACTTTCAATTCCTTGCTGATAGTGCCGCTGAAAAATCTCTACGATAATAGCGTCGTATCTTCCAGGCTGGTTTCTCGCCTTAGCCATGACTAACCTTTTTTTCGGTCTGTCTTGTTCTCGGCTCTATAACGTTTGCAGGAACACCATAAATTTGAGCCGCTTGCGACATATTTAATTGAAGCAATTTCTCATTTGCTAGGGGTAACTTGTGTTTTGGCTTAACTGGAACTACACGCAGCGCGCGAATAATTTCTGTTGCAACTGCTTTTGCTAGTAGGGGTGGTACTGAATTTCCGATTTGCCGGAAACCGTGCCACTTTGTCACATGAAACCGAAACCAGTCTGGGTATGAATGCAGTCGCGCTGCCTCGCGGACAGTAATACATCGAGGACGGGTGGGATGAATTGGGCGAGGAGAGGTAAAAGCGCCTCGGTTACTAGCTGTTCCAGCTCTGAGAGTGTTGCAAATGCCTTGAGGATCGAGTTTATAAAAGCGGCTAATAGGCTCAGTTGCCCCAGAATTTGTGGCAGAAAATCTAGCAATAGATTCTAAGCTGTGCTTTGTTCGCAGGCTTGAGGTTAAGATTCTTGGATCGAATAGCCGCTCATACTCATTGTCATCCTCATGAGGTAAAAGACCACGCAAAGAACTGCTGTAATTGCTAGGTTTGCCGTACTCGGCTATTACCCAATCTCTCGTCAGTAATTCGGGATATAATTCTACCTCTGGTAGGTCAGCTATGGCATCCCAAACTGTAGGACAAACTGGCAAATCGGACAATGTAGATGCCTTGTGAATAATATCTCTTGTGGGTTTAGTAATTGGTTGGGGATATTTAGGTAGAGATAAACCTTTGCGACATCCTAGAAGAAATAATCTGGCTCTGTCCTGCGGTACTCCGTAATTGGCAGCATTAAGGACTTTATAATTTGTTTCTACTTCATAGCCATTAGAGTTAAACTCTTCGATAATTTCTAAGAGAAACTGCCGATGCTTACCAACTGTCAGCCCTGGTACATTCTCAAATACAAAGTATTTAGGTTGTAGCTCTAAAACTAGCCGCAAGAAGTGAAATACAAGAGCATTGCGGGGATCATCTAAAGCGCGTCTGCCAATCAGCGAAAATCCCTGGCAAGGTGAACCCCCAAATACAACATCTATATCAGAGTTTCCAATAGCAGAACGGTTTCTAATTTCTGTACCTGTTGTATCTACGACACTCTTACACAAGATAGACCACAACGGAAAGTTGAATTCGTGGGTGGCACAATGAATTGGGTCTAACTCAACAGCAGCAAGCACGTCAAACCCAGCTTGTTCAAAGCCAAGCGTCATGCCACCAGCGCCCGCGAACAAATCCATACCAATAGGTCGTTGTTTGCTATCCATGCCACAGTTTGACCAGACCTTGGGATTATAACTCGTCTAGCCTAAATATTGGGCGATCGCTCCTTTATAATATTTTGAACCCATAGATTTTGGATGGGGTGGGGGCGGGTTTTTCTAACATATCTGTTTTGTAACAAATCTTTGCGTTAAACCCGCCCCTACCGAGATGGCACAAATGGCGTATACTTTCCCCCCAACGCCTCTACAGTCGTGCGCGTATTCGACTGCATCATCTTTATATACGAATCTCCCTCACTACCTGGTGATCCAATCGAATCTGAGTAGAGTTGGCTTAGCTAGTTTTACTCCTGCTTCTTGAGCAACTGTAGTAATTAGAGCCGGATTGATTGTAGTTTCGGCGAAAATTGCCGGAACCTGGGCTTTTTTGACCGCCTCTACTAATGGGTTGTTCTTCTGTACTGATACCAATTAAAGTGCCTGCGATCGCAATTCCATACCCACCACCATAATATTGAAATGCATCGTGCGTTGTTACCAATCTGGGCTTATCAGGTGGGATAGTTTGAATTTCCGTGAGTTACCACCTATCCAATTGCTTCAATTGAGTCGTTAGTCGCGTCGCATTCTGGGTAAATTTCTTTTTATCCTCTGATTAAACCAAAATCAATGTATCCCGAATAGAATTAACCAATAGTTCAAAAAGACAACCTCATCAACCTCAATCACTTCTTATTTGATAATATCTTGGTGTTAATAGTGATGAAGTTCGAGACACCGCTATCATTGCTGCCTTCGTCCTGCTTGTCGTCTTTATACTGTATAAAGAACTATATCTTTACCCGTAAACACCATCTTAAGAGTGAAGGGTAAGCAAGAGGACGCAGGGGAGGCTGTTATGAAAATATTGTAGGTTAAGTGGTCAAGCGATCGCTTGTCAAACGAAAATTAGTTTAATCTCTTTAATTGAGCCTTTTATTCAGAAAAGAGTGAAAATACATGGCTGATATAGTAGATATTGCTGTTGGCGCGGGTTCTTTCAACACTCTAGTAGCGGCGGTACAAGCTGCTAGTTTAGTGGACACGCTCAAAAGTCCTGGTCCCTTCACTGTCTTTGCACCTAATGATGATGCCTTTGCCAAACTTCCACCTGGAACTATCCAAACTCTATTACAGAATATACCACAATTGTCAAGAATTCTGACTTATCATGTTGTTCCTGGTAAGTTAATGAAAGCTGATTTGGCAAAACTCAATTCTGTCACCTCGGTGGAAGGTTCACCAATTAGAATTGATTGTTCTGATGGATTTGAGGTGAAAAATGCCACTGTTCTAGCTCCAGATATCGAAGCCGATAACGGTGTAATTCATGTAATTGATACAGTGATTTTGATGGGATAGATCCAACGTAGAGACGTTGTATATAATGTAAAAACGTTATATATAACGTTTCTACAACATTGGTTAAATTATAAAGCAATCAAAAATATGCAAACTAAAGAAAAGCGAGACTACTCACCAGAAGAATATTTAGAAATACAAACCGCTGCTGAATCTAAAAGTGAATATCGTGATGGTCTAATTATTCCTATAGCTGGTGGAACACCAAATCACAATCGAATCGCAGGTAATTTTTACGCAGCACTGAATTTTGCTTTGAAAGGACAAGCATATGATGTATTCATAGGCGATATGCGCTTATGGATACCTCAAGTCCGACTTTACACCTATCCAGATGTGATGGTGGTTTCAGGACAGCTACAATTTGCCGAAGGTAGGAGAGATACAATTACCAATCCGCTAATAATTGCAGAGGTATTATCAGAATCTACCGCCAACTATGACCGAGGTGAAAAGTTTAGGCTTTACCGTACTATTCCTACTTTGTTGGAATATGTTTTGCTTTCTCAAGCAGAGATGCACGTTGAACAATTTGCCAAAACTGCTGATAACAAATGGTTACTTTCTGAATATGATGGTAAGAATACTATATTAACTTTAAATTCTATTCAAGTTCAAGTGTCGTTAACAGATATTTACGATAAGGTTGAGTTTGATGCCCCCTAAAGTGGATTATTTGAACGCTCAACCCCACAGTAACTACTTTTGAACAAGTATAAAGGAGACAGCTAATAGTTAATTACGAATTACAAATAATTTACCATCGCTTCCCTAATATCGCCTACCAATTCATCAATTCTTGACTGCGTTGTGTTCCAAGAACACATTAATCGCACTCCTCCACCAATAAATGTATAAAATTGCCAGTTATCTCTTAATTTTTTAATTACCTGCTCAGGTAACTTGACAAAAACACCATTTGCTTGTCTAGGAAACAGAATATTAACGCCTTCTATATCTAATAGCTTATTTTCTAAATATTCAGCGCAAGAATTGGCGTGTCGTGCATTTTTAATCCACGCGCCAGTTTCCAACAAACCTAACCAAGGAGCAGAAATAAAGCGCATTTTTGACGCTAGTTGACCAGCCTGTTTACAACGATATTCAAAATCTTCAGAAGAGGCTTTGTTGAAGAAAATAATAGCTTCGCCCATCGCCATACCATTCTTTGTCCCACAAAAACACAATACATCTACTCCACTTTTCCAGGTAATTTCAGCCGGACTTTTATTCATAGCAACAACTGCATTAGCAAACCGAGCGCCATCCATGTGAAGCTTTAAATTATACTTTTGTACGACTTCTTTAATAGCTACTAGTTCCTCAACAGAATATATAGTTCCCAATTCAGTAGTTTGAGTGATACTAATAACTTTAGGTTTGGGAAAGTGAATATCAGTTCGTTTATTTACAATTGCTTCTATAGCATGGGGAGTTAACTTACCATTTTCCCCTTTTGCAAGTAGAAGTTTAGAACCGTTGGAAGCAAATTCAGGCGCACCACATTCATCTGTTTCTATATGTGCTGTCTCATGACAAATGACGCTGTGGTAGGACTGACAAAGTGCGGCTAATGATAAAGAATTTGCGGCTGTACCGTTAAAGACAAAAAATACCTCACAGTCAATTTCAAATAGTTCTCGAAAATAATCTGTGGCTTTTTGCGTCCATTCATCATTACCATAAGCAGGCGCACTACCATGATTTGCTTTAATCATGTATTCCAGTGCTTCAGGACAAATCCCAGCACCGTTATCACTCGCAAATTGCTCTAAATTGTTACTCATAAGTTTTTATAGAAAGCGAACAATCTCAAGGCGAAGCCTTACCCTGCTTCCAAGCTGAGCCTGGAAGCTAGGACTAGTTTAAATTAACTTAATAATTTCATCACTGTTGTATACAACGATCGCAATGTCCACAACCTGCTTGTGGTGCTTCTTTCCCAAAGCCAAAAGCAGTTAACAAAAAATGCCAACGACATTGCTTAATCGTAAGATACTGTATCATCTGAAGGGCGGCGGGAAATTTAGACGGAGATTGAAGTCGTGCTGGTTGACGAATAATATAGTTGTATGGATCTTGCCAGTCCAACAGCTTTGCACTGTGGAGAAGAGATAAGGTGATCGCCCCATCAGGAAATTTTGCTACAGTATTAACCTCGCCTCTAACTGGGAGTTGTTTAGCTAGCTGCTGCGCTTGCAAGTATTGCGATCGCAGTTTATTTTCAAAGAAACTCTGTCGTTGTTTATCTTCTGGATCTAGCCATCCCGTCGGTTCACTAATCAACATCAAAGCTATACTCGGCTTACCATCCCTACCTGCCCTGCCAATTTCCTGTACATACTCAGATAATAACAATGGGGCATGAAAGTGAACTACCCATCTAACATTTGGCTTGTTTATCCCCATACCGAACGCTGACGTACAAACAACAAATTGCTTTTCGCCACTCAGCCAGCTAGCTTCAAGGTTGCGGCGTTCTTGTGGACTTAACCCCGCATGATAAGCAGCAGTTGTATATCCCTGTTGTTCCAACCACTCGGCTAAACTCTCGCTATCTCGACGGGTACGGACGTAAATTAACCCCGCTTCACCAGGTTTTTCCTTTATGAATTTTAATAGCTGTTGTTTACGTCCTCGCGGTGTCCAAATTGTTTGTACTTTGAGGTGGAGATTTTCTCGATAGGGATTTTGCAGAAAAATATCTGGTTTTTGTAATTGTAAGACTTGCTCAATAGTTTGCTGAGCAATCGGATCGGCTGTAGCTGTGAAGGCAGCGATCGCTATTTGTGTCCCAGGTGGTTTATACTTCAATAAAGCTGGACGTACTGCACCTAAACGCCGATAAGCTGGTCGAAAAGTATCTCCCCACTGCACTAGACAATGTGCTTCATCGAGTATTAAGCCTGTAATTTTTAGCTGAGGCTGACATAGAAGTTGCCAAACTTGTTGACTTAGTAGTGTTTCTGGGGACAGATAGAGTAATCTTAGTTGTTGTCTTTCGAGTTGTTTGAGAGTTTGCGATCGCTCAAAACTTGGCAATTCACTGTGTAACAAGGCGGCTGGAAGATGGCGATCGCGTAATTCCTTTACCTGATTTTCCATCAAAGCAACCAAGGGCGAAACCACCAGAGTTAATCCTGTTTGCAGCAAAGCCGGAAGTTGAAAACAAATAGATTTACCTCCCCCTGTGGGCATAACTACTAAAGCATCTTTTCCAGATAATAAGCTGCTGATAATTTCCCCTTGGGGTGGACGAAAATCTTCATAACCCCAAATTTTTTTGAAGGTGGCGTGGGCTTGATTCCAAGTGGTTGTTTCTGGGAGATTCATAATTAGAGCTTTGAAAATTTGAAATATCCTTACTTAGAATCGTTCCCAATTACTACCTCTAGCTTTCGGCGAATCACAACTGTTTGCGATCGCGCATATATTGGACAAAGTGCCAAGCAGACAAAACAGATCCAATGGAAACAACAGCAATCAATCCTTATCTTGATGCTAACTTTGCGCCAGTGCAAAAAGAAATCACAACCCAGTCGCTGAAGGTAATAGGTGAGTTACCAGCCGATTTATCTGGTATGTTCGTGCGTAATGGTCCTAATCCCCAGTGGACACCTATAGGACAATATCACTGGTTTGATGGGGATGGAATGTTACACGGGCTACGAATTAGCAATGGTAAAGCCACTTATCGCAACCGCTATGTGCAAACACGAGCATGGAAAATCGAGCAACAAGCGGGTAAGGCGGTTTGGAGTGGACTGTTAGAAGCACCGCGCAAGGACAACCCCTACGGATTCGGCAAAAATCCGGCAAATACTGCCCTAGTGTGGCACAGTGGTCAAATGTTAGCTACGTGGGAAGGTGGTGCGCCTCACGCGATTAAGGTTCCCCAGTTAGAGACAGTTGGCGAATATACATATAATGGCAAGCTAGCTTCTGCCTTCACGGCACATCCTAAAGTAGATCCAGTGACAGGCGAAATGATGTTCTTTGGCTACTCGTTTGCGCCACCTTATCTAAAATACAGCATAGTTTCGCCTGAAGGTGAATTGTTGCGGACAGTACCGATTGATCTACCGATGGCGGTGATGATGCATGATTTTGCCATTAGCGAAGACTATACAATCTTTATGGATCTGCCTGTGACTTTCAGTGTAGAAAGGATGCGACGGGGAGAACCTTTAATGATGTTTGAGCGCGATCGCCCCAGTCGTTTTGGTATTCTTCCCCGATGGGGCGATAATAGCAACATCCGCTGGTTTGAAAGTCCAGCTTGCTACATCTTCCATACCCTCAACGCTTACGAAGAAGGCGACGAAGTAGTACTAATTGCCTGTCGCATGAATTCTACCACTATCTTGATGTCTCAAAATACACAATCAGATTCTGAAGGCAATATCCCCCGCCTGCATCAGTGGCGGTTCAACCTTAAAACAGGTACTGTGCGCGAACAGATGCTAGACGATGTAGAAGCGGAATTTCCCCGCATCAACGAAAATCTATTAGGACGGCAAACCCGATATGGCTACACAGCAAAATCTGCGAAGAGTTCCACACCACTATTCGACGGCTTAATCAAATACGATCTCGACAGTGGTAAATCCCAAAGCCATGAATTTGGCAAGGGGCGCTATGGCGGTGAGGCTGTATTTGTACCTCGCCCTGGTGCAACACAAGAGGATGATGGCTGGCTTGTAACTTTTATCCACGACACCGCCCAGGATACTTCTGAACTAGTCGTAGTGAACGCCCAAGATTTTACAAGTGAACCTGTAGCGCGGGTAATCATTCCCCAGCGAGTACCTTATGGATTCCACGGTACTTGGGTATCTGAGTCACAGTTGGACGCAGCTGTGTAATTTGTAGGGTGGGCATTGCCCACCTAATAATTTATTAATTCTTGAATTAACTGTTGAGGAGTCAAAATTCTTGGAGTAACAACAGGAAAATCTTGAGGATTGCGAGTAACAATTGCATCCAATTGATTAACTACAGCAGTACTGTACCCAATAGCATCTTCAAAATTCTTAAAATTGGCAGCTAGCGCCATGTTAATTGCATCCTGATTCACTGTAGCAACTTGGCAGAAGGTGGATATTTCCCTCAATAACTCAAGGGCTAAAGCTCGACCTTTGTCTTTACGGATAATATAGTAAAGGTCACTAAAGGTTGATCCTTCAAATATAACCTTCTATTTGTCCTTGTTCAACGAGTGATAAAACTGTCTCACTATCACCAAAATAAGGTGGTCTCTCAAGGGCAACATCCACAATAATGTTGGTGTCTAGCAAGACTTTCACAGATTATGTTTCTCCTTCAGATATTCCCATTTAGCTTGATCTGGGTCAAAATCAGGAGGCGCTGGCTGAGTTTTGTCAAACCATTGTTGCGAAGCTTTAATTTTAGTTGATCTTTTGGGTGTCTTTGCTTGTGGCTCGGTTTCTGGTATTGTAGCGCTATCAACCGTTTCAACTGTCTGCAAGACAATCACTTCTACATCACCTGGCGGCATCACAGGTTCTGTAATCGTTAAATTGCCTGCCTCATCAACTTTACCTTTGAGTTTGTAAGCTTGCATATTTTTGCTCCTTATTTATTTCTAGGATAAAGTTTAGTAGGCTCAATTCTTACACCAAGTTCAAATTATTATAAAATGGGCGTTTTAGTCTAATTACTTAAAAACTAAGGTGGGTATTGCTGGGCTATCTACTAGTTATCTTTAATTTTTCCAAGAGATTTGAGAGCTTGTAAATTATTACTGCAAAGAATCGAAATACTTTCTGATATCTTTTTGCTATCCCAATTCCACCACTGGAGTTCAAGCAGAGTTTTAATCACTTCATCATCAAATCTTTTTTTGATGAGCTTTGCTGGATTACCAGCAACTATAGTGTAAGGTTCGACATCTTTAGTGACAACAGCTTTAGCAGCAATAACTGCCCCATCTCCCACTTTTACACCTGGCATAATTAATGCCTCATAGCCAATCCAGACATCATTACCAATAACAGTATCTCCCTTATAAGGGAAAGCATCATGAGAAGCTTTCTCCCAACCGTTACCGAATATAGAAAAGGGATATGTGGTGAAACTAGCTATCTGATGATTGCCACCATTCATAATAAATTTTACATTGCTGGCGATCGCGCAAAATTTGCCAATTATTAGTTTGTCTCCGATAAAATCAAAGTGGTATAATATATTTTTCTCAAAATTTTCAGGATTTTCAAAATCATCATAATAGGTGTAATCTCCTATGATGATATTGGGATTTTTAACAATATTTTTTAGAAAACACAAACGCTTGTAGTCCTTAAGTGGATAGGGATTACAAGGGTTGGGACCATATTGTAGAATGTTATCTTTCATGGTAGAATGTGCTTCAATTCATATGCCGCTTCATAAACATAGCGTTACTTGTAAGGTGGGCATTGCCCACCCTACTGCTACTGCACTACACTACACCTACAGGATCGCTGTATTAAGCGCTGAAGTATTTAGCTACTGGGTGATAAACGATAATCGCCGTCGTAGACTGTTCGGGATAAAGCTGTTCGCTTTCATCCATATGTAAATTAATCCTGTCAGCCCCCAACAAATTCAGTTGCTTATACTGATCCTGAATATTCGGACAAGCCGGATAGCCAAAACTATACCGCGAACCCCTGTAACGCTGTGCTAGCATATCCCGAATATTATCCGGTTCCTCAGCGCCAAAACCCAACTCGCGCCGAATTCGGGCGTGTGTCCACTCCGCCAAAGCTTCCGCCACCTGCACCGCTAACCCGTGAAAATAGAGATAATCTGCATACTGATGCGCAGCAAACAACTTCTGTGCATATTCAGTAGCAACCTCACCCACAGTCACCGCCTGCATCGGAAACACATCAATAATCCCCGACTCCTTGGGTGCAAAGAAATCCGCAATACACAACCGCCTCAACGACCTTTGTCTTGGAAACTCAAACTTTGCAACCTCCTTCGCGTTTCCCTGGGGTTTAAACCCCAGGCTAGCGCCTTCGCGGTTCGCATCATAAACATACAAAGTATTTCCCTCAGACTGACAAGGAAAATACCCATAAATCACCTGCGGTTGCAACAAATTCTCCTCAACAATCTTTTGCTTCCACTCCTCCAAAAGCGGATACACCTTCTGATTCAAGAAAGCCTGATATTCTTCCTTAGATTGTTCCTTCGGCTTACGAAATTGCCACTGTCCAGCAATCAAAGCTTGCAAATCCAGATGCCAAAATATCTCTGTCCAAGGAATATCACTCGCCTGCAATAACTTAGTTCCCCAAAAAGGTGGGGTTGGACGTTCAATATCCACCGCCACCGCTTCAGAACGCCTTGTATCTAGTTGGGTGGTAATTGGTAATTGATGATTGGTAATTGGTGTTTCTGACTCCTGACTCCTGACTTCTGACTCCTGACTCCTAACTTCTGACTCCTGAGTTCCAACTCCATTCAAAAATCCCTGAAAATCATCCCACTGGCTAGCAGCCTTCGCTGGCATTAATTTATCCATGAAATGCAAGTCAGAGAAGGCATCTTTGCCATAAACCACCTTACCTTTGTAGGTTTTTTGGCAATCATCATAGACAAATTTGGGAGTCAGCGCTGCACCACCTAAAATTACAGGAACAGTAATTCCTTTTTCGTTGAAAACCTCTAAATTCTCTTTCATAAAAGCGGTGGATTTTACCAGCAAACCACTCATAGCAATACAATCAGCTTTGTGCTGTTCGTAAGCATTGAGGATGTTTTCTACTGGCTGCTTAATACCCAAGTTAATCACCTTATAGCCATTATTCGACAAGATGATATCTACAAGATTTTTACCAATATCGTGGACATCACCTTTGACTGTGGCAATTATCACTGTACCCTTAGCATTATTGCCAGATTCTGACTTTTCCATCAAAGGTTCGAGATAAGCAACCGCTGCTTTCATCGTTTCAGCAGATTGCAACACGAAAGGTAGTTGCATTTGTCCAGAACCGAACAATTCCCCTACTACTTTCATGCCATCTAGTAGGAAGGTATTGATAATTTCTAAAGGTGGATATTTCTCTAAAGCTTTTGCGAGTTGTTCCTCTAAACCAATGCGTTCGCCGTCGATGATGTGCTGCTTCAGGCGTTCTTCAATGGGGAGGCTTTCGTCAACACCTTTGTCGCGTTTCGTTGTCACTCCTTCAAACAATGTCGTCAACTCACCCAAGGGATCGTAAACGCACACATTGCCTTCAAATTTTCGCTGATCATAAATCAGTTGGTAACAGACTTCTTGATGTCTTGCCGAAATCTTTGACAGTGGTAAAATCTTATTAGGACTAACTATTGCTGCATCCATACCAGCAGCGATCGCCTCATGCAAAAACACCGAGTTCAGCACTACCCGCGCGGGGGGATTTAACCCAAACGAAACATTGGATACACCCAAAATTACATGACATCCTGGCAATTCTTGGCGAATGCGGCGAATTGCTTCAATTGTTGCTTTTCCATTCTCGCGGTCTTCTTCAATCCCAGTAGAAATTGGTAGAGCTAGTGTATCAAAAAAGATTTCATGGGGGGGAATACCATATTCTACAGCTTGACGATAAGCACGTTGGGCAATTTCAAACTTTCTATCAGCCGTCCTTGCCATCCCCTCTTCATCAATTGTGCCAATTACTACGCCAGCACCATATTTGAGCGCCAACTCCAACACCTTTAGAAAACGTGGTTCCCCATCTTCGTAGTTGGTGGAGTTCAATAAACACTTACCTCCGGCAACTTTTAACCCTGCCTCCATCTTTTCCCATTCGGTGGAGTCGAGCATCAAAGGTAATGTAACATTGTTTACCAAACGAGATACCAATTCGTGCATATCCCGCACGCCGTCCCGTCCTACATAATCCACGTTCACATCTAGGACGTGTGCGCCTTCCTTGACTTGCGCCCTCGCCATCGACACGAGTCCATCCCAATCTTCCGCATTGAGCAAATCACGGCATTTTTTGGAACCACTGGCGTTAAGGCGTTCTCCCACAATTAGGAAAGAGTTATCCTGGTCGTAGGGTACAGTGCTATAAATTGACGCGGCGGCTGGTTCTAGGCTTGGCTGTCTGGTTTTTGGTTTTAGCGAAGAGGCAATTTCTGCCATTTGTTGAATGTGTTCTGGACGTGTCCCACAGCAACCCCCAATCACTTGGACACCCAAATCTTCAACAAAATGCATCAGCGACATCCGCAATTCCATCGGTGTCAAGCGATAATACGCTTGTCCGCCGACGTTTTCTGGTAAACCAGCATTGGGAATACAGGAAACGATAAAAGGCGAATGTTCCGATAGATACTTGATATGTGGTTTCATTAGGTCTGGTCCTGTGGCACAGTTCAGACCGAGAATGTCAATTGGGTAACGTTCTAATATTGTCACTACGGCGCTGATTTCCGTACCCACTAGCATCGTCCCCATAGTTTCCATTGTTACAGAAACCATTAAGGGACGGCGATCGCCTTTTTTCGCAAAGACTTCTTCTATACCATTAAGCGCCGCTTTGATTTGCAGCACATCTTGGCAAGTCTCAACAATAAATAGATCTACCCCACCATCAAACAAGGCTTCTGCCTGTTCTACATAAGCAGCTTTCATCGTGTCAAAGTCAATATGCCCCAAGGTAGGTAATTTGGTTCCAGGTCCCATTGAACCTGCGACAAATCGGGGTTTTTCTGGTGTGGAAAATTCAGCAGCGACACGCTTTGCTAGTAGGGCTGCTGTCTTATTCAGGTAGTACGCCTTGTCTGCCAAGTCATATTCTGCCAGTACAATTGATGTACCGCCAAAGGTATCTGTTTCAATTACATCAGCGCCAGCCGCGAGAAAATCACGGTGAACTTTCGCAACTGCTTCGGGTTTAGTGTGTACTAGATACTCATTACATCCCTCGTACTGCGCCCCTCCAAAGTCTTCCGCAGTGAGGTTTTGACTTTGCAGGTTAGTACCCATCGCCCCATCAAAAACGAGAACGGGGCGATCGCTACTTTGTAGGCGTGATAGAAATAAACTATTCATAGGCAGTGACGTTTATTTAAACTACAGTTTAGATAATTTACATATTTTTACCTGTAATCTATTTTGCCCACTTTGTGGTGTTTTAGGGCGCTCGCATCAAATATTTAAAGAGGGGGCGCTTTTGCTAGGGGCTAGGGTAAAGTATGAAGGCTGAAGGATGAAAAGTTTCAGCCTTCATCCTTCACACTTTATCCTACCCTTCACAGAAGGCTTCGCCTAGATTCTTGAGTTATGCCAATTTATGATGCTATTGGTCAGTCTTATTCAAAATCTCGGCTTCCCGATCCTCGAATAGTAGATTTTTTGTTGCATTTACTAGCTTTAGACAAGGGAAGCATTGTTGCTGATATTGGTGCTGGAACGGGAGGCTATAGTCGGGCGATCGCCAATCAGGGATTTGTTGTTTACCCCGTCGAACCATCCTATGTAATGCGTTCCCAAGCTATACCCCATCCCCAAGTGCAATGGATTAGCGCAAATGCAGAAGAGTTAATTCTCCTAGATAGTTCATGTGTGGATGCAGCCTTCAGCATTTTAGCTATGCATCATTTTTCTGATCTAGAAAGCGCCCTCACAGAAATAAACCGAGTGACAAAGAAGAATGGGGCGATCGTTTTTCTCACTTTTGATCCTAGAATTGGGGATAACTTCTGGCTTTATGATTATTTTCCCTTTATTCGGGAATACGACGAGCGCTTTTTTCCACCTTTAGAAAATATCGTAACTTTAATCGAGCAATCTACTCAGAGGATAGTTAAAGTTTCTACTCTAATGCTACCACCTGATTTATCAGATATGTTTCTTGCAGCAGGTTGGCGGCGACCAGAAGTATATTTAAATCCTCAAATAAGAGCAGGTATGTCAGCTTTTATTTTAGCTGAAAAGGGCGTATTTGAAAAGGGTGTAAAACTGCTTGAAGCAGATTTAAATAGTGGAGAATGGGAGGCAAAATATCGACAAATACGGCAACTAACAGAAATCGATGTAGGCTATCGCTTTTTGTGTGCAAGCATGGCAAATTAGTATTTTATCTTAATATGAATCTACAAATAAACACATAACATTAACTTTTTTAGATTTCTTAACTAAATATTTCTTCGTAAATATCGTTTTCAGCACTTACCCATTCTTGATAAGCCTGAGACTCAAACTGTAAAGTCTTTAAATTAGAAATCTCATCATAATTATTTTCTTTTAGCTTAAGAGCCGTATTTATCAACACAAATAACTGCTCATCAGGCATTTGCTCAATTAGATTCAACAATTCTTGGCGAAGATTCATAAATATTAATTTGAATGCTATATTAACTTGTAAATCTGACTCAAGGCTTTAAAATTTGAAGTAAAGTTTCTTGAAACCGCTTATGATTGCTGTTAAGCGCCCCAAAACGCCTGCACTATTGCAAACTCTCCAATGGGTGTTCAATCCTTTGGAATATATGGAAACAAATTTTCAGCGCTTTGGCGATTTGTTTCAAGCTGAAATTTCTCCGGTTAACCCAGAGCCGCTGATTTTGGTAAATCACCCCCAGGCAATTCAATATCTCCTGACTCACGATAATAGCAACGAGATAACAGCTCCTGGGGATGTCAACATTTTAGCAAAGCCACTATTGGGAGAAAATTCGCTGATTCTCCTCAATGGCAAGCAGCATCGTCAGCGGCGACAGTTAATCATGCCACCTTTTCACGGCGATCGCATGAAAGCCTATGGCGAACTGATTTGCAGCATTACTCGTGAAGTTATAGACGAATGGCAGCTAAACTCTAGTTTTTCCGCCCGCGATGCCATGCAAAAAATTACGATGCGAGTGATTTTGCAAGCGGTTTTTGGTCTGCATGAGGGCGATCGCTATCGACAACTCGAACAACTACTGGCACAGCGGCTAAATGCGATTAGTACTCCTCTAACTTCAATTTTGGTATTCTTTCCCCAGCTGGCGATCGATCTTGGACCGCAAAGCATTGGGGGCAAAATCCGCCGAACTGTTGAGCAAACAGATCGCTTACTGTATGCAGAAATTCGCTCGCGCCGCGCATCGCTCGATCCAGCACAAACCGACGTTCTATCACTGTTGTTAAGTGCAAAAGATGAAAACGGTCGGGGGTTGACAGATGAGGAACTGCATGACGAACTGATGACACTGCTGATTGCCGGACACGAGACAACGGCAACTGCCCTTGCTTGGGCGCTGTACTGGATTCACAAACTACCCGAAGTGCGCCTCAAACTGGAGAAAGAACTGGAACCCTGGCAACAAAGCAATGATTTTACTAGCATTGCCCGACTACCATATCTGACGGCAGTTTGCAATGAAACCCTACGCATCTATCCAGTTGCCTTGGTGACGTTACCCCGTCGCGTGGAAAAGCCAATGCAATTAATGGGCTATGACTTAGAGGCTGGTTCGTTACTCATGGGTTGCATTTACCTGGTTCACCATCGGGAAGAACTGTACCCTAATTCAAAAGAGTTTCGCCCCGAACGCTTTTTAGAGCGGCAGTTTTCACCTTATGAGTTTTTACCCTTTGGCGCTGGAACTCGTCGCTGTGTGGGAGCGGCATTAGCGATGTATGAAATGACGCTAATTTTGAAAACAATCTTGAGTCACTGCGAACTAGAGCTAGCCGAAACCAAACCCGTCAAGCCACAGCGCCGAGGCGGTACGCTTGCACCCGCAGGCGGAATTAAGCTCAAGAAAGTAGGCGATCGCTCGTTCCAAGTAGGACAATCCAGCACTAAATTGAAAGCGAAAATCTGAGATGCTCCAAGTCACGGGGGAACGGCTGGGAAAATGAAGAAACGTTTAAACCCAACAGATCTTCCTTCGATCAAATCCGGTTAATCTTAATCAGCTGATGTACATTTAATTTGCATCAGCTTAACTGTTGCATCCACAACCACTATGACCGCAGCCACTACTACCTTGAGGATGACCATCAGCACAGGCTTCACTACAGTAGGGCTTACCATCTTTTTGAATTGCATCAGCTAATGAAACAACACACAGGCAAGACTCACAAGCACATTTCATTTGAGTTACGTTTGTCATGACTTTATTCCTACTCGTTCCTTCATTTATTATAACGTATGAACAGATATTCAGGCATTAACTAAAATAAATATATATTGCCATCAGATAGACAGACTCACTTGAGCCTACCTATCGATAATTAGTAAATTGCAAAGCGACGGGTAAATCTTCTTGCTTCAAACGGGCAATTACGGTTTGAAGGTCATCTTTAGTTTTACTGGAAACACGCACAGCGTCACCTTGGATTGAAGCTTGCACCTTTTTGAATTCGTCCCGAATCAACTTACTAATTTGTTTAGCAATTTCTTGGCTAATGCCTTTTTTAAGTTTGATTTCTTGACGTACACGATTACCACTAGCTGATTCAACTTTACCGAAATCAAAGATTTTTTGGGAGAGTTGGCGCTTAGCAGCTTTTTCCCGCAAGATGGTGTGAACAGACTCTAGGGTAAATTCGCTATCTGTGTTGATGGTAATAGTATCCTCGCCCAATTCTACTGTAGTTTTAGTATCTTTGAGGTCGTAGCGGCTGTTGATGTCCCGAATGGTTTGATCGACAGCGTTGACTAGTTCTTGGCGATCAAAGTCGCTGACAATATCGAAGGAATAGTTAGAAGCCATAAGCAGGTGAGGGGCTAGGGGCTAGAGGATCCAGGGGCTAGGGGTTTGTTTTGATCTATCGAACTTTGAAAATCAAGTTTAGATCAAGGCAATAGTGAAGAGCTATTTGCTTGTAGGATACTCAGAACGATTAGGATACCAGAGCAAAGGCTGCCGATCGCAAACATGAGACTTCGTGCTAGGGGTATATTACCAATATAAAAAACCGAGTAGAGTAGTCTAGCTACTACAAAAGCGATCGCAGCTCCCACTGCTAGAGATGAATTTACACCAGTCACCAATGCCATTAACGCTGCTGGGGCAAAAATTGTGAAAGCCTCAAATGAGTTTTCATGCGCCCAAGTAGCGCGTTGGGCATAGGGTGGTAGTTTATCAAACATAGTGCGGGGAGCAGCAATATTGAAACCAACACGCATCCGCTCATAAGCTACAACCAAAAATGGTAGATAAATCAGGACAGCAGCAGCGGCAATACAATACACAAACGTAACAGATGGCGCTAGTTGTGATATATTCATCTACCTAATACATTTTGGTTAAAATCTAGCTTAAATTAACGAACTAGAGAAAGATTGAAGGCGGGCATGATAAAGGATGAAGTTGCAACTTTAACAATTCACACTTTATACTTCTAACTTCATACTTTCATTGCTCCTCACTTTTAATCAAAGTAAAACAACGTCACTACTTTGCTTTGGTCTTCTGCTTCCTGGCAAGTTTGCAGCAGAGTGCGACTATCATGAAAGGCAAAACAAATTAGCTGCTGACAACGGGAGATAATCTCCTGATTACAAACAGCGCTAGCTTCCGCCAGGGATAGCTGATCGTTTTTGGCATTTTCCACCAAATGCATCACAGATTCTAGTTGCTGGCGTGATTCTGCGGGTTGACGCTCTAGGCTTTGGGGCAGAATCACCGTTAACATATTTGGATCGGCACGCATAGCGCCGCGAATTGCAGCTGAATTTGTACCAGTAGCACCAGAAGTGATGAGCCGATTGCCTGACAAAACCAGAGCATAGCTCATCATTTCAATCAGGTGCTGATGAGTAAGGGGAACATGACGCGAACCCAGTAAAGCAATACGTTTAGCGCCCGTTTGCTGGATTGTTGCCAGTTCTTGGGCTAGGGTATCGACGTTGGATATACCGATTGACTGACTCTGGTTGATCAAAGACACGTATCAGATTAAACAACCTAGATATTGTAGCAAACAAGGCAGCTGCTAAAATAGCTTAATTGCGAAAGCCGAGTAATTGCATCGCTTTGTCACACCAAGCAAGCCAATCTGTTTCATAGCTAATGCCTTTGAGCAGAGTTAGATACTGAAATTTTTCTTCTTCAGACAGTTCTTGCGGATTTTGAAAGTAGCGTTGTTCCAAATCCTTGTATACAGATAATTTTTTTAAATGAGCTTCACGGTGACGCTCTATTTCCGACAAGATTGTTTGGGGGGAAGCAATATAACCTGCAAAAATTTTCACTAGTAAATCATCTTTAATCGGCATCGGTTCACAAGGAGAAGCGATCCATGTCCTGAGATGCTCATCTCCTTTGTCTGTAATGCGATAGAGCTTTTTATCTGGTCGCCCTGACTGCTGTAGCGTCTGTGAAGTTATCCAGCCTTGCTCTTCAAGCTTGGACAACTCCCGATATATCTGCTGGTGACTCGCCGACCAAAAATAGCCTACTGAACCATCAAATTGCTTTGCTAAGTCGTATCCACTACAGGGACGTTCAACCAAACAAGCCAAAATTGCGTGTGCTAAAGCCATAATAATTCTTTACTTGACATATGCAATTAATTGCATATAAAGTATATTATGCAATTAATTGCATAAAGAAATTGTACAGCAATAGCACATTATTGCCGTCTGTCAGGTAACTCACACGACACTCTCCTCGAGGAGCATATTCAACAGTTAACAGGAGAAAAGAAAATGGTTTTTATTTCAGTCACACGCCTGCATTTAAAATCGCCTTTGTATCTACCAGGCTTTTGGTGGCATACTGCACTAAGTACATGGCAAATCATCAACACACCAGGATTTTTAGGTGGCAAGTTCCTTGGAGACGATCGCGGTGGAAGTTGGACGTTGACAGTTTGGGAAAAACAAGCAGCAATGAAGTACTACCGAAATTCTGGCGCACACCGTCAAGCCATGCCAAATATTCAAAAGTGGTGTGATGAAGCAGTAGTTGTTCATTGGGAACAGACAGACAGCAATTTTCCCACATGGGAAGAAATTCACCGCCGGATGATAGCACAAGGACATACTACCCGACTATCCCAGCCCTCGGTAGCGCAATTAGAAAGAAGAATTCCGTCACCTTCATCTGAGGCTTTGGCACAGGTACTATGTCCTAGAAAAAAAGCTCAAAGGGTGTGAGAAAGTTAAATTTAGTTTTAAGGCAACGCCACTGCTGGGCTTATCCTAAGTTGAGACAACAAGCGGTCGATGTCAAAATGCTTTGTCATCAGTTGACGAATGCACTCAACTTTAATCGGTTCGTGTAGGCGCACTTGTCCGAAAGTGCGATCGACGATTTCCACTGTAGTTAGGGTATCGAGATCGACAGATAGAATCGGAATTTCTAGTTCTTCTGCTTTTTTCAGGATGAAAGTGGGAGGGGGAAGTTTTCCAGTTAAGATCAGACATTGGGTGGAACTTTCTAGGGCTGCTAGCTGAATTTCCACGCGATCGCCTCCTGTCACCACTGCCATATTGCGCCGCTTGTTAAAGTATCTCAGGGCTGAGTTAACATTCATTGCCCCAATTGCCAAGCTTTCCACCAGCAGATCGAGCCGATCTGAACGGCAAAGTACTTCTGCTTGTAGTTGATTTACCAATTCTTCCACACTCACACTTCTGAGCAAATCATTGCGAGGGAGCATCCCAAACACTCGAATGCTACGTTGCTCTAGATAGGGGCGGATTTGAGTTTCAACGGTTTCTAATTGGTCAGCGGGGATATCATTTAGCAAGACACCAATTAGGCGATCGCCTAGTCGCCGTCTGGCAGATATTAGTGGCTCGACTGAGTAAACCGATTTGTAGCGAGCAACCAAAAGTATTGATGCATTAACCACCTCAGCCACTTGCAGCAAACGCAAGTCAAACAGACTGCCTTCCTCCAAAGTACCAGGACCTTCCAACAATGCCAAATCGCCTATGGGCATTTGGCGATATTGCTTGAGCAGTTCTCGGTAATCTGTATTGTCTTCACCACGTAGGCGGTTGCTAATCGTTGTTTCATCCAAAGCGAGTATTGTTGGAAGAAGGCGACTAGGCGGTAGATTGAGCAATTGCGTCAAGAACTGGACATCTGCTTCAGCGATCGCCCCTGGACATTCACCACCTAAATAGTTCCCCAGTGGTTTGCCATAGGTAATATCCAGTCCGAGTTGCTGCAACCGATGAAAAAGACCCAATATAGTAGCAGACTTCCCACTGTAAGTCTCGGTTGACCCGATCAGCAAGTATTTAGCAGCTTTTGACACCCACTCACTCCTTATTCCAACGCATAGAAAATGAACTGATGAACTTAGCTTTCTATCATTTTAATCAGCACTTAGGAGTCAGGAGACAGAAGTCAGAAGACAGAATAAGGATAAAGGGTAAAGGATAAAGGGTAAAAGGTAAAGGGGAAAGGGAAAAGGGACTCGGTTACTTCGTAATTATATTTATCTCCCTTGATTCCCCCTCTCCCACTGTCCCTAGCCCCAAGCCCCAAGCCTCCAGTCCCTTATTCATCTTGGCGTAAGAGTTTCCGGTAGAAAGGTTTGGAAAAATCTGTGCTCCGAGTGCGCTGAAAATTTAGGATGACATCAATCAAAAAATCAATAAATTCTGAACTGGACATCATAATTTCATAACTTAGTTCTGCATTACCCTCAAATTGGATTCGGCAACGGATCAAGTCTGCTGGTAAAGTTGAAACATTCCAAGTAGCAATAAAAGGAATACCATCGCTGTTTTCAATTTTGCGCTGTCCCTCCAGAGATCCTTTTTTAAACTGACTAATAGCTAGAGGTAAAATATTGCGCTTGTTGCCTTGGAAGTAGGGTAGATATACCCTCAGATCTTGTGGGTTGGCAGGCTGTAGTTGTTGGATAGACATAACTTTTTTAGGGGCTAGGGGCTAGGAACTAGGGGAATGGGTAAAGAGGTATTGCGGTAAAGGATAAAGATTGAAGGTTAAAGGATGTACGCGAGCGCGTTACCGTAGACTAGGCTAAATTTCACACTTCTAACTTCACACTTCTAACTTCACACTTCTAACTTCCCACTTCATGCTTCATTTTCAGTATTCCCAGAAATTGATAAGATTACACACTTACAAATATTGAATTGAGGGGGTGTTTCATGCAGTAACGATTGTCCTACGAATCCTAAATCTAAAATCTTTTGCTCTTAGCGCTAACTCTTGGGATAGTGAATCCAAATTGTTAAATCTAAAATACATTGCATCAATTGACACTCTACTTAAACAAATAATCCGCCTGATCGGCATTGCTAGTGGGACAACTGGGGCAAAAACTAGGTGTGCTTTTTTTAGCTCAAAAGGGCTTTCACCTTGCCTTGAACATTACAATCAGAAGAACTCTACCTGTGTTCATTTCGACTCTAACCCTCGTCAACCGCCAAGAAGTATAGAAATGTCGGGTACAATAAAGCTGCAATAGCTTTTATTGAAGCTGGAAGCAATAACACTAAAAATCCCCGCCCTAAAGCGGTGGAGGCTGTGAAGCGCAATTTCTCAAGGGCGAGATGCTGCAATTTACTAACCATGCCTAATTTGGAGTACCTACCAATAGGCAACGGCGACAATAGCTCGCCAGTTCCAAGAGGTAGTATCAGCAATCTTAAGGGAAGTTATTGGTTTGCGTGTGCGATCGCACTCTAGTGTTACCTAATTCCTAGCTTCGCTATGGGTGTAGACAAATATTGGTGGTTGAAACAGTAGCCTATGCCAGCGAATTCCTGGCCCGAAAACGATTCTTACAACGAGCTTGACGCGCTTAACTCTCTTTTGTCTGAGATATCAGATTCCCAGGAGTCAGCGCCGCTACTTGTGTCAGCAATGTCTCTAAAATCATCCTATCCAGGTCGTAGGCGTAAAGCGGCACTCGTTTTAACAGTTGTCTGGGGTGGTACGATCGCCCTGCATCTAGTCTCCTGGGGTTCGTGGTTTGTACTTGGTATGACCACGATATTCGGAATTCATGCCTTACGCATTGTATTCGCTCGCCAGCGCCGCCATAGCGAACCTCTAGCAGATGAACCTTTAGCATTTCCTTTTGTCTCGCTACTGGTGGCAGCGAAAAACGAAGAAGCAGTGATTGGTAATATTGTCAAGAGCCTTTGTAGCCAAGACTACCCGAACGATCGATACGAAGTTTGGATAATTGATGACAATAGCACTGATAAAACGCCCTCGCTCCTGGCACAGATGGAAGAAAAATACGACCATTTGAAGGTGTTGCGTCGGGCGGCGGAGGCACAAGGAGGCAAATCAGGAGCGCTCAATCAAGTTATGCCCCTGACTAAAGGGGAAATATTAGCCGTTTTTGATGCAGATGCAACGGTTGCTCCAGACTTGCTAAGGCAGGTGCTGCCCTTATTTGCTCAGTCAAAAGTGGGGGCGGTGCAGGTGCGAAAAGCGATCGCTAATTCAAATGAGAATTTCTGGACACAGGGGCAGGTGGCAGAAATGGCTCTGGACACCTATGTACAACAGCAGCGAGTCGCTCTAGGAGGTATTGGCGAACTGCGCGGTAACGGTCAATTTGTCCGGCGTACAGCTTTGGAGATGTGTGGTGGTTGGAACGAAGAAACAATTACAGATGATTTGGATCTGACGATCCGCCTACATTTAGACCAGTGGGATATTGAGTGTGTGTCCTCTTGTGCAGTGGAAGAAGAAGGCGTAACGAGTGCGATCGCTCTATGGCATCAGCGCAATCGTTGGGCAGAAGGGGGATATCAGCGCTATCTCGACTACTGGCGGCTGATTGCTAGTAACCGGATGGGAACTCGGAAAACCTTCGATTTGTTCATGTTTTTGCTAGCTCAGTACCTGCTACCAACAGCCCAGGTTCCAGACTTAGTAATGGCGACAGCGAATAACCGTCTACCTGTCCTTAGTCCAATTACCAGCTTAGCGATGGCTATGTCAATGGTATGGATGTTTAAGGGTCTAAAGCTGGTTGGCGGACAAAAGAAATTTCCCGTCTCTACATTTTTTGTGCTAATGCTCCAGACACTGCGCGGCACTTTTTATATGTTCCACTGGTTAGTAGTAATGACTACTACTACTGCCCGAATGTCAGTGCTTCCAAAACGTCTCAAATGGGTCAAAACTGTCCATCAAGGCGAGAAAAATTAGTGGATAGTGGCTGGTGACTAGTGACTAGAAATAGTGAAGCGTGATTGGTAACTAGTGAATAGAGATCCAACCAAAAGACTTCAAGTGGGAATTCTAGCCACTGGTTCCACTAGTGACTAGTTACTAGCTTTAAAAGCCAGGATCTGCGTCTTCGGCATCAACATTATAAAAATCAGAGTCAGTTAGGGGCGGTAGGCTACTTATTGCTAGCGGTTGAGCAAAGGTATCATCATCAAGCCCGACTACCTCGCCTTTGAAAAATTCAGCTAGTCGTTGGGATGCGATCGCTACTTCATGATCGTCCCACTGGTTACTGGTTGTAGCATCGTTCGATGCTGCTGCAACTTCTTCCCACGTTGATTTTCCGACTGTATCAGCCCTGTGTTGGGTTGCTTGACTAGATGCAGTATTTGTGCTAATATCTGCTACTGGCTGATTGATTCTCCGCCCAGCTGGCGGAACATTAGCCGAACTTGTTACTAGTGGCTCCTTGACGGGAGTTTTTTTAGTTTGGGTAGTGGTTGCTAATTCCAGCTTGACCTGCACAGGCTGCTTAAATGTTGCCTCAAAAGCTGCTTTGATGTTAGGTAGGTAGGCTTTAGCGCGATCGCATAAAGCTACCGATCTCATGCCAATTCGAGCAACATTATTATTAAACTCAATTAGATGACCCATTTGACGCAGTAGCTCTCGCGTTGACATGGGCTGGAGATTAGCAAGTATTTGTTGCCATTGCTCTGTGGGAAGTGGGGTAGCAGAATTTTCTACTACGCCCTGCTCAGATGAGGGAATATTTTCAACAGAGGCTATTGGTGCAGCAACTGGCGCAGATTCTGATTCAACTTGTGTTGATACTGAAGCAATATTTTCAAGATGGGTAACTGGCGCAGATTCTGGCTCCTCATTTTGCTCGATTGGTGGCAAATGTTCTGACAAGACTTGTACTTGAAAGTTTTCTGCCGCCTGGGTGGTTAGATTTTGAGAGTTAATTCTTGGCTGTAGCTGAAATTGATTCGTTGGCAAGTCATTAGTATTTTGTAGCTGGTGGTATTGAGTAATATTGGCAGGCAATAATCCCAACATTGTGACTTCTAACCACAAACGCGGTTGAGTAGTATTTTTAAGTTGAACTTCACTTTTTGCCAGATGCTGCTGTCCTGCCAAAATAGTCGAAATATCCCAAGATTTCGCCTCTTCACATAGCGCTTCCCAAGTTTGAGGCGTGATGGTAATTAAATCATTCCGATTGGGGGCAGTTTTGGCAATGAGCAAATCTCGATAGAAACTAGCAAGATTCTGGAGGAGGGTAAGCGGTTCTTTCCCCCGATCCATAATTTTACTAATGCAATCAAGTAAGGCTTCGGGTTGATTTTGGGCGATCGCCTGTAATAACAAGAGCAAGTCTGGTTCGGACACAGAACCAACTAAATTCCAAACTTGCTCTACACTCACTTGACCGGATAATAAGCTCAGCTGGTCAAGTAAACTTTGGGCATCCCGTAATCCTCCTTGAGCAAAAGAAGCTACCAAATGCAACGCTTCGGGTGTGATGTTGATGTTTTCCCTAGAGGCGATCGCACTTAAATGCTTCACCATCGCATCGGTTGCTATCCTGCGAAAGTCAAATCGCTGACATCGAGAAATAATCGTTGGTAATACTCGCTGCGCCTCAGTTGTAGCCAGGACAAATACGACGTGTTGGGGTGGTTCCTCTAATGTTTTGAGTAAAGCATTAAAAGCCGCACCCGATAACATATGGCATTCGTCGATCACATACACCTTGTAGCGACACTGGACAGGGGCGAAAGAGGCGCGTTCGATAATTTCCCTGATGTTGTCTACTCCAGTATTGCTAGCAGCGTCGATTTCAATTACATCGAGAGCTGAGCCTTTAGCAATTGAGTGACAAACATTACACACACCACAAGGTTGAGCCGTTGGCTTGTTATCTTTTAGACAATTAAGAGACTTGGCGAGAATTCGAGCGCTGGAAGTTTTACCCGTACCTCTAGGACCAGTAAACAAATATGCTGGAGCAATTTTTTCGCTCAGGATGGCATTGGTGAGGGTAGTGGCGATCGCCTCCTGCCCCACTAGTTCGGCAAAAGTCTGGGGTCGATACTTGTGGTGCAGCGGCTCGTAAGACATAACTTTAAAATTATACTTAAAAAAAATACCTATTACTATCCAAGCTATTTTATTTATATTTTACTATTTTAACGCATTTATATATTTAGTAAACAATAAATTCATTCCAAAATTAACTTATTTTACATATATTTAATCCTTTAATTTTATTTATGATTAAAAAGTCTTTTCTTCTTTTTACAGTTACTAAATATAAAAATTTTGTTTACTTTTTAAAGCAAAAATCTGCTAGAATAAATGCAAAAAAATGTTAGTAAAATAAATTTGAAATTTTATTATATGTAAGACAAGCTACTGCTTTAAAAAGCTCAAATAAAGCTGATGGCAAATTTACCCAACGAAACGATAACTACTGTTTTAAACTTAGAACGACGACTGCTGCAATTAATTAATGAAGCAACAGCAGCGGGATTCGTCATTCTTGAACAATTTGGCGAAACAGAGGAAACGATTCCCGAACTAGATGAACTCCAAAACGTTAGAGAACGGGCAACATCTTACTACATACGTCTTTATAGGCTGCTGTTGCAGATATCGGAATCCCAACCTGTCGCTACTTCTGCTACGCTAAATTTACTGGCTCAATCGATTGCACAGACACAAGCTATTTCTGATGCTGGAGAAGCAAGTACCCAAGAAATCAAAAGAAATTGGAATTTGCTATGACTAACCAACCCAGAATCCCCGATCCAGAGACGAGAGCGCGTTCTATTGCCAAGCTACGCGACATTTGCACAATGTTTGATGCTCAAATAATGATACTGGATGAATTGATTGCTCAAGTAGAAGCTGAAAATCGCAACAATCCATTCAATGTTTACCGCCGAGAGAAAGGAAAGCGTTTGGTAGAATCTTTGATGCAAGAAAAGGCAAAAGAAAAAGGCGGAGAATAAGAGCGCTCGCTTCTTTTGGCATCATAATCAAAATTAAGGATTAAGGCGATCGCTCCTAATTTTGCAGATGTTAAATCAGTTATTTGGGCATTTGTTTGGTAGAAAGCAGAAGCAAACACCCCCACACAGTCAGGAAGCGCCACCACCTCTTAGCGATGCCGATTTAGAATCTCTTTTCACTCAGTTGTTGTTAGGAGTGGATCAAAGACGAGGGCAAGAGTGGGCGCATAAGTGGCTAAAAAATATAGAACATCGGGTTACGACTGAACGCTGGGTGGAATGGTTACGGCGCTTTGGTGAAAGATTGTTAGCAACACCTGTACCGAAGAATGAGTTAGCAAAGCAGCTGGTGCAGTTGGGTGAGTTGGGCATCGAGGAAATTGGAGACGTTGCCTATGATATTGGGATGCGACTGTTATCCAAAAACCCAGGCGATCCGATATGGGAGTACGATGGACCAGATGCCGAACCGATAGCGTCTGCTGATCAAGAAGGAGGAAAGATAGTCAGTCAGTAGAATTTGATCAATTCGATGCTAGTGGTGAGTTGTTGGTAGAAGAAGAAACGAACCGCACTCGACGCAAGCAGGGGGTTTAAACCCCAGGGAAACGCGCTCGTAAGAGGAAGAAGAAGCAGAAGCATGGTTTAGCCAAGGCAATAAGCAATACGAGGCAGGGGATTTTGAAGGTGCGATCATATCATAGGACAAAGCGATAGAAATCAAACCCGACGACTACAAAGCTTGGAACAACCGAGGCAGTGTGCTGGGTAAGTTAGGGCGAAATGAAGAAGCGATCGCATCCAACGACGAAGCGATAAAAATCAAACCTGACTTCTACCAAGCTTGGTACAACCAGGGTACAGCACTAGGTAAGTTAGGGCGATTTTATGATGCGATCGCATCATTCAACCTAGTGAGAAAAATCAAACCTGATGTCTACCAAGCTCGGAACAACCGAGGTTTGGCACTGGCTAATTTAGGGCGATATGAAGAAGCGATCGCCTCCTACGACAAAGCGATAGAAATCAAACCCGACGACTACAAAGCTTGGTACAATCGAGGCATTGCGGCGGGAAATTCTGTTAGTTGCGATCCACTACTAGCTTCATTGAGTCCGATAGCTAGACAAAATCCCCACCTCAACAAGCGCGGTTATGAGGGTAGATTAGCAAGCTATGAGGAAGGGTTGAAGTATTGTCAGCAAGACACCCACCCAGAAGGCTGGGGTAAGCTAAATCAGGGAATAGGTAATGCTCACTATTTCCGAGGGCTTGGCGATTCCCGTCCTCGCAGCTATTGGTACAAAGCCGTTAATAGTTACCACCAGGCACTTGTAACCCTTACAGAAACATATTTTCTCCAGTTGCATCTGAAAGTATTGCAAGACTTGATTCGCGCTTTGTTAGCTTTGGGGCAAATAGCAGAAGCTAAAGAATTACAGCGACGCGGTACAGATTTGTTGCGACGGTTGCTGAAGGAAACAAATTACTCAGAGCATAGTAAAAAACAGCTAGCTCTTGAATTTGCAGGTTTTGGGCAGTTAACTGTTGATTTAGCTGTGCACTCAGGTAAATTGGTGCAAGCGCTGGAACTAGCACAACAGGGGAAAAATGCTTGCTTGTCTTGGTTACTAGATGCTAGGAGTGAGGAAGTTTCCTCACCTAGATGGGAAGAGATTAAACAGCTACTTAATCCCACAACTGCCCTAGTGTACTGGCATCTCAGCCCAGCTGCCCTACATACTTTCATCCTAAAACACGATGCCCCAGCGCCCATCCTGATTACTACACCCACAGACACAACTGAGGAAGTACCAGCAGCAGTGCAACGCTTGCGTGATTTTGAGAACTGGGTGAAAGATTGGAATCAACAATATGCCGAAATTAGCTGGCGGGGTAACTTGCCGCAAATGCTTGAGCAACTAGCTAATATTCTCGATATCCCCACCATAGTCCAATTAATCCAAGGCTCCAAAATCTGATATTGATTCCCCACCGCGACTTACACCGCTTCCCCCTTCATGCGCTGTTTCCAGATGATTTCACTATTACCTATCTGCCCAGTGTCCAAATGGGCATTAATCTAAGGAAAAAGACTTGGGTGGAAGGACATCTTTTGAGTGTGGAACATCCCAACAGCGAAGGTTTTAATTTACTCCACTATGCCCCAATCGAATCTGCTGCTATTACCCAGCTATTTAACAATCCTATTCCCAAACGAATTGCTGACGCAGAAGCTACAGAAACAGTAGTCAAAGAAGCTTTAAAAGATGGATATAGCATCTTTCACTTTGCTGGACATGGCACTTATAACTTTTACAATCCCAAACAATCTGCCCTTGCTTTGAGTGGGAAAGATTACCTGACGCTAGAAGCAATTTGCCAGATTGATAACCTCAGCAGCTATTAGTTAGTAAATCTTTCTGCTTGTGAAACCGCTATTACAAGCAACTGTTCCATCACTACAGAATATGTCGGTTTAGTCAGCGCCTTTCTCTATCAAGGTGTTGCCAATGTTGTTAGTACCTTGTGGACTGTAACTGACTATGCTACTAGTTTTTTAATGATTGATTTTTACAGGCAACTAAAGAAAGGTAAATCACCAGATGTTGCCCTTGCCAAAGCAACAAAATGGTTACGTAATTTAACATATAGAAAACTTGAAAGAATTTATAAAGTAATCTTTGCTCAGCTACCAAAAGATGAAATGTTAATTCGTCCTTTTGTAGAAAGTGAGCTAACCGAAATTAGTCAAATGGAATTATCCCAAAAGCAACAAAAACTTTTTGACGAACCCTATTATTGGGCAGCTTTTACAATTACTGGTAGATAGAATTACTAAACTCTTGCGATCGCAGGTGTTGGACTAACAACTTTGTAGTTTACCAAACTACTGCTTTCTTTTGGAGTTTGGGTATCGGTGCGATCGCAATTGTGCTAATCTGGATCTTCCTTCGGACGGGCATGATGCCCATCCCACTTAAAGAGATCTAATTTGACTTTGCTGGATTTGCTGTTGTAACTCATCTATACAAGGGGCAGGAGAAAGGCAAGAAAGACCTTGACAAACTAACCCTAATGCCCCTTGTGGTAACTCGGTTTCAATCTTTAAGACTGAAGCTGGTAAATATTGAGTAATCAGCAAGTCTAACTGTTCAGATGAGGTACGAATCAAGGTACAATTGCGATACCAATCTAAAGCAGTAAATAGACTGGGGCAGGCTTGAGGATAGTTTTTCATTACACTGCTAAAAGCTTGCAAGCCTTGCTCAGCACGATCAAGATAACTCAAATCTTCTGTCAGTAAAGCCAGACGGACGAGGTTTGCGATCGCCACTCCATTCGCAGCTGGTGTAGCATTATCTGCATAACTTCGTTCGCGCACTATTAATTCTTGACTCCCATCTTTAGCTGTGTTGTAATAGCCTCCAAGTTCCACACTCCACAGGAATTCATCAAATTCTGCTTGTACCTTGATAGCTTCGTCTAGCCAAAAAGATGCAAGAGAAATATCTTCATTGCTTACCTGGGTCGCTTGGTGTAAATCAAGCAACGCTTTAATAAATAAAGCATAATCTTCAGATTGCGCCAATACAGCGGCTTCACCTTCATAATTAAGTCGATGGAAATGCCCATCAACCCATTGATGCTCCAAAATGAAATTTGCCGCTCGTGTAGCACACTCAAGATATGATTCTTGTTTGAATACTCCATAAGCCCGTGCCAAACCTGAAATCATTAAGCTATTCCAAGCGACAATCATTTTAGTATCTGTCACTGGAGGGATGCGACCTGACCAATTATGCGTTTTCGCTTCCTGATTGTTACGTGCAGGCGGAAATGTTTCGAGTTGGTCAGATGTTGCACCGTAGCGGAGTGCAAACAGCTTTCCCAACGCAATTTCTAATGTATCGCTTAACTTCCCTGGATGACGACGCTGTAATACATTTTTTCCTTCAAAATTACCTTTACTACTGACTGTAAACTGTTCTTGTAGGTGGGCTAACTCATCAGTCGTCAGCAGTTGTTCGAGTTGGGGTAAACTCCAAACATAAAACGCGCCTTCTTCTGGTTCTGATCCCCCAGAGGAAGTAAAACTATCAGCATCTTGCGCCGCATAAAAGTAGCCTTCAGGTGCGGTCATTTCTCGCTTCAGCCATTGTACAGTGCCTGCGATCGCTCTTTCAAATGCTGGTTCCTTTTCCCCTGCACTCCATAAATTCGCTAGATACTCGACAATTTGACCATTGTCGTAAAGCATCTTTTCAAAATGAGGTACTGTCCATGTAGGGTCTACAGTGTAGCGATGAAAACCACCACCCACATGATCATAAATTCCTCCTAAAGATAGATCCAAACCGCGCCTAATACCCGATTGCTTTGGGTCATAGCGAAATTTATTTTCCCATGCTGAACCTGGAAACAAGAATCGTACACCCCGCAGAGCTAATTCGGCGTAAGGAATCATCGGAAATTTAGTTCCGTAATCGCCGCCAGTAATTACACCTGTGTTGGTTTCCAATCCTTGACGCAGTAAATCATTATCCAGTGGAACAGTTCCAGGTAGGACAGCCGATTGCCCGATTGCTTCAAAAATTGCCTGCTTGCGATCGCGCAAATCTTGTTTTTCTGTATCGTAGTAATGACGCAGGGCTTGCAGCACTTGCAAAAATCCTGGTCTTCCATAACGCGGCTCTTGAGGAAAATAAGTACCACCAAAAAACGGTACTAGATCATCTGGCGAAAGAAAAATATTGAGAGGCCAACCCCCCTGACCAGTCATCATCTGCAAAGCCTGCATATAAATACTATCCAGGTCAGGGCGTTCTTCTCGGTCTACCTTGATTGGCACAAAGTTGGCATTCATATATTCCGCCACAGCCTGGTCAGAAAAAGCTTCTCCTTCCATGACCGTACACCAGTGGCAGCTAGAATAACCAATTGAGAGGAAAATTGGCTTGTCTTCAGATTTCGCCTTGGACAAAGCGAATTCGCACCAAGACCACCAATCAATCGGATTTTCGGCGTGTTTACGCAGGTAGAGGCTTTGGGATTGAGCCAGACGATTAGTCATAGTCTAATATGGTTGCCTTCAATGCTTCAGTCTATCGCAGGGGCTAGGGGCTGGGGGCTAGAGGCTAGAGAAAGGATGGGGTGATGGGGTGAGTGGGAGAGGGGGAGCGCAGGTGAGCAATTATCAATGAACAATAAACAATTATCAATGAATAATGAACAATTGATAATTGTTTTGCCTTTACCCTTTACCCTTTACCCTTTACCCTTTTTTCTAGCCCCTCTAAAAGTCGATAAAATTAAGAAAGAATACAAAAATAGTCAAGCTGATGATTCCTGTTGTTATCGAACAATCTGGTAGGGGCGAACGCGCCTTTGATATCTACTCCCGTCTACTTAGGGAGCGGATCATATTTTTAGGGCAAGCAATTGATGCTAATGTAGCTAACCTAATTGTTGCCCAGTTGCTGTTTCTGGATGCCGAAGACGCAGAAAAAGACATTTACCTGTATATCAACTCTCCGGGTGGCTCGGTGACTGCTGGCATGGGTATTTTTGATACTATGAAGCACATCCGTCCAAATGTTTGCACGATTTGTACAGGGCTAGCAGCAAGTATGGGCGCTTTCTTGCTCAGTGCTGGTACTAAGGGTAAGCGGATGAGTCTACCCAATTCTCGGATTATGATTCATCAACCACTAGGCGGCGCTCAAGGACAAGCAACCGACATTGAAATTCAGGCAAAGGAGATATTATACCACAAGCGTAAGCTAAACGAGCATTTAGCCGAGCATACTGGTCAACCGCTAGAAAAAATTGAGCAAGATACAGAGCGAGATTTCTTTATGTCGCCTGCTGAATCAGTCGAATATGGTTTGATTGACCAAGTAATTGACCGTCACGCCGCAGGTAGCCGACCAATGGCAGTTGTAAGCTAGAAATAAGGTAGGGGCGAAGGGTTCAAACGCCCCTACTTTGTGTTGAGGCGATCGCGCTCATTCTGGAGAAATTGCAAAAATTCCTGCAATTGCTGATAATTTAACTCTTGGCGTAATTTCTTATTGAAAGTTTGTGCAAGATATTTACGCCCTAGTTCATTGCTCCAGTTGAGTTCCCTAAGTTCCTTGGTAATTTGAGTAGTTTGGCTAAATAATTCTAGATAACGCCGGAATTCCCGCACTTGTTCTGGTGTCAACTCGTGGCGAGAGCTTTTGCCATAAGTTTGTTCTAGATATTCACGTTCAGTATTTGGTTTCCAGCCTGACTCCTCAAGTTTGACGCTGATTATATTCAGATCGTCGGATAAATCAATCGTGTCGCTTACATTTATTGGAATTTCGGACTCAAAGCCTATTTCTGGCTCATAGCCTGGGGAAATTGGCGTTAGTTTGCTACCCATAGCGGTTGTACCAATTTCGGTTTTGGGTTCAGAAATCTTCCCGAAATCTCCAAAGACTTCCTCTTCATCCGCAGGAGAAGTGGAGGTGAGCGAACGTTTACTTTTGCCTTTCGGACTTATATTCGGACTTATAGTAGATGCGATCGCGCTTTCTGGCTCGATTGGTGGCAATGGGGCGATCGCCTGCACTTGTGGAGGTGAGAGGGGCGCTTGGGGTGTGAATTGGGCATGAGCTTGATAGTTTAGCTCATGCCCAGCCTCTGCTGGGGCGATCGTTTGCCTTTCTGGTTCTGGTACAAATGCTTTTGGCATTCGTTGTGCCATTGGCATAGCTGATGGTAGCGACGAGTCAATTGCTAGAAGGGCGATCGCCCGACTTCTAGCTTTGTCTTCTGCTTCCTCCGGTGTTTCCGCCGCCGCCAAACCAGTAGTACGGGTGACACCATCGATTTGAACCCAAACTTGAACAACAAATTTCCCTTGATAAATCGTCAATAACTCAGAAATTAGACTACCAGTAGGATAGCGAGCTTGAAATTGTTCCAACATCATAAGAGGGGTTAGGGGCGCTCTTGCTAGGGGCTAGAAAAAAGGGAAAAGGGTAAAGGGAAAAGGGGAAAGGGGAAAGGGAAAAGGGGACAAGGGGACAAGGGGACAAGGGGACAAGGGGAAGTATTCAAACCCCTTCTCTTTTCCCCCCCTCCCCTTGTCTCCCCCTCCCCCATCCTCTTCTAGCCCCTAGCCCCTTTTCACAGGTGCGTTTCTTTTTTAAAATAAAATGGGTATAGTTTACCCTTATAGCTTGACTTGCTGCTTTTCTCAAGTTTTACCGACTCTATTAATATGGAGTTGCATAAAATAGCAGTAACTCTAGGCTAACAAGTAGAGTCAAAAAAGCGTCACAGGCGGTTCTACTGGGACACTCAAATACCAGCAATCTCACTTCTTTAAGCTGCTATTAATCGGTTTTTAGGACAGATGTAAGTGAGGTTGATGGTTAATGACCAGTAGCGTCATTGACACCTTTGTGTTGAGTACAAGCCTTGACGATGCACACTCTCGCCTTTCCTGATAAAGAGGGTTATTTTAGGAATTAGGTGAGTTGCCGTCGCTACGGTGACTAATTTGGCGACAAAAAAATGACGGCAGCCTTCATAACAGATAACGAGTGTTGCCAACAGATAAACTTAAACACAGCGGCTGCCGTCATTTTTTCAAGCTCTGCCTCGGTGCAAACGAGCTTAGGCAGTGCCAAAGCCAGCCACACAGGTAATCCTGATTGCTTTTGGCGATCGCTTGGGGGAAAAACCTGATTGTTTCCTACAGTTGGCAGTGAGCGATCGCTTACTGTCTTCCTTGCAAAAAAAGTATGATTTTCTGACCGGAGGTCGGTTCGCTACATGGAGTTTTCAATCGCTACACTGCTTGCTAATTTTACAAGTGACAAATTGGTTGCTGCCAAGGTACTAGAAAAGAAACTGGATTACCAGGACGAACTGAGTCTAAGAAAACTATATATTGCCTTGGACGTACTAGAAAAAATTGGCATTTTGGTCAAAGAACACGGCAAGTATCGCCGAGTAAGAGAAGAAGGGGTAATCGAAGCCAAACTTCGCTGTTCTAGCAAAGGTTTTTGCTTTGCGATTCAGGAAGTAGAGGGATCGGAAGATATATATATCCGTGAAAGCCATTTGAATTCAGCTTGGAACGGCGATCGCGTTTTGGTCAAACTTACCAAAGAAGGTAGTCGTCGCCGTAGTCCAGAAGGAGAAGTTGAATTAATTCTAGAACGCGCTAATCAAAGTTTACTCGCTCGGATCAAACAAGTAAACACCCACTTTCGGGCTGTTCCCCTAGATGACCGACTGCTATTTGAAATTGACCTTTTGGCAAATGGTCATACCTTAGCAGAAGCAATCGATCACTTAGTCCATGTGGAAATCCAGCGCTACCCACTGGCACAATACCCCCCGTTGGGAAGGGTAGTACAAATTTTAGGTAGTGATGCCGAAGCCGCTTCAGATGTAGAACTTGTATCTTGTAAGCATAACTTGCCCCGCGCTTTCCCACCTCATGTCCTAGAAGCGGCGGCAGGTTTACCCAGTCAAATCACTAAGAAGGAAATAAAAAAGCGGGTCGATTTGCGATCGCTACTTACCCTAAGTTTCAATTCGTCAGATCAGCACGTCGAAAATGCTTTCACCCTAGAAAAAACCGCCGCCGGACAATGGCAGCTAGGAGTTCACACGAGTGATGTCGCCTACTACGTAGAAGCAGATACGCCGCTTGACCGAGAAAGTTTTAAGCGTGGTAGCTGTGTCTATTTAGGTGAAAAAGTAGTACCCCTTTTTCCAGAAGCTGTTTCCTCGCGTTGCTCATTAGTACCAGGTAGCGATCGCATGGCGCTGTCTGTACTACTAACTTTAGATGCAGCTAGTGGACAAATAGTAGAGTTTGAAATTCAACCTACAGTAATTCAAGTTGACCACGAGATCGGCGAACAAGCAGTAGGAGCGATTTTGAGCGGTCAGCCAGAAGTTGACCTGGGATTAACAGCCTCTACGGTTGAGAAGCTAGAGCAATTATCACTCTTGAGTCAAGCACTACAAGCACAGCGCTTAGCTAGGGGTAGCTTTGCCCTCAAAGTACCACGCTCCTATTCCTACTATGACGAGGGGGCGATAGGGGCGCACACGACTTCAGAATCCCCGCTCACATCGCTGTTGAGTGAGTTGATTATTGTCTCAAATCAAGTAGTAGCAAGCCACTTACACGCCCTTGGTATTCCCGCCATTTATCGAGTTCAACCTGCTCCTGATGTGGAAGATGTGCAGGAAATGATCAAATTGGCAAGCAATTTAGGTGTTGAACTGCGACTGGATCAAGAAGATGTAGTTCAACCAGCAGACTTCCAACGATTTACCTCGCAATTCGCCGCAACGCCTGCATCTGAGCAAGTACTTACATATTTGCTACAAGCGACGCTCAAGCCTAGTGTTTACAGCACTGCTTTTCAATCTCACTTTAGTCTAGCTCTCCCAGGTTATACCCACTCTCATGCTCCCTTACGGCGTTATGCAGATTTGCTGTTGCAAAGAGTAATACATATCTTGTTTGATGTGGGACGCGATCGCCGTACCACCCGCGCCAAAGAAAGTGTGAATCTACACCATAGCTCCGCTCATGGCAAAACTACTTGGAACGTTTTACCTCCAGAAGTCCAGCAAGAACTGGAAACTGGGTTAACTGGGGTAATTGTCCAGTTTCAGGAGCGGGAAAAGGAAGTAAATGATGCCGAAGATGATTTGCTAGGGCTGCAAAAAGCTCAGCTAATGAAACAGCGCATCGGCGATGTTTTCTCTGGTATTATCACGGGTGTACAGTCTTACGGGTTCTTTGTCGAAATTGAAGTACCAGATGCTAAAGGTAGGCTGCTACGAGTCGAAGGACTGGTACACGTTAGTTCGCTCAAAGACGATTGGTATGAGTATCGAGCTAGACAACAAGCTCTGTTTGGACGTAAAAATCGTGCGAGCTATCGACTAGGCGATCGCGTATCTGTCCAAGTTAAAAGTGTTGATTATTACCGCCAACAAATTGACCTAGTAACAGTTAACGGCGAACAACCAACCCATATCCAACAGACAGATTACAACTCGCCTCTGGAAGATGACTTAAGCGACGAGCCGGATTCCTATTTTGATGATGATGATGAGGAGGAGTAAATTTATACTAACTTGCGTTCAAAGCGGTAATTGGTAATGGGTAATTGGTAGGGACGCACTTTAAACGAGTTATTTGTTCTCTTGAAAAGTTGGGGGAGAGGGGGTTTCCCCCTCTCTAAAAACACCCCCACTTTCCGCTTGTTCACAAGTATATCTGATAAACCCGCGCGTACGGTAGTTGGTAGGGGCGCTCTTTAAATCAAGTAGGGGCGCACTTTAAATGAGTTATCTTGCGCCTCACAAGTATGTCTGATCAACCCGCCCGTACTGGAGGTTTACAAGTATGTTTGATAAACCCGCGCGTACGGTAGTTGGTAACTGGTATTTCCCCTACTCCAAAACGAACTACGAGCTACGGGGACACAAGCCTCTCACTCACCCGAAGGAGAGTGATCAGATGAATGGCGGGTGAGTTGACGACAATCCTTTTCCCTCGCTTTGCGAGGGAAGAGGGTAGGTCGGAAACGAACAAATTTTATGCTATACCAATTTATAGTAAATTCTTTTTGCTCTAATGTTAAAGGTCGTCAAGATAAGACTGTATCCAGATAGCCAACAACAGCAATTACTGCAACAATCTTTCGGTAATTGCCGATGGCTTTGGAATCACTTTCTTAACTTGATGAACCAAACGTATAACGAGACTGGACTCGGCAACCAATTTAGCGACCAAAAAATGAAGCGGTCTTTCATAACAGATCGCCCATGCTGCCAACAGATAAACTCAAAACAAGGACCGCTACATTTTTTCAAGCTCTGCTTCGGTTATCTGGCTATGATGTTAAAAAGCTAATTCCACAGTTAAAGAAAGAGCATGACTGGTTAACATTGACTTATTCACAATGTTTGCAGCAAGTTTGTCTTAATTTGGGTGTAGCTTTTAACAACTTCTTTGAGAAACGAGCTAAATATCCCAATTTCAAATCTAAGCATGGTAGACAGTCAATCCAATATCCTCAAAACGTCAAAGTATTAGACAATTACTTAAGCCTACCCAAAATAGGTGAAGTCAAAGCCATTATCCATAAACCAATTGAGGGCAAGGTTAAAACTGTAACTGTCTCCAGAAATTGTGCTAATCAATACTTTACTTCTGTTTTGTTTGATGATGGTACAGATATGCCTTTTGCAAACGCAGATGGAAAAGCTATAAACATAGACTTGGGATTAACCCACTTCGCAATTACCAGCGACGGCTCTAAGTTTGATAATCCTAGAATACTCAACAAGTATGAGAAAAATCTAAAAATCAAGCAGCAACAGCTATCTAGAAAACAAAAAGGTTCTAATAATCGAATTAGATCTAGAAGGAAAGTTGCTAGAGTTCATAGGAAAATCACCTTCTGCCAAGAAGATTTTCTGCATAAGCTATCACGTAGGATAGTTAACGAGTGGGATTCGTTCAGTTTAAACCGAGCAATCGGGGGAAAACTGGCTTCTGTTGAGTAACCCACATGGGTAGAGTTCGCACTTTAATCCTCAATAGATGACAACTTCATAACCTTATAGGTGAGTGTGACTATCCTAGAAAACACAAGTCCTGTCCCGAAGATACTTCGGTGAAAGCATATTCCTCAAGGTAGCAACTAGCCATCAATCCTTGAAGCAGGAATAAAAGCGGAAAGATGCTATTAGCCTAAAATGGTATCCCGTGAGCAAGCTGATATGAGTAACACAATGAAGATGCGTAACTACCGTCACTATCAACCAGTGAAATAAGGCTGTCACACTGGAAGTCTCAAAAGAGCAAGATGCAGGGTAGTGGGGTTTTTCGTTATCACCCGCTTAGTATCCACCCAATACATCCGGTAGATAGCATCACTCTAAGGCAGCATATCAATGGTTATGAGGAACGAAGTAACCTCTGTGTCACTCTCAATTATCGAGTAGTCAGCTAAGACGAAATATCTATCTTGTATAGGTTACAGAGGGGAAAGATTGAGTCAAAAGCTAAAAGCTCTACTGTAATGGCGGAGATATGCTGACGGACTCACGGTGATAAGGGAATGTAGAGCTACAAGTAGCAGTGTATAAGTTATGAACACGGACACCAAACCGATGTATAAATGGAATGAAATCCCCTGGCGAAAGCTAGAAAGGAACGTTCACAAGCTGCAAACGCGGATTTACAAAGCGTCACGTCGTGGAGATGTCAGAGACTACGTACAGGACAAAAAATGTAGAACCTTGTGATAATCAGTATAGTGCTGCTCAAGGTTGAGCAAAATTCGACGCAGATGATCGAATCCATAACGAAAAATGCTCTTGGCTTTTCGCCCATGCTTTTTGATGGTGAGCGGTTTTTGCTCGGTTAACCATTCGCCAGTACGATGCGCCCAACACAGCGCCAACGTTAACAAAACCAACACCTTACTTAAGCGTTCTGGATCGCGCAGATGTGTTGATTCCAAGCAAAAACCTCGGCTCTTCAAACAACCAAACAGTGTTTCGATGCCCCAACGCATAGCATAATCACTAATTGCTGTATGAGGTGAGTTTGAGGTGACGACAATTAATAACCTGTTGTCTTCTAAGCGCAGTGCGGCAACATAGAGCCATCGTCCCCACAACCGTCGCCGTTTGGTTAGCACTTGCTGTTGGTGCGGTTTTAGATGTTGTAACAGGATACTAGCCTTGAGTGTGCGCCGCCCATCACCTAAACGTTCGCTCTCACGAATCCTTATCCGAAATTGAGTCAGTGGTGGCAGTAGTAAATAAGCAAACCAGTCATGCCCCAAAAACTCCCGGTCGGCACTTAGGTAAGCAATCCGCCGTTTGGGAAACAAGGTAACAAACTCTTCTAACAAATCAATCCGTTCTCTAGTGTTAGAATTACCTTTTTTGTCCAGCATCCACCATAATATAGGAAAAGCAACACCTTGGTGAACAATGCCCAAGACCAGGATGTTGAAGGTGACTTTACCAAATTGCCATTGTGTACGATCAATACTCAGAACCCAAGGTTCGGGAATATCCATTAGTGCCACAACCAACTTGGCAATTACGTAATAATCGAGTTCAAATTCACGCAAAAATCTCTGTAATCGTTTGTAGTATGAATTTGTCTGTGCTTGTCCAGAAAATGCTGTAGCCACTTGAGGAGCGGTTTACTGTTTTGACGCGAAACAAAGCAATTAGGAACATTGACACAAAAGTAAGCCGTGCTCGATGCCAGCCTAAGTGAGGCTGCAAGCTTTGTCGTAGTAAGGTAATCTGATCCACAGGGTTTCATCATGGTTTATTCGCAATTTCTATGAAACCCTTTCCTAATCTATTTTTTCAAGGTTTTGTCCTGTACTAAGGTCAGAACAGTTCGTAGACTCCAAAAATTGCTAGTCAAGTCATGGGCTGCAAAGTCCATAGCCGTTCGTCGGGTAACTCAAGACAATCAAGGCAAAAACACGGCTGGGATAGATGGCTTAAAGTCGCTTACCCCAACAGCCAGAACAGAGCTTACAGGATGCTTAGAAATCAAAGATAAAGCGACTCCAACCCGAAGGGTTTGGATACCTAAACCTAATGGTGAAAAACGTCCACTTGGGATACCCACGATAAAAGACAGAGCATTGCAGGGACTTGTCAAGATGGCTATAGAGCCAGAATGGGAATCCAAATTCGAGGCAAATTCTTATGGTTTTAGACCTGGAAGAAGCTGTCATGATGCCATACAGCGATTCTTGATTGAATAAGATACACTCAAGGAGGAAACTTGGACGGAAC
>CAXTYC010000017.1:0-111663 GCA_964248365.1 uncultured Chroococcidiopsis sp. | reverse complement strand
GCAATTGCAAACTGCTTAAACCACAAGCGTTTCGGCTTTTCTTAGTGCCATTCCCTCTAGCCCCTAGTTACAATCTGTCAGCTGCGATCGCCGCTCCAATCAGCCCAACTTGTGGATTGAGTACAATATGTACGGGTACATCTTCGAGAATAGCTCTCATTCGACCTTTGCTAGTGAATGATCTTAAAAAACTGCCTTCTTGCATCAGAGGTAGATTTTTGGCTGCTATACCACCAGCTACATAAAGCCCACCATAGGGTAAAAGTTTCAAAGCCAGATTACCTGCTTCTGCACCGTAGGATTCTACAAATATTTGCATAGTTTGCTCAGACAAGCGATCGCGTTTTTCTATTGCAGCTGCTGATATGGCTGCGGCTGGATCAACTGTCTTCTGGGTACGCCCCGCTTGTTGTTCCCAAGCTTTCACGATAGAGGCAATTTCGGGTGTCTCACTAGCATAAGAGCGATCGCGCAAGAATTGGTAAATTGCAACAATTCCCATTCCAGAAACAACTCTTTCAACTGAAACTCTTTGAATATCGTGTTTATCCAACAGATACTTTAATAATTGAAATTCCAACTCAGCACGAGGTGCAAAGTCAGAGTGTCCACCTTCAGAACCAAACACTTGATAGTTGTCACCCAGGTGAATTAAAAATCCTTGTCCTAATCCCGTACCCGCACCAATTACGGCGATAGGTGCATCTGACTGGGGTTTACCTGGTTGTAAGGTGTACAAATCTTTTTCACCTAAACCCAAAACACCGTAACCAACAGCAGCAAAGTCATTAATTAAGGAAATAGGGGCAATTCCTAACTCTTCTTCCAAGCGTTTAGCATCAAGCAACCAAGTTAGATTAGTCAACTTTACAGTATTGTTGACGACTGGACCTGCGATCGCAAAGCAAGCCTTTTGTGGTATATATTTTTCCCCCGAACCAGCTTCTACTAAAAACTGCTGTACCATTGGCACTAAATCAGGAAAATCGCGGCTAGTATACCGCTTTTCATGCAGAGTTTCTCGATTTTCTCCTGATGTCTGCACTAGTTGCAGAATAGTTTTTGTACCGCCGATATCTCCAGTTAGTAGTAAAGTCATAAATATAAATTTAACTATAAATTTACTTAATGGAATCGGATCACTTTTTCAGAAGAACTCAGGTGAGAGGTATCCCCATTTAATTCCATCACCCATGCATGATCTTGATGGACAATTTTTACCAAACAGCACAAAGCTGCATTAACTTCGGTTTTAGCACCTTCACCCACCAGCCCCATTGTTGCACCTATTACCGATGCACCATGTCCTACCAAAAGGATATCATCTGGGAACTCGCCTGCTAACACCTGGGCTGTTTTCTTTGAACGTTCCAGTAATTTTTCGTTTGTCTCTGGATATTCAGCCACAACGCGAGAAGTGTAGCTAGTGTCAATTCTAGGATATAGCTCTAGCAAAGCTTCGATTGACAATCTCTCTGGGATAGTTACCATCCAAGCAGGATTGAGCCACTCACTCAAGCCTGATTCTAGTTTAATAGGTAAATCTAGAACTGAGGCAACTTCATTTGCTGTTTGCACCGTGCGTAGGAAGGGAGAGGCAAAAATATGTTTAATGTTTTCTTTTTTCAGCCTTTGAGCTAGCTGTTGAGCTTGGATGAAACCATCATCGGAAAGAGGTGGATCATAGGGACGCTCTGCTGTATTAAACCATTCAGGGTTAACAAAGTCGAGACGGTTAGCGTGACGAGCTATCCAGACAATTTGAGTCATGGGATTAGATACTAGGGGCGATTTGAGGAATGCGGACTGCAACACACACTATACTGCTCTTAGCGGCGTAGTGGGAAGATGACAAGACTACAGACGCTGCAATAATTCACCTGCTGATAGGATTTGCAAGGAAGCATCGGCAAAATCTTGAGTATCGCGGGTAATAATTGCGTCGAGATTCTCATTCAGCGCACAAGCTATCTGTACCGCATCTTCAAAATCTGGTAAAAGGGATGATATTGCTGCCTCTAAAATTCTGCGCTCAACAGTACAGATGTGCATCAGTGCCAAAAGATCGGAAACATCTTGCCTCGCTAGCTGAATACCCTTGTTTTTTCTAGCAATATAGAAGATATCTGTTAAGGTTGTTGCCGTAATATAACCCGCAACTTGCCCCGTTCTGATAGCTAGAAATAAGGCATCAGCATCTGTGAGGAATGGTTCTCGCTCTAATAGAAAATCTAGCACGATATTAGTGTTCAATAGAACCCGCATTACAGGTATTTCTCCTGCAAGCGTTCTTCTCGCATAGCTTCAATTTCCTCGTCAGTTGGTGGTGGAGCATCTGTTTTCAGGCTACCACGCAATCGTTCCAGTACACCTTCTGGCACTGGTGGGCGGGGTCTGAGTTCATTGCTGAGGGAGTGAACAATCGCTTCTACTAAAAGTAGGCGATCGCTCACTGATAATTTATAAGCTTCTTTGCCTAATTCTTCCCAAGACATAGACATATTTTTTACTCCTTGAAAGCATGAATCAATTATCAATTATCATAACGACAAAAAGTTATGAACATACCCTTAAGAGTTGGTTTCCGCCCTTTTGAAACTCATAAGGAACTTGCTTGATTTCAACTTTGTATCCTTGCTCTTGCAGTCGATTCATAATTGGCTGAAGCAATGGGGATATTTCCCCTGAGAAGTGTACCAATAGGGGAAAAATGCGTACTTCATTTGCGACTCTGCACATTTCCAAGATAGAAGCAAGGTGAAAATCTTCTGAAAGTTGGTCTGAATAAGTGAACAGCAAGTGCGCGCATAAAGCCAAATCAAACTGGCTTGTATTAAATGATAAATTAGGCAATTCATCTGTTACATATCGTCCTGACTCAATTCCTGTAGGAAAATCTTCTAGAAATTGACGCATAGCCGCCATTCTAATTTGTCCTAATTGCTCTGGCGATTGAATATCCTGCCAAACAAATCTGTCATAAGTTACCACAACACCATCAAGAATTTTTTGATAAGTGTCCTGAATTCGTTGCTCAATTTCACTAGCAGTAAACTGATAAATAGGATCGCAAGAAATAACCTTGTATCCTAAACGATTCATTTCGGCATTGAAGCTAGCAGGACCACCAGCACAATCAAGAATATTCAACTTGAGTTCATCAGGAGTCAAATCAAACATCCTGACATATTCATCCATCAAACGTCCCCAAGGAACAACATTCTCAAGCTTAAAACTCATTTTCTTCGCTTCCTTTGCGTCTTTGCGGTTTAATTTTATTAGGAGGCGATCGCTTTTGCTTTGTTAAAGCCTCTTAAGCCAAGTTTCTAAAGCAATATCTACTAGTGTATCTAAATAATTTAATTCTTCTGACTTCTCTATAAGTTTCATATAATGCGTAACTTTCATAGCTAATGGAGACTTATGTGTGTTACTACGTAGAAAATCACCTTTAACCAATTTTTTCAAAGGACGAACAGTTCCTAATTCCCACTCAGACTTAGTTATCATTCTGCCAGTACCTTTTGGAACATGACCAACATCTGAAACTATTTTCCAATCAGTCCAAATTCTCATTCTGGCAATAAATCTTTTTTTCTGCCAAGTTGAGACATGAGGTAGCCACAGAAACAATGCTGCACAGTTTCTCTCACTATCAAAACGTAACTCAGCACAAGGATTACTTTTACCTTTACAGTAATTGATACTTCCAGTATTTAGAATTTCTTGCATACGGCTATCAAAATTAAGAATTTTTTTCCTAATTGTCAAAACTGCATCGCCTTCATCAGAAATACACTTATCTAAAAGTTTGATAAGCGCTCTAGGTGGAGTAGAAATATTATTTGTGTTATCTCTTTTCTAATGGGCAATCTTAATGTTTGTGACTTTATTAGTATCTGTATCTTGTAAGTGTAAATATAATATTTGCCTAGTTTGAATGATTTTGAATTGCAAAAATTCTAAAAATAGCTTATGATACTTTCTATCTGTAAAATTATCTTTGTGAAAGTTTGGCGTAATTGCCACCAAGCGCACAGGCAGGCTATAGTCTATTTCTGCGTTAAATGCTTTCTCCTCAAGTAAAGCATCATAATAACGAGTTAGCTGCTGAACAATATAACGATCTTCACCATTTTTCAGTTCCAACACAACTAACCGCTTATTCTGATCAACAGCTACTATGTCACAGATTTGACCACTAACACGATATTGTCGCTTCAGAGGAATCAACCCTAGTAACTGCTGTAAATTTGCCCAAACAAAATCTTCCAAAACAGTTTCATTTTCAAATTCCCACCCTGATCCTGTTTTCCTCAGACTAACAAAACTTTCCATCCTGCTTTATCCAGAGAATTTCTACTTTTAGAATTCCCAAAGCAAGAGTTGGTATAACTATACCTCGCATCTAACCGATCACCCGCCCGCAAATTAATTTGCGGGCTAATAGCGAAAGTCCTCTCAAGAGGACTGAGGGAGGAGTCTGTGTCTATTTCAATTCCCTTGGCGTTCTTTGCGTCTTTGCGGTTCAAACACTCAAAATCTGACTAGGCGACAAAACCTGATTTAACTTCCCACTGCGATAACCTTCTAGATCCAGCGTCACATACACAAAGCCAAAACCTTGAAAAGCAAAAACGATCGCCTGTAAATCCGTCGTCAACACAAACTCTTTAATTTTTTCTGGCGGTAACTCAATCCTTGCTGTATCACCCTCAGAACGTACCCGCAGATTTTCCCATCCTAACCGACGCAGATAAATTTCTGCACGTCCTACCCTTTGCAACTTGGCTACAGTAATCTCCTCCCCATAGGGAAAACGGGAACTCAGACAAGGTTGCGCTGGTTTATCCCACCAAGGTAAACTCAATTGTTGAGACAATTGGCGAACTTGTTCCTTAGTAACTCCCACTTCTGCCAAAGGCGATCGCACACCTCGTTCCTTCGCCGCTTGAATACCTGGGCGATAATCCCGCAAATCATCAGCATTAACCCCATCCACCACATAGGGATAGCCTAACTGCGTTGCCAAGGGTTTAAGCGTATCATGCAATTCGCTTTTACAGAAATAGCAGCGGTTAACTGGGTTAGCTGTGTAATTCGGGTTGTCCATTTCGTTAGTCTGGATTATTTTATGAACAATCCCGATTTCTGCTGCTTGGACTTGTGCATCTTCCAACTCTTCAGGTAAGAGACTCGGCGAAACAGCTGTCACAGCAACAGCGCGATCGCCTAAAACATCATAAGCAATCTTGGCAACCAAAGTGCTATCAACACCACCAGAGTAAGCTATTAAAGCCTGCTCCATTTCTGCAAATATAGCTTTGAGCTGCTCTAGTTTCTGTAACATCATTTCCCACTCCCCATCAGGTACTAACTCTATTTTAGGGGGCTAGAGGCTAGGGGCTAGGGGGAGAGTGGGAGAGGGGGAGAATGATTAACTACGAATTACGAATTACGAATTACGAATTACCTTTACCCTTTACCCTGCCACAGGCTTCCCCTAGCCTCTAGCCCCCAGCCCCTAGCCCCTCGCTAGGTAAATGTAGAGTGAAGCAGCTTCCGCGCCCCAGTTCTGATTCTAAAGTAATATCACCTTTATGCAGTTGTGCTAGTTTACGGGACAGGGCTAAACCTAGACCAGTTCCTTCATATTTACGATTTAAACCGCTATCTACTTGGTGAAATGGTTTAAATATAGACTCTTGATCGGCTAAAGCAATACCAATTCCAGTATCAGTTACCGAGAACAGGATTTCCGAAGCTGTTTTCTCGATTTTCAGTGTAATTGAACCAGCATCTGTAAACTTAACCCCATTAGACAACAGATTAACTAAAATTTGCTTTAAACGACGTTGATCGGCGGTGCAGGTAGTTACATCAGGGGCGATCGCCATAGATAATTGTAAACCTCGCTCTCTACAACGTTCCCCAATCAAAGATAAACAAGCTTGTCCTATTTCCTCCACTACAATAGTTTCTAAGTTCAATTCTTCTTTTCCGGCTTCAATTTTATTAAAATCTAATAATTCATTAATTAGTTCTAATAAGTGCTTGCCACAAGAATGGATACATTCAACATATTGTTTTTGTTTAGTATTCAATGAACCAAAAATTTCTTCTTGGAGGACACCAGAAAAGCCCAAAATTCCTGTAAGTGGGGTTCGCAGTTCGTGGCTAATAGTACTCAAAAATTCGCTTTTAGCACGATTTGCGGCATCTGAAACCAATTTTTCTTGCTCTAATTCTTGAGTACGTTGTTTAACTAATTCTTCTAATCGCTCGAAGCTTTGAGCATTGTAGAGAGCGATCGCTGCTTGATCGGCGATTTGTTGTAGTAAGTGTATTTCGTCGTTTGTGAAGGTGCGATAAGCGGTTGTTGTATGTAGACCTATACCGCCAAACAAACGATCACGAATAAAGATTGGTACACTCAATACAGAAAGAGTGTTCCCCTGTTCAATCATCATGCGTCGAGTTGACGTTGAAGGAACTAGGGCGTAATCAGGTGCATGAAAACACCGACGATAGTAAAAGTCAGAGGTAGGATCTAGTAAGTCTGTCCATTCTGACTTAGGCATTTTTAGATGCAGGAGGGAGAAAACTTGAGCGCTCTTTCGCCATTCATTCAAAATGTGAATTTGTTCTGGTTCTACCGAAAATATGATCAGCCGATCAACACCGAAGTATTCTCCAGTCAGTCTGACAATTTCCTGTAAAATATATTCTGGATCGAGGCTGGAGTTTAGTGTTTGACTGATTTGATTTAGTGTGCTTTCCCTAGTTGCTTGTTGTTGAAATTTGCTAAACAGTTGTGCTTGATGAATGGCGATCGCACATTGATCGCTAATTGCTTTTAATAGTGAAAGCTCATTATCTGTCCATTTTCGTTCGCGATCGCACTGATGCAGGGTAATTCCACCCAGATAGTTTTGTTGATATATTAGTGGAGTTATCACAATGGCGCGAACGTTATATTGTTTGGCTAGTAACTGCGCCTGTGGGTTAATTTGAGTGACGCTGCTGAAAAATACTTGATTACCCAAAGCCAGCTTATTTTTGTAACAATTAACCACTGTACACTGCATCCCAATTATTTCCTTTTGTTGGGCAGTCACATTGCTGGCGTACTGAATAATCATTTCCCCTTGAGTGTCAGACAGGTAAATTAAACAGCGACTAACATTGAGAATTTCGTGCAGCATATCTGCTGTTGTTTGCAGCACCTGATCTAGTACTAATGTGCCGCGCATCGCCGCGATAATGCGGTTGATAATTGCTTCCTGCTGCGCTTGGATTTGAATTTTTGCTACAGCTTGTTGCTGTTGACGGCGCAGTTCAAATTCTTGCAGCGATCGCGTTAAAACCATTGGTAAACGAAACAATCGCTGTTTGATTACATAGTCTGTCATCCCAGCCTTGATGCAATCAACCGCCGCTTCTTCCCCTAAATTACCTGTCACCAGAATCAATGGAATCTCTTGCGAGGATTGCTCTAAAAGATGCAAAACTTGGTAAGCCGTGAATCCAGGCAGGCGATAATCTGACAATATAGCATTATAGGTTTGGGTTGCCAGCAGAGAACGGCATTCGTCGAGTGTCTCAGCCGCATCATAGGTAAAGGTTACTTGTGCTGTTTCTAGAGCGATCGCCATCAGCTCTATATCTGCTTGCATATCCTCCACAATCAATAAGTGGAGTTTTGATTGAATTAGCAGTTCCTGCCTCTTCAAAACCTGAGAATACTCGATAGTGTCTGTCATGAGGACTAACTTGAGGGCGGTGGCAGTGGTGTTTTCAACAGCATCCAGTACAAACCCACTCGGCGCATCACACAGATTAATTTTTCAAAACCAAATGGTTTGACAATATAGCTGTTAATTCCCAGAGCGTAACACGCCTTTAATTGATCATCTTCTGGGGAAGTAGTCAAGATCACAACAGTTAAGTCACGAGTACGCGGATTGTTACGAATTTGTTGCAGGACTTGAACGCCGTTAATTTTTGGCAGCCTTAAATCTAATAATATTAGATCGGGTAGCGGATGAGTCGGGGAATTACCTTCTCGACCTAGCAAGTATTGCAAAGCTTGTTCCCCATCCTCTACAATATCGATTTGATTCAAAAAGTTGTAGTTATTGAGAGCCAACTGCAATAGTTCTACATTTAGTGGCTCATCTTCTACAAGTAAAATCCTGGCTGGCTCTACTTCCACGAATATTTATCTCTCATAAAATAACTTGGCTGGGTAGTTGGTAGTTGGTAGGGGCGGGTTTCAACGAGTTATCTGGAGGTTCACAAGTATGTCTAATAAACCCGCCTGTACGGTAATTGGTAGTTGGTGAATGGTTTTTGGTTAAATCAATTCCCCTTTTCCCTTTTCCCTTTTCCCTAATTAATACTTTGTTCCAGCTTGAAGTAAAAAGTTGCTCCCAGGTGGGGTTTACTTTCTGCCCAAATTGTACCGCCATGACGATGAATAATCCGCTGCACAATTGCTAATCCAATGCCTGTGCCTTTGAATTCTTTTTTTGAATGCAAACGCCCAAAGGCTGCAAATAGCTGCTCGGCATACTCCATCTGGAAGCCGACACCATTATCTTTGACAAAAATTGTACTATCTGGTAAAGTACCAATTTCAATTGTTGCTGATGATTGATTGCAACTAAACTTAACAGCATTATCGATTAGATTGCTGAATACCTGTTGCAGCAATGTAGGATCGCCTGTGACTGTGGGCAAGTCGCCCACAATAAATTCTATGCAAGGATGCTGATGGTTTTGTGTTTCTTTTTGGTCTTTAATCAAGGCGATCGCTTCATCAACCAACTGCCTCAAATTAACAGGACGATTTATCAACGGTTGCCGCCCCACCCGCGATAAAGTGAGTAAACCATCGATTAACTGCTCCATTTTTTCGCTGCTATGTTGAATTACTTCTATGTAGTGTCTGAGCTTTGGATTAGCGAAAGATCCACTTTGCTCTAGTTGCAACGCCAAGGCATCTACGAAACCCCTAACGTGTCGCAAAGGAGCGCGCAGATCGTGGGAAACCGAATAGGAAAAAGCATCTAGTTCCCGTAAAGCCGCTTCTAATTGAGCTGTACGTTCCTGCACTCGTTGCTCTAAAGTTTCGTTAAGATGCTTTCTTTCTGCTTCCCAGTTCTTGCGCTGGGTGATATCCTCAATCAAACCAGCTACGCGGTATACTTTCCCTGCTTCGTCGCAGATGGGAAAGGCACGAGAGCGTACCCAACAAATTGAGCGATCAGATCGCACGAGCCGATATTCCAGTTCGCAATCTGATAGGATATTTTCTTGAAAGTGAGCAATGACGAGTTCCCGATCTTCTGGATGAATCGTTTCTATCCACGACGTGGGTTGAGCATACAATCTTTCAGCAGATAAACCCCAAATCTTTTCATACACAGGATTAATGTATATGATTTGTTTTAGCCCTGGAGTAGCTATCCAAAGAACCTCACGGATATTTTCAGCTATCTGATAAAACCGCTGTTCACTCTCGTGCAGATTCTCCTCTACCCGCTTGCGCTGGTTAATATCCAAGACACTGCCGACTACTCGTACCGCACATCCATCAGCATTTCTCAAAATCAGTCCTTTATCCCAGACATATACATACTGATTTTCCTTGTTAAGAATGCGATATTCGAGTTCAAAATTGCGATCGCTGCTTTTAGTTGTGGCAGTATCAATCGTTATGCGTATGCGCTCTGTGTCATCTGGATGTACACGCTCAAGCCACCAATCAGGGCGAGTGTCAGCCTCTTCGGGTTGAATGCCTAAAACATTGAATAGCCCTTGTGTCCTTTCGATTGTTCGCTTCTCGATATCCCACTCATAGATGATGGCATTTACGGCAGCAGCAGCAAGTTGAAATCGCTCGTTTGCTTTGCTCAACTGAGCTTCAATCGAACGAGAAGAGGCTAATTGCTGTTCTAGCGAGGCAGCCATTTGGTTAAAAGTTTGAGCTAATTGCCTAATTTCTGTAGGCGCAGATCCTAAGTTATTGATGCGAACGTTGAGATCGCCCCCTGCTAACTGCTTGCTGACGTGTGTTAGCAACCGCACCCAACGCAAAAGTATAAATTCACTGCCAAAGCTGATAATAGCGATCGCAACCAGCGCCAACAATGTCACGAGTGTGCAAGTGAAAGTCTGCCTGTTATATAAGCTATTGAGTAGGATGAAGGCATACAGGGGCAAGACAGCAAAGATGACTAAAACTGTCATGCGGGCGTGGAGACTGGTAAAAGCAAACCATAGCATGGACATATAAGACTTGTTGCGATAAATTTCTCGTTTAGGCACTGGGCGAGAACGGAGGAACTTCTGCAAATTGCTAATTGCTAAGCAAACCAGCCCATTTTACTCGTCCTTTCTCCCAACTGCTACTAAAGGAGCAAAAGGGAGCAAAAGGGAGATGAAGAATTAAACATTCACAACTCCTGACTCCTTTACCCTTTATCCTTTATCCTTTCCCCTTTACCCTTAAGAATGATTGTTTCTTTACCGATTGGGAATTACCTACAAAGTAATTCCAATTTGAAAAAAGAATGCGACAAATGGATTCACACAACTTAAAAATACAAAGCGATTCCCAATCTAAAATCCAAAATCTAAAACCCAAAATGGTATAAGTCAAAGAAAATGGATGCACAACTAGCTCAATTGTTTGTGAATGGTATGGCTGTAGGCAGCATCATTGCCCTAGCTGCGGTGGGACTAACACTAACTTATGGGATTTTGCGGCTGTCTAACTTTGCTCATGGTGATTTTATGACTCTGGGAGCTTATCTGACTCTGCTAGCCAATACCAGTGGAATAAATATCTGGTTCTCAATGGTGTTGGGAGCAATTGGCACTGTAGCAGCGATGCTGTTGTCAGAAAAGTTGATCTGGTCAAAGATGCGCTTGAAGAGAGCTTCTTCTACTACCCTAATTATTATCTCTATCGGACTTGCCTTATTTATTCGCAACGGCATCATCTTAATTTGGGGCGGTAGCAACCGAGATTACGATTTGCCTGTCAATCCGGCAAGGGAAATTTTGGGCTTAAGAGTGCCTCAAAATCAACTTTTAGTTATGTTCCTAGCAGCGCTGGCAATTTTGGTGTTGCACTACTTGTTGCAGAACACAAAAATTGGTAAGGCTATGCGAGCCGTTGCTGATAATATTGACCTCGCCCGTGTTTCTGGTATCAATGTTGACTCGGTTGTGATTTGGACTTGGGTAATTGCTGGCAGTTTGACAGCGCTAGGTGGCAGTATGTACGGACTGATTACAGCGGTACGACCAAATATGGGCTGGTTTCTGATTTTGCCCATGTTCGCATCAGTAATCTTGGGAGGAATTGGCAACCCCTACGGTGCGATCGCCGCTGCTTTAGTTATCGGCATCACCCAAGAAGTCAGTACACCTTGGCTTGGTTCTCAATATAAACAAGGTGTAGGTCTGTTTATCATGATTTTGGTGCTGCTCATTCGTCCCAAAGGTTTGTTCAAAGGTACGATTTGAGGGACTAGGGATTAGGGGCGCGCGTGAGGACAAGGGGACAAGGGGGGCGCAAGGGGCAAAGGGGCTCCAGGGGCATAGTGGCGTGGGCAGAGGGGCAGACTAGCCTCTGGTTCCTCTGGTTCCTCTAGCCTCTGGTTCCTCTAGTTCCTCTGGTTCCTCTAGCCCCCAACAAACTAGGGATTAACGACGTGGAAGTAGATAGCCGCTACCAGAATATTACCTGCTAGCAGAACCAGGCTAATTGCGGTGCGAAACGGATAAGGCGGTTTGGCATTAGTTTTGGCAACCGCTGTTCCGGCTGCTGCTCCAGCTGCTTTATTAGCTGCTTGGTTGGCTCCCGTACTCATAAGCTTCTCTCCTCATAATTATTTAAGGTCTTCTTCAGAAATACCAAAGAGTGTCCCAATTACCAACACCCGTTAAGAATATTTTGTGTAAAGTGAGGGGCGAGGGGCTAGTGGAACCAGTGGAACCAGTGGCTAGAAGAAGGTTTCAGGGGAGATCAAAGAGAGTTTCCAATTCTATTATCCAAAATCTATGGCTCCAAAATTCTCTTACCTCTAGTCACTAGTCACTGGTTCCACTAGTCACTACTCCTGTCCTGCATGGTAGGAACTACGCACCAGTGGACCAGATCGGACATGGACAAATCCCATCTTGCGGGCGATGTCTCCAAGTTGCTCAAATTCTTCTGGTGTCCAGTATTTTTGTACGGGTAGGTGTTCAAGCGTTGGGCGCATATATTGACCAATGGTAAGGCGATCGCATCCTACCGCCCGTAAATCTCTCATTGTCTCCATCACTTCCAAGACAGTCTCCCCATGTCCCAACATTAGCCCTGATTTAGTGGGTATACTCGGATCAAGCTCTTTCACCACTTGCAAAACTTGCAGCGATCTTTCATACTTCGCTCCCCTTCTCACCCGTCCTTGCAATCGTCGCACTGTTTCAATATTGTGGTTGTAACAAGCTGGTTTTGCCCTCACAACGAGCGCAATCCGTTCTCTTTGCCCCTCTACTCCAGCCCCTGCACCACCCCAAAAATCCGCAGTCAAAACCTCTATTTGCGTTTCTCGATTAGCAATGCGAATTGCGGACATTGTTGCAACAAACCAACCAGCCCCCTGATCGGGCAGATCATCCCGCGCCACTGAAGTCAAAACTACATAGCGTAACCCCAATAACTGCACTCCTTCGGCAATCTTTTGTGGTTCTTCTGGATCTAAAGGCATGGGGGCGTGACCTTTATCTACTTGACAAAAAGCGCAAGATCTAGTACAAACTGGTCCCATCAGCAAGAAAGTTGCCGTGTTCTGGGCATAACATTCTCCTCGATTCGGGCAACGTCCTTCTTCACAAATTGTGTGAATTTGGCGCTGCTTGATTATTCTTTGTACTGTAGAAAGTTCACTAGCTTTACCAATCGGTCGGCGTAACCACGAGGGTAGCGCCTCAATTTCAGACTTTAACTGGGAAGTAGATGATTGGGTCATGGAAAGGGGAAAGGGAAACAATTATCAATTATCAATTATCAATTGATATTGCTCCCCAAGGCTCCCCCTCTCACACTTCATCCTAGCCGGCGGCAACGCGAAGCGTACACACTTCATACTTAATCCTTTCCTATCCTCTTTGATTGAGATAGCTTTTGAGTCAATCTACTGTTAAGAAGTTAATCAGACTGCATATAAATTATAAATTGTCAAGGGTATATTTATCAGATTGAAGGAATTAAGCTAACCCAATCATCATCAAGTAATCAGTGAAATTTCCCTTGGACACAAAACACAGACAGCGTTAGCTTAAGCTTGTTGTTTTGTTGTGCAAGGCTACCTGGACTCGTGAGTTAACAGTGTAACTATGCTTACTGATATTGCTTACGCATCTAGGTCGGGTAATTGATGTTTGCGTCCAGTTGACAGCTTATGGATGTCAACTGGCGGGGCTTCCATAGTGCATAACCGGACATTCTCATTTTTATCGCCCACTTTACAATCTCACCACTTATAGTTAATTTCAGAGGAGTCAGTTGTGGCAAGTAACAAAATCCTGGTGATCGATGACAGTCGTGTCATTCGGGTGCGAGTAAAGGAAATGTTGCCACCTGGCAACTTTGAAGTTTTGGAAGCAAAAGATGGTCTGGAAGGACTCAATTTAATTCGTCAGGAACGACCAAACCTGATTATGCTTGACTTTCTGCTGCCTAAACTTAGTGGTTGGGAAGTTTATCAGCAGATTCAACAAAATGCTGACTTGCAGAAAATCCCCTTGGTGGTAATGTCAGGTCGTAAGGAAGAAGTAGTTGAGAAACTCCCAGAACCGTTTGAGTATTTTGAATTTATCCCCAAGCCCTTTGAACAGAAAGATTTAATTGGGGCAATCAAATCAGCGATGGCAAAGTCTAAACTGCCTCGCAAACCAGCCCAAGTACAAACTGCAATTCCAGCAGCTACAGTCGCTGTTGCAGCCCCAACAGCCCAAACGGAAGTTCTAACTGACAAAATTGCCACAATGCAGGCAGAAATAGAACGGTTGAAGCAACAAATGACACAAATTATGACTATGCTCCACCAAAAAGTAAGCGCTTAAGCTAATTTTAACGAGGGCGGCAAGTATTGCACCTGGAGCGCGATCGCGTTGCAGGTTTCTTTTTAAGTCTGTTACCGATTAACTACCAGCGTACTTGATGAACCTTCTAGTACATTTAAAAGGATGTTTTTTGGATGGCTAATAAAGTTGGATACACTCGACTGGATAACTTCATTTACCATTTGGGGAAAACCTACATCCCTACTGTTAACCACAACAGCATCAGAACAAAACAGTGCGCTGGTGTTAGCATCTGTGCTGCTGAGTTTAGTCATAATTTATCTTGCTAGTAAAATTGGTGGGGAATTATCTAACCGAGTAGGCTTGCCACCAGTATTAGGAGAACTTGTTGGTGGTGTAGTAGTAGGCATTTCTGCCTTGCATTTGTTGGTATTTCCCGAAGGTGGGGGGGATGCGTCTAGTTCTTTCCTGATGAGTGTCATCCAAATAGGGGCGGGTTTAAACCCCCAAGAGTTAGCAGCTACCTTTCAAGCGCAAAGTGAAGTAATTTCTGTTTTGGCTGAACTGGGTGTGGTGATCCTGCTATTTGAAATTGGGTTGGAATCTAACTTAAAAGATTTGATGGCAGTCGGTATCCAAGCAACCATCGTCGCCTTCGTGGGCGTAGTCGTACCTTTTGCCGCTGGTAGTGCGGGGTTGATGACTTTGTTTGCTGTACCAGCTGTGCCAGCAATTTTTGCTGGTGCTGCTTTGACTGCTACCAGTATTGGTATTACTTCTAAGGTTTTATCAGAACTGGGAAGTCTTAATTCCAAAGAAGGTCAGATTATTCTTGGGGCTGCTGTCATCGATGACGTACTGGGTATTATTGTACTGGCAGTGGTGGCAAGTCTGGCTAAAACTGGCGAGGTAGACGTGAGTAACGTTATCTATCTAATTATCAGTGCCAGTGGTTTCTTGCTTGGTGCAATTGTGCTGGGCAATGTGTTCAATTGGGCTTTTGTCGCCCTAGTTGACTATATCAAGACGAGGGGTGAATTGGTTATCCCAGCTTTCATTTTCGCCTTTGTGATGGCATATTTGGCTGCTGCTATTCACTTAGAAGCGATTTTGGGGGCGTTTGCCGCTGGCTTAGTTTTGGACGAGACTGATAAGCGCAAAGAATTGCAAAAACAGGTAGCACCGATCGCTGATATGCTAGTGCCAATTTTCTTTGTGACTGTCGGTGCTAAAACCGACTTAGGCGTACTAAATCCTGCAATTCCCAGTAACCGCGAGGGGCTAGTAATTGCTACTTTCCTCATTGCGATCGCCGTTATCGGTAAAGTAGTCACAGGCTTGGCAGTATTTGGACAACCTGGCATCAACCGCTTAGCGATTGGTGTTGGGATGATTCCTCGCGGTGAGGTTGGACTAGTGTTTGCTGGGGTTGGTTCTGCTAGTGGTATTCTCTCAAAACCGCTTGAAGCGGCAATTATCATGATGGTTATCCTGACGACTTTTGTAGCACCTCCCCTGTTACGTTTCGTGTTTCCCCAAACAACACCAGCCACAGGCAAGCCAGACTCAGTTTTAACAGGTACTCAGGCATCACCCAAATAGGGGCTGGGGGCTAGGGGCTAGGGGCTAGAAGAGGAGGGGGAGAATGATTAACTACGAATTACGAATTACGAATTACGAATTACTTTTACCCTTTACCCTGCCACAGGCTTCCCCTAGTCCCCAGCCCCTAGCCCCTAGCCCCCTTATTTGTAAATTTTGATGTCATTAGCAGGACGGTAAACGGCAAAATTCAACCACAACCGACGTATTGCTGCAATATATTGACCAATTGACAAATTTTTTTGCTGAACAAGGGAGGCATTAACGCCCACTATCGGTTAAAAAGGATTAAATTATACTACAAAAACCTTTGCTATTCAATTAATTTTTCTGTAAATTGGTAGCTCAGTTGATTATGGTTCGCCCTAAGGCATCGCTAACCCTTGTGAGAACGAAAATCAATGTTTCGCGTCAGATCGGATGAGAGCATTTCATAGTATGTTTAAATCCAATTTCAGCTATCTACTGATTACTCGTATATACTCATGGTCGGCATAGGGCAAAAAGTTCAATATTTGATGGAGTGAAGCGCCAACTTCAGGAGACGTTGACTGCATCGGATGAATGCGAATAAGGAGAAAGTACCGTGAAATTATACTGGCTATTACCCAGTACTTTGAGCATTTTTCTACTTTCGTCTCCTGCTTCCGCAGCGAGACTGAATGCTTGGCATTTTAATGCTAAGTACAACAAGCTGGAAATTAAAACCCAGGGCAAGGTTCAACCCAAGGCAAAAGTGGTTTTCAACCCAACACGTTTGGTGATTGATTTACCAGGGACAGATTTGAAGCGGACAACCGTAAAGAAGAACATCGGCGGTGTCTATCGCTCTATCCGCGTTGGGCAGGTTGATAAAACAACAACTCGGCTTGTGATTGAACTAAGTCCAGGTTATCATCTAGACCCTGGGCAAGTGAAATTTCACGGTGCTTCCCCTAGCAACTGGACGGTACAGCTACCTCGTCCTGAAAAAGTAGCAACTACCTCAGCCCCAACCGCCCCAGCACCACAAGCACCGCTAGAGCAAGCATCTAAGCCCAGTAGCTTAGCAGCGCCACAACCGCCAATCACGCAAGCCGCCACCGCTTCCTCCCCTAGAAAGTTATTCTCAGTAATTACACCTACCCAGCCCGATTCTAAACCTAGACGTTTGGTTGTAAATAAAGTTGCTCGGGACACGGTATCTGATGCCCCAGCTTCAGACACCCTTCAAGTGCAGAGAGTACTACCCACAGGAGATGGATTTTTTATCCGTACTACTGGTAGTGGTAGCCCTGACATTCAACTCAATCGAAGCTCTGACCAAACCAACATTAATATTGACCTCAAAGGCGCAACCCTATCACCGCGCTTTGTTCAGCCAAAACTGTTGGACGATCGCTATGGCATTAATAGTATCAAGCTGACCCAAATACAAAGTTCGCCGCCCATTGTCCGTATGACAATGGAGGTAAATCCAGATAGCCCGAACTGGAGGGCAAGCGATAGTAACTTACGTGGTCAATTTGGTGGTATAGTCTTGCTACCCACCAATAGTCAGCCGCTAGCAACACAAGAGAACAGACAATCAGCTCCACTTTCCCAAGCCTCACCAGACTTAGCAACTATTGGGTCTATAGAACTGTCTGGAGATGGAACACAACTGCTGATCAAAGCCGATCAAATCATCACTTATGCCAGCGGCTGGGATCGTCAATCTGCCTCTTACAGCATCACTGTTACCAATGCTCAGTTAGCTTCTTCAGTTAAAGGACCATCCCTAGACGCTAGCAGTCCTGTACTAAGAGTACGTTTACGTCAAACTGACCCCCGAACGGTAACGATTTTGGTACAGCCAGCAGCAGGGGTGCGAGTGAGGGATATCGAGCAGCCTAGACCGGAGTTGTTATCTCTAGAGTTACAACGCTCTTCTCTTGTATTGACACCGCCCTCCTCTACTAACCCAAATTCTAATACTTCTATTTCTGCGCCATCGCCACCACCAGAAATCAAGCGACCACCAGCACGACCTTTGGCTCGTAAGGGGCGGCTTGTCGTGATCGTTGACCCTGGACATGGAGGTAAAGACCCAGGCGCGATTGGGATTGGTGGGCTGCAAGAAAAGAATATAATTTTACCAATTTCCAAACGGATAGCCCAGCTTTTGGAGGAAAAGGGCATTCAAGCCGTACTGACGCGAGATTCTGACTATTTCGTTGATTTACAACCACGAGTAGACATAGCAGAGCGGGCAAATGCCGACTTGTTTGTTAGTATTCACGCTAATTCCCTTCCTACCCGTCCTGATGTCAGTGGTTTGGAGACGTATTATTTCGACAGTGGTAATCGTCTAGCTCAGACAATTCATAACAACATTTTGCAAAATGTTAATATCCACGATCGCCATGTGCGAAAAGCTAGATTTTATGTATTAAGGAAGAGTTCAATGCCTGCTGTTTTAGTGGAAGTTGGTTTTGTGACGGGTCGTGAAGACGCTCCTAAACTGGCAACTTCGGATTACCAAAATCAAATGGCTGAGGCGATCGTTCGCGGTATTTTGCAGTACATCCGGCAAAATTAGGTAATAATACTTAATTATACATTTGTGCCTGGTAACTGACAAGTTGACAGGCGGGTTTGAAAGTATTGTTTTCCCATTCCTCACACCCATCAACCTATCAAACTCGCTTCTAACCCTGCGACAAGCATGATCACTGGCAACAATCGAACTGTATCTTATTCTTCTACCTGCAACAGCAATTTTTCTTACTTTCTGAGTCGAGAACCTCAGCAATCTCCGATTGGAGTTTTTGATAGCGGTGTGGGTGGGCTTACTGTTTTAACTCAGCTTTATCAGCAACTTCCCAAAGAATCAATTCTTTATTTTGGAGATACAGCTCGGCTGCCTTATGGCAACCGCTCTAAGACAGAAATTATACAATTTGCGCGGCAAATCCTGGGTTGGATGCAAAAAAAGCAAGTCAAAATGGCAATCATGGCTTGCAATACTAGTTCGGCTTTGGCGTTGGAGACAGTGCGCTCTGAATTTCCTTTTCCAATTTTGGGGGTAATCCTACCTGGAGCTAAAGCAGCCATCCAGCAAGGTAAACGAATTGGTGTGATCTCTACCCCAGCAACTGCTGCTAGCAATGCCTATCCACAAGCGATTCTAGAAATTGATGGTACTGCTCAGGTTTGGCAGGTTGGGTGTCCTGAGTTTGTGCCATTGATTGAGCAAAATCGGCTCCACGATCCTTATACTAAGGAAGTGGCACGGCGATATTTGGCTCCTTTACGAGGGCAGCAAATTGACACTTTAATCTATGGCTGTACTCATTACCCCCACTTAGCACCTGTTTTGCGATCGCTGCTTCCACCATCAGTTAAACTGGTTGATCCAGCTATTTACCTTGTCAAAGCTGTAGCTCAAGAACTGGATTTGCTAGGATTAAGGAATACTTACCCGCCTTTTCCAACTCGCTTCTACGTCAGCGGATGCCCTCATCAATTTGCCCAATCGTCCGTACGATGGCTAGGCTACACCCCACTCGTTGAGCAAGTTTTCTTAGAAGATACACTAACTCCTAGCCTACCACTCGAATTTCTTGATTAGGGGCGAGAAAAAGGGAAAAGGGTAAAGGGGAAAGGAAAATTCGAAATTGTTCTTTTCTCCCCTCCTCCCCTGCCCCCCTGCTCCTCTGCCTAATTCTCCCCTGCTCTAGAATTTTTAGTATGGCGCTGTGCCAGTGCTAATAATACATAAACAGTTAATAAATAACCAGTCGCCAAAATAGGAATAATCACAGGTACATTACCGTAAGTCATTTTACCGCCAGCGTTAAGAGAGAGGAAGATGAAATTTTTAATACACGCAGAGCAAATTAACCACCAGCAAAAATTTTTGGGTGGTTTTTTAACACTCTAAAATTGCCAGAAAACTTAATTATTTTCCGGCAATTTTATTATTTATTTTTTCTTTGCACGCCACTTATCCAATACCCTCAATTGCCCGACTACGTGGTTTTGGCAGCAAACGGGTCTAACCAGTTAATTGACTGACCAGTACCAAGTAATTTTGGAATGATGCCAAGTATCTGGACTGCGCTTAACTATTTACACTTACTTCAACTAGCAACTCTTGTCGGTCAAGAATGAGCGACTGATTTGTGTTGATTGTGTGAATTTGTTTAAATGCCTCATCATCTAGGCTAACACAAGAATCTAGACTTTTAGGGAAAAGGGGAAAGGGGAAAGGAGACAGAAGACAGAAGATAGAATATTTAATTCTTTCATCTCCCCCCTGCCAAAGTGCACCCCCTGCCAAAGTGCCAAAGTGCCCCCCTCTCCCCCCTATCCCCATAGAGTTCGGGGACGGGGAAGAGCGAGTCCCCCCTGCTCCCAAAGCGCGAACCTACTCCCTCCTTTGCAATAGCAAAAAATGAAATCCCTAGCTTGCCGCGATCGCGCTTAAAATGAGTACAGAATATGTAAAATTTCGTAAACAAATATAGAGTCAGTTATTCATGACCTCAGCGACTTCCCTCTTTTCTCCAGTTGAAGCAGACCTGCGTTTGCTGTCAGAGAACTTAATAGAGTTAATAGGTACACGTCATCCCATCCTGTTTGCAGCGGCAGAATACCTGTTCGGAGCTGGAGGAAAGCGGGTGCGACCAGCAATTGTCTTGCTGATGTCACGGGCGACAATGTTGGATGAAGACATTACCCCCCGTCACCGCAGGTTAGCCGAAATTACAGAAATGATTCACACGGCAAGTTTAGTACATGACGATGTGGTAGATGAAGCGCCCATGCGGCGTGGAGTTCCCACCGTTCATAGTTTGTTTGATAATCGCGTAGCTATATTGGCTGGGGATTTCCTGTTTGCCCAAGCTTCCTGGCATTTAGCTAACCTGGACAACCTAGAGGTAGTAAAATTACTCTCAGAAGTAATTATGAATTTTGCAGCAGGTGAGATTCAGCAGGGAGTAACTCGTTTTGATACCTCCATCACATTAGAAACTTACTTAGACAAGAGCTATTACAAAACGGCTTCTTTGATCGCTAACAGTTCCAAAGCTGCTGGTTTACTCAGCGGAGTTTCTCAAGAAACAGCGGAGCATCTACACGGCTATGGTCGTCATTGGGGTTTAGCGTTCCAAATTGTAGATGACATTTTGGATTTTACTGGTTCGACAGAAACTTTGGGTAAGCCAGCAGGATCGGATCTTAAAAGTGGTAATCTGACTGCTCCGGCTTTATTTGCCCTAGAAGAAAAACCATACTTAGAAACCTTGATTGAACGGAGGTTTGAGCAGTCAGGGGATTTAGACAAAGCGATCGCTCTAATTTTAGATAGTCAAGGCATCAAGCGATCGCGGGAATTAGCTGCTTATCATGCCAATAAAGCAGTTGAGCATTTAAATGATCTACCACCCTCCGAATCTCGACAAGCCTTGATTAACATGACTGAATATGTCTTAGATCGGCTTTATTAGGGACGAGGGGCAAAAGGGGCAAAAGGGGAGAGGGGGAGATGGACAAGATGAAGAATTAACTATTCTGACTACTGACTTCTGTCGTGGGTCTTCCGAATTATATTAGCGGCTGCGGCTGAAAAAAATAGCAGCAATTACAATTAAACCAAGAAGTGTCAAAGGAACCCAGAGATTGGGAAGATCCGCCATACTCATAGCACTCGGTTTAGAACTTGCAGCTAACAGTCTAGGAAAGCGCCAATCAAAAGTATAAATTGGCGCTATCGATCAACGCCAGCGGGGCTTGGGGTATTTAGATTGTTTAGCAGGGTGAAGCAATAAATCTAAAATAGGAAGTATTGCAAGCGGCAAAGTAACTATGATATCTCCAGACTTAGTGATATGGCTACAAGAGCGAACGGCTCTAGCAGTCTTGTCGCCAGAGGTATTAAATGCGATCGCAAGGGTAATAGAAGAGCAAATTGTACCAGCACAGGTGCGCCTAGTTTTAGAAGACACTCCCCCAGATGCACTATACATTCTCAAACAAGGTCATCTGGAAAGCGTTCGCACCAGTCAAACAAACTCAATTGGAGCGACTAGTCTACTCCCTGGAGCAGTCATTAACCTACAGGAGTTGCTATTAGATCAGCCAGCCCAAAGAACAATTACCACTTTATCTGAGTGTCACCTGTGGGTTGTTCGGGCTGCTTCTTTCCGAGAGATAGTGGCTCAATACCCAGAAATTCTTGAGGTTGTCTCCCGCCAATTAGCGCAAGAATTAAGTCAGCTAACCTCTGCACTTACCTATGAGCAAGAGCGAGCGATCGCCTTACGTCCTTATCTAGTAACTAAGGTAAAACGCGGCGTTGTCGGGACAAGTCGCTATGCTGTGCGTCTGCGTCAGGAAATCAGAGAAGCCGCTAGCGATCGCAAGTCAGTTCTAATTTTTGGCGAACCAGGACTAGAGAAAGACAATATAGCTAGCCTGATCCACTTTGGTTCTTCCCAACGACGAGAACCGATAATTAAAGTCAACTGTGGTCTTCTGCAAACGAGCGGTGCAGATCTATTTGGTCGTGCTAATGGAAAACCAGGATTAATCGAATGGCTGGGTGAAGGTACTTTAATTCTGAATAATATCCAAGAATTGCCCTCGGAATTAGTACCTAAAATAGCTCAGTTGTTACAAACGGGTACTTACACCCCAGTTAGTCGGGCGGAAGATGAGTCAGTACAACCGCGTACTAGTAGAGCGCGTATTTTGATGATTGCTGAAAAAACACAACCTGCGATCGCGCGTTGTGTCGGTCATACGATTAAAGTGCCTCCTCTAAGAGTGCGTAAAGCTGATCTCAAAGCTTTAGTCGAATACTACATCAGTCTTTATACGCGCAGTAGAAGTATTGCTAAACCTACAATCACACCAGAAGCTCTGCGCCGCTTACAATCCTACGATTTCCCTGGCAACTTTCAAGAATTACAAAGCCTGGTAGAAAGAGCAATTGTCCAGTCAGCGGGCAATCTTGAGTTAACCGAAGAAATCTTTTGGTCAGCCCAGACGAAGAAAAAACAATTTCGCGTCAATTTGTTAAATCTTTATCCTGGTCTACGACGGTTTCTACGTAGTCCTTGGTGGCCAGACCGAATCAACTACGGCTTTACCTTGTGGTTTTTTGCGATCGTTGTAGCAATCTTATTTGTAGGTCCTCAGCATCGCAGTGAGAATTTCGCCTTAAATATGTTTTGGGCTTGGTGGTGGCCTTTGGTATTGCTGGGTTTTCCGTTTGTGGGGCGAGTGTGGTGTGCCGTATGTCCATTCATGATTTACGGAGAAGTCACGCAAAAGCTATCCCTATGGCTTTTTCCTCGGCAGTTGAAGCGTTGGCCACGAGAGTCAGCGGAAAAATGGGGAGGATGGTTTTTGTTTGGGTTATTTACCCTAATTTTCTTGTGGGAAGAACTTTGGCATCTAGAAGATACAGCTTACCTTTCTTCTTGTTTACTGCTCTTAATCACCGCTGGGGCTATGATTTTCTCTGCGATTTTTGAGCGGCGGTTTTGGTGTCGCTATTTGTGTCCCATTGGGGGGATGAATGGTTTATTTGCCAAATTATCAATGACTGAGCTACGAGCGCAGCAGGGTACTTGTTCGGCAGAATGCACTACTTATCAGTGTTATAAAGGTGGTCCCCAAAAAGGTGAGGGAATGGAAACAGGGGGCTGTCCGTTGTATTCTCATCCAGCACAACTCGAAGATAACCGAGATTGTGTTTTGTGCATGACTTGTCTCAAAGCTTGTCCCCATCGTTCTGTAGAGGTGAATTTACGTCCCCCTGGAATTGAGTTGTGGACTACCCATGTCCCCCGCAGTTATGAAGTAGCTTTGTTGTTTTTGCTGTTTGGTGGAGTGTTTCTGCATCGCTTACCAGAAATACAGGCAAGTCTGGGTTGGAATATAGATTTAACACAGTTTTTGCCTCACTTGGGATTATCACTACTAGCTTTGATGATTCCAGCTAGTGTTGCTCTGCTGGTATATGGTTTGATGCAGCTTTATCATTGGTTAATCAATTACATTCCCAAGCGATCGCCTGGGGACAAGCCAAAATCAGCATTCCCAATGCCCAAACCTAAACCATTTGTGGAACTTGCCTATGGTTACTTACCCCTAGTATGGGGTGGAAATTTGGCTTACTATCTGCGTTTGGGGTTGGGGGAAGCAGGACGTATTCTGCCTGTGAGTTTGGCAACATTTGGCTTGGGCGGTGAGGGAATGCCTGTTTTGGTGGCTCATCCTGCTGTCACGGCTTTTTTGCAAGGAACAACGCTGATTTTTTCAGTTCTGTTGACGGTGATATTAACTGGGAAAATCGCCCGTCAACCGATGCGATCGCTTTTACCACAACATTTATCTACCCTAGTGTTGGGAATTAGTCTTTGGATGATTGTCGTGGGTTGGTAGTATTAGCTAAAGTGAAAAATCCGTCTTGCTACGTTCATCAGCTTGGCAAGTTTCACGCAAAGACGTGCTTGTCGCTAAGAAAAACAAAGGATATTTAGCATCTGAAGGAAGTTACAAGGACAATCATTACCTTATTGTGCAACGCTTAAATATTAATATCGATGGATAGTCAAGCGATCGCCTCAATTCAATTTCTCCAAACTCAAGCAGCTTCCTTGTTGCTGTATCAATCTGTACTTGAGGATGAAGTTGGGCAAGCTTTCCTCAACCTATTACAAGCTTTATGTAATAGTGACGACTGGCTCGGTTGTATTAAAGCCTATGGCAAATACTTCAGAGCTTTAGCTGCTAGAAATCAAACTTGGCAAGAGTATCTAATTAGCCAAATTCTCACTGATGATAATCCTTTTACTCGTCAAGTTCAGCAGACAGACTTGGCGAAATTACCGCAAGTGGTAGCAGCTGCGAAGCAAGATTTGCAAGCTTTGTACAATCTTTATCAGTGTGATAGTGAACAACTGTGCCAGTGGGTGCAAGGTGTGGCAAAGTTGAATGTTGCACCCGTTGCCCTAACTATGCACTCAAGCGCAATTCGTGAAACGCCCCTTGGAGAAAATTGGGCGGATGTGGAAAAACTAGCAGCTTATTACCGCAAAGAAGGTACTGGCATATTTGCTCGGTATAAAGCTTTACGTTGGCAGTCGGGGCAATTAATCGGAATTCCCTACCCTGATTCAGTCGGGATAAATCAACTGGTGGGCTATGAGTATCAGCGAGATGCTTTACTAAAGAATACAGAGTTTTTACTAGCAGGTTATCGGGCGTTGCACGTATTGTTGTACGGTAGTCGTGGTTCTGGTAAATCTTCTTTGGTAAAAGGGTTATTGAATGAATATGGTAGTCGCAATCTTCGCATAATTGAAGTTGCAAAATCTGATTTGAGAGATTTACCAGCCATTGTGGAACAACTACGGGGTTTGCCGCCGAAATTTATTATTTTCGTCGATGATCTTTCTTTTGAAGAAGATGATGATGCTTTTAAAGCTTTGAAAGTTGTTTTAGAAGGTAATTTAACCGCACGACCACAGAATGTAGTTGTCTATGCTACTTCTAATCGTCGCCACCTGATTCGGGAGTTTTTTGGCGATCGCCCTCGTCCGAGTAATAATGAAGAAATCCACGCTTGGGATACAGTGCAAGAAAAACTATCATTTAGCGATCGCTTTGGTCTAACTTTGACGTTTGAACCAGCTAATCAAAACACTTATCTCCAAATTGTCCACCATCTAGCAGCCCAAGCCGGAATTACCCTAAATCAAGAAGATCTAGAGGCGCGCGCCCTACAGTGGGCAACTCGTCACAACGGTCGCTCTGGGCGGAGTGCACGACAGTTTATTGATTTTTTGCAAGCAGAAGTGGCTGAAGAAGGGGCTAGGGGCTAGAGGAAGATGGGGAGAGGGAGAGAGTGGGAGAGTGGGTTCAGGGGAGATGAAGAATTAACTCTTCTGAATTGTGACTACTAACTACTGACTACTGACTACTGACTCCTTTTCCCTTTTCCCTTTCCCCTTTCACCAACTACCAATTTAGCATTGATAATTTTTCAAGTTTGCTATTACTACTACTAATTCTGCCGGATCGACTGGCTTAGCTACGTGAGTCTGAAAGCCTGCACAAAGAGCGTTGATCCGATCTTCACTGTTGGGATGTGCTGTCAGTGCTACGGCTGGTAATCGCTGCTTTTTATTTGCTTCTATTGCTCTGACCTTTTGAATCAAAGAATAACCGTCCTCTTCGGGCATAGCAATATCACTTACTAAAACATCTGGCTGCAATGCCAGTACATCTAGAGCTTCCGCCGCTGATGCTACCGCCATCACTATGGCTCCTTCCTTCACCAGCACTTTCGCAATAAAGTCGCGGGTATCAGCTTCGTCATCTACAACTAGGATTTGTAAACCAGTCAAGGGTGAGGGGTGAGGGGTGACGAGGTGAGGGGTGAGGGGTAAGTGGTTTTTCTCCCCCAGCTCCCCCAGATCCCCCAGCTCTGTTTTTGCCTCCAAAAGGGGCAATTTGACTGTAAACGTAGAACCGAGTCCCTCACCTGGACTTGCTACAGAGATAGTGCCACCGTGCAATTCTACTAGCTGACGAGCGATCGCCAGCCCTAACCCTAGTCCACCAAACGAGCGGGTGAGAGTGCTATCTGCCTGCCGGAAGCGCTCAAAAATATAGGGGAAAAAGTCTGATTTGATACCTTTGCCTGTGTCGATTACTTCGATCTGAGCGTAGCTGGTAATTGGTAAAGAGTCATCGGTTATTGGCGCTTGTTCATTTTTATTACCCATTATCTTTGATAGCCTGATTTCTACTTGACCCCCGTTTGGTGTAAATTTGATGGCATTAGAAAGCAGATTCCAGACGATTTGTTGTAAACGGCGATCGTCTCCTAAGACTAAGAATTTTGGATTTTTGTCACGCAAAGGCGCAAAGGCGCTAAGGTTATAAGTTTTTGAATTTCTTGCCCTAAGTTCTAAATTTTCACTAATCGCAAATCTAAAATCAATTGATTTAGCTTCTGCTGCTAAACGTACTGTGTCTAGTGCAGCTTCAATGACGCAGATCAGGTTTACTTGCTGGACTTCTAGTTGAATGTTGCCGCGCATCATACGCGATATATCCAGTAAATCTTCAATTAATTGCGATTGCAATTTGGCATTGCGGAGAATTGTCTCAATAGCTTTAGCTGTCTTGGAGGAATCGAATTTTCGGGTATGTAGGAGTTCTGCCCAACCAAGGACTGAGTTGAGCGGTGTACGTAGTTCGTGAGAAACAATTGCCAAAAACTCATCTTTCATCCGATTTGCTGCTTCAGATTCAGCCCTAGCTGCGATCTCACGGGCGAGAATTGAGGCGCGTAGGGCTTCAATTTCTTTGCGCTCAGTAATGTCTTGAGTTGTGCCATTCATTCGTATTGCTTGACCAGTATTGTCGTAAATAGCACGACCAATAGCTGCGATCCAACGTACTGTACCGTCAGCCCAAAGGGTACGGTATTCAATGTCGTAGTCACTTCTATCATTAATGGCTTGGGTTACTGCTCGATCAACCCATTCTCTGTCTTCGGGATGGAGAGCATTGCGGAAAATTTCATAGGTAATCTCACAATCGTCTGGTACTAGACCAAACAGCCTTTTACATTGCAGCGACCACAAAAGCTTTCCGGTAAGCAGGTCGTAATCCCACATTCCTAGATTCGCCCCTTCTAATGCCAAGCGCAGGCGTTCTATGCTCTGTTGCAAATTGATTTCTGAATGCTTGCGATCGCTGATATCTGTGAGAGTGCCTATCCATTCTTGAATTTCACCGTTTTCATCTAGAACGGGCACACCCTGCATACAGAAGAAGCGGTAATTACCATCAGCTGTGTGTAGTCTATACTCAATTTGATAGATATTTTTTGTTGCAACAGCATCAGTCCAGCGTTGTGCTGTTAACTCGCGGTCATCTGGATGGATAGCATTCAACCATCCCCATCCTTGAATTTCTTCGTAGCTTTGTCCAGTTAGCGATCGCCATGAGGGGAGATCTTCGATTACCAGTCCTTGGGCGTTTGTTGTCCATACTGCATCGCTTGTGGCTGTGACAAGACAGCGATACCGCTGGTTCTTTTGTCTATCTGCTTCGGCAAGCTTTTGTTGAGTAATATTTTGCATCATCACCATGCCTGCAAAAATTTCTCCCTGCTCGTTTTTTACTGGCAGTGTGTAAACTTGATAAATTTTATTATTATACCATTGCTCTGTAACAGTTGTTTTACCTGATAGGGCGGCGCGATAAATTGGCTCTATCTCTGCACAAGTTTGGGCTGGTAATACTTCCCATATTGTCTTACCGATCAATGCTGCACTTAAAAGCCCCAACGTCTCTAGCTCTATTCCTTCAGCTAGCAGGTAGCACAAACTTTGATCGAACAAGAGTACTGCGGCGTTGGGATTCTTGACACTTGTGCAATAGAGTTGTACATCTTGCCATGTAGCGATCGCATTTGTCAGGTGGGCATCTTTTTGGCGTAAGCTTAATAACTCTTGAGACTGTTGATGTGGGGAATTGTCCTCATGTTGCATTTTTCACCGCCCTGCGTCAACTACATATCTTTTGGAGCAAGAAGCCTAGCAATCAAGAACCCTCTTGTCACTCATTTTTTACCTCTAAGGCATGATGAATACATTCATCTTCATGGTTTTTGCTATAGGCGTTCCCTAATATAACAAGTTAGTATTGCTAATTGTTTTAATTCTATCCGAGCTTTAGACTTATTTGCTTTTTGAATATGTTTAGTTTTTTGGTTACTAATTTATGTGTTTCTACTTAAAAATCATTTCTTTAGTCATCTTGCAATTACTTATCTATAGAACGACTGCTATTTGCTACTGTACCTCATATAGCGGGGGTAGATAGATTAGGACAAGTCAATTGTCAATTGTTTATTGTAGCCGGCGGCAACAAGCGCGAACATTGATAATTGATTATCCCCTACTCCCTCTCTTGCCTCGTTCTGAGCGCTACTCCCTACTCCCTCTTGTATGCTAAACAATCAACTACTTCTAAGTTCAGTTAGTTTTGGTGTCGCTTTTGGTTTTAGTCTATTTGTGAACAGAGATATCAAACCTGCTTTACTTACAGGTTTAATCTCTGTATTTGCCACTTATGCGGCTGTTTTTGTTGTCAATGGCACAGAGCGAATGCGGCACAAGCCTATAATAAACAATCTTAAAGCTCAAATCTACCAACTTGAGAGACAGCGGATAGAATTGCAGCAATCTATTTGGACAAATGCTACTGAAAAACATCGTCTAGAAGCTAAGCTCAACTTTTTAAAATTAGAGTTGAGTTATCTTTATACTGAAATTTCTGAACAACGTAGGGAGCAGCAACAACTAAGTCAAGACGTAATCTCTCTAGCAACTAATAAAAAACAATTAGTAGCAACAGTTCATGACTTACAAAATCAAGTTGCGATCGCGCAGCAACGTCAAGCTGAGCTACATAATTACTTATGTTATATCGAACAAGAAAAACAGAATATAGAAGCTAGCTGTGACTTTATGCGAACTCAAACGAATCACTTACAAGCCAAAATTATCCAACTCCAAAACCAAAAACAAGAACTGGAGCAAGATTTAGTAATTATTAGAGAACTGAGACACCAGCTAAAAGATAATCTATATGAGTTACAAATTCAAACTGGGGAACTAGAAAAACAAACAGTAGAATTGAAGCTTTCTTTAGCTGCGATCGCTGGCTAATCTCATCCTAGTTTAATACTTTTCGTTATGGCAGCAGAGGGGCAGAGGGGGGTAAGGGGAAATTACGAATTACCTTTTCCCTTTTCCCTTTCTCCAATTACCAATTATCCAAAAGCTAATTTATTATCTTTTTTTTGCTACAAAGGAACTGCACCAAACCGAACTTGGAGTTTTGGACCAGATATAGCCAGACGCAAAATTCCTCCATCGACTAATGGTACTGTTTCAGTTAGGAATTCATCATTTAAATAAGTACCATTAGCACCTAAATTCATAATTTCCCAATTTTTTTTCGTCTGTCGTAGTTCGGCATGATGGCGGGAAACTACAGCACTCAACAAAACGACATCATTATCTGTCGCCCGTCCAATGCGGATGACTGATTCATCTTTAAATGTCCAACTTTGAATTGCAGTAGCGTTCTGGGGATGCAGAAGAATAATTGTAATCACTTTGAGGGCAGAAAATGGAGCTAATAGCAGCTAAGAAACCTGAAACAGGAATGTTACCAAGTCTCCTTTACCCAATGCTATGCGATCGCCTACTCGCAAACGATGGCGATTACCTGGTAAAAGCGGCAGATTATTGACGTATGTACCATTAGAGCTTTTCATATCCTCTATGTAATATGCATCGCCCTCTAGACGAATATCAGCATGAATTCTGGATACAATCTCTGAATTGGCAAATCCGGCAACATCTATATCTGGCGGAATCCGGTCATTAGGCTTGCCAATATGAATCACAGATAAGTTTTGTGGTAACTCAATGGCTGTATTAGATTGTACGTGCAAAAGCTGTGCTTTGTACTGCTGCAATTGAGTTTTGGAACTTGCCGCGACTTGTTCGGGTGTAGGTTGACTGGGGGGAGGGGAAGGGCTAACTGAGGTGCTATTTGCCCTAGATGTTACTTCTGTAGGTGGTTCTGGTGTAGAGCTGGGTGTGGAGCTGGATATGATTAGCCTAGACTCTACCACTGGTGGCTGGACAAGCGGCGGTGGAGTATTTAAGTCTGGTAATGTAGGAGGCAATTCACCGCTGACACTAGGATGTGTTGCTGTTGCTGTACTAGAATGCAGGTCAAAGCCACATTGTCCACAGAATCTGGAATCTGTTTGCACAGGAGTGCCACAGTTAGGACAACCTGTAGTGGCTGGTAAGGGGGTATAGCAAGCTTCACAGGCTTGCGCTCCCTCTGGGTTGGGGTGATTGCAGTTCGGGCAGACGATCATGAAGTTTATCCTTGCATCAAAATCAGCGGAGAAAGGAGCGATCGCAGCAGAGATTTTGCATTTTGCGGAAAGTTGGCGGTGTCGGTTTGGGTCCCGCCAAACTTTCCAAGACAGATTTTAGATTAGGGTTTATCTGTTTGAATCCAAAATTCATAGGTTTGCTGGAACTTAACAGGGGTTATGGATAAAAACAAGTTATCTTGATTATTTGCTGGAACCTCAATGCGCGTTATGGGGCGGCGTGTCGGGGGGAAGAATACTCTTTCCCTCGAACCGCCTTGTTAATCTAAAATCTGGGCATCCAAAATCTAAAATTAGCTGACTATCTTTTATGCAACACCAAGCACATTAGCTTAACTTAGCCATTATTAACTTGTAAATCCATCCCTGCTTGCCAGTCGAGCAGCCACCAAAGTTCTCCTTCAGGTTGGACTAGTCGCGCTGGGTAGGTAAAGTCATCAGCTGCGGGAGCAAAGATTTGAGCTAATGCAAGTCGTTTGTTAGCACCAGCTACTACAAACACGACACAGCGAGAGTGATTGATCATTGGAAAGGTAAAGGTGATGCGGGGCTGCCCATCTTTTGAGCCTACAGTAATTAGGCGATCGCGCACTTGCAATGCTGGTGTGTGGGGAAATAAAGATGCTGTATGTCCATCATCTCCCATGCCTAGCAAATTTAGATCCACAGTTGGAAATTCCCCAGGCTGAGTATGGAAAAACTCTTGTATATGTGCTTCATATTCACGGGCAGCATCTGCCGGATCGGGTTCTTCTGTTGGCATCGCGTGGATGTTTTGGGCTGGAATATCAACTCGATCTAGCCAAGCGCGACGAGCCATTAATTGATTACTATCTGGATGATCGGCGGGAACATAGCGCTCATCACCCCAAAATACATGAATTTTATCCCAAGGTAGATTTTGCTGTGCGATCGCTTCGTATAGTGGTTTGGGGGTGCTACCACCAGATAAGGCGATCGTAGCGTACCCTCTTTCCCCGATAGCTGTTTGAATTTTTGAGAGCGTAATATCGAGCGATCGCTCAATCAGCGCCGTTTGATTTGGTAACACTTCAACTGTTCTATGCATTGCGATAGTATTGAATTTTTGCTTGACCGCAAGACCAGATCGAAACTTTTACATTTTACTTTTATCTGATTTAAACGTGTAAAGAATATATCATCTGTGAAATTGGTAGATAATCATTCTAAAATACACGAGTATTCAAAATTGGCGCTCTTAGGATTGTAAATTTTGGTATCTGGTAGGGGCGAGTTTAATCAGATATATCGCTGCGGTCGCGATCTTGGTACAAAGTAATGATGAAAGAACGCTTAATTATTTTCACCCGCTATCCAGAGCCTGGAAAGACGAAAACACGACTAATTCCGGCTTTGGGCGCAAATGGGGCAGCAACGCTACAACGCCAGATGACAGAGTATACTTTAGATCAAGTCAGACAATTGCAACACCAACGCCCAATTACCCTCGAAGTACGCTTTGCAGGTGGCGATCAAACTCGGATGGTACATTGGTTAGGATCTGATCTTGTCTACCAACTCCAAGGCGAAGGTGATCTTGGTACGAGGATGGCGCGATCGCTATCTCTTGCTTTTCAAGATAATATAGATCATGCTGTGATCATTGGCACTGATTGCCCCCAATTAAACGCTGATTTGATTGCCCTCGCGTTTGAAGCTTTACACTCTTACGATCTAGTACTTGGTCCTGCGCTCGACGGTGGTTATTATTTACTCGGTTTACGCTACTTTATCCCAGAATTATTTATTGGTATTAACTGGGGAACAAACCGAGTATTGCAACAAACTATTGATATTGCCAAAAAGCTTAACTTATCCGTTGCCTATCTATCTGAGCTAGCCGACGTTGATCGACCGGAGGATTTGCCGATTTGGGAACAAAATCAGGAGTCAAGTTATTAGCCTCGAAAAAATTTCTATAATCATTCCCACACTGAATGAAGCAAAAACTATTACCGATGCGATCGCCAGTACCCAACACGGTACGAATGTGGAAGTAATTGTAGTCGATGGCGGTAGTCACGATAGCACAGTTGAACTTGCTCAGTCAATGTGTGTAAAAGTTTTGTCTGCGTCTTCAGGTCGTGCTTGTCAAATGAATGCGGGTGCGTCATCAGCAACTGGTAATATTTTACTATTTCTCCACGCCGATACTCGTTTACCTGCTCAGTTTGATACCCTAGTTCGTACTACATTGACACAAGCTGATGTAATTGCTGGGGCGTTTGCTTTGCGGATAGATGCGTCGTGGAGTTTGCGTTTAATTGAATTCGGGGTAAATTGGCGATCGCGCTTTTTTCAAATGCCCTACGGCGACCAAGCTATATTTTTATACTCAACAGTATTTGAACAAATGGGCAGCTTTCCCAATCTACCCATGATGGAAGATTTTGAACTGATACGCCGTTTAAGACGTTTGGGACGCATTGCGATTATCCCATCACCAGTTTTCACTTCAGGACGACGTTGGCAGCAATTAGGAGTTTGCCAAACCACACTGATGAACTGGGTAGCAATTATCTCTTATCTACTAGGTGTTTCCCCAGCGAAAATTAAGCACTGGTATCGCCGAGATTACTGCTTAGGTAGGAAGAATACTCGTTGAGGCAGCAGGGGGAGCTGGGGAGCACTTTGGCAGGGGGGCAGACTAGCCTCTGGTTCCTCTAGCCTCTAGCCCCTCCTCATTTTGTTTTCTCAATTCGTAGAACTTGCCCTTGGGAGGCGCGATCGCCTTTCGTTGAGACATATATAGCACCATCGGGTCCTATAGTCAAGGCAGTAGCCGACTCTAGTCCCTCACCACTGACCAAAGTTGTCTTCGTACCATCTGGGGCTATCTGGATCAGAGAACCATCTGTCGTTCCCTTCCATTGTGGTTCATTGCCGAATTGTAAAACATATAAATTGCCTTTCTTATCGAAAGCCAAGTCAGCCAGTTGGGTAAACCCATCAGCGTAGACTGTTGTCTTACCCTCACGGTCAACTCGAAAGATCCTAGCTTTACCCACTGGAAAGGGGAAACCAGTGTATTCGCTGATATAAAAGGCATCATCAGGACCAACTACCACACCTGTTGGTACAGATTGAATATCAATTTTATCTGGTATCTGACCAGGTGGCGGTGCGTCAGGAGGTGCTACCTGTCCTGGCGCAGGAGTTGGGAAAATTGGATGTTCTATGGTTTGCTTGGGTAGAGCAGTTACTGCCTTCAAACTACTTCCATCAAGTCCCACACTCAACAAGTCATTCGCAGCTGCATCAACTATATAAGCAGTATGACCCTTAATTGTGAAAGCATAGGGGTTACTTGCTATTTCACCACTAACGTCAAGCGTCGCCTCTCCATCAACATTGTTAGCAAGTTCATATTTGGCAAAATCAGCAATACTTGTCAACGAACCAGTTTTAAAGTCAACTTTATAGAGTTGTCCCCAGCTAGGGGAATTTTCTGGAAAGTCGCGCTTTGTTGGATTACCACCATACCCAATTAAAAGATAAGGATTTCCGTAGGAATCAAATTGGATGTCTTGAGGTCCTTCCCCCGTATCACCAGTTGGTCTTAATGCTATGGATGGTAGCCCCGTAAGTACACGTTCTTGCTTACCATCCTTAATTCTGGTTACAGCACCACTATTACCAGCGCAGGAAGAAAGCCCTTCTAAACTAGGTCCTGGGATGCATCGCCCATCTCCCCCAACTCCTGACTCTGTAACATACAAACTACCATCAGGAGCAAAGCTCAGACCTCTTGGATTATCAAGCCCGTCAGCAACCACAGTCACTGAAGCAACTTCTGAAGCTTTCGCTGGAGGAGTAACTGCAAGACTAATTAGAGCTATCAAGCTTAAAGTTGATTTTTGAAATAGAGATAATGGCATTGGTTAATTAGGCATGAAGAGTTTGAGAGCCTAATTGATAGACTCTGCAAGTTTGGAAAAAAGCATATATAATATTCCGCTCCGTCTCAATAAATATTCTTTTGATAAAATTGAAGTTTTTTTTGCTCTTGTATTTGTTGAGTCTAACTTAGCTTTGAGAAAGGAGTCAGGAGTCAGAATATAGGAGACAGAAGACAGAAGTTGTGAAGGCGCGAAGTATATATTACCTTTTCCCTTTTCCCTTTTCCCTCTTCCCCTAGCCCCTAGCCCCTAGCCCCTAGCCCCTAGCCCCTCTACTCACACAGCAGCAGTAGCATAGCGAACTAGTGCAGAAAGTCGCTGACGCAAGGTTTCCAAGCCTAGCCGTTTATCTGCTGAAATAAAAACCGCCTGGGGAAACTCTGATTGAGCCAGTGCTAATGTATCACTATCGACTTGATCGATTTTGTTCAAACCGACGAGTATAGGACCTGGAGTGACTGGCATTTCTGACAAAATGCTCATGACTGAGCGAAGTTGACTTTGCCAAGCAGGGTGGGATAAATCCACTAAATGCAGCAATGCATCAGCTTCTGTTACTTCCTCTAGGGTTGCTCGAAAGGCATCCATTAACGATGCAGGCAATTCATGAATAAACCCTACGGTATCTGTCAGCACAATTGGTTGAGGTTCACCTGTCACCACATCAGAAATTACCAAGCGGCGTGTGGTTGGGTCGAGAGTGGCGAACAGTTGATCGGCTGTATAAACTTCTGCATTAGTTAGTGCATTTAATAGTGTAGACTTACCAGCGTTGGTATAGCCTACGATCGCAACCGAAGGAACTTCATGATGTTGGCGCTGTTGACGTAAACGCGATCGGTGTGCTTGCAGTTGATTTACTTCTTGTTGTAGTCTGGCAATGCGACGGCTAATAGCACGGCGCTCTGTTTCTAGTTTTGTTTCACCAGGACCCCTCGTACCAATACCGCCACCTAAACGCGACATGGCTTGACCTCTACCAGTCAGTCGCGGCAACATATATTCGAGTTGTGCCAGTTCTACTTGCAATTTTCCGGCGCGGGACTGAGCGCGTTGTGCAAAGATATCTAAAATGACTTCGGTGCGATCGACTACTCTAATCCCAATCTGGGTTTCTAAGTTACGAACTTGAGCAGGTGAGAGATCACGGTCAAATACAATTAGATTTGCTCCCAACGTTTGAGCAGTCAGGGCAATTTCTTGCACTTTTCCCGCGCCAACTACTGTTTGGGGGTGAATGTGCGCTCTTTTCTGTTGCACTGTCTGTAATACTTCGCCTCCAGCAGTGTCTACCAACCGCGCTAACTCTGCCAGGTTGTCCTGAAACTGCCGTTCTTTCGTGTCTGAAGACATTACCCCTACCAATAGTACGCGATCGCGTTCTACATCTACCTGCTGGGCGACATATTCCCGCCCAAACTCTGCTTCTAGTCCTTCTACCAAATCAAGCAAATCTTGGTTTGCCAGGACATCCAAGCTCAAAGGCGGTGATACACTCCAAGCGGTATGTGGTGCGAAATCTGGGGCTAGGGAATTTTGGATTTTAGATTTTGGATTAGTGTCACGCAAAGACGCAAAGGCGCTAAGAGAGGAATTTTCTTGTGTTCCCCCAGCTCCCCCAGATCCCATACTTTCATGGATCGTGGAGCTGCTGGGTACTAGGTGAGCCAGATATGTTTCTTTTACATAACCTGTAGCTCCACCACCCCGCTTTTCAAATCCCGCTTGGGTGATATTTAAAATTACCAGAGCATCCAGCCTTTGCAGCGCCATTGAAGTTAGGGTGGCAACATTTGGCGGTTCTGATTTCAACTGCGTAGCAAGGCATCGAATACCGCTCAGTCGTTCTGCACCGTAGCGGGGTAATTCTAGGGGTGGAATTTGGGTTTGTCGGGGTGTGCCTACTCCCACACGAATCACTTGTCCTCGACGGTTAATGTAGGCACACACTGCATGATCAATGTCTGCGCTAATTGCCGCCAGACGCTGAGCAAATTCAGGTGTCGTCAGGCGATCGCCTGGTAAGCGCTGATGATACAACTTAGCTAGTTGCTTCAGTTGGCTAGGTTTTAGTCCCTGTAGATTTCCGTAGATAGTCTCGATAGGCTACTTTAACCTCTCATTTCTCTATTCTTATTCTACAAAAAGTTGATTAGTTACGTCTTCGGGTTTCAAAGGTAGCGATCGACAAGAGGGGGAATCAGGGGAGAGTGGGAGAGTGGGAGAAAACAACCATTCGCGCCTCTGGTTCCTCTCGCCCCTGGTTCCTCTAGCCCCTCTATTAGCAATTGTGAATTTAACCAACTGTAATACTGAGGATAAATTGGCAATCGAGGCACTAATTTCCACCCTGCTGGCTCTAAGATTTCTACCAGTCTTTGATAGTGCGGATGGGGATAGTCGGGATTTACTTCATCATGAGGTCCAATTCCGCCTAAATCTCTCGCACCTGCCTCTAAACAAGCAAGTAACCATTGAGAATCTTGAACTAAATTGGGCGGAATTTGAATAGTAATTTCTGGCGGCAGAATCTGACGTGCTGTAGATATTACCAATGGTAGTTGATGCAGATCAAATGGTGGTGCTTTAAATGTTTGCTCACTACCTGGGCTGTGGGGTTGTAAGATAACTTCTTGAATGTGTTTGTAACGTTGATGAAGGTTTGCGATCGCATCTATAGTTTCCCACCAATCTGCTTGTGTTTCCCCAATTCCCAGTAGTAACCCGGTCGTAAACGGAATCTGTAATTTTCCCGCCCATTCCAACTGCTGCAATCTTAATTCTGGTACTTTACTCGGAGCATGGCGATGCACAGTTTTTAACAATTGCGGTGTTACTTGCTCTAGCATTAGTCCCATTGAAACATTAACCGTTTTCAACCGCTCCATTTCTGCCCACGAGAGCGGTCCTGCGTTGGTGTGGGGCAAAAAACCCATTGTGAGAGCTAGTTTACATAAGTCATAAATTAGCTCAAACCATGCTTGTCGTCTCGCCCCTTGCGGATGCACTTCACCACTCAAAATCAGGATTTCACATATCCCTTGGTTTTGTAGTCCCTTGAGTAATGTTTCTGCCGCTTTTAGGCTCATCCAAGCACTATCACCTGGATCGGTGCGAAAGTTGCAGTAGGTGCAGCGATTAAAGCACTCATAAGTCGGTACGAGTGTGTATGCTGGACTATAAGTAACAATACGTGACATAAGAATAAATACGCTGCTATAGTTACTAGGGTTGCTTAAAATAAGCTTTAAAAAATTTACAAAATTAAATTGCTCTGCTTCCTATTTTTACATAGCTAAATCTTTTTTAACACTAGTTAAAATAAGTAAACAAAAAATAATACAGTTACATAATATAACATTGGTTTAATATCAAGAAATAAGGTGAAAAAAAATCTAAAAATAAACTAAAAAACCCTTTACAAAAATCAATCCAATAAGTTAATGTTTAATACAGGTAGTAAACAAGCTACCGAAAAACTAAGAAGTTTAAAAATCAAGCAATTATAGAACCATGACAACCACATTACAGCGCGAGCGTAGCTCTAGCTTGTGGGATCGGTTTTGCAACTGGATCACCTCTACGGAAAACCGCCTATATATCGGCTGGTTCGGCGTATTGATGATTCCTACGTTGCTAGCCGCTACCACCTGCTTCATCATCGCTTTCATCGCAGCACCCCCCGTTGACATTGATGGTATCCGTGAGCCAGTAGCAGGCTCTTTGCTCTACGGCAATAACATCATCTCCGGTGCGGTTGTTCCCTCTAGCAACGCGATCGGTTTGCACTTCTACCCAATTTGGGAAGCAGCTTCTTTAGATGAGTGGCTGTACAACGGTGGTCCTTACCAATTGATAGTGTTCCACTTCCTGATTGGCGTATTCTGCTACATGGGGCGTGAGTGGGAACTGTCCTACCGCCTGGGTATGCGTCCTTGGATTGCAGTAGCTTACAGCGCACCAGTTGCAGCAGCTACAGCCGTCTTCTTGATCTACCCAATCGGACAAGGTTCTTTCTCTGATGGTATGCCCTTGGGCATCTCTGGACAATTCAACTTCATGTTGGTTTTCCAAGCAGAACACAACATCCTAATGCACCCCTTCCACCAACTCGGTGTAGCAGGTGTATTCGGTGGATCTCTGTTCAGCGCGATGCACGGTTCACTCGTCACCTCTTCGTTGGTACGTGAGACAACCGAAACCGAATCACTCAACTACGGTTACAAATTCGGTCAAGAAGAAGAAACCTACAATATTGTTGCAGCACACGGCTACTTTGGACGCTTGATCTTCCAATACGCTAGCTTCAACAACAGCCGTTCGTTGCACTTCTTCCTAGCAGCATGGCCAGTAATTGGTATCTGGTTTACCGCTTTGGGAATTAGCACAATGGCGTTCAACCTCAACGGTTTCAACTTCAATCAGTCGGTAATTGACTCACAAGGTCGCGTAATTGGTACTTGGGCAGATGTGTTGAACCGCGCCAACCTGGGTATGGAAGTAATGCACGAGCGTAACGCTCACAACTTCCCACTAGACTTGGCTGCAATCGAAGCTACTCCTGTTGCTTTGACTGCTCCTGCAATTAATGGCTAATCAATGTTAGAGACGCGATATATCGCCTCTCTACACCAAAAGCGTCCTCCGAAAGGGGGGCGCTTTTTAGTTTTGAGCAACAACAGCATCAATTATCAATTATCAATTATCAATTAACGTTTCTTGAGTTAGTAAGATATCCATTAATCATTGTTCATTGATAATTGTTCCCCTACTCTCTACTCCCTACTCCCTACTCCCTACTTTCTGCTATTTGACTTTTGAATGCTCGAATGCTCGAGTTTTTAAGAGTTTGGATAATTAGGTAACTCGACAGTAAAGTTAGTCCAGCTCCTAGAGCTTTCAACTTCGATTGTTCCCCCAAGTTGCTCAATTAACTTCTGTACTAGAGCTAGCCCTAATCCAGTACCGCCTTGTTTCCAGCGATCGCTCTTAGGTACGCGATAAAATTTCTCAAAGATGCGTGGTAACTCGTCAGCTGGAATCTCTGCTGTATTACTGATGGTAAAGACAGTTACGGCTTCAACAGATTTGTAGCAAATGCTCAGGACAATCTCACCACCAACATTTGTATATTTGCAGGCATTATTGAGCAGTTCTGCTAAGATTCGTGACAAACTGGCGTGGTTTGAAACCAGGGGCGGTAAGTCAGGGGGAAGATTAATCTGTAGAGTTTGCCCATGTTGCCCAGCACGGATTTGAAACGGCTCTACTATGTTAGGCAACCAATCTTGTAGGCTCACAAACTCGGCGAGTAAGATCGGATCGGGCGCACTTTCTAGCTGCTGCAAGTCTAGCAAATCATTAATTAAGTCAATTTCACGGGTACACTCAGTTTCCAAGATATCCAGATAGCGCCCGCTACGTTCACCAGTAGGAAACTTTTTTAACATAGAAATCGCCATCTTCATATTGGACATAGGAGTTCGCAATTCGTGGGAAACGGTACTCAAGAAATCATCTTTGAGAGCATTGAGTTTTTCGAGTTCCAAGACTTGCCTTGTAGCAGCGTGGTAAAGTCGAGCTTGACGAATAGCGATCGCACACTGATTTGCTACCTGCTGTACTAATCGAATCTCCAACTCATCAAAAGCATGGTCATGTTGATTGATTAACCACAAGTCACCTAGCACCCCTTGGTCATCAAAAATCGGACAAGCAAGCATCGCCACTCGACCTCGGACAGGGTTGGGAATGATTGAACAAAATTGGCAATACTGACCTTGTATCAGCTGCTGGTAAATCTCTGGGAAGGAATCTATCTGCATCACGCGAGACTGCGCTTTTGGGTTCGAGATGGCGTACTCGTAGCAGATAGTAGAAGTGCCAGTCTCCAGGTTGTACAGTGCCGTATTACAACAGCTTACCTCTAGCACAATGCATAATTCCTGCACGACGGATTGTAATATTTGGCTTTCATCAAGACTGTCGCGCACTTTATCAGTAATTCGCTTGAGCATCGCTTCAAATTCAAGAGCCTGTTGCAACAAACCTGTACGCTCTTGCACTTGGTACTCAAGGTTAGCGTTGAGTTGCTGTAGCGCGATCTGTGCTTGCTTGCTCTGTGTGATGTCATAAAACGTCACTACTGCGGCGATAATACGCCCCTCTCGGTCTTGAATTGGAGCCGCGTTAGTGTAAATGATGCCATGACTGCCGTCTCCATACAGGTACTCAATTTCCTCGCCTGTGACAATCTCACCTTTGCTAATTGCCCGTGCTAACGGATATTCATCTGGTTTGTAAGGTCGCCCATCTGGGTGAAAAACCTTGTACTGCACATATTCTTCAATCGCATTAACTGGCACAAAAGGATGTTGCAAAATTTGACTCACCTGCTTGTTGCTGAGGATAAATTTGCCTGAAGGAGCTTCGGCAATGATCACCCCCGCAGGCATCTGCTGCAAGACCGCCTCCAAAAAGGCACGCTCAGCTTCTACCTGTCGTAGCGACTCTTTACGCACACGCACCATCTCCAAGATGGCACTAACGCGAACTAGCAATTCACGGGCGGAGAACGGTTTAACTAGGTAGTCATCAGCTTTAGCTTCGAGTCCCTCCACGCGGGACTCTTCTCCAGCACGGGCAGATAACAGGATGATGGGAATTTCTCTAGTGCGGATATCGGCACGAAGTTCGTGCAGCAACTCGAACCCGTCTAAACCTGGCATCATCACGTCAGTAAGCACCAAATCTGGCAGCTGTTCACGCACGGCAGCTAGTGCTGCCACCCCGTCAGCCACCGCCTCCACTTCATAAATAGGGCTAAGCAAATGCTTGACATAATCGCGCATATCTGCATTGTCATCTGCCAGTAGAATACGGGCTGATCGGGGCAGCGGGGAAATTAGACTCTCTTGCTCCCCTGCTCCCTTGCTCCCCTGCTCCCTTGCCTCTTCAGGTAGCCAGCGCAATGCTTCCTCGCGGTAGAGAGCAGGATCGATCGCAGTTGAGTGTAAGGTACGGGTGGTATCGATTTGCTTTGATGGCAGGTGGGCAGATCCGATTGGTAGAGTTATGGTGAAGGTTGTTCCTTCGCCTACAACGCTAGATACACTTACTGTACCACCGTGCAGCTTCACTAGTTCCTGCACTAACGCCAAGCCAATGCCCGAACCTTCTTGAGTACGTGCCGGAGCTTTTTGTACACGGTGGAAGCGTTCAAACAAATAAGGCAATTCTTCTGCTGGAATGCCGATTCCGGTGTCACGCACGTTAAGCTCAACGCTAACGCCTACTTGATGCAGCGTTAGGGCAATCTGCCCTTTGAATGTGAACTTGAAAGCATTTGAGAGTAAGTTGAAGACGATTTTTTCCCACATCTGACGGTCAACATAAATCGGCTCATCCCCTCGTGGACAATCAATGACGAGGCTCAAGCCAGCAGACTCGACTGCTGAGCGGAATACACTTGCTAGCTGGGCTGTAAAACTAGCCAAATCTGTCGGTTCATAGACAGCCTGCACTCTACCTGCTTCGAGCCGAGAAAAATCAAGTAGGTTATTTACCAGTTTGAGCAAGCCTAGCCCGTTGCGGTGTACCATCTCCAACTGTTCGCGTTCACTTTTGCCTAGTGAGCTGTCAGGATTTTCCAAAATGTTTTCAAGTGGGCTAAGCATTAGGGTCAGTGGTGTGCGGAACTCGTGGCTGACGTTGCTGAAAAAAGCTGTCTTTGCCCGATCCAGCTGGGTAAGAGCCTCGTTAGCAGCTTGCAGCTGCCTGTTAGCTTCCTGTATCTCCTGCGCTCTCTGGTAAAGTTCGGCTTCCATTTGCGACTGGTGGCTTTGCAGCTCTTGAGTTACTTTGTGCAGCTCGTTTTCCAGTTGCTTAAGCCGGACGAATTCTGTCACATCCTCTGTACGGTGGATGATGTATATAATTTCATTGTCTGCTCCGAAAACTGGTGAATTAACTGGACTCCAATACCTCTGTTCAAATCCGCCTCCTTCCGATAGGGGGCGGCGAATGTCGTACTTCTGCACCGCCATCGTGTGCGGAGCCCGATTTTTTAGTACACTTTCTATGGAGGAGCGCAGATTATGAACTCCTGTAGCAGTTGGATCGTCAGGATTATCTGGGAAGACTTCAAATAGGTTGCGACCCACAATCTCCTCTCGTTTCCTCATTGTGGTGCGTAAGAAAGCATCGGTCACTGCTACGATTGTGAAGTCGGGTGTAACTACCCAATATGAACCAGGTACTGACTCAAACAGAGTCCGAAAGTCAGGTGTTGTTACAATTTTGGAGTGTGTCATAAGGCGTTGCCCAATCAAGCCATGATTCAAGCTCAAACAGAAATTTCAAATAGGTAGTGTAAAGAGGGGATTGTTAATCTAAATATTTGTTCAGATTTGGCGCAAGCATTGAGTTTGACATCAATTATCTAGGCACAGCAACAGTATTAACATTTATTTCCACAACAGTTCTAACATCTGGCCACTTCTAGAATTTCATCCAAAGGAAGGAATAAGCTTTTGTCTGGCGCGCGGTTAGATCTAGTATGCCACCCATGCCCACCAAATCTGATCGTGGTAGGCATGGGTGGCATATCAACTACCGTACGCGCGGGTTTATCAAACATACTTGTGAACAAACGGATAACTCGTTTAAAGAGCGCCCCTACCAACTACCAACTACCAGTTAAATTTTGGGTGTATGCGCTAAAACTAGACAAATATCCAAATCAGGCGGTATTTCACAAGAGCGATCGCCCGATTTGTGCAAATATCTCCTCAATCTGACTAGTGTTTGTCTGACAGGCTACAACTTTCTCATTTATATTGGTTTAATTTCAAAATCTAACAGGATGGACGATTAACAAAAACAACACAAGTCAAATCTAACACCTATTATTCCCTTCACAATTCGTGACAATTAGATGGGGAAGTGATATAAGCTGACTTATTACCAGGTAACAATCGCGTACTTAGAATGGTAAACCTCACTCCAAACTCCAGCTTTAGTTTGACGCTGCGCTTGCAAATTCCGAACCGTGTGGGAATGTTGGCAAGCGTCACAGGGGCGATCGCCGCTAGTGGTGGCACTTTTGGTCAGATTGATTTAGTTGACAGAACCCGCTCTATCGCCGTCCGAGATATTACTGTTGATGCTGCTAGCACTGAACACGCTGAAATGATTGTCCAAGCGGTTAAAGCATTGCCAGAGATCAAAGTTATAAATGTCTATGACCGCACCTTCAATTTGCATCGCGGTGGTAAAATTAGTATTGCTAGCAGAATTGCGGTCAAAAGTCAAGAAGATCTAGCAATGGCATATACACCGGGAGTAGGTCGGATCTGCATGGCGATCGCCAACAACCCAGAACAAGTATATAACTTAACGATTAAGCAAAACACAGTTGCGATTGTTACCGATGGCAGTGCCGTTTTAGGATTGGGAAATCTAGGCGCAGCAGCGGCAATGCCTGTAATGGAAGGTAAAGCCATGCTTTTCAAAGAATTTGCCTCAATTGATGCCTTCCCTATCTGCCTTACTAGTCAAGATACTAACACCATTGTCGAAACAGTCAAACAAATTGCCACCGTCTTCGGGGGTGTAAATTTAGAAGATATTGCCGCGCCACGCTGCTTTGAAATTGAAAAGCTGTTAAGACAGCAGTTAGATATTCCCGTCTTTCACGACGATCAACATGGCACGGCAATTGTCACTTTGGCAGCATTAATCAATGCCCTGAAGCTGGTGAAAAAGACAATGGGTCAGGTGCGGATCGTAATTAACGGTGCAGGAGCTGCGGGAGTGGCGATCGCTCGCTTACTAGTCAAAGCTGGAGCTGAAAACATCTTGATGTGCGACTCCAAAGGCATTCTCTCCACCCAGCGCAATGACTTGAACGAAGAAAAGCAAGAATTTGCCGTCAGTCAGATGGGATCATTATCCGGTGCTTTAGTGGGAGCAGATGTATTTATCGGGGTGAGCGCTCCTGGTGTAGTGACAAGAGAGATGGTGCTATCGATGGCAAAAAACCCTATCGTCTTTGCAATGGCAAATCCGATTCCAGAAATTCAGCCAGAATTAGTCGTAAACGATGTGGCTGTAATGGCGACAGGACGCAGTGACTACCCAAATCAAATTAACAACGTTTTAGCATTTCCTGGGGTATTTCGTGGGGCGTTAGATTGTCGAGCTTCGACAATTACAACTACTATGTACTTAGAAGCAGCCCACGCGATCGCCTCTTTGGTCAATTCCTCTGATCTCAACCCTGAACACATTATTCCTTCTGTCTTTGACGAGCGAGTTGCACCTGCTGTAGCCTCTGCTGTGCAACAAGCTGCCCGTAGTGAAGGCATTGCCCGAAATTAAAAGAGATTTTAGTAGGGTGGGCAATGCCCACCTACATAGCAATTGTAAGTATGCCACCCATGCCCACCTTACAAATAATTTGTATTCACACTAGTAAAACAACACATTTAGACAATACAACTGACACATTTGTGTCATATTTATAGTCCAAACTAGAAATATCGAAGAGTTTAGAAGTTGATGACGAATGTAGCGTAGATTTAAATCTTGCACCTGCTATAAATTCCGCTTTGAACTGAAGTTCAAGGCTGATAGCCGCTCGTTAGTTTTACTAACTGCTAAGACATATCCAGTCCACTTGTAGTGGACTTGTGCTATCAGCCTGGAATTTAAATTCCAGGCGGGTAAATGCAAGATGTGAAGTAGATATAGATGAGCTACTGTCCAAACAAAATCGTCTTCTGGGCAAAGCTGTTGTGTATTTGCTCTCTTGTATTGGTATTTGCTGTTTGGAAATAGCGATCGCATCAGAAAATTAACCCAAGGCTCAACAGATCTTTTATTACCAAGCCAGCATCAAGGAGTTGCTGACGTAGCAATGCTGAAATTTTTACATTTAGGCGCTGCCCTAGCTGCTGTTCTTAGCACTCAGGTAACAACCAGTGCTTTTGCAAGTGAATCGAAACACCCTAATAATGAGTGGCAACAAGCTAGCACTCATCAGTTGCTATTGACAGAATTTACTGCTGATTCTAATAACGATACTATAAATGTGGCAGAAAAAATAGACTCAACCACAATATTAGGTTTAGCAGCATTAGGCGGCGGTGTTGCAATTGCTTTGAGTGCAAAAAAAGCTGGGGATACTGGTAAGTCCAGTTCAAAGCCTCGTTCCAGTTTCAAATCTTCCCTGGACGAACAAAGTACTATTCGGATTGAGCAGGCTAGCCGTCAACTTCAAAAGAAACTGCTGCGACTTCTACACGATGAGCGTGATACAGCAAACCGACTCTTGTATCAAGCCAAACTGAAAAATCCTAATCGGTCAGTTGATTGGTATGTTGAGAAAGTGATTTACGACCTAGAACGCGATCGCGGTGGTTACTAGAGTGCCATAACGGGAGGTTCAACCTCCCAACCCTCAAAGGCAAGGCTGAGCCTTGTCACCAAAAAATAGAAGTCCCCGCCTCAAATTCTTGTTTATAATGTGCTGATTGGCACACTACACCTAACTCTTTTGATAGACTTTCTCTTGAGGAGAAATTGAAACAATTAAGGAGAACCTGTATGTAATAGACAATAAATAACATGGGATTTGGCTTTTTTGATCTTTTCTGGGTTTTTCTCTTTCTTTCTTCGCTCCAACCCATATGGCAACGCCGCCAAATAGAATTTCGCCGAGTTAGAGCTATCCAAGAATTTGAGCGAGGACGCAATAGCCGCGTGATTTTGCTGATTCATCGTCAAGAATCTATCAGTTTATTGGGAATTCCCATATCACGCTATATCACAATTGAAGACTCGGAACAGGTACTAAGAGCAATTCGCCTCACTCCACCAGATGTCCCGATTGATTTAATTTTGCATACGCCAGGTGGTTTGGTACTAGCAACCGAGCAAATCGCTAGAGCATTGATCCGCCATCCGGCAAAAGTTACCGTCTATGTACCACACTACGCCATGAGCGGCGGTACGATGTTGGCACTCGCATCGGATGAAATTGTCATGGATGCCAACGCTGTTTTAGGACCAGTCGATCCGCAGTTGGGTAACTTCCCCGCCGCTAGTATCTTGAAAGTCGTTGAAGAAAAACCAATCAGTGAAATTGACGATCAAACGCTGATCATGGCAGACTTGTCGCGTAAAGCAATTGCACAGGTACAGCGGTTTGTGCGGACGCTGTTGAAAGACAATATTCCACAACAGAAAATTAAGCCCGAAAATATTGAAAATATTATCGAAGCGCTAACGACCGGACGAGTTACCCATGACTATCCGATCACGGTTGAGGAAGCATCAGAAATGGGGCTACCGATTACTGTGGGGCTACCTAGATCGATCTACGACCTAATGGAGTTTTACCCACAACCACAAGGAGGTCGTCCTAGTGTGCAGTATATTCCGATGCCCTATGGCGATCGCCGCCCCGTATTACCAACGCCTAAAGGTAGACCATTAGAGCCAAGTGAACCTTAATCTAGGGGCTGGGGGCTGGGGGCTAGGGGCTAGAGGAAGAGTGGGAGAGTGGGAGAGGGGGAGAACTACTGACTCCTAACTCCTGACTCCTGAATGCTTTTCCCTTTTCCCTTTTCCCTTTAGTTCCTCTAGCCTCTAGCCTCTAAAGTAATTACAGATACTTCTGGTGGACAAAATAGGCGACCTGGGAGATAAGTACCCAAGCCGCGATTGACATACATTTGGTTGTTGCCTACCTGGTGGAAACCTTGCGCCCATTCCCAATGTCGCACCACTTTAACACAGTCTTTCTGCATAAATGGCATCCTCCGGCGGATAGATTTGGGAAGGTTGCGACGGATAGTTTTATATAACTCAATAGCAGAACCACCTCCAGGCAGTGTAATCTGACCGCCATGAGTATGACCAGATAGTTGCAAATCTACCCGCCATTGTTTCAGCACCTGAGCAGTATCTGGATTATGGGATAATACAATACGCGGTGTTTTGGGGTCAAGCTGGCTCATCACTGGTTTGATGTTAAATGAGCGTGACCAATAATCAGCTAGTCCTACTAGAGGTAATTCCTTTCCTAGAGGATAAGCGATTTCATTCCACAGCACAGGAATATCGATGCTGCTTAATGCTTTGGTGATTTCGGCTTGGGAGTTGGGATAACAAATATCATGGTTGCCTAAAATGGCATAGACACCTAGACGACTTTGCAAATGTTTGAGTCGTAATACTAGCTGATGAATTGGGCTAGGATCGTCGGTTACATAGTCGCCAGTCAATACAATTAAATCTGGTTCAGCGTCATTAGTGGTGGCGATCGCAGATTCTAACATTTCTTCTGATAGCCGCAAGCCATCATAATGAAAATCGGACAACTGCACCAACTTTGTGCCTTGTAACGATTTTGGCAGATCTGCGATCGCCACTGTCACATTTTCCACGCTCAACCGTCCAGTTAATAGCCAGTGCATACCGCTTGACTTCACTCCTCAAAAAGCTGATCTAGCTTAACAAAACTCGACTTCTTGCCCGAATATTTCAGTAGGGTGGGCATTGCCCACCGATAGCTCTAAAATCTAAAATGGTATAAGTTATCCCAAACGCCGCAAGAGAGGAAATATCTTCTTTAACAAGTTCTGGAGTTTGTCGTTTTTCTCATAGTTCTGCCTTGTCAAAGCAAACGCTGCTTTACTGTTGACTTCTGCCAAAGTGGGATAAATGTGAATCCCTCCCAGGGCAGAAATTTTCAATTTGTGCGACATTGCTAAAATGATTTCGTGAATCAATTCCCCAGCTGCTGCACCTACTAGATGTGCGCCGAGAATTTCACCATTGCGTCGGGTGATAATTTTGGCAAATCCTTCTGTTGCGGCTTCTGCTTGGGCGCGATCTACGTCTGCAAATTCCTGCTTTACTACATATATATCATTGCCAAAACGTTCTCTTGCTTCTTGTTCGGTTAAGCCGACACGCGCAAGTTCAGGATCAGTAAATGTCGCCCAAGGAATCACCCGATTGTCAGCTTTGAAGATAGGTAAGAAAAGGGCATTTTTCAGCGCTACATTTGCTTGATAACCAGCAACATGGGTAAACTGGTAGCCACCGATTACATCACCACAAGCATAAATGCGCTTATTTGATGTTTGGAGTTTGCTGTTAACTGCAATTCCCTTTTTACCCATTTTCACCCCAGCCGCGTCTAAATTGAGGGATTCGACATTGGGCTGTCGTCCAGCTGCAACTAAAATTTCATCAGCAGCAATTTTCTCTTTGCCTGCATAAACGTATTTTTTACCATCAACAACTTCTACTCTCTCAACTTTAGTATTGAGTAAAAAGTTGATCCCCTCAGATGCAAATTGTTTGTGTATTACCTCAACTGCTTCTGGATCTTCTTTGGAAAGGAGGCGATCGCGGCTAGCAATAATAGTAACATTTGAACCTAGCCGAGAAAACGCTTGTCCTAATTCACATCCAATTGGTCCACCGCCAATTATCGCTAGAGAATCAGGACGTTTGGTAATAGAAAATACTTCCTCATTAGTAATATATCCTGCTTCTTCAAGTCCTGGGATAGGAAGTTTTGCAGGTCTAGAACCAGTGGAAATAATAAAAGATCGGGCTTTGAGTTGGCGATTATTAACTTCAAAAGTTTTGCGATCTATAAATTTACCATTTCCGAAAATTACCTCTACACCCAATTTTTCAAATCGTTCTGGTGAATCGTGGGGTTGAATTGTGGAAATTACACTTTGAACGTGACCGATCGCAAGAGCAAAATCAATTTCAGGATCTTTGCAATATATACCAAATCTACCAGCGTGTTTTACTTCGTAAGCGACGCGGGAAGCATGGATCAGAGATTTACTCGGAACGCAACCATACCACAGACAATCACCACCCAGGCGATCGCGTTCTATCAATGCTACCTTAGCTTTGAGTGCAGCAGCTACAGCAGCCGCCAGCAAACCAGCCGAACCACCGCCAATGACTACTAAATCGTATTCAACTGTCATGATGATTAGCTATGTGAGATGAGAGATGGCTTTCCTTATTCTTATCTCAATTGGTGGTTTAATTACATCACGCCAGCCTCATACTTATAAACGCCAAACTTGTTTAAGAACACCTATTAATTCCTTCTGTCGTCGTTCGATTACTTCAGGTGTCCATTTTTGTTCCCGCAGCACTTGGGTAGTCAGCGCAAACGAGGAAACACCTTTAGCGGTGGTAAAATACTGGCGCTTTTTCTCATCAAAGTCATAGTTTTGCGCTTGGTTGTTTTTCGCCTTAGAAAGTAAAAGTAGGTTTCCTAAACAATGTACATATTTTTCCCGTTTTTCCTTGTCAGGAAACCACCTGATCCAAACACTATTATGAGCTGGGTGTTGCGGTAGGACGTGTTCGACAGTAATGATAGGGAAGTTGTACATCGCTTCACCCTCAGAGAGTGCAGTATCTAGACGTAGCAAGACATAGCGGCGAATTTTCAGAATTAAGAAATCGGCATTCAGGTTTTGCAGGATATCATTTTGCTCTTTCGGCGTAAGTTGGAGAGGTGAATCTGTTTTGTATAAGTCTTCCCCACATTCAATAGCAGTTAGCAGTTTGCTATAACGTTCAACTCGTCCATTAAGATCGGTTCGACGAATAAATAAACCTGCGGTGAGGCGTTCCAGATCGTAAAAGAAACGCAATAAATTTTCATTTTTGTTGTAATTTTGTGATAGATAAAGAATGGCGGCAGGAACCCAATCAAAATTATCTATCCTATTTAACCACCTAAATATTTTATTAATTTCATCTGCATACTTAGCGCTTTGATAGGTGGCATTTTTAATATCAAAAAAGGCATCAGCAAGAGGACGTAAAGTTTCATCTATAAACTGAGGAGGATTATCAGTAGGTCGAACATATTGACGAAATTCTTTGAGTACGCTTTCACGGGGTTTCGCCTTGCGATAAATCATTCTGATGTGAGTAAAGAGATCTTGGAACATCTCGCGTCCCAGTTTCTCCTCGATATATTCCCACTTAACGCTGTATTTTTCCTGTTGCTGACTAGGTATTTGACCGATTATTTCAGCTTTAAGAATGTCAGTATGAGATAGATTCAAACCTCTGTCGTTCAGCACAGAAAATATTCTATATGCCGACTCAAAATCAGGAGTAGAAACTACTACTAAGAAACACCGATTAACAATGAACTGTGCAAGGCGAAGTCGTTCTAATTCAGAAATTTCTTGCAAGCGCTTGAGGAATAAGAGAGCATTATCTTTCATGTTTTGCTGACTATCGGAAAGCTGGGCAGAGTTTAAATTTTCTAGCTGATTAATACCTACTTCATCCTGAATGTATTGCTGAAAAAATTGTGCATCTCGCTCACGTAAAGTCAAACGATAACGGTTAGGAGTACCAGCAATCGAACTGCCTTTTTGGTAAAGATATGTAGTTAAATCGTTTGTGTGTTCAATAGGTACTGATGCTCGTAAAGCTGCTAGCAGGATAGTCAAGGTAGTTAAACGTTGCTGTCCATCTACGACTTGAGCATCTGGTTTATCTGCTTTGATCAGCACTATGCTACCTAGAAAGTAGGGATTGATTTCCTCTACCGAGTCGTTATTATCTGACAAAAATGATAAAAAGTCTTCAAGCATTTCCCCAGCTTGCTCAGTACTCCAAGCATAGGGACGTTGATAAAGAGGAATAGTGAAGACAAATTCATCGCTAAATACTTTACCAATTGGATACTCAGCACCATGAATGTTCACGCGACTCATACATATCTCCTGGGGCGGATAATAATTGCTATAACTTTAGTTTTCCCTGTTATAGCAGTTAAGTCACGATGCAATTGCTACCCATTTGTAAAGTTAAGCTATGCCTATCTAAGGGTTTAACTTACCAGACTATATGCAAAGGCGATCGCACTTATTTGATCGCCTTTTTGTCTGGTGCGATCGCACTCATAGCTCTAACATTTAAAATTAGTGTAAATCTACTCATTCCAACAGCCAATGACCAATTATAACTCTGACCGTTTAGACAGAATTGAAGCATTAGTAAAAGCACTTTCTTACAGAATAGATTCAAACGCTAAAGCAATTGAAGCTAACAGCAACGCCATTGCAGAAGTTAGAGCTTCAGTAAATGTTTTGGCTGAAGCTTCCGGTAGAACTCGAGAGAGCAGTTGAGATTCTGCGCGAAGATGCCGAAGAAAGAAGACAAGAATTTGAGGAATACAAAACAAGGACAGATGCAAACTTAGTAAGTCTCAATGCTGCTGTGGAAAGGTTGGAAAATTTATTTTCCTATCTACTGCGACGAGACGGAGAAAACCAAAATCCGTAGGGGCAAGTTTTTCAAGATTGTCTGTTTTCTCACAGATATGTCTGTTAAACCCGCCCCCCACCTGTAGACATCAGATCAAATAAGGGTTTTAATAAGTAGGAGTCAGTTTTTCAAGATTGTCTGTTTTCTCACAGATATGTCTGTTAAACCCACCCCCACTCCTGGGAAAATGGTTGCTATCTATGTCCTCATCCTTAGAGCCACCCTACATACAAGACTTTACCCACTTCGAGCAGCACGTAGCAAGAATTTTCCATAGACACGGTTGGACTGTTGTAACTCCTCAACAAAATCAGGCAGGCTATGATTTAGTTGTCAGCAAAGGAGATGTAGTTGCTGCTGTTCAGGTAAAATGGCTAAAAAACAATGTAGCAGCACCACAAATTTTAAAGTTTGTTGATTTTTTAGATTCCAAAGCAGGGCAACAGTTTAATTATGGTATTTTTGTTACAACAAAAGATTACAGCGGCTCAGCCCGTGCTTTAATCAAATCCTGGGGTAAAGATACTAATATCCGTTGTGGAGTCGCTGGCGAAAACGAGATTATTTGGGTTAACGGTGAATCAGATGAGCCATCACCCCAACCCCCGAAAGAAAAGATATATTTCGGCGTTTTTACTTGCAAAGGTGGTGTAGGTAAAACAACAGTATCAGCACATTTAGCAGGTGCATTTGCTCTGCAAGGATTCAATGTTGCTATTGTAGATTTAGATCCAGAACAAAATTTACAAAAACTTGTAGGTGATGGTGTTTACGTTCCCAAAAAGCAAGGTGTTGGTACAACTATCGAAGTATATGATGCCAGAGACTGGGATGAAAATGCTGCCCGTGATTGCAAAATAGTAATTTGTGATTGTTCACCTGCACTTGAGCGCAATCCTAAAGAACTAGTTGAGCGATTTGATTATTGCGTTATCCCTACTACTTTAAATCCTTTAGGAATAAACAAACATGGTATCGTAATTCAAGACACTGTAAAAAAAATCAGGGAAATCAATAAAACTGCTCACTTATTTGTTCTGGTAAATAATTTTAAAGTTCCAGGTATAAAACGTCTAAAGCTGCTAAGAAATGCTTTCTTAGATACATACAAAGAAATCAGTCAAACTGATGATAAGTTTCACTGTATAGATCCAGAAAAAGTCTGTATTCGCACCTCAGATCAACTTTATTACTGGGGCATTCATATTCTAGAAAATCCTGAAAACCCATCAAGCGAGTTAGCATTTCAATTGATTGGGGGGAAATGTCATCCCCGCGATGATTTTATCAATTTAGCAGATTATATCGAAAGAGAAGCTGGTATGGGAATTCTGCGGGAGTAGTACGCCACCCATGCCCACCGTAAAAAACAAAGAAATTATGCCCGAATTTATTCAATTAAAAAGGTGTTGCGTCTCGACGCATCAAACGAGTAGCCGCAAAGAAAAACAAACAATATTATCTCTTAATTGTGCAACGCCATTAAAAATAGCTAAAAGTCAGGACAAAAAGGCAAGATGTGGGTTGATATGCAGGGAGTTTTCTGATATGCTTATTTCATAATGGAAATCTGTGCCAAATTTTCAAAAGCGCATAGATTTCCATTATTAAGTAAAACTATTGTACAACAAAACTAATTCATCCCGTTGGCTTAAACCTAAAAAATTTCGATATTTTTGCAATTATTTTTACCCCTGTGGGCATTGCTGAGCTACGAATGACTTTTGATCTTATTTGTGGTTGTGTGCAACAAAGGCTAAAATGTCGGCACTGGTGAGATTGGAAAAAAACAGGTAGGGTACTCAAATGGAAGAATTTGATTTTATCACCGCTCTAGGGCTAATAGCAGGAGTACTCACAACGATCGCCTATTTACCCCAACTAATCAAAACTTGGCAAACGAAATCAGCGCACGATCTTTCTTGGAGTATGCTGATTGTTCTGTGTACAGGAATTATTTTGTGGTTAGTATACGGCTTTTATATTCAAAATATTCCGATTATTGCGGCAAACATCGTCACCTTTCTTTTCGCCTCTATGATTTTGGTGCTGAAGATTATGTATAAACAGGAGTCAGAAGTCAGCACTCAGGAGTCAGGAGTCACAAGTCAGAAGTTAGAATAGTTAATTCTCCCTTGCCCTTGTTGTCCTCAACACTAGCCCCTAGCCTCTAGCCCCTAGCCCCTCTTTAAGCATAATTACTAATGCAGCTACACCTAGCACAGTCATCAATCCTGCTGGCATAAATTTGCGGGTTTTAGTTAGCCGCATTGCAAATACAATTATTAGACAAACTGTAACAACTGATGCCAAGATCAGCCCCCAGGATTGTCCCTGTAATTGCATTACTCCGCCGATAATCAGTAGTACGCCGCTGATTATCCCAGAGATGAGCGATGCTTTACTCCGAGCTTGAATGTATCCAATAATGCCGCCAATTATCGCTAAAATACCGTAGGCGATCGCGGCTACAATACTCGGATTCATTATTTAAAAAATTCTTTTTTGCCTTTCTATATTAAAGCATTTAATAATTGTTTCAAATGTGTATATTTGTATCGAAATTACCCTTTCTTGCTCAGAAATTGCAAAAGATTGTCATAAACTTAGATGAGTGTCCCGCCTCTAAGTTATTGTCAATTATTTTCATTTAATCGCAATGCTGTGCTATCCCGACGGTTGCTAATTCTTTTTCCCTGGCTGACTGCTCATCGACACTTGGGGCTGGGAAATGTCTGTCAATCACTTCGGGGATTTGCTCTGCTTGAATGCGAGTGTAACGGGTTTTATCTGGCATTATCACATTTGGTCCCGCTTTGCACTGTTTGAGACAACCAGTTCCTTTGATTGCTACCTGGTTTTCTAAACCGCGATCGCTTATAGCTGCTTGCAAAGCCTGACAAACTCCTTTTCCACCGCGTTTCATGCAATCAGACTTTTGACACACCAAAATATTAGCTTTGCCTTGTATAGGCTTGGGTTTGGATGGAACAGGCGTTTTGGTTTGTTTGTTACCTGCCAAAATTACTCGACTGGCTTTCAGTTTGAGAGTGCCTTTTTTAGAGTCAAACTTCTTTTCCCCAAAAATCTGCACCCAATCCCCTAGCTGCAAATCTAACTCGAAGGATGATCTTAAGTATTTGGCAAGTTTGATGCAGTAGTATTCACCTTCTAAACTCTCTATCCGTAGATATTTGCGCTTATAGCCATCTTCAAACTCAAAACCTAGAAGCTTTCCTTCCAGGCTAAAGGCTGAGACTTCTTTACCAAAATGAAATTTACTCATCTTTTTGTAACCTCTCTGATTTTAAATATGAATACAATTAACGCTGCTGGTTATACTGCCAGCAGCGCTTTAGCCACCACACCAAATCTTGACGAGAACAGGTAAATTGCCTTGAAACACTCCAAATTTGAACCGCCGACACTACATTAGCAATGTGAACTATCAATGGCTGCTCTGTGGCGCACGAACAAGGAATATCTAACTCTTGTAAGCGGTGATACACTTGCCACCGATCTGCCCTATTGACATCAACTATCTTCTTGAATTCTGATTGACAACCCAACGTCAAAACAATTTCCTCCGAAGCCGAAATTAACTCGCACTAGCTTTGAATAGCTGCAACTCTCACTTTTAGTAACTGTGAGAGTTCAGCATCTAGCCATTAGCATATCCTAACTGCAAATAATTCTCAAGACTTTTGCAATAAATTTGCATTAATAAGAATTTATGAAGACAAAGAGGGTGAAAAGTGGGATCGCGTTTCTTAACTCGACATCTTGCACCTTTCTCCCCTATCTAGTAGCCAGAGGAAGTCTGGGTAATAGCTGTATCCAGACTCAGCCTCTATTAAAGACTGGTGCAAAATATGAATTAACCCCAAGGGTGGGGATTGACTAAAAAGGGATAATGTTAGTGGATTGAAGCAGTCGGCAATTAAAACTGCCAAAAAGGGAGGAAAACTATGTCAGAAGCCGCTTTATTACGCAACTTTGGTCAGGTATATGACAATCCCATTCTGCTGGATCGTAGTGTCACGATGCCTGTGTGTGAAGGGTTAAACATTGCCCTTGCGAGTTTTCAGGGCTTGTATCTGCAATATCAAAAGCATCATTTCGTGGTTGAAGGTGCAGAATTTTATATGCTGCATCAGTTTTTTAGCGAGAGCTACGAACAAGTTCAAGGACACGCCCATGATATTGGCGAACGCTTGGATGGACTAGGTGGCGTTCCAGTAGCTAGCTTTAGCAAATTAGCCCAATTGTGCTGCTTTGAGCAGGAACAGGACGGTGTATATCTTTGCCGCCAAATGGTCGAACATGACTTAGCCGCCGAGCAAGCGATAATTAGTCTAATTCGTCGCCAAGCTGCCCAAGCAGAAAGTTTAGGCGATCGCGCTACCCGCTATCTATACGAAACAATCCTGATCAAAACCGAAGAAAGAGCTTACCATCTCGGTCACTTCCTCGCCCATGACAGCCTGACACTGGGATTCATGGGAGGCAGACATTAGGGGCTAGGGGCTAGAGGCTAGGGGAAAGGGAAAAGGGAAAAGGGAAAAGGGAAAAGGTAATTTCCCCCCAGATCCCCCAGCCTCCCCAGCCTCCCCAGCTCTCTTTACTAGTCCCTAGCCCCTAGCCTCTAGCCCCTCAAATAAATGATCAATCCTTGGAAAAGTTGCTAAATAGACAACTTTAGTTGTGGGGAAAGACGCTTACAATAGTCAGGATTTGAATACTCATACTCAGAACTAAACAAACGACTATGCCCCGCCGCAAAGATATCCGCAAAATTCTGCTGCTTGGTTCTGGTCCTATTGTAATTGGGCAAGCCTGCGAGTTTGACTACTCAGGTACGCAAGCCTGTAAAGCCCTGCGCGAAGAAGGCTACCAAGTGGTGCTGGTCAATTCTAACCCCGCTACAATTATGACCGATCCGGAAACGGCAGATCGAACTTATATCGAACCACTCACACCGGAATTGGTCGAAAAGGTAATTGCCAAGGAACGACCAGATGCATTATTGCCAACGATGGGAGGACAAACAGCGCTGAATATTGCTGTGGCGTTGGCTCACAATGGAGTATTAGATAAGTACAATGTTGAGCTAATTGGAGCTAAGTTACCAGCGATTGAGAAAGCCGAAGATCGGCAACTATTTAAAGAGGCGATGGATCGAATTGGGGTGAAAATGTGTCCCAGTGGTACAGCCTCCACTTTAGAAGAAGCCAAAGCGATCGCCCGTGAAATTGGCACTTATCCCCTAATTATCCGTCCCGCCTTTACTATGGGCGGTAGTGGTGGCGGTATTTCCTACAACCAAGAAGAATTTGAGGAAATGGCACAAGCGGGTATTGATGCTAGTCCAGTTTCACAAATTCTGATCGATCAATCTCTGCTCGGTTGGAAAGAATACGAACTTGAAGTAATGCGTGATTTGGCAGATAACGTTGTGATTATCTGCTCGATTGAAAATATCGATCCGATGGGTATTCATACCGGAGATTCAATTACCGTCGCTCCAGCCCAAACCTTGACAGATAAAGAATATCAGCGCCTACGCGATGCGGCAATTAAAATCATCCGCGAGATAGGTGTAGAAACTGGCGGTTCTAATATCCAGTTTGCTGTCAATCCCGTCAATGGGGATGTGGTTGTGATTGAAATGAACCCCCGTGTTTCTCGTAGTTCGGCTTTGGCTTCCAAAGCTACGGGGTTTCCCATTGCTAAGTTTGCGGCGAAATTGGCGATCGGCTACACGTTGGATGAAATTAGCAACGACATTACTAAGAAAACACCAGCGTCGTTTGAGCCTACTATTGACTATGTGGTGACAAAAGTTCCCCGATTTGCGTTTGAAAAGTTTCCTGGTTCGGAACCAGTGCTGACGACGCAAATGAAGTCAGTAGGGGAAGCAATGGCGATCGGGCGGACGTTTAACGAATCGTTTCAAAAAGCACTCAGATCCCTAGAAACAGGTCGGGCTGGCTGGGGTTGCGACAAAACCGAAAAGCTGCCCAGTGGTGAACAAATCCGCGCCCAGCTGCGGACACCCAATCCAGAGCGAATTTTTGCCCTGCGTCACGCGATGCTACTGGGGATGAGTGTTGAGGAAATCTACGAGCTAACTGGTATCGATCCCTGGTTCTTGGATCAGATGCAATCCTTGCTCGATACTGAGAAGTTTCTCAAACGAACTACGTTAGAGCAGTTGACAAAAGAGCAATTATATGCAGTGAAAAAACAAGGATTTAGCGATCGCCAAATCGCTTTTGCTACGAAAACAACAGAAGATTCTGTCCGTGCCTATCGCCATTCTCTAGGTGTAATCCCAGTTTATAAAACAGTAGATACCTGTGCGGCAGAGTTTGAGGCGTTTACCCCCTACCACTACTCAACTTACGAAGATGAATCAGAAATACTTGGTTCTGACAAGCAGAAAGTAATGATTTTGGGTGGTGGACCTAACCGCATTGGGCAAGGTATTGAGTTTGACTATTGTTGTTGTCACGCTAGCTATGCTCTTAAAGCAGCTGGTTTTGAAACGATTATGGTTAACTCAAATCCAGAGACAGTTTCGACCGATTATGACACAAGCGATCGCCTCTACTTTGAGCCTTTGACCAAGGAAGATGTGCTAAACATCATTGAGGCAGAAAATCCAATTGGGGTAATTGTTCAGTTTGGCGGGCAAACTCCGCTAAAGTTGGCTGTACCACTTCAAGAGTTTCTGTCACGCAAAGACGAGGACACAAGCGATAGCGGGTTTCCGACAGGAGGCAAAGTGTCCGGCGCAAAGGCGCAAAGTGAGTTTTCAGGAATCATTACCAAAATTTGGGGAACTTCGCCAGACTCAATTGATATCGCAGAAGACCGCGAAAGGTTTGAGAAGATTCTGTATCAGTTGAATATTACTCAGCCGCCGAATGGGATTGCCAGAAGTTATGAAGATGCTTTGGCGATCGCGCAAAAAATTGGTTATCCCGTAGTGGTGCGTCCTAGCTATGTGTTGGGCGGACGGGCAATGGAAATTGTCTACAGTGATAATGATTTAGAGCGCTACATGACTTTTGCTGTTCAGGTAGAGCCAGATCATCCGATTTTGATTGATAAGTTTTTGGAGAATGCGATCGAAGTAGATGTGGATGCGATCGCCGATCACACCGGAAGAGTAGTGATCGGTGGTATCATGGAACACATCGAACAGGCGGGAATTCATTCAGGTGATTCGGCTTGCTCGTTACCTGCGATTTCTTTACCTGCGGCAGTTTTAGATCAAATTCGTACCTGGACGGTGCAACTGGCACAGGCGTTGAAGGTAATTGGTTTGATGAATATCCAATTTGCCGTAGTCGAGGCGCATGGTTATAATCCTCAAGTTTACATTTTGGAGGCTAACCCCCGTGCTTCTCGAACTGTACCGTTTGTTTCTAAGGCAACTGGTGTACCATTAGCCAAACTTGCCTCTTTGGTGATGGCGGGTGAAACTTTAGAGTCTTTGGGACTTACCGAAGAACCCAAACCGAACCATATTGCTGTTAAAGAAGCCGTTCTACCGTTTAAGAAGTTTCCTGGTACGGATACAATTTTAGGACCAGAAATGCGCTCGACTGGGGAAGTGATGGGCATTGACAGCACTTTTGGTCTTGCTTTTGCTAAGGCGGAATTAGGTGCAGGGGAGGTATTACCTCTAAGTGGAACAGTGTTTGTCTCAATGAGTGAACGCGATAAACCCTTGGTCGTTCCCGTAGTCAAAGACTTCCTCCAGCTAGGCTTTAAAGTTGTCGCAACAGACGGTACACGCAAAGTTTTGCAAGAAAATGGGTTAAATGTTGACCTTATCCTCAAGCTGCATGAAGGTCGCCCTCATGTTCTGGATGCCATGAAAAATGGGCAAATTCAACTGATCGTCAACTCACCCTCTGGCTCAGAAGCACAAACCGATGCTAGGCTAATTCGTCGTACAGCGTTAGCTTACAAAATCCCCATCATCACTACAATCGCCGGAGCAAGAGCCACCGCCGCCGCTATCCGTTCTCTGCAAACTCAGCCTCTTGATGTGAAAGCTATTCAAGAGTTTGTCGCTCTAGCCAAATAAACAGTAGGGTGGGCAATGCCCACCTTACCTTTAGATCAAAAACTTTAAGCTAGTAGCCCACCATTGCCTACCTGACATATCTCACAAAAACTTTAAGGAAAATTTAACAAAAAATTGCAGAAAAAATTCAATAATTATTTAAGGTGCATGCATATTAAAAAATTTACTGTCTTCTGTCTTTTAGATGCATTTGTCAGGCAGACTACTGATTAGTTTGTGCTAAGCAGTTACGCTCGTATGTGCTAGCCTATTTAGACAAAATCAATTGTCAGTAAAGCGATCGCCCACGCCTTCAAAGGCTAAATATCCTTTGTATTTTTAGCATTTACGTGTAGGAGGTAGCAATCTCCTCTCAGAAATGTTACAATAGTTAATAATATGAAAAATGAATTCAGTAACCTAATGACAGAGAAAAGCATACACTAATTGCCTTATCTGTATTATTAGCTTTTTCAGCTTGAGTTTGTGCAACATCCGTCATATTGTTTGATTAGCATTTTTGTAACATATCTTCAATTCCCACATCTTTCGCAAAGATAATATTTTCTGGATTTATGAAGGCGTTGCAGGTACAAAAGTGTTAATCTTTTTATTCCCGAACAGCTGCTTATTACAAAACAAGAACCCAGCGCCATGAAGACCGCTCAGACAACAACTGACCTTGTACGCACATATTTGCGTGAGATCGGTCGTGTACCGTTACTAACTCACGAGCAGGAAATAGTGTATGGCAAACAGGTGCAGCGATCAACCGCCTTGTATATGGTAAGAGAATCTCTAACCGAGCAGTTGGGTCGTGAACCGACTTTAGATGAGTGGAGCCTCGCTTCACAGGTAGATCGGATCGAGTTGAAAAGAGCGATCGATCAGGGTGAAATTGCCAAGCGCAAGATGGTAGAAGCAAACCTGAGATTGGTAGTTTCCGTTGCCAAAAAGTATATTAAGCGCAACGTAGACTTACTGGATTTGATTCAGGAAGGTACAATCGGAATGCAGCGGGGGGTAGAAAAGTTTGACCCAACCAAGGGTTATCGGTTTTCAACTTATGCGTATTGGTGGATACGGCAAGCTATAACACGGGCGATCGCGGAAAAAGGGCGCACAATTCGCTTACCGATCCATATTACAGAGAAGCTAAACAAAATTAAAAAAGCACAGCGCAGTCTATCTCAGCAACTGGGACGCGCCCCGACAATATCCGAGTTAGCAGTAGAACTAGAATTAACCCCCAGACAGGTACGAGAGTACCTAGAAAAAGCAAGGCTGCCACTGTCGCTAGATTTACGAGTGGGGGATAATCAGGATACCGAATTGGGAGAACTATTAGAAGATACAGGAGCTTCCCCAGAAGATTTTGTTACCGAGTCGTGTTTATCTACAGATATAGAAAAGCTGATGGCAGATTTGACTCCCCAGCAACGGGAAGTCTTGTCTCTACGGTTTGGATTAGCCGATGGACAAGCCATGACTCTGGCAAAAATAGGTGATCGCCTCAATATTAGTCGGGAACGAGTACGCCAAATTGAGCGCGAAGCCTTAACCAAACTTCGCAAGCGCAAAGCTGACTTAGATCAATACTTGGCTAGCTAAGGGTACTAAGACTGGGGACCCTGGGGCGATGTAGGTTCAATATGGAAGTGTTTGGGGCGGAATTATTCCCCCCGAAAACTTCCGCTGTAAATGCCTTGTGAGTTTGATCAGGCGCTTATTGATAAATAGCATCCTTCTGCCCTGATGATTTACGCCGCACTTTTGAGCCAACAAGTCCAGTACTTGCGTTGGTTGGGGGTAGTGTAATAGCTTCCGTCACACTACCCCTGATTTAACAACGCCTCTGTTATCGAGTCATTAGTCTAGCGATCGCCCTTTACACAAACATTGAATCTGAATCTAGTTCCCACTTGTGCTTGAGAAAAGACTTATACATATTATCCTTAAGAAGCATTTGCTCGTGCAGCACGATCAAAAACTCCTGAGCTTGTTCACGGGACATACGCTGTACTTGGTTAGCAAAGCTTCTAAGACTAAATTCTTGCTCTAAAGATAATTCGATGGGCTGATACATAACTGGTTCCTGTGCAAAAATGGAGCGAAAACTAAAGGGTAAATGCTAGGTAGAGATCTTGATATCAAGCTCAATACCTAGACATGACTATAAAGAGATAGCTACTGCTTTGTTTGGTCTCTTTCCTGCTCTTAGCTCTCCTTTTGCATTAAAATGCATCTCCAGTGGTTCGCAGGTATATATATCAGCCTCAATAAAGAAGCTCTCGGCAGTCATGTATTCATTGATGTTGAGGGTATTCCCTTCTTTATCGGTGTAGCGCATGGATGCCCTCGTACAAAGTTCTATTAATAAGTATAACAAAATATTGACAAAAATAGAATAATTATAGTAAAGCAAATCAAAAGTATGACTCTGACTGAAGTAATCCAGAGGTAATGCAATTGCATTCATCATTAAGCGTTTTCCCTCACTCCCCACTCCTCACCCCTCCCAAAGGTGAGATCATCCCCCAAAAAGAGTTCGGTTTCACCAACTGCCAGAGGGGAAATTAAGTTGTTACATTAAGTTGCATAAAGGCACTAACAGCCAGCCCTATTGGAAAAAGTACCAAAGCTACTTGCTAAATTAAAAAATTAAATCAGAAACTGGTAGATACATCCCTAGTCGAGGAATAACGTGAACAACTCTTCAAATCAAATCTCAGAATTCTTTAATGGTGAGTCGCACACTGATGACTCGTTATGGCAATATGTCCAGTCCCTGAGTCCAGAAACAATCAATCAGCTATCCAAACCTAGCTCAGCAGAAGTTTTTCAGGTAATAGAGCGCAATATCGTAGGCATATTGGGTAATTTGCCTTCAGAACATTTTGACGTGACTATCAGCACCAGCCGGGAAAATCTTGGTAGACTGCTTGCTTCAGCAATGATTAGTGGCTACTTCTTACGTAACGCTGAACAGCGCATGGTGTTTGAAAGAACACTGCAATCAACTCAAGTATACAACTCTGAGCAACAATAGAATAAATACTCCCCCTGCGCCCCCTGCGGTTCAATACGATGCAACTTAAATGCACAACAGCTTACCTACTTCCCCTCCACACAAAATTATTGGCGTAGGTGTAATTTGGAACAATCATCACCAGATTTTAATTGATCGCCGTCGTCCAGGGGGCATGATGGGCGGCTTATGGGAATTCCCAGGCGGGAAAATAGAACCAGGTGAAACTGTTGAAGAGTGTATTGAACGAGAAATTAGGGAGGAATTGGGAATCTCCATTGAAGTGGGCAAGCATTTGATTACTATTGAACATGACTACACCCACTTGCGTGTTACCCTCACAGTACATCACTGCCGCCATATTGGGGGAGTTCCTCAACTACTTGAATGCGACGAAATTCGGTGGGTAACACTTGATGAACTTGACTGTTTTACCTTCCCCAAGGCTAATGAGCAAATTATCGCTTTGCTGCGCCAGAGTAATTAACCGAATTATCAAATAAACTAATTGGTAGTTGGTAATCGGTAAGTGGTAGTTGGTAGTTGGTAGTTGGTAGTTGGTAGTTGGTAATTGGTAAGTGCGTTTTTAATTCTGAATTGCGTTCACGCAGTGTAGCGCCAGGGTCTATTGCGAATTGGGAATTTCCCTTCCTACTTGCCTTCAGATCGAGCAGCCACTGTGGTTGTGTTTTTTTAGCTAGAAATTCCCCTTTCTTGCTACTGGCAGTATAGTTCGACTGCTGGGTTTCCCTAGAAGCAAATTTCCTATCCACAGTGGGAATTTTAGAAATTGCTACATTAGAGCCTAACTTCAAAGTATCAGCCTGTGGATTGTTCACTACAGATGTTACAGAGTCTAGAGTTTGAGCCACTTGGACTTGCTGTTGTATCTGCTGGGTGGACGAGACTAAACTACTTAAACCATTGATCAGGTCACGAACATTGTTGCGGAAGGCAGGATCTCCTGTCAACTCATCCAAGTCAGATGTGATTTTCTGCGCGTTCCCAAATGTCACTCTGGCAGAGTCTAGAGTTTGTTGCAATGTCAGCAGGTTGGTAGGATTATTCAGAGCATTAGAAACATCACGCAAATTAGCCGACGCTTGAGCAGCATTTGCTGTTAGGGTTTCTAAATTCTGGATCAGTTGTCCTTGATTAACGCGGTTAAGTGTAGGGGTGAGGTTGTTAACTGTAGTGCGTAGTTGCTGGCTGGTTTGGGCGAGGTTGTTCAAAGCAGTCACCAGCGAGGAACGGTTTGTAGTTAGCAAACTGTCGAGGTTAGCGATCAGACGATTGGCTTGAACGGCTGTCAACTTGAATTGAGCAGCAGTTGCATCAAGGGAAGATGCTGTTTTAGTAGTCGAGGCACTGATTTGATTTGCTGCCCTTTGCACTGAATTCGTTGTAGCAGCAAAGCTGCCCAGTTGTTGACCTGTAGCTCTTGTGAAAACGGAAAGTTCGCGGGTGAGTTGAGAGACGGAATTTGCGGCGATGGATGCGTTTCTTGCCGCTGCATTGACGTTGTTGAATAGTTCTTGGTTACTGTAAACTTGCAAAAAGCGAGTCGAGTTACGAATAAGTTCATCAGTGCTAATGCCAATTTGTCCTTGTAGCTGGGAACCATTGCAAATGATCAAGGTGCGATCGCAATTTGGATCGAGTGGTAAAGCTGTAACTTCCCCCCTTGGTAGCTCCCGTTGTGGAGTAATATCGACATTGACTTCGCTGATGAGACCAGACTGGTTGGCTTCAACTATCACATCACGCGGGATGATTAAGTTAGCTGGACTAATTTCAGCATCAACTTCCACGCCATTTGGTTTCGGTCTGATCGTTGAAATCTTGCCTACATTTACACCACGAAACCGCACTGTTCCGCCTTCTTGCAGTCCGTTTACTATTGGAAAATTAATTACTGCTTTATAGCTACGCTCACCAACGCTTAAGCCACGCAACCACAGAAATAAACCCACAAATAGCCCCAGTCCTAGCAAGAACAATAAACCAACGGAGCCTTCTCGAACTGCGCGTGTTCGCATCTTTTTCTCCTCCTACATCTGTTCCTCTTTTGCAGCGACGAACCCTGTGCGCTCGTCTCTACACACTAGCCCCTAGTTCCTCTAATTTAGCCAGCCACATGGATCGGTCCTTCTACATTGCCACTAAAAAATTGTCTCACTAAGGGATTGTCTGTGGTATCAATTTTATCTATAGTTCCTCCCCACTGAAATTTACCTTGGTAAAGAAAGAGAACGCGATCGGCAGTGCGACGGATTGTACTATCCTGGTGGGTGACAATGACGTAGGTATTACAAATCCCTTCTGTACATTGCAGTCGCCGGATCAAATCTTCAATTACAGTCGAAGCAATTGGATCGAGTCCTGCGGTGGGTTCATCGTACAGTAAAACTTCTGACCTGTCTTTGGGATCGTCTGGATTATACATAACTGCTCTGGCAAAACTGACTCGCTTACGCATTCCTCCAGATAACTCAGATGGATAGCGATCGCCAATTCCAGGCAAGCCTACCATTTCTAATCGATGATTTACTAGATCCCGAATGCGCGATCGCTCTAGATTCGAGTGTTGGTACAAGGAAAAGCCGATATTTTCTTGTACGGTTAACGAGTCAAATAAAGCTGCCTGTTGAAACACCATTCCAATACCAATCGGATCTGGAGCATCTTCAATTAATCCCTGTCGTAGTTGTCCTTGTACATAAATTTCTCCACTATCTGGAGCTATTAATCCAGCAATCAACCGTAGGATAGTTGATTTTCCAGTACCAGAAGGACCAATAATAGCCAGCGCTTCTCCTTTATAGATTGTTAGATCGACTTGATCCAAAACTACATTGCTACCAAAGGATTTACTAACGCTTTTTAGTTCGATCAACGGCTCAGCCATCAGCAAGTTGTAAGTTTGTAGAGGCGGGTTTTTGTCTTTCCTCCCACAGTCTAGACTGTTAAGTGCTAGTAAGGGGCGCTATGAGTGGGGCGCTTTTTTGACATATTAGTTTATTCGGTCCGTTAGATTTATGTCACGCCTCGCCTTAGCGCAAAGATAATGAAGTAGTTTAATTTTATTTGTTACAAGGATACAACTAAGTGGTACGCTTGGGCGGATGAACGATGTATGATAGTGACGTTATTGTAATTGGTAGCGGAATCGGTGGTTTAACCGCTGCTGCTTTGTTGTCTCGTTATGGCAAACGAGTGATTGTTTGTGAAAGCCATGCGATCGCTGGGGGTGCGGCGCATAGTTTCTCACGGCGAGGATTTATATTTGATTCTGGTCCCTCTTTTTACAGTGGTTTGATTGACCCCAGCAGTCGCAATCCCCTGCGACAAGTGCTTGAGGTACTAGGAGAAGTACTCCCAGCTGTACCTTATGACCCAATGGGACATTATCACTTTCCAGAAGGCACTTTTCCTGTTTATAGTCAGCAAGAGCGTTATCTAGAAGCAGTCAGTCAAATTACTCCTTTAGGTGCTAGCGAACTGGAGCGATTTATCAAACGATTGTTACCGCTATACGATGCTTTACAAGGAATTCCTACACTAGCTTTGAGAGCAGATTGGCAACTAATTCCGGTTTTACTCAAAAGCTATTTACCATCGCTGGTGAAAATGCTGCCTCATCTGGGTACGATCCAAGGTTCAGTAGGACAAGTCATGGATCGGGAAGTACGCGATCCTTGGGTGCGACGACTGATTGATCTAGAATGCTTTTTACTTTCAGGTCTAAAAGCTCACGGTACGATCGCCCCAGAGGTTGCTTTTGTGTTGGGCGAACGCTCTCATGTTGGAGTTGAATACCCAATCGGAGGAAGCGGGGCAATTGTTGATGCTCTAGTGCGCGGTTTACAACGTTGGGGTGGTGAGCTAAGATTGTCCACTCATGTAGACCAAATTTTACTGGAATCTGGCAAGGTGGCGGGTGTAAAGTTACGTCAGGGTGAAATCCTCAAAGCTCCAATTGTGATTTCTAATGCCACAATTTGGGATACCTATAACAATTTGCTAGCGGAAGTACCAACATTATATCAACAGGCTGTTGCCACACCAGCTATTGATAGTTTTATGCATCTACATTTGGGCATAAAAGCAGAGAATTTAGAAAATTTGACAGGACATCACGTGGTGGTGCATGATGCCCAAAAGGATATTACAGAACCAGGTAATACCTGTATGATTTCCATTCCTTCCGTCTGGGATCGCACTCTCTCACCGCCTGGTCATCATGTTGTTCACGCCTATACATTAGAACCATACAGCAATTGGCAACGAGATGAGGGTTATCAGCAGAAGAAACAGGAGCGATCGCAATCCCTATACCGTGCCTTAGAACGCATTATTCCAGATATTCGTCAGCGTGTCGTGTTGGAATTAATTGGCACACCGCTGACTCATGCTTACTATCTGCGACGTTATCAAGGCACTTATGGTCCAGCTATTGCAGCAGGTAAGGGGATGTTTCCGAGTTCACACACTCCCATTCCTGGTTTGTACCGTGTCGGAGATAGCACCATGCCAGGAATTGGGGTTCCGGCTGTGGCTGCGTCGGGTATTTTGTGTGCGAATACTTTGGTAAAACCTGAGCAGACAGCCCAGTTGTTGAATTTTTGAACCGCACTCGACGCAAGCCTGGGGTTTAAACCCCAGGGAAACGCAAAGATTGAACAGGTGGTTAGATGCTACTTTTGTAGTACTGCTGTTACTGCTGATTGAGTGATTCTCCAATTAGGTTGTAAAGTTCTTGGAGTTGGTCAACTTCTAAAGATTCAATCAGCTTCTGTGCTGCCTTTTTAGAATTACAACGAGGAATGGTTAGCCATAATTCGCCATTTGTACTACCAGATGGCGCTTTTTCTAACCATTCTTTTACAACTTTCCGCCCCTCCTCGGTAATTTGGTAATAGCCACGCTCTCCATTTGCAGATTTTTCCATCCATCCCAAATCCACCCACCGTTTTCGCCAAAGGTCTGCTTTGCTGCGCCCAATATTTAATACTTGCTTAATTTTGCTTGCATTAATAGGCTGATTATCAGGACAATTTTGAACCAGCTTAGAAAACCTCTGTAAATACCCCTCTAAATTTCCCCAAGTCTTAAGTTGCTTGTCTTCTTCATCACTCTGCTCTGCTTGAAATAACTCCAGTTCCTTAAGAATCTGGTCAATTACCTCTGGAGGATAGCCAAGCCCCCAAGGTGGTTTAGCTTGACAAAATGCAGCATATGAGCTAAACAATTTACCGTTTTCATCGGTTAACTGGCGATATCCAGCATATTCCTCCATGCCTTTGAGCCAGGTTTGCAGATGTTTGACGCTGCTAGCATTGTCCTTGAGGAGAGATTGAATTTGCAGTCGCACAGCGATCGCCCAAGGTTGAGAACCTGGAGGAGCTGCGAGATCCCCTGCTTCACCAACCGTTACTGTTCTTACCTTGGCAATGTTTGATTTCACAAGTGTTCTACAAATCATCACACTTCTAGGCTAACTACATCAGCCAAGTCCCTGTATCAGCAGCCATATTGGTCAGGAATTAACTATTTAGTACTATTGTACTATAATTGAGTCTGATTTATAGTCATACCTCGATAGGATATTTTTCTTGCACCCATGCCCAGACGCGCTTTAATTCCTCTATGGTCATGTGTTCACGACCTTTGCCAAATCGAGTCTTAATTTCTTTGTTAAGGGTTCCGTACTTTAGCTGATTATGTATTTCATACTTTCGGTTGTGGTTTTCGATATATTGCCTAAGTTTATCTTCAGTTTCGCTAGGGGTTGGATCTCGGAACTGGGCAGGAATGTCACTGATTGGTTGATAAGAATTATAAATTTCACACGCTCGCTTAAACTGGATAGGGCTAATTCCAGGTAATCCAGCACTTTCCATTGCAGTCCTAATGCGTTGAGTTTCTTCATAGTCTAGAGTTTCGCCGTTTATACCACTTGCTCTTTCACGAGTTGCGGCAGAAAGCAAAGGTATGATGGCGTTAGCAAATGTCGAATATTCCTTTTGTTCGCTACCAGAACTACTTGATTCACTACGCAGTTTTTCCTGTCGTTCTTTTAAAAATGGTTCTTGTTCTGCTTGGATGCTAGCAATGCATTCTTGAAATAGCCGATCGTCTGGAGCATAAATGAAGCCGAGTTGGTGATCGTAGTCTAAAGCGCCATTACCACGATCTACACGGGCTGCTCGCGTTACCATTTGCTCGATCCAAGGAGCGCTTCTAATATGGGTTAAGCAAGCAATATGAGTTACGGCGGGTACATCCAATCCCTCGTATGCCATTGCTACTGTCACCAAAATATCTACTGCATCTTTACCGTGAGTTTTGAAACGCTCAATTGCTTTCTTTGCGTCTTTGCTGTCAGCACTGGTAGCGATCGCAGCCATAACGCCAAGATCTTTTAACCGCTCTAGATAACGGTTCGCACTGGAAATGTTAGCTGCTACTACCAACATTTTGGCTCGTCTGTTAAACTCTCTGTGAGCTTTCCAGTGATCGAGGCACTCTCCCAATAACTCAAACGCATACTGTGTATTAAGAGCTGTGTACAGACCATCCTCTGTGTCATCGCCAGCTTCTGCTAAACTTTCAATTGTACGAGATTCTCCTTCCTTGTCTATCCATTGGGCGTGACCATCCCAAAGTTGAAAATGTAAGGGAATGATAGCCTTTTCCACCAAGGCATCGCGGCGATTATACCGAATTACTGCAATATCAGGCTGATTGAAATTTTCAAGGTTAAGAGTGACTCCGCCCGAAACTTCTTGATAAGGCAAAAAGGCAATCCGCTTGCCGTCGCCACGTTCATAAGTGCCACTGCCTAAAATCAAAATTGCTGCGTGGTCTACTAGTGGCTGAATAGCTTCATGGGTTGGGCTACCCAGTTCAATATGATGAACTTCGTCTAAAAATAAAATATATCGCTTTCTAGCAAATTCTTGAGCGTTAATACGAGTACTTCGATCAGCATTTAATGCTTGATAAGTCGTAACGTAGCCTTCATAACCTCGACATGGATTATATTCGTTTGTTGCCGCTCGAATCACACAATGGTGCTTCAGAAAATTCCTATATCTGCCATCTGCAAAAGCCTCTTCTGCTTGTTTCTGAAGTGATTGACGTGGTGCGATCCAACAGATGGCATCAGCTACTTTTGGAATTAGACGAGCAGCAGCAATTACTGCTAATACGCTTTTACCACCTGCTGGAGTGACGCTGGCAATTATAGTTTTAACGCTACTTACTCCAGCTTTAATTTGGTCACAAATTTGTAGCATTTCTTCTTGATGTTTTCTCAATTGCATCGCGCCTTTCTCCCTATTACATTTTTCACATAATACTTGCATTTCATGAAAGTTGGTTTGCTTGCAAATAGAATATGGAATTATATGGTCAGCATCAAAGTTATCTGGCAATTCACAACCGCATCTTTGGCACTTACCATCAGCGGTGTACCATAGCAAAGCGCGAAGACGTTTGGAGCGAAGGAAACGCTTGTCATTAGGCATATAGCTGTCCTCCAAGTCTTCTCTATAGAAAAGTGCAGTTATCCAGCTTCCTGGGCTTAATTGCTAAGCTTGGATGAGTAGTATTTTAATCTACAAGTATTAAAACGTGACTTTTAGGGCAAGACATTATTATATTTTCCAATTCAACACCAAAAGCGATCGCACAGCTTGCTTGTATAGCCGCTGTTAAAATTCAATTTTTCAAACCATCAACCGCATTAAGGAAAAACACACTTTTGCAGCTTGTATAGCAGTAAGTAGATAGATGAAGACAAGTTAATTTACTATAAGTCAATTGTTACAAGACTTTTGACCTACTTCCTTTCTCTCAAAGCGCTTGCGGATATTTCCAAACACTATATACAAAACTGGCACGACAAATAAGCTTAAGAAAGTAGAGACAAGCAAACCACCAAAGACAGCAGTTGCTAGAGATTGTCGGCTCTGTGCGCCTGCTTTGGCAATTACCAGTAGCCAAAAACCCAATAAGAGAAAAAACCGTCATTAGAATCGGTCTGAGACGCTCTTGTGCCGCTTCCACTGTCGCTTTAGTCAGCGAAAATCCCCTGATTGTTGGCAGAACGCACGTAGATGCAAATATCTACAGGATTAGAGCGATGCGCGTCAGCCTGGACATACACCCGATAAGTTCGCTGCTGTAGATTGAAGTCGTTTACGTATCGTGAGCAGAGGTAAGGGGGTGAGGCTTGAGTAGAAGTAACCATTGGCGATCCTAGTTTTCTAGACAAATGTGACAAAAAGGTGTCAGGAGGGAATTCAAAAAGCGCCCAATTTGGAGCCAGAAAATTAAAAAGCTTTGGTGGTATAGCAGTAAGTAGATAGATTAGGACAAGACAATTTACTAGAAGACAATTGTTACAAGTCTTCTTACCCTACTTCCTACTCCCTCTCTTACCTCGTTCTGCGCGGAGGAAACCTCCGCGTTTGTCTTCGCGCTACTCCCGAATCCCTGCTATAGTAGGGGCGCTCCTGACGAAAAATATTTGTTGTCAAGGCGAGTTTTTTGTTAAACCCCCCCTACTGACAAAAAAAGCCCGCAGGGGCGGACTTTGGCAAAAATAAGTAGGTTTTGAGGATAGTTTTAGAACCTGAAGGTTGTTCTAACTGTGCCTACATATTCCGTGTCGTTGTTGTTGTTGTGTTCTGGATTGAAGATTACAGCTACACCTGGAGTAACTTCAATATTGTCTGTAATTGGGAAGCGGTATAGCCCCTCTAGGTGGTAGGAAGTGCCTCTGTCTCTACGACCAACAAGGTCATTGCTACCTGCTCTTGGCGGTTGACCGAAGATTACACCGAGTACGCTACCTTCTTTGATAAAATCTTGGAAAGCCAATGTTGCAGCCCAGTTCCAAATCTGGGCTTTATTTCCTCTAGTTACTGCACCTGGACCTTGTTCAGCAGTAGCAACAGTATAACCACCCCAACCTGAGAGAGTTAATTTAGAGCCGAGCTTGATACTTGCTTCGGCTCCGTATTTGTTGCTGGAAGTAGCTGCACCATTGAAGGGGTTGTTGGCATAAACACTACCCGTACCGCCCGAAACAGCGATAGAGTTGGCAACACCAGCGTTCGATACAGCATTATCGTAAGAGTGAACGTAGGTTAGACCTAAATTGATATTATCTGTAGGACGGAAAGATAGCTGACCCAAGGCGGCATAATCACCATTGAACAATCCGAAATTATTACCAGGGTTACTAGCGTTAGATGCTGCATAAGCTAAAGACAATCCCACCGCACCTTTGGGATTAATGTTGACAGTTAAAGCAGAACCGCCTAAAGTAGCAGAATTTGAAATATCTGCTGAGCGGTAGATTGGGTTGAAGCGCCCGAAGCGGCTGATAGCACCCCGACCGCTGCTTTCAAAAATAGGGTTGAAGGTGTAGACGTTCTCTTGCAACTCAGCGTTGGTGAAATCAAGTTTGACATCAGCGAAATCACCAAGGAGTGGGAAACGATAGAACAACTTGTCAATTCGAATGTTGTTGCCTTCATCTCCATCAAAGCCTAAGCGAGTCATGGGAGTACCCGTGTCTCCTGGCGCACCTGGGGTTCCTGTGCGTGTAAACGGAACGACGTTACGAGCTTGCAAGCGAGTTCTGAGTAAGTCTTTTCCAGTAAAGCTGGTATCAAAGTTTAAGCGGACGCGGTCAGAGAAGACAGTGTTAGTGGTATTATCTATGTTTTGACCTACTCTACCAATGTTGGTTGGATCGTTAGGATTAGAGCTAAGTGCTACGTTACCACCAAACACATCAGAAACGGCAGCAATTACTTCCCCAGTTAACTTGGTGGTGGTGGAGAATTGATTTGCTTCTAGTTGAGCTGTCTGCGCTTCTAGGCTATCGACTCTCCCGCGCAAAGTAGCAAGTTCGGCGGAAAATTCTTCTTGCAGCCGTTGCAGGGTAGCTAAGTCTTCTTTATTTACTCTGTCAGCTGTTGCTGTGGCAATTAGTTCATTTACTCGGTCTAAACAAGCATTTAACCCAGCAGCAAATTCGTAACGGGTCAAAGCTCTGTTTCCGCGATACGTGCCATCAGGATAACCAGCGATACAGCCGTAACGCTCTACCAAGGACTGCAATGCTTGGAATGCCCAATCTGTGGGCTGTACGTCAGACAGCTGAGAAACTGATGTTACCTGCGCTATTGTATTATCTGGTGCTGGGTTAGACAACTGAGAAACAGATGTGTGCTGCTCAGCTGCATTTGGCTCGGCAGCAGAGGCGCGAGTTGCTACAACTAGGGTAGCTGTTAGAAAGAGCGGACTTAATTTTAAAGTATTCCAGAATAGTTTCGACATATTTTTGTTCTCACTCACACCGATGTTTTGACTCAAGAGAAAGTGCATTAAGCAATTAACTGAGTTTTTTTATTGTTGCACTAATTTGGGCAATTTGAAACCGTAATTGTACCTCCGTAATTACACGGGCGATCGCCATTACATTGATTCATTTACAGTTTAACTTGTTTTAGCTGGTAAACAAAGAATCAACCGTCGTTGATGCCTTTTTAGCATTCCTTCTTTTTCAAACTGCTGCAACATCCGAGTAACAGAAACCCGTGTTGTATTAATTACTTCTGCCATCTCCTGATGAGTCACTGCTATATCTATTAATCTTCCTCGATCAACATCCCTACCGAACTTTTGACTCAACCAGATTAAAAACTGCCACAATCTTAAAGAAACAGGTTTTCGGTGGATAATACTGAGCAATTCCTCTGATTGTTGTATATGCTTTAACATTGCTTCTATTGTCTGATGCCACATTTGGGGCGGTATAATACCCATTTCTACGCTTGTTAAGCACTCAATTTGATATGGTATTATCCGCGACAGGGGCTGTCCTACGATGTCACCTATTCCCCAGTATCCTAGTGTAATTAAAGTACCTTGTTCGCTCCAAGTAACAGTACGAACTGCGCCACGTTCAATCCGCCACAAGATATTTTCTTTCGGCTCAATTAGGTCATGACGACTAAAGATATGCCCTGAGAGTGGAGGAAGTAAGTTGGAAATTGGTGTACTAATAGCCATATATAAGAAACCGTTAGTTGTGCATTTGGACTGTTATTTGTAAATCCATATGTTTAGTTTTAAATGTTGATAAGAATTACTGATTATTTTTATACACTTCCAGTGTGACGTTGAATAGCAACGATGGCGGGTTTGGGTGGAATGTTAAGCATTTTGCTTGCCCAATTGGAACCAATTGGCAAAGAGCGAATTTGTTAAAATTGTTTGCCCTTGGTAGTAGTAACAGTCACGGCGTGAGTTTCTAGTGCCTTATTTTGGCAAATTCCATTTCCTTCCCCAGAATGCACAGCAGCATAGATCATGCCATTTTGCAATAGCCTAGAATTAGCTTTGTCTTTGAAATCGCCAAAACGATCGCGGCTGACAAATTTGTAAACGTGTCTGGGTGTGCGATCGCACTGGGAATAAAAAGCCAGTTGTTTTCCTGCTTCTACCCGCACACTAACTGCTTGATGGCAATATCGTCCAAGCCAAGTGTGTTTAGTGCCGTAGTTATTAGGATCGGCTGGATCAACTTCCACAATCCAACCATACTTATTCCCAGCTAAACCAAATACATTGCCTTGACTGCCCATTTCTCCATCATCGAGAATAAAAGGTAGTTCACTCGGATCGAAAGCTGCCCCATCCGCAGTATATGCAGATGGTACTTGATGAGTGAAAGTTTTCTTCTGCACTAAGGACGGTTCCCCAAGGAGTTATCCCCCCAGCGCAGTTAGCAAAAGAACCGATAATGCGATCGCCTAACCCATCAATATATCCTTGCCCTTGCTGTTTGCGAAATACTGCTGATGCAGGTCATACAAAAAAGCTAATAGCTTTGACAGTTTGATGGTAGAGCTAAAAGTTTAAGACAAGGCGATCGTAGCTTAAAAATTGTCTCGTCAAAAACGAGCAAGAGGACTTGGGAAGACTTGGCAGACAATTACGGGCATTGATGTGGAATAATTTAACGCCAATACGTCCAAGCACTTCAATTGCACTAATGATTTGCAACTGCGATCACTTGCTGTAGAACAGACAAGCAGTGAACAGTTACCCAAATTAACAACTGATAACTGATAACTGATAACTGATAACTGATTATCAAGTCCTTTGTCCTGTAACAATGTACGCTACTCTTTGACCAATATTAGTGGCATGATCTGCCATCCGCTCTAAATGACGAATTACCAATGCTAATAAAATAATTGGCTCCACTACTCCTTTGATATCCCGTTCGGTCGCTAGGGTTTGGTAAACCTGGTCGTAAGCTGTGTCTACGGCATCGTCCAGCCGCTTTACTTCTTTTCCGGCAAGGGCATCCAAATCTGCAAGTGCCACTAGGCTGGCTGCTAGCATTGCTTGGGCATGGTGCGACATTACCTCAATCTGCGGTACACACTTATGGGGTGGATAGGGAAAAAGTTTAATCGCAATTTCCCCTAAATCCTCGGCATAATCCCCAATTCGTTCTAAGTCTCGCACGAGTTGCATAAAGGCACTTAATAAACGCAAATCTTTTGCAACTGGTGCTTCTAAGGTTAGCAGTGCCGCACATTCCATTTCTATTTGGCGGTAGAATTGATCGATTTGTTTATCGAGTGAGGGAAGTTCCTTAGCTGCTTCTAAATTACGAGCAAATAACGATTGGTGGCACAGACGAAAAGATCGTTCTACCAAAGCACCCATTCGCAGAATGTCACATTCTAAGCGTTTGAGGCGGCGCTCAAATTGGGAACGGTTAGGATGCGAATTGGAGACGATAGAATTCACCTTAACAATTTTGTTAATATGTGTTAATAGAAATTTTTTCTAATATACTGTTACTTTACAAAAATTGTCTGTGCTTCAAATCTGTCACAAGATAGGAAGTTCAACTTGTAGCCAAGCGCCGCCAGTCGCTGGATCGTTCATCGCTTTGACTGAGCCACCGTGAGCCAGCACAATTTGCCGAACGATCGCCAAACCTAAGCCACTACCCGTACCTAGCGAGGCGGTATCATTGAACGATTCTGAGGAGTTTGCTCTGGCTGGATCTCCCCGATAAAGTCGCTCAAATACGTGGGGTAAATCCGCTGCTGGAAAACCAGCACCAGAGTCAATAATATTTATCTGCACCAGCTTGCGGTTAGTTTCAACAACAGTGTTGACTATAACGCGGATAGTTCCTTGAAAAGGGCTATATTTGATACTATTATGCAGTAAATTAAGAAACACTTGGGTAAGGCGAGACTTATCTGCGTTAAGCCATATTTCGGAACCAGAATAGCTCAGGCTTAGCTGTTGGCGTTGTGCTAAAGGTTCGAGGGTTTGCCAAACTCCTTTGATGAGCGATCGCACTTCAACAGGTTGACAATTCAGTTGTCGGTTGGGATCTTCTAGCTGGCTCAACTCTAGCCAGCTTTGCACCAAGTTAATCAGGCGGTGAATTTCAGGCAAAAGGCGGTCAACCCATTTACGCAAAGGTGGCTGTACTTGCTGCTGCAAAGTTTCTACTATTAACAAAATCGAAGTCAGCGGCGTTTTGAGTTCATGGGCTAGGTCGGAAAAAGAGCGATCGCGTGCTTGGGTAAGATCAACTAGTGGTTGCCGATTTTCTAGAAATACACCAACTTGTCCCTCTGGTAAAGGCAAGCTAGCTGCTCTTAAAGTCAGCGCTTTGAGTCCACTAATCATCGCTGCATCCGCGCTGGCTGGATGGAATACCCACTCTCGCACTTCTGGTTGCTGTTGTTCCCTGGTTTGCTCAATCAAAGAATCAAGTTCATACGATCGCACTAATTCCAACAGCAAGCGCACCTGTTTTGGTTCCCACCTAGCTAAACCCAATAGTTGCTGCGCCTGCTGATTGCACCACAAAAGCTGATTTTCTTCATCGACCTGCAAGTAACCTACTGGCGCAACTTGCAGCACTTGTTCCCAGGTTTGTAGTTGGGAGAGCAAAACTTCCTGCTGCTGTTGAAGCAAAATAATTTCTCGCCGCAAGCGTGGCAAAGTGGATAAGGAAACAGATGAAGTATCCCCAGGCATCAACTGGAGTAAATGCCGTAATTTCCTCTGAATTTGGGTGTATTGCCACAACCACAGCCCAATTCCTATCCCTAGTCCCACCAAAAACGCCAGCAGAGTCATTAGATAAAGGATAAAGGATGAAGTATGAATTAATTACTAATCTAACCTGTTACCTCCTAGCCTCCAGCCTCTAGCCCCAGCGCCCCTAACTCCTACCCAAATCTATAACCAAACCCGCGCACAGTTACAAGATACTCTGGATGACTGGGGTCTTTTTCTAATTTTTCCCTCAGCCAACGGATGTGAACGTCTACGGTTTTACTATCTCCGACAAAATCTACTCCCCAGACTTGATCGAGCAAGTGTTCGCGCGACCAAACTCTACGGGGGTGGGTGATGAATAGCTCTAGCAGGCGGAACTCCTTGGGTGAAAGGCTAACTTCCTCTCCTCGCACTGTGACACGGCACTCTTGAGGATAAAGGCTAATATCCTTAAACTGTAGTACTGGTGCTTGAGGTATCCCCAAGCGTTGACGGCGCAATAAAGCACGGCAACGGGCGATTAACTCACGCATACTAAAGGGTTTGGTGAGGTAGTCATCTGCTCCCACTTCCAATCCCAAGACACGATCTGTTTCACTACCCTTGGCACTAAGGATCAATATCGGGACTGGATTTCCTTGATGACGCAAAAAGCGGCAGATATCCAAACCATTGATCTGCGGCAGCATTAAATCCAGAATTACTAGATCAAAGGGGAACTCTCCAAAAGCAGGTTCAGCACTTTGGAGTAAGGCAAGAGCTGATCGTCCATCAGTAGCGGTGGCGATCTTCATACCTTCCGCCTCCAAAGCCATAACAAGCATTTCCCGAATCAGGGTTTCATCTTCGACCACTAAAACGCGGCTCATCTGCCCGATTTCCGCTTGGGGAGGACTTTTGGTTAATTCACGAGTAAACATTGCTTAAGCATTGCTTTTTTCTGTTCTTGCATCATTATTATCCAATTGAATGACATCTAAATTCCTCTAATTGCAGATATGGAAATAAATTAATGTCTCTCTACCTTGACAATCTCCCATGTTGGTGATTAAATTGATACAGTACATTTGTACTATAAAAAAATGAATAAGTAATTAGCGATCTCGCTAATTGCTTTGCTAACTTTTGTCGTTTTTTCAGTATTTCCATCTGGGCGAAATAGCTAAGCTGAAAGCTACCCTTGAGCTGGGAAAGCTATTAGCTGGCGCGCTGTTACCAGTTATCAGTTACCAGTTACCAGTCACCAGTCACCAGTTCTAAAAGCTAAAAGCTATTAGCTAAATATTACACATTTTTACATATTCTAGGAGAAATAGCATGAATCAACTTGTAGTCAAAGACAGCAAAGAACAGCTAATGACAGCATTTCAAAGAATTCTTGCCCAAAGAAAAAAGCTTGAACTAAAAATAGCAACTCGACAAGAGTCAGCCGAAAAGGAAAAAAACAAACAAATCCTTGAAACAGCAACTACCTACACTGTAGATAGTATTGTTAAAGGGCTGGCTGATTTGCAATTAGAGTTTGGCAGTATCGTAATTGGACTGTCAGAAAAATTAGCCAAAGAAAATTCTAAACTAGACGAAATCAAGCAAGCTATAGAATTTGAAACTCAACACTTGCAAGAGTTACAACAAATAAGAGTAGTAGCAGATGTTCTGGATATATTAAACCAAGAACACCAAGAAAACTTAAAAGCAGTTGAGCAAGACGCTACTAGCCAAAAAGAAGCACTCGGAAAAGACAGAACTCAAACCAGAAAAACTTGGCAACAAGAACAAGCTGAGTATGAAATCCTTCTGCAAGAACAAAACGAATTATTAGCCAAACAGCGGCAACAAGAAGTAGAAGACTATCAATATCGTTTGGAACTCACACGTAAAATTAACGCAGATGCCTACCAAGGTAAAAAGCGTAATCAAGAAAGGGAATTGCAAGAAACAACTCAATTAAAAGAGAAAGATTGGGTAGAACGCGAAAGGATATTAACTGAGCAGCAACCAGTATTTGAAGAATATCAAAAGCAAATTACCGCCTTTAATGCTGAACTCGATGAAGCTGTTAAGAAAGCCAGAGAAGAGGCAATTAGAGACGTTAATCAAGACGCAAAAGTCAAAGCAGACTTATTTGAAAAAGAATGGCAAGCGACTAAACAAAGCTATGAATTGAAAGTTCAATCTCTAGAGCAAGTAATTACCAAGCAGACCGAACAGATAGACAATCTTTCAAGTCAACTACAAGCAGCACTCAAACAAGCACAAGACCTTGCTATGAGAGCGTTTGACAATTCTAATGGGAAATTTACTCAAAAAGCACAATAGCGAGGAAAGGGAAAAGGGAAAGAATTAAATATTAGACTTCTTGCATAAGGAGCTTAGCGAGACTTTTTGCGTCCGAACGATCGCGGCTTTGCGCGGACACTTTGCCTCCTGTCGGGAAACCCGCCCACCTGGGTGTCCAAGTCTATTGCGAGAAACAAAAAAAGACGAGTGCAATAAGTCTATTCTGTCGTGGGACGTGGGTCTTTTCATCTTATCAAAATATTAGGAGGTTATTTATGGTAACAAAAAAACCAAGTGCAAAGAGTACTAAGACTGAAATTTTAGCAGCATATGATGAGTTGGCAAAGGAGAAAACAGCAATTAAGTCCCAACTCGATCAACTAGCTAAAGAAAAGCAATCTCCACTTAAAGAAAAACAAATAGTCGTAGGAGAAAAGATGAATTATTCGCTACCAGTACAACAAACAATGAATTTAACAATTGAAAATCTAGCAAAAATTCAGCTAGGTTTTGGTAGTGCTGTGAGTGAATTATCAGAACAACTTACGTTGCCAGCTTCTAAATTGCAAGAAATTCGCCAAGGAGTTGCTACCCAACTAGAACAATTACAAAGTTTACATAATCTGCAAGTTGCTGATGAAACTTTGGATAGTTTAGTTAAAGCCTATGAAGATAGTTCTAAAACTTTTGGTGAGGAATTTAACCGAAGGCAAGAAAACTTAGAGCAAGAGGTGCTGGAACAAAGAAAGGCTTGGATTAAGGAGCAAGAAGAACATAAAACATTAATTAAAGAGCGGAATGAAACACAAAGTAAAACCCGCCAACGGGAAGGAGCAGAGTATAAATATGATTTAGAACTGCAAAGAAAACTAAATACAGATGAATACGAACAAAGCCAAAAAATATTATCTAATCAATTAGAAGAATTTCGGCAAGAACAAGAAAAACAGTGGACTGAACGAGAGAAAGCGATCGCCCTGCGGGAAAAAGAATTTGCTGAAGCTAAAGCTAAGGTAGAAGCCTTTCCAAAAGAAAAGGAACTAGCCCTGAAAAAGGCAACCGAAGAAGGCAAAGGCATTGCTCACTATCAAGCCAAAGTCAAAGCAGATTTATATAACAAAGAAGTCGAAGGGCAAAAGCGCTTTTATGAGCAGAGAATACAGTCTCTAGAACAAACAATCCAAAATCAGGAAGGACGAATTCAAAATCTTGCCAAACAGCTTGAATCTGCCCTGAAACAAGTACAAGATCTAGCAGTGAAAGCAATTGAAGGGGCGGCAAATGTCAGTTCATACCAAGCAGTGAAAGAAATTGCCTTAGAACAAGCAAAAAATCAGTTGAAAAATAAATAATTTCAAACTGTAGCTTTTAGCTGTTGCGAGAACGCTGTTAGCTAAACCGTGTAGCGAGATTTTTAGCTTCCCTTGTGTGTTTAATACTTATGAGTTAATTGTGTTACTACTCGCCCTCTGGCTAAAAGCTAAAAGCTAATCGCTAACTGCTAAAATATAAAAGCGGCTAAATCACGTCAAGTGCGGTTTAAGCTTTAGGCGGATAGTCAACAAGTGAAACCTAATAGCCAGCAGCAATAGGCAGCGACAGGAGTATATGCAACAGACATCACACAGCGATCGCAGTGATATATACGAGCGACTCATGGCGATCAGCGAAGAGGCTCTGGAGAGCGCACATTACGAAACTGCCTACCACGCCCTGACAGCTGCCATGCACTATGCTGAAGATATTGGCGACGAACAGCGACTTGCTAGAGTGGAACAGGTGGCGAAGGCGCAACGAGACTGGATTGATTCTCGTGCGCCGCAACACCGAATGTCAACGCACTGGGCGACTCAACACCAACATAAAGGTTTATACCAGACCTTAATACAACAGGCAGCCGCGCAAATTTTGATCGTGCAACACAAAAACCGCCGAGACAGCAAAAAACATTTGCCCTGGCTTGGAGACAAGACGAGTGAGATTTCCTAATTGGTGGTTAACTACAGCACACAGGGAGTAGTTCGTTTTGGAGTAGCGCGCTCGTCCGAAATGTGGTTTCCTCCGCTCGTTTCTTCGTAAGAGAGGGAGTAGGTTAAAAAATTATTTCAATAATTTTTGAGTCTATTGAAATATATTTTCAATAAGCTTATACTGCTCAATTGCAATTGAGCTAGTGCGAGCTGTTTCTAAATCTAGGTGCTATGGTTTCAACTCTTACCCCAGCCTTGTCCACTAATTTTTTAATGCAGCGTACCTTCCAGCGCAACCATCTAATTGGGCTGCAACCTAATTTCTTGTTGCGAATTGAACGGGGGTTGTCCGTACCCTGACTTGGAGTGAAGAAGGAACAGCAGGTGTATTGGGATACTGGGGTGTTGGTGACGTAGTAGGTCAACCTTTATCCACTATCCAACCCTATCAGATTGAGTGCTTAACTATTGTTGAAGCTAGCTACATCCTGCGCACCTGAATGGATGCAAGTATTAGATAGTATTCTCCGTCATGTTCAACAAACTGAAGAACTTCTGTGCATTGTTCGCTCCTCCAGCACTCACGATCGCCTGTTACAACTTTTGATCTGGTTAGCTCGCAAGTTTGCCCGTAAAGTTGAGCAAGGACACCTGATTGATTTGCGTCTCACCCATCAGGATATATCAGAAATCATCGGCACAACACGAGTAACGGTAACGCGGCTGCTATCTGCTGTTCGAGCAAGAAGGAATAATTCATCGCCCCCGCCGTCATTTTATTGTTTTACATTCTAGTCTTTAGGAGAGTTATCAGTTATCAGTTACCAGTTACCAGTTACCAAAGTCATTAATCAAGGCATTGTCTCCCTGAAGAGAAGAATTACTTTGCAATAACTTTGGTAGATTAATGATAATCTATTGCAAGAATAATTCAGAGAGCCAATTACTTGTGAGACGTTAGTTTTGCCCTGAATTATTTGAGGAAAGTCTAGAAATGACTGTAATGGATGATACCAAGCGTAGTGCGATCGCTACCGAACTAGCAGATCTCAAAGCAATACAACAGTTGTTAATTGCTAATGAACAAAAATTAATACCTGCTGTGAGCGGTGATCAAGAGATTAGCGATCGCCTCAATGACTTTCTGCTGAGATGACCAGGAAAACTTAGCAGCTATCGAGGGTGTAATCAATAAATTTGGTGGTGGCGCAGCCCAGCCAAGAGATACTATCAGGCAGTATGCCACCGCAGGTCAACCGTTTGATGGATGGAAATGAGCTATCCTTGTATCAAAAAGCATCTGCTCACGAACGGATCAAACACCAACCTGTAATGACTGGATTGATTATTCATAAAGCCTCTCAAGTTACAGGTGACGATGTGAAAGAAGCGATCGGTCTGCTCAATCAAGTGAACTTTCTCAATCGCTTATCAAGAGCAACTCAAAGGCATTCTAGAAGTTTTGGGTACACGCGAACTTACAGGTCAAGACCCAGATCAGGGTGCCTGGGCAAGAACTCAAGATGCTGTCGCCGCATTGCGTGGTGTGTTTGAGGGTTTAACCAAGTAGCGCGATTGATATATTGCATTTGGCGATTCTCCTAGTTCCCAGGAACCCCGCTTGGGAACTATATCTTACTCCTGCCTTTTATTAATAAATAGTTGCAATAATTTATTTATTGAAACTAATTCTAATTGCCAACAAGCGCGATCATGACAAAAAGTTTCAATAACCGCTCAAAACTTCTTTTTTGGTCTAATAGCTCAAGTCTATTGAAATGGACTGCAAGGATAGGTTAGTCTTCTTCAGAAGACTTTGGCTATAAGCCTGCTAATTAATTAGCAGGCAGGCTATAGGATAGATGCAAGATCTAAGCTGGATAAAATATAAGCAGAACAATCATTTTTAGCAGGTTTGCTTATGGCTGCCATTGCGAAATTTACTCCTTTATCCGCATCAAAAGCTAGCTGTTTTGGTGGTGAAGTTAAAGAATATCTCTGGACTTGGCAAGGGCAACAACTACGGGTAGTCTATGAAACTTTAGGACAAGGAACACCAGTATTACTCCTTCCCGCCTTCAGTACCGTTTCTACCAGGGGGGAAATGGCACTCTTGGCAAAATTATTATCTCCTCAGTTTCAAGTTGTAGCGATCGATTGGCTGGGATTTGGTCAATCTGACCGTCTACCCCTAGACTATCGACCCGTGTTGTATCACCAGTTCTTGCATGATTTTATCAACAATGTTTTTCAAACTCCAATAGCAGTAGTAGCTGCTGGTCATGCGGCTGGTTATGTGATGCACCTGGCTGCAACTGGTAGCGCATTCTCCCACATTGTTTTAGTAGCACCAACCTGGCGCGGTCCTCTCACCGTCATGGGTGCAAATCAGAAAATAGCTGGTACGGTAAGACAAGCTGTGCGATCGCCTCTTCTCGGTCAAGTTCTCTACAAGCTCAATACCACGCCTTCCTTCCTTCGCCTCATGTACCAGCGTCATGTCTATACTGATGCAACTAAGTTAACCCCAGATTTTATCCAGCACAAGTGGCAAATTACACAGCAACCAGGTGCTAGATTTGCCCCAGCAGCGTTTGTCACAGGTGCTTTAGACCCCGCGCAAACGAGGGCTGACTTTCTCTCATGGTTTCAACCGCTAAGTGCGCCCACACTGGTAGTAATTGGTGAACAATCTCCACCTAAATCAAAAGCAGAAATGGAAGCTTTAGCCTCTTTACCAGGAGTGCAGGCGCTAAAGGTTCCAGGTTCTCTGGGACTACATGAGGAATATGCAGCACAATTGGCAGAAATAGTCTTATCTTTTCTTTAGGAGATAAGGCTGTGGAAAAGTATAACAGCTCATGCATGAGCTGCCGCAACCAGGTGTTATCAATGGTACAAAGCAGTAAACAAATTCTTACTTGATAAGTTTGGGTAGGTAAAAAATACAGGCATGGGGGATTTATACCATGCCCAAATTAGGGTTTCAGGCTTGTTAAGTCTATTCATTTAAAATGCCGGGAGGCAGAATTGAACTGCCGACACGAGGATTTTCAGTCCTCTGCTCTACCAACTGAGCTATCCTGGCAAATTGGACTTTCAGACTTTTTTGCTGTGACGTTTGCTGTTCTGATAACCCTCTAGGAGCTATTTACCTTGCGGCTTACCTCCAGCCTTATCATATTAGCCTAAGAAATAAGAAAAGTCAACTCCTGCCAGTATATAAATTTGATAGGCTATACCTTGAAACTACTAAACTTTTAGGAAAATTTAGAAGAACTCCGAATTTCCTCATAGTCTGCTGGTGTATTGCAATTAAACAGCATTTGGGCATCGGGTTCGGGTAGAACTTGGATCCAATGTTGTGCAAGCCAATGCTGAAATGAGCGCCCACCAGAGTTAATGTATTGTGTTAGTGTAGCTAGACAACTGCGACGGTAAAAGCCACACAACGGGTCCCAGCCCTTGGCGTGGTGAGTCAGTAGAGCGATCGCCCCAGGGTCTACACTATCCAAAGTAGTTGCCCAGTCTCGCAACACCTCAACTCGCAACCGAGGCAAATCACAAGCCAGCAAAAGTACCCATTCGGTTTTAACCCACGCCAATCCTTGAGCAAAACCCACAAGAGGAGAATTGGTAATTGGTAATTGGTAGTTTTCCCCCCAGCTCCTGTTGCTCCCTGCTCCCCTGCCCTCTTCTAGCCCCTCAGACAGTGGTACTTCTCGAATAAATTGACACTGGGGTGAAAGTAAGTGCTGGTAGCGCTCTATCCAGGGTGTTACCACATACACCGGTTCGCACAAAGCGAGCGCCACTGAGCAAACTATCCGCAGCAGTGGTACACCCCCAATTGTCAGCAATGCTTTATCCTGACCCATGCGAGAACTAAGACCACCCGCTAGTACTATAGCGGTTAGGGGTATAGAGCTTTCTCGATTAGGGATAGCAGGGTTCGCTGTGGTAGCAGGGGAAGCAGGGGGGGGGAAACCTCTTGCCTCTTGCCTCTCGCACGAGCGCACGAGCGCCTCTCCCCCCTCCTCGTTTTGATCCATCATTTTTCAAACTGCCAAATAACGCCGTAAAAAACTTTCCAAGGTTTCCAATTTCAGGTTAAAAATTGCCTCTAGCTGGGAAATTTCTTCCCTTGTGCAGAAAAATTCATTGTCCAACAATGTCCGAAAAGTGCCTAAAGCTTTTTGAGCTTGGGGATTGAGCAGCCCTAGAAGCGATCGCAAACCATCAACTACTAGTAGTGGTGGATTTATGATAATTGGTTCTTGATTGAAGATATTACCTAAAATGCGGGGTATATCTTCTCTTTGTAAAATTTCTGGTCCTCCCACTGGTAGAGTCTGGTTACGAGCGCCTGCAACCGTAACACAATCCACTGCTATCGCAGCCAAATCGTCAGTACTGACAATTGACGTGCGATTTTTCGGATCGCCAACGAGCAGATAAATTCCTGTTTGCCGAAATCTTTCTGCCAGGGGTAATAAATTTGATGCTAACCCAGCCGGACGCAAGATAGTGTAATTTAAGCCACTAGCTTGCAGATATTTTTCCACTGCTCGCTTGGCTTTAAACACTGGTGCATCCTCATACCCTCGGTCAGCACCTAAGACGGAAATGAAAACAAAGTGCTTTACCCCAACTGCTTTTGCACAGTCAATTAATTCAATATTGGCACGCAAGTCCAATGAATCAGCATCGCCATCCGAGCCATGCGCGCTGATGATGTACTGTACTCCAAGACAAGCTTTTTGAATATCTTTTTCGAGGCGTAAATCACCAATGAAGATTTCTGCTCCTCGGTGTTCTAATTCACCATAGCGAGAATTGAGGCGGACAAAAGCACGTACTTGCATTTGTCGCCCCAGAAGCGATCGCACTACTCGGCGACCTACTCCTCCTGTTGCTCCTGTTACTAAAAACATAATGCCAACTCCCTAGATAATTTGTAATAAGTTGTGAGAAAATAACAAATAAGGGTGAGAATTACTCACCCAAATACAAATGGAACTTGCGGCACTATTTGAATTTGTTTGTTAGTTAAAGCCAAAATTTTAACTTTACTAAGAAGGCAAAAAAGATAACAGGAAGTCGAAAAGTGGAATAGCGTAATTATTTAATTCCCCCGAGTCCCGAGTCCCTTTCATCTTTAAGCAATTCAAGCATCGGCTTTGTGGTGAGAAATGCTTTTACTCTCCAATAATTTCAGGCTGGGTCAACTCATCAGACATCTCGATAATTGCCCGGATTACTGGCTTCATCATTGGGTCATCCATACTGTCAAAGTCTTCATACCGACGGCGCTTGGCACGATTGGCGACCTGAACTGTAATGCGGTAGCGATTTGATGCCGCACTAATCAGTTCCTCAGCACGGTGCATGATTTGAGATTGGGTCGTCTCGAATTTTGAACGCTTGAGCATAGCAGTTGATTTTTAAAGATAATTCTATTTTATCAGCCGACTCAAATCTGCTGTGGCAATTATTCCCAGACTTTCGCCCTAGCCCAACAATTCAGACATCACCTCACTTTGACGCTCCTGGCTCCTCACCCCTACGATAGATGCTGATCTGTTGTGATCTATAGATATTTCCTAATATGATAACTTTAGAAACAGGGGCAATTCTATGGCTGATTTGATTGAGACTGCCCAGCAAGCTGGGACTTTCAAAACTCTTACACAGGCAATTGGGGCGACTGAACTAGCAGAAATCCTCACTAGTCCTGGTCCCTATACAGTTTTTGCTCCTACTGATGAGGCGTTTGCCAAACTCCCAACAGGGACATTGGAATCTTTGATGGATGATATACCCAAGCTCAAGCGGATAGTACTATATCATGTTTCGTTTGGGGATGTCAGAGCAGAAGATTTGATGGAGATTAATGAGGCAGAAACAGTTGAGGGTTCGGTTTTGGCGGTCGAGTCATCTAATGGAATTAAAGTAAATGATGCTAATGTCTTGCAAACAGATATTCTTGCGGATAACGGTGTAATTCATGTGATTGATACCGTCCTGATTCCCGCTCTGGTAGCTGCGGAGTAGCAATTAGCTTTTAGCGATTAGCTTTTAGCTTTTAGCTTTTAGCGATTAGCTTTTAGCTTTTAGCAATTGATTGACGCGCCTCGTTACAAAGATCAGCGAAAGCTAGAAACAAAGAGAAACAGCCCCGTTCGCGCCCGCACTCCAACGCGCCAGCACTCCAGCTAACAGCGCGCCCGCGTTCTCGCAACCGCTAAAAGTAATTGACAAAATGTTGGTTGCTTGATAAATATCTATGGGAGAACAAGCGATCGCCAGTTCTAATAACCAAGATTGGTGTTGCCAAGGAAAACTCATGCCTGATATCGTAGATACTGCAATTAACGCTGGTTCTTTCAACACTTTAGTAACGGCTATCACGGCAGCTGGTCTTGATACTGCACTAAAGGGTGAGGGTCCATTTACTGTCTTTGCTCCAACCGACGAAGCATTTTCTAAACTTGCATCGGGAACCGTAGAGTCACTACTGGGGGATATTCCCAAGTTGAGACAGATTCTGGAATATCATGTCGTCTCTGGTAAAGTGATGGCGGCTGATGTAGTAAAAACAGACTCAGTTTCGAGTGTAGAAGGTTCAAGTCTCAAAATCGACGCTTCTAATGGTGTCAAGGTGAATGATGCTACTGTTGTGACACCCGATGTCGAAGCAGATAACGGTGTGATTCATGTAATTGATACTGTCCTAATTCCCTAATGGGCATTTTAGGCGATCGCTCTTTCTCATCCCAAAAAAAGTAGAGACGTGCCATTCCACGTCTCTACTTTTTTTTATGTTCTACAGCAATTAGCGATTAGCTTTTAGCTTGATTAACTCATTAGACCTCTTGGATGAATCGATCTAGATCAATTTTGAGTAGGGGCGGTTTAACAACAAACTCGCGCTTCCAACAAATATTTTGAGTAAACCCGCTCCTACTAAGGGTTTTCCTGTGATATTTGTTGAAATTAAAGATTTTCGCAGTAAGCCCCTACAAAAATATTCGTGCAAGAGGTCTATTAGTATTGAGAGTTTATAATTTAAATGCAATGGCTCTAAAAACTAACAGCTAATAGCGCGCCAGCTAACAGCTTGCCCTGTCACCTGAACCTAGAATGCAGCCAGTTCGAGAGGGCAGATTTAATGTTAGCTTTGGAGATTGTCCCTTACTCGTCCACTCTATGTCAGCGCTGCCATACAGCAGCTTATTTGGTTGAGATTTCAGATGGGCTACTTCAAAGCTTATTTTGGCAGGTGCTGTACCAGCATTGACAGCAACTATTAATTCTTCTGAGTCTAATATCCGTGCGAAGACATAAGTTTCTGCATGAGCATAGAGAACATGATAACTACCTGTACGTAGTGCAGGGTATCTATGGCGTAGGGCTATCAATTTACGGTGGTAATCTAAAACGTCCCGTTCCCAGTTAGCTTCCAAAGGAAAGCCACGCCGAGAATCTGGATCTAAACGCCCAGGTAAGCCAACTTCATCACCGTAGTAAATACTGGGAGCGCCTGGAAATGTCAGTAATAGCAGTGTTGCTAGCTCGACACTGGCGCGATCGTCGCCAGCAATTGACAGCAACCGTGCTGTATCATGGCTAGCTAACAAGTTGAGCTGAGTTAGCTGAATTTCCCAAGGGTAAAGTTGCAGCAGGTGTTGGATTTTTTCGGCGTACTGGGGGGCAAATAAAGGCGGGTAGGGATGATAGGAGCGGTCTTTTACTTGGTCGATATCAACGCGATCGCCTGCGGTAAAAGCGATTGTAGGCGCGGCAAATAGGTAGTTCATCACTCCGTCAAATTGTGTGCCGTCTAGCCACTCGCTTGAGTCTTCCCAAACTTCTCCCACAATATATGCTTCGGGGTTAAGTGCTTTGACGCGATCGCGGAACTCCTGCCAGAAACCAGGAGTTTTGATCTCAAATGGCACATCCAACCGCCAACCGTCGATGCCAAATTTAATCCAGTACTCGGCGATTTCCATGATGTATTCTCGCACTTCTGGATTGTCATGATTAAACACTGGCAACGCTCGATTTCCATCCCAACCTTGGTAGTTGGCTGGAAACTCACCATTGTAAGGGGATAGGGGCCAGCCTTCAATTTTGAACCATTCTACCCAAGGCGAGTGGGGTCCATTTTCTAAAATGTCGTGAAAAAAGAAAAATCCCCGACTGGCATGGTTAAACACTCCATCCAGTACAACTTTGATATTCCGTTCGTGGCAAGCTTCTAGTAGTTCCCTAAAAGCTCCATTTCCCCCTAACATTGGATCGACGTTGTAATAGTCGTGGGTGTGATAACGGTGATTACTAGCTGATTGAAAGATCGGGGTGAAGTAAATCGCGTTAATCCCCAGATCCTGCAAGTAATCTAACTGCTCCATCACACCCCACAAGTCTCCACCTTTGTAGCCTTGGAGGGTTGGCATTTCTTCCCAGTCTTCCCAAGAGGCAGACTGCAATAGTCGCTTGCGAGGTTGTTTACTTCTGGCAAAGCGATCAGGAAAAATTTGATAGAAAACAGCGTGTTTCACCCAATCTGGAGTTTGAATCTGCATGATGGCTCCCTAGTCCTTCATTGACAAGGTACAAATACTGACCATTTTGTGGTTCTAACTTGAGATTGAATCTGGTGAATTTATTTGGCTCAGGCAGGCAGTTTCAAACTTGCTAGCTTAATTAATTAAAATTTTTTGTATCTTATTTTACTATTTTTTTCAAAAAACAACTTTTATCTAATTCATAAATTTCAGTTTTATACTAGCGTAATTATACTGAATTATTTTAGTAGCAAATAAATCTATTAGTCATTTGTTCCTTGTATTTACAAATGACGCGGGACGATGGAAACTCGTACAACCATCACGCAAGACTTTACAAATCATTTAGGGTTGCTATAGATATTGCTATTGACCAAATAATTATTAATTCATGATTCATAATTGATAGCTAACTATTCAACATAATTGTTTCAAGGCATAACTTTTAAAAGAGCTTTTAATTACAAAATATTAAGCTTTCCGTAATAGGGCAAAAACAATTAGTAGTAACGGGGAATGAATGCAATTAGCTGTAAGTTGTAACAGCTTGATTTTAAATGTACAAAAGGAGCAGAATTTATGCCCATTGATCTTAAAGATGTTCAAATTGATTCTGAAGCTCAGAAGTATAAGACCATGCTAGAAAACTTGCAGGGCAACATCCTCAAGGGACATGGACGAGATTTTACTATTCACTTTTTTGTGAAGTTTACCGCCCAACCAAATTTTGTTAAAGGCTGGATTCGTAATTTCTCCAATCAATTTATCACCTCAGCTAAGCAGCAGCTTGACGAAACCCGTGAATTTAAGGCTTTTAGAATCCCTGGGGGTTTGTTTTGTAATTTCTTCCTGTCAAGTCGTGGCTATGAATATATCTTGGGATTAACACAAGAGGAAGTAAAAAATCTTTTTCCAGAACCAGATCAAGATAATACAGGTGTTAATTTCCTCAACGGGATGGAAGCAGCCCAAGCCCAACTAAATGATCCGTCGTCTGAAACATGGGAAGAGGGATATAGAGGTAGACAAATCCACGCGATGATTCTGTTGGCTGATGACGATGAAAACTTCTTGCTGCGTCGCGCTCGTCAAGTACTGTTTCAAATCAGAGCGGTTGGGCAAGTTTTGGCTTTGGAACGTGGTCACGCTTTGAGAAACAAGCAGGGTCAAGGAATTGAGCAATTTGGCTATGCTGACGGCGTGAGTCAACCGCTGTTTTTGAAGTCAGATCTAGAACGAGAACAAAACCAAATCGGTATTGATAAGTGGAATCCTTCAGCACCTTTGGAACTAGCATTGATTAAAGATCCCAAGGCTACGGCTGAGGATTGTTTTGGTAGTTATTTTGTGTTTAGGAAGCTCGAAGAAAACGTGCGGGGATTTAAACAGCGTGAACAGGATCTGGCTGACGCACTGGGGTTGAAAGATGATGACACAGAAAGAGCAGGAGCTTTGGTAGTAGGACGCTTTGAAGATGGTACACCTGTCGTATTGCAAAAAGATGCAGCCCAGCAGCCAGCTGTTCCACCACTCAACAACTTTAAGTATGACATTGACGATCCTAACGCGGTGAAATGTCCATTTCATGCTCATATTCGTAAAACAAACCCACGAGGGGATGTGGCGAAGAAATTTGGATTGGATGAAGAGCAAGCAGAGCGATCGCGGCGGATCGTGCGGCGAGGAATCACCTATGGTATACGCAAAGACGATCCTAATGCAGATATTCCCCCAGAGCAAAGACCGACAAAGGATGTTGGTTTGCTGTTTATGTGCTTCCAGAGCAGTATACCCAGACAATTTGGGTTCATGCAAAAGAGTTGGGCAAACAATGTGAATTTTGTCAACCAAGGAACAGGACGCGATCCAGTAATTGGACAAAAGGGCAGTGGCGACTCTGTACCACAAACATGGGCTACCGAGTGGGATCAGCCAGACAGCGAAAAGAAGCAGTTTGACTTTGGTGAATTTGTCACCCTCAAGGGTGGTGAGTTCTTTTTTGCGCCTAGTCTTCCCTTTCTCAAGAGCCTTTGACTCAGAGCGAGTGGCTTTTAGCTTTTAGCTTTTAGCACTAGTAACTGGTAACTGAAAATCTCCTCCTCCTTAACCATCTGTTCCACACAGTCCACTAAACTGTACTTGGGAATGAATGGCAGTCAGGAGGAATTTCTGTGAAAAGAGTATTAGCGATTATTCTAGGCGGCGGGGCTGGTACGCGCCTTTATCCACTGACCAAGCTCCGAGCCAAACCAGCTGTACCATTAGCAGGCAAGTATCGTTTAATCGATATTCCAGTAAGTAACTGTATTAACTCAGAAATATACAAAATCTACGTCCTGACGCAATTTAATTCAGCTTCACTCAATCGTCACATCGCGCGTACATACAGTTTTTCTGGTTTTACCGAAGGCTTTGTGGAAGTGCTAGCCGCTCAGCAAACACCGTCAAGCACTAACTGGTTTCAGGGAACAGCAGATGCCGTGCGGCAGTATCTTTGGCTGCTAGAAGAGTGGAATGTTGATGAATATCTGATTTTGTCGGGGGATCACCTCTACCGGATGGACTATCGCCAGTTTGTCCAACGTCACCGCGACACCCAGGCAGATATCACTCTGTCTGTAGTGCCTATGGATCAGCGCCGCGCTTCTGATTTTGGTTTGATGAAAACTGACAATAAGGGGCGGGTGATTGACTTTAGTGAAAAACCCAAAGGCGATGATTTACTCAAGATGCAGGTAGATACATCTATCTTAGGGTTGTCGCCAGAACAGGCAAAGCAACAACCATATATTGCTTCAATGGGTATTTATGTCTTTAAGAGAGATGTGCTGATCAATCTGTTGAATGAAGCGCCAGAGCGGACTGATTTTGGTAAAGAGATTATACCAGCATCAGCCAAAGATTACAATATTCAAGCTTACTTGTTTGATGACTACTGGGAAGATATTGGAACAATTGAAGCTTTTTATGATGCTAACTTGGCACTAACAAAGCAACCCCAGCCGCCTTTTAGCTTCTACGAAGAAGAAGCCCCAATCTACACTCGCTCCCGTTACCTACCTCCTAGCAAGCTTTTAAACTGCCAGGTGACAGAATCGATTATTAGTGAAGGTTGCATTTTGAAAAATTGCCGGATTCAGCATTCAGTATTGGGAGTGCGATCGCGCATCGAAGAAGGCTGCACTATCGAAGACTCGCTAATCATGGGAGCCGATTTCTACCAACCTTTTGCCGAACGCCAATCTGAGTGCGGACAAAGCAGCAATGTTTGTTTAGGCATCTCTACTAATACTACAATCCGTCGGGCAATCATTGACAAAAATGCCCGCATTGGTTGTGATGTGCAAATCATTAATAAAGACAGAGTGGAAGAAGCAGAACGCGAAGATGAAGGGTTTTATATCCGCAACGGTATTGTTGTAGTGCTGAAAAATGCTGTAATTCCAGATAACACTATTATCTAAAGGATGAAGTGTGAAGGCTGAAGGCTAAAAATTTTATCCTTTATCCTTCATCCTTTTTGCCTTTCGTGTTCATCACAATGGTTAAACTTATATTACTAATCGGGCTTCCAGGTAGCGGCAAATCCTTTTTGGCGCAGCAGTTGCGACAAGTAGCAGATCCAAAGCTAAAGTTAATTTCTTCTGATCAGATTAGGAAACAGCTATTTGGAGATGAAGCAATTCAGGGATCTTGGCTTCTAATTTGGCAGGAAGTGCAGCGCCAACTTGAGCAAGCTGTTGTGCAAATCTCCCAGAAAGTAGTACACGCAGCGATTTATGATGCCACAAATGCTACTCGTCAACACCGACGAGAAGCGATCGCCCGATCCCGTGCTACTGGCTTTACCAATATCATTGGGTTGTGGGTAGATACTCCTGTTTGGCTGTGTCTAGCTCGAAATCGACAAAGAACTCGCTTTGTACCAGAAGAAGTAATATTTCGTATGCATCGCGGACTACGGGATGCTCCACCAACTCTAAATGAGGGATTGGATGAACTGATTCGGTACAGTGCCATTGCTCAAAGTAGGGCGATTGCGATTGCGATCGCCCGTATAACCGAACTTGACTGTTTGTAAACCCTTGATAAGTTTAGGGCAGAATGTATATACCTGGTACTGTAGCACCTAGGGTGACTAGTCAACAGTGAACCTCTGCTGTGAAATTGATAACTGATAACTGATAACTGATAACTGATAACTGATAATTGATAACTGCTTAGAGGAGGCTAATGGATGGCTGCGACAGACTTCAAAGACTATTACACCATATTAGGAGTAAGTAAAACTGCCAGTACTGATGAAATTAAACAAGCTTTTCGCAGGCTTGCCCGTAAATACCATCCCGACGTAAATCCAGGCAATAAGCAAGCAGAAGCTCGCTTCAAGGAAGTTAGCGAAGCCTATGAAGTGTTGTCAGATCCAGATAAACGGCGGAAGTACGATCAATTTGGTCAGTACTGGAAACAAGCCGATCAGGGTTGGTCAACCGCAGGGCGTAGTAGCGGCGCTAACGCTGGCTTTGAAGATTTTGAGTTTGGTAAGTACAACAATTTTGATGAATTCATTAACGACTTGCTAGGTCGTTTTGGTAGTACGGGTGCGGGAACCAGTGGGGGGACAAGACAAAGCTATAGTTACAGCACTTCGTCTAGACGACCATCTGGGTTTAGTGGCTTTGATGGTTTTGGCGATAGTACGACTGGATTTGAAAATACTACACCTGGAACTACGCCAGATCAAGAAGCAGCGATCGCCCTTACCCTGGCTGAAGCATTTCAAGGCGTACAAAAACGCATAAATTTAGGTACGGAAACTCTTGAGGTACGCATTCCCCCAGGCGCTAAACCTGGAACGAGAGTGCGTGTGCGTGGTAAAGGTATGGTTAATCCCTTAACTGGGCAACGGGGTGATTTGTACTTAAAAGTAGAAATTCAGCCGCATTCGTTCTTCAAGTTCGACGGAGACAATTTAGCTTGTGAAGTGCCAATTACTCCTGATGAAGCGGTTCTGGGTACGCAGATTGATATTCCTACACCAGATGGAATGGTCAAACTAAACGTTCCTGCTGGCATTCGTTCTGGGCAATCACTACGTTTGCGTGGCAAAGGTTGGTCACAGCCTGGGGGTGGACGCACTGATTTACTGGTGAAGATTGCTATTGTAGCACCAAAAGAACTTACTTCAGTCGAGCGGGAATACTATGAGAAAATTCGCAATAGCCGCAGCTTTAACCCCCGCACTCACTTGCAGCAGGTTCGGCTTTAAATAGTGGCTAGTGGTTAGTGGCTAGTGACTAGAGGAACTAGAAATTTATCTGCCCATCTCCCCCTTGCCCCCTAATCCCCACCAGGTGGGGATTAGCGAGTTCCCCTTTTCCCACTCTCCCCTGATTCCCCCTCGCAAGAGCGCCCCAGACTTCGTCCCGCAACGCTTACGCCCCCAGCCCCTTTAAAAGAACTCGATGTGAATACCGAATTGCTCAAGCTACTGGATGCTATAGCTGGTCTAAAGGTAATTGTAATTGGCGAAGCTATGCTCGATTGTTACCTGGCAGGAAAGAGCGATCGCCTATCTCCAGAAGCACCTGCACCAGTGTTAACAGTAACACAACGGCAACAGGCTCCAGGTGGTGCAGCCAACACAGCAGTTAATATTCATACTTTAGGTGGTTGTGTAACTTTCCTGTCAGTAATTGGTGATGATTGGGAAGGGAAAATGCTGCGACAAGTGCTGGAGGAAAATCGCATCTCCACAAAACATATACTTACTCGCCCAGGTAGGCAAACACTAAGTAAGCAAAGGCTGATAGCAGCGTCCGAGTTGTTGATGAGATTTGATATGGGTAGCACCGAGCCAATTGACTTAGAGACTGAGCAAGGGTTGATTGGGCAACTGACTAGTAGTTTTGCTGATTGTGATGCGCTGATAGTTGCTGACTACGGTTATGGCATTTTAACGCCCGTTGTGATTGCAGCGATCGCGCGTCTACAACACGCTTCACCCAAAGTTCTCGTAGTTGATTCTAAGAACTTATCTGCCTATCGTAGCCTTAATGTTACCGCAGTTAAACCGAATTACAACCAGGCTATTAAGCTGTTAGGGATAATGCCGTCTCCATCAAGAGCAGAGCAAATTTTGGCACATAGGGAACAACTGCTTGAGTTAACAGGGGCTGGGATAGTTGCCGTTACCCTGGATGCCCAAGGAGCGATCGTGTTTGAGCGCAATCGAACCAGGCAACACCGCACAGCCAGTCAAGCAGCTAGTCCATCTGGTACTAGTGGTGCAGGCGATACCTATGTCAGCGCCTTGACTGTTGCCCTTGCTGCCAAAGCCTCTGTTGCCAATGCTTCCCACTTAGCCGCCGCCGCCGCCGCCATCGTCGTCGCAAAAGACGGCACTACACCCTGTTCTGTTCAGGAACTACGAGAATTTCTTTGTGGCGAACATACGCTGATGGAGGGAGCTGGGGGAGAGAGGGAAGCTGGGAAGCAAAAAGAAAATTTATCTGTTTGCGCCTTTGCACCGGACACTTTGCTCAACGGGGGGAACAGAGGCACGCAAGTGTCCTCGTCTTTGCGTGACCAAAATCTAAAATCTAAAATCCAAAATTCCCTCGCCACTAACGAAAAATACTTGCCCAATCTAAGCGATCTAAGCGCCTGCACCGCATTCTACCGCGCTGCTGGTGGGCGCATCGTTTTCACCAATGGATGTTTCGACATTCTCCATGCTGGACACGTCTCTTATCTTAACCGCGCTCGTGCTTTGGGAGATGTCTTGATAATTGGTGTTAACTCGGATACAAGTGTTAGCCGCCTCAAGGGATCTACTCGTCCGATTAATCCGCTCTTAGACCGCATTCAGGTTCTTGCTGCTCTTAGCTGTGTCGATCGCCTGATTTCTTTTGAAGATGATACCCCGATCGATCTCATCCGTTTAATCCGCCCAGATATTTATGTCAAGGGTGGCGACTACACCAAACAAACCTTGCCAGAGGCGATCGTTGTAGAAGAATTAGGCGGTATTGTGGAAATTTTGCCGTTTGTGGAAAACCGTTCTACAACTAGCCTAATAAACCGTATTTGTCAACTCAATAGGGAGTAGGTAGGGCATTAAAATCAGAGAGTATAAAATGCAACAAAAAATTAAGTTATAGTGAGAAATTTTTCAGTATTCCTACTTAAGCAGTTAAAAGTAATAAGGATGCTAGCTTCTACATTTTTACTTTTATGACTCGAATTGCATTGATTGCTGGTACGTATCTGCCAGAGCGTTGTAGTGTTGCAGATTACACTATGCATCTGTGTGCTAACTTACGTGAATATTGTGTTGAACCTATAGTACTTACTACCTACTATGCTGCTGAGGCTGCTTACGATCCTAATGCTATTGGCATCGTACATGATTGGCGACTTGCCGACCTTTTTGCCTTAGTGCGAGCAGTACACGCTAGTAAAGCTGAAGTTTTACATATCCAATACTCTGCACAGATATACGGTTTTGAACGTGCTATATTGCTGTTGCCAATGCTTTTGAGAATGAGTGGATGGCGAATGCCAATAGTAACTACAGTCCATGAGTATGAATGGCAAGAATGGCAGCCTAAAAATATTTCTCTCTCATCAGTAAAATGGTTAAAGATGCAGGGATTCCAGTGGTGGGATCGAGAAGATGGGTTTTTGCTGACATTGAGTAACGCAATAATTGCCACTACGACCCAGACTGAAAAAGTAATTCACAATCGACTACGACGGAAGAAAAACTGTGTATTTCACATCCCGATCGCTGCGAATGTAGAAGTGGCATCAATTGACTATACGGTGGCACGGCAGTTGTTGCGTCAAAACTGCAACTGGTCTGATGATTCACTAATAATTGTCTGCTTCGGCTTTTTGCACCCAGGTAAAGGGTTAGAAACCCTACTACCTGCATTCAAACAAGTATCTTTAACTCAACCCCAAGCACGTTTGCTAGTACTTGGTGGGTTTGACAGTCTTAGTTTAAATGGTGAAGATGCTAAAAAATATTTAGTTCAACTTCAGGCACTTGTCAGCGAATTAGGTTTGCTACAGCTTGTTCATTTTACAGGTTGTGTCAGCGCTCAAACCGCTTCCCATTATCTTACAGGCGCAGATATCGGGGTACTACCTGGCGATCGCCCTCATACCCTCGACACCGATTCACTTTTAACTCTTTTAGCTCACGGCTTACCTGTTGTTGCTACCCAGCCACCGACATTATCAGCAGGATATCCGGTTAAACTTATACCACCATCAGATATTGCTGCTTTAGCATCCCAATTGCTGCAATTACTAAATAACCCAAATCAACGCAGTGATCTGGGTAAAGCTGGTATTGTCTTTGGGCAAAATTTCACTTGGCAGAACATTGTTAGAGATCACTTAGACATTTACAGCTATCTAACAAGCAAGCCAATGCTTCCGTAACTAGAAATAGCTCGAGCGATCGCTTTTTCTATTAAGATTGACTTTAGGCGTTGCTAGGAGCGTGCATTTCAAAGTACCTATTACTATTTCTCCTCCCTTCTACCACCCCAATGAAATCACTTTCTGCTTTAAGAAATAGGCTAATAAACCAGAAAAATTGTCATATTTAACACTAGATAAATCTGGTTTACGAGTTATGTGATTTAGGAATAATACATACAAAATTACTCCTAAATAGAGATGCACAAAAGCATTGTTATCTGAAAGATTCAGCTAGTAATTAATAAGAAGAAAGCTGCATCTGTCAAAAAGGAGATTTATCTGTGAACATCAAAACAATCTGGCTTCTGCTGAAAGAGACATTTGCACAATGGAATAATGATAAGGCTTCGCGGTTAGCAGCAGCATTAGCATATTACACAGTTTTTTCCCTTGCTCCACTGCTGATTATTGCGATTGCGATCGCTGGTGCTGTATTCGGGCAAGAAGCAGCCAGAGGCGAGATAGTTGGACAAATTCAAGGTTTAGTCGGCAAGGAGGGGGCGCAATTCATTGAAACTGCAATTGAAAATGCCAGCAAACCCCAGGCGGGAACGATTGCTTCGATCATCAGTGTAGTAGTCTTACTATTTGGTGCATCAGGCTTATTTGCTCAGTTGCAAGATGCACTTAACACGATTTGGGACGTACAGCCAAAGCCAGGACGCGGTTTATGGGGTATTGTACGCGATCGCTTTTTATCATTCACAATGGTGCTGGGTGTTGGCTTTTTACTACTCGTGTCTCTGATACTGAGTGCTATTTTGGCGGCGGTGGTGAATTATTTGGGCAACTTGCTACCAGCGATCGGTTTTTTGTTGCAGTTTGCTAACTTTGTCCTCTCTTTTATCGTCACTACCGTCTTATTCGCACTAATTTACAAAGTCTTACCAGATGTCAAAATTGCCTGGAGTGATGTTTGGATTGGTGCAATTATTACCTCACTACTATTCTCCTTTGGTCGGTTCCTGCTAGGAATGTATCTAGGTAACAGCAGTTTTGGTTCTACCTATGGTGCAGCTGGTTCAGTGGTAATTATCCTCGCTTGGGTTAACTATGCCGCCCAGATTCTGTTTTTCGGTGCAGAATTTACTCAAGTTTATGCCATAAGATTCGGTTCCCAAATTGTCCCAACTAAAAATGCCATACCTCTAACAGCAACAGCCCGTGCTGAACAAGGCATGAAAAGCAATGACAATGAAAGACAAACAAAGATGTCTAAACCTGCTTCACCTAATTTTATTCGTCGCATATTCGACAGCCAGACATCCTCTAAACAATCAAAAGCGCAAAGAAAAAATAATCGGCAACCATAAAAATAGACATCTCTTTCGTTACCTGCGAGAGCCAGGTAACGAGAGCAACAAGGCTCTTTGCCTCCTTTTAAGTTATTTTTATACCGCTTTATATAAGTAGCAGCCTATACTTATAAACACGATGCAGAGCCGTCCCAAATTGCTGCTAGATTATATTTCGGGATTAATCTATTAATAAATATGTGGTCGCAGGGCAAGAAGGAACTCACTTTTAAGCACTTCAACTGCCCTACTTTTTCGAGAAATTTTGCTAGGAGTTACTTATCGATGAAAAGAATGCTTCGTCCACGCCAAATAGTACGTATTGTGAAGCGGGACGGACAGTTCAACGTTTTGGGGATGGATCAATGGTACTCCTACTGGCGCGACCCTTACCATTTGCTGCTAATCATGCCTTGGTCTATTTTCCTAACGCTGATTGTTTTAGGGTTTGTGCTTGCTAATGCCTTATTTGGTTTGGCATATCTTGCCGCAGGAGATGGCATTGCAAATGCCCGCCCTGGTAACTTCCAAGATGCTTTCTTTTTTAGTGTCCAGACGATGGCATCCATCGGCTATGGCACTATGTACCCATATACTGGCTATGCCAATGCGTTAGTCACAATCGAAGCGCTGGTCGGTCTAATGGGGTTGGCTATGGGTACAGGGCTGATGTTCGCTCGGTTCTCCCGACCTACGGCGCGGGTACTCTTCAGCCGCGTAGCTGTCATTGCTCGCTATGATGGTGTGCCAACGTTGATGTTTCGCACAGCCAACCAGCGCCGCAACCAGATCCTAGAAGCGCATATGCAGGTAGGGTTGGTGCGCGATGAAATTACTAGCGATGGGGAATTCATGCGCCGAGTTTATAATCTCAAACTGGAACGCAGCCAAAATCCGGTTTTCTTCTTAACTTGGACGGTGATGCATCAAATTGATGAGAATAGTCCCCTCTATGGAGCCACGCCAGAAACGCTAGCAGCAGCAGAAACTATGCTGATAGTTACACTAAGTGGCATCGACGAGACTGTTTCCCAAGCGATCCACGCCCGCCATACATATATCGCGTCAGATATTATCTCGAATGTGCGTTTTGTCGATATCATCATCAAGAAGTCAAACGGGCAGCGCTTTATAGACTACAGCCGCTTCCACGATGTAGTACCTTTTCAGTAGTCCAAGAACAATCTCAATTTCATGGTGCATGGTAACGTAGCAAGGGTTTATATAAAATCTCTATTTGATAACAAATATATTTAGTAAACCCTTAGTACAAAAGTCAAAATAAGAAAATCCAGTTTTAGCAGCAGTTATGATGTTTTTGATTCGACAAAATTATTTGAGTAACATCTTATTAGTAAGTCTTTTCAAATCCAAGATACCCAAAATCTAAAATGGTATAACAGGAAGGATTTTAGATGAGTTCACCCCCAGAATCTAGAAGCGATCGCACTTACGCCATTTTGGGATGTGGTGCTAGTGGTGGATACTATGGCGCTTGTCTGCAAAAAGCAGGTTTCAATGTCCATTTTTTGCGATCGCAGCGATTATGAATATGTCTGCAAACATGGTTTAGTTGTTGAGTCGCCCGACGGTAATTTTACTCTCCCCATTAACGCCTATCACAATGTTGCCCAGAGGCAACGTTGTGACTACGTGGCGATCGCTCTCAAAACAACCCAAAATCACCTTTTGCCTCAACTCTTACCCCAAGTAATTAAAGATGACAGCGTTGTCCTTGTTTTGCAAAATGGATTAGGCATAGAAGAGCAAGTTGCACAAATTGTTGGTCACAAGCGTGTTATCGGTGGACTATGCTTTATCTGCTCAAATAAACTAGAGCCAGGACACATTCGCCACCTAAATTACAAGGAAATTATTCTTTTGCGAATATGCTCCTAATTATCATCCTGGCGGCATTACCCAACGAATGCGGCAAATTGCCCTAGATTTTGAAGAAGCTGGTATTCCCATTCAACTGGCGGAAGACTTACTTCACGCACGCCCGTCAAAAACTGGTTTGGAATATCCCCTACAATGGGTGTCCGTAGTTCTCGATGCCTCGACAGATGAGTTGATGGCTGATGAATATACTAAGGCATTGGTTGAGCAGCTGATGGGTGAGGTGATTGCTGGTGCTGCCTCGCGCGATCGCCACATCCCTGACAGCTTCATTGCCAAAATGCTCGACTACACCATCAATATGCAGCCCTACCGCACCAGCATGAAGATTGACTACGACCAACGCCTTTAAAAAGTAGTTCCCTCAGTTTAGCGAGCGTGGTATTATTGTCTTACTTGATAATGGGAATATTACTCACAATTTGATTTTTGCACAGATTTCCATTATGAAGTAAATCATACCATGAAATCCTAAAAAACAACAGCAAAACAGAAATTTTTTGATTGAGTCAGCAAAAATAGCTAATTAATCTAACTTTTATAATGAAACGAACCGCCTCGCCACTCCAGGGCGCAGAGGAAGAGGTAAGGGAGAGATATTTTGTGTGCCTTGCCTCTTGCCTGCCACGTATACAACTATAAGCAGCTTTTTAAGATATGAATGCATCAAATAAATATCAGCTTAATGAAAATATCAAAATCACGACTTATAACGATAACTATAAGAAAGACTTTGCTAGCTTAAATTTAGAATGGATAGAAGAATATTTTACTGTCGAGGAAATGGATAGGAAATATTTGTATAATCCTGTGGAAAACATTATTAAAAAAGGTGGAGAAATCTTTTTTATAGTCGAACAGCAAGAAGTAAAGGGAACGTGTGCTGCAATCAATCACGGTTCTGGTATCTACGAAATTGCCAAGATGGCAGTTGTAAAAAGCTCTAGAGGTAAAGGATTTGGTAAATTACTGCTAGAGACTTGCCTTGATTATGCACGTCAAAAAGGAGCAAATAAAATTATTATTGTCTCAAATACTAAATTAGAAACAGCGATAAATTTGTATAAGAAATATGGATTTGAGGTAACACGTCTAGGACGAGATCCAAATTACGAGCGAGGCAATATTGAAATGACACTTAAACTTAGCCCAATTTTATCTGGTGAGTGTAGCAATTAATACTTATTCACTGCTGTTTGAGCTTCATATAAGGCTTAATTACCAGTGCGATCGCTTGCCAAATCCATATATAAAATTATTCCAATTTAGTTAAAACTACCGTTACACATAAGCTTATCATCCTTTTACTCACCCGATCCCACATAATTGCATACTCGCCCACGTCCAGAACAGGTGTTCTGCACTCCAAAGCTTGAATCCATTGAAATGGACTCAAACGCCTATTTTAGTAAGTTTTAACTTACTTAAGCTATTAGCCAAGAAATTTATTTCTTGGCTGATGCAGGTACAAATGATAGTTTCCGCTTTGGTGTCCTAACGCTACGCTAACGCCTGTAAAGTAAGAGGCGGTTCGTTTCAATTAACTATCTCTTCTATAAGTCCTTTTACGAATAATCTGTTATAGATTTAGGTAAACTTTTGTAAAATTGTCCGTAATTGTTGCATTTCCCTTAGAAGAATCAATTAAAGCAATTAGCAATTACTAATTGATAATTGTGATTGACGGCTAGGGTAATTGTACTACTTGGGTGAGGTAACTTACTTGCCAAAATTGGCAATTGATTTTGCGCCTACAGGTAAGCATTACATAGCATTTTTTTTCTACGATAGTAATTACTTTATTAAGTATATCTTAGGAGCAAAATTATCGAATTTTGGTTGATATAGCTGCTCAAGATTACTTTAGTGTGTCAACTAGAAAATCAATCAAACATCAGGAACTCTATGTCATACCTAGAACAATACGACAACGCTTCTATCGATCAAAAAGTCCAACTTGTTACCCGCTGGATTCGTACAGACTGGCGACCTTTCTTCAAAGAATTGAGAGAAAATCGACCAATTTTTGAAACACCAAAATTCACATTCGTAACTCTTTTTAAAGACGTACAAGAAGTATTATCCAGGGAAGAAGTTTTTTCAGTTAGGCTTTATGCTCCCAAAATGGACCCAGTTGTCGGTGGTTCTTTCATGCTTGCCAGAGATAATACTGAAGTTAACTGGCGAGAAAAGTCGATTATGCAAACGATGCTACAACGGGAAGAATTGCCAGCAGTGCGGGAAATGTGTGGAAAAATTGCCGATGAATCCTTGGATAAATGGGCTAGTAGCGGCAAGATTGAGGTAGTCAGTCAATTGGGAAGATATGTCCCAGTACGGATATGCGGCGACTACTTCGGCTTTCCAGGTCCCGACATGGAATCTATGTATAGGTGGTCAAGGGCTACTCAGTCAGATATGTTTAAGAACTTACAAAATGATACCCAGGTGCATGAGGAGTCAGTGAAAGCTGGGGAGGAAATGAGGGCATATCTGTCGCAATTATTAAAACAGAAAAAAGAAAAGATTGCTCAGGAATGCGATCGCACAAGATTAGAAGATACTTTTACCAGGTTAATTATAACCCAATTCCCCAAAGATATACCCTTTGACGAACAAAGAATTATTACTAATATGGCTGGGCTGCTGGTTGGTAGTGTTGAAACAGCATCTCAGGCAATTGTACAGGCACTTGAGCAAATTTTGCTTAATCCAACAACTTTTCAACCAGCTTTGGAAGCAGCTAAGGCTAATGATAATGAAAGCTTTGATAAATACGTTTGGGAAGCCTTACGTTTTAATCCAATTAATCCCTTAGTATTTCGATATTGTGAACAAGATTACACCTTAGCATCTGGCACTTCTAGAGCAAAACAAATTAAAGCAAACACTATAGTATTTGCTTGCACAGCTTCAGCCATGTTTGATGCAAGTGAACTAACAGAACCAGAAACATTTTCACTTGAAAGACCAAAGTATCATTATATGCACTTTGGCTATGGTCATCACACTTGCCTTGGTAAATATATTGGCATGGTAGAAATTCCTGAAGTAATCAAACGAATACTACTAAGACCTAACATTAGATTGATTCCAGGTGAATCAGGAAAAATTGATTTTCAAGGTAGTCCTTTTCCAGAACGTTTTGTAATTGCTTACGACCAAAAAAGCTATTAGCTATAGCAATCCTAAAACATTTGTGAACAGTAGATAGTATGCCACCCATGCCCACTCCTTCTGATAATGGTGGGCATGGGTGGCATACTTATGACCACTTTAATTCCCCCCGAACTTCAGGGGGCAAGGGGGGATCTGCGACAAGTATTTGTATTTTATTTGTGTCTAGTTACAAAAGAAAAAATAATCTGCTGTAATCAAGGGTGAATTAGCCATGAAAAGAGGAAGAAACACAGTTAACGACGGATTGAAAAATAAGTTAGAAACTTTTGCTTTGACTAATTTTAAGTGGTTTTGGGATTTTGTTCAAAGCAACAGCTACCTAAAGCAGCAAATGAACAAATTTCTCATTAACAGTGCGATATATAAAACTAAAACTCGTCCGTACCCTCTGAGTACGATGGCAAATTACACCTCATGGGATTCTTTGATAGATAAAACTTATAGCGGACGGCATTTACCACCCGTTGAAGAGTATTCAGAACTACCTTCAGTTGATGAAGTATCGAAGTTATTTTTCAGAAGAGGTAAGGCAAAGTTATCTTCTAAATCCACTTTGCTATTCCCCTATTTCGCCCAATGGTTTACCGACGGTTTCTTGCGTACCGACCTAAAAAATAACTTAAAGAATACTTCCAACCATGAGATTGATGTAAGTCCCTTGTACGGGTTGAAAAAAGAATTTACTGATATTTTACGTTCCCACAAGGGTGGTAAATTAAAAAGTCAATTTATCAATGGTGAAGAATATCCCCTTTTCTACTATCAAAACGGAGTAGTGAAAGACGAATTCAAAAATTTGCCTATCACCGATAAAGCTAATAATGTCGAACCAGCCAAAAAAGACAAGTTATTTGCTATGGGCAAGGAAACGAGTAATGTGCAAATCGGTTATGTAATGATGAACACCCTTTTCCTGCGGGAACACAACCGCATCTGCAATCTTTTGGCACAGGAATATAAAGATTGGGATGATGAGCGACTATTTCAAACTGCTAGAAATATTGTCATCGTCTTACTGCTCAAAATCGTCATTCAAGAGTATATCAACCACATTGCACCCTATCATTTCAAATTTTCTGCTGATCCAACACCTTTTACCAATGAAAAGTGGTATCGTCAGAATTGGATGAGCATAGAATTTAATTTATTGTATCGCTGGCATAGTCTCATCCCTGATATAGCTTGTATAGAAGGTCAAGAAGTCCCGATGTCACAAACATTATGGAACAATGATATAGTCATCGATCAAGGACTGGGACGCTTATTTGAAGATGCTTCTTTGCAAGCTGCTGGGGAAATTGGTCTATTTAACACGCCTCCTTTTTTAATAGAAACTGAGAAAAAAAGTATTCAATTGGGTAGGGATGCAAAGTTACGCAGCTATAACGAATACCGCGAAATGTGTCAGTTTCCCAAAGTTACAGATTTCGACCAAATAACGGAAAATGAGGAAGTTCAAAAAGAGCTTAAGCGTTTGTATGGTCATGTAGATAATATAGAATTCTATGTGGGACTATTTGCAGAAGACCCGCGTGAAAATTCTGCTCTAAGTCCCCTAATTGGCAGATTGGTGGGTATAGATGCTTTTTCCCAAGCATTAACAAATCCTTTATTGGCTGAAAATGTTTTCAAAGCAGAAACTTTTTCACCTGTTGGTTGGAAAATCATTAATACAACTGACAATTTATCTGAAATCCTTCACCGCAACATCCCGCCAACTGACAAGCCTTTTAAAGTCACTATGACTCAAGGTAAGTGATAAATTATCTCTTTCGTTCCCAGGCTAAATTTGCCACCCATGCCCACCAAATTATTGAGGGTGGGCAATCCCGACCCAATGTGGTAATACCACACTTCGCCCACCCTACTAGCCTGGAAGATGCATCCAGAATGGGGCGATGTGAATTTTCAGAGTGTTGTTACTTGTTATCTAACATAAATAAGTAGTTGGCATGGCAAGTGTATGATAAAGCCTTTAGGAACAAGGATCATTCAAATCTGGAGTGCTAGCGGGATTATTCTTTGCTGTCTAGCCACAGCCAGCCCAATATTAGCTCAAATAGTTCCAGATGCAACTTTGCCTGAAAATTCCAAGATCACAACCCAAGGCGATACTAATATTATTACCGGAGGAACCCAAGCAGGAGGCAACCTATTTCACAGTTTTGATGTGTTTTCTCTACCCACTGGAGGCACAGCCTACTTCAACAACGCCCCAGACATTCAGAACATTATTAGCCGTGTAACAGGTAGCTCTGTTTCTAATATTGATGGCGCAATCGGGGCTAATGGCACGGCGAATTTATTTTTGCTCAATCCCAATGGCATTATTTTTGGTTCTCACGCAACACTCAACATCGGTGGTTCATTTGTAGCGAGTACGGCAAGTAGCCTAAACTTTGCTGATGGCAAACAGTTTAGTGCAACTACTCCTCAAGCCACACCTGTGCTAACTGTAAGTGTTCCTATTGGCTTGCAGTTTGGGCAAACTGCACAGAGTATTCGTGTACAGGGAGATGGGCAAGGTTTAAGGACAACTACTGATTATATTGATATCGGCGCTCTTTATGGTAAAGCTTCTACTGTTGGTTCATCTGTTCCACCCAATCAAACCTCAACTGGTTTGCGTGTAAAGCCTAATCAAACTTTAGCTTTGGTAGGTGGTGATGTGGTGCTGGAGGGTGGAACGCTCAAAGCATCAGGAGGAAGAATTGAATTAGGTAGTGTAGGAGATTCCAGTTTTGTCAACTTGGCTCAGGTAGACAAAGGCTATGCTCTTGGTTATCAAGGTGTGTCAGCTTTCAAGGACATAAATCTATCCCAGCAAGCAGCCGTAGATGCTAGTGGATCTGGTGGTGGTAATATTGAAGTTTGGGGTAGACGAGTAGCGATCGCAGATGGTTCCCAGATTGAAGCGAGTACCTTGGGATCAGAACCAGGAGGTACATTGAATGTCAATGCATCCGAATCTTTAGAGTTGACAGGAACCTCAAATAATGGTATGTACTTCAGCGGCTTGATTGCTAGAGTAGCTCCACAAGCAACAGGTGCTGGGGGGAATTTAAACATAGAAACAGGTAGGTTAACCGTCCGCGATGGGGGAATAATAGCAACTTCTACTCGTGGCGACGGACAGGGGGGAAATTTGACGGTGAAAGCCAGAGATTTAACACAAGTGAGCGGTATCTCAGCCAACGGTCAAATTCCCAGCGGCTTATTTACTACAACCGAGTTACAAGCAACAGGTGCAGGCGGGAATCTAAATATAGAAACAAATCGATTATTCGTTCAGAATGGAGCTGTAGTAGTAGCTGCTACCACAAGCAAAGGAATGTCAGGTAATTTAGATATCAAAGCTGCCAATGTGCAAATCAGCAACAGCAGCTTCTTGTCAGCTGCAACCAAAAATGTCGGCAAAGCTGGTAATTTAAAGATTGAAACAAATGATTTGACTATTCAGAATAAGGCAAGAGTTTCTGTTGCTAGTAGTAATTCAGGGCAAGCAGGCAACCTTCAGCTTACAGCTGGCTCGATTAAACTAGACAAGGGTAGTTCTGTCACCGCTGCGGGTGGTGTAGGTAGTGGCGGAAATATTCAGCTACAAGTGCAAGACTTACTGCTACTACAAGGCAACAGTGAAATTACTGCCAAATCTGGCGGCGATGGTGGTAATCTGACAATAGACACGAATTTGCTTGCAGCAACAGAAAATAGCACTTTAAAAGCGGATGCTGTTGCTGGTAAGGGCGGAAATGTCCGAATTAACGCTCAAGGGTTGTTTATTTCTCCTTCTCCCAATAGCCAAATTACCGCTACTTCTGAACGGGGAACCCAGTTTAACGGCGTAGTAGAAATCAATACGCCAGATTTAGAATTTAATAGCGCTTTAGCTAGCTTACCAGCAGAGGTAGTAGATGTCTCAGGGCTGGTTGCATCAGGTTGTCCTGGCTCGATAGGAGCAGCACCTAGCAAGTTTGTAGTGACTGGACGTGGTGGCTTACCTCCTACTCCCAGGGAAGCTTTTGCTAGTGAATCACCTTTAGCAGATTTGGGTAGGTCGGTTTCAAGTCAAAAAAATCGTCCTATTGCTACTAGTATCAACAATTCTCTTAGTCCTGCTCCCACACCTTTAGTAGAAGCCCAAGGTTGGGTAATCGGTGATAAAGGTCAGGTAATCCTTGTCAATTATCAATTATCAACTATCAATGAACAATTAAGAATTAATAATTGTCAATGAACAATAAGCTATTAGCTTTTAGCTTTTAGCGATTAGCAAATGATTGACGCGCCCTCGTGTTAACTTAGATCTTGCACAATTCCCATAGTCCGCCTGTTAATTAATTAACAGGCTAATAGCCAAAGTCTTCTTAAGAAGACTAACATACGGTTGCAGTCCATTGAAATGGACTTGAGCTATTCGCCCAAAACTCAAGTAAGGGACGGTGATTGAAACTGGTGCAATATGTGAATTAAAGATCCCAAAACCTAGATCCAAAGAGGAAGAACTAACCGCTAATAGCTAACAGCTAATAGCTAATTAAAAATTAGTATGAAGTATATGTTCGCCTCGCTGATAAATTTGCTCTGCATAGTCCGTCCACACTCCTTGTCCCCAGTAGCGAAAGCAACTTGTTTGCAGCAATAAGTTGTACATCAGCGCTATGCGATATTGAGTTTGCTTGGTGACAGAATGTACTAATGAATTGTTACCCTCAGCGGATAATTCTGATTGTGTTGGAAGTAACGGATCTATTTTTTGATGGAATAAAGCGCTCAATTGATTCATGGGATTTAAGACATTTTCGTAACCTTTTACCCAACTAATATGATTAGTCCAAGAGGCTCCATCCATGTGAAAATTTGGATTTGTTTGCTGCAAGGATGCGATCGCATTTGCAACTGTCTCCGGTTTACAATTATCTGGTGCAACAAGCTGCCAAATCTGATGTTGACCCGCTGCTTGACAAGTTGGATAGTCACTCGGTTGACAACCAGCAGCCTGGATTAGTTCTAAATATTCTGTCCCTGTTAATCCGACAACTCCCGACTTACCACCACCATTCGCATCCATCTCGTGCCAAGCTTGTTTAAATGCGCTGGGAAACTCATTCATCATTACCCCGCCGTTTTCCCCATCGCCAATCTGAGTTACCAAAGGCGGGACAGAAACTTGACCGAGATTTTGCCTCGATAGGGTTTTAGCTTCATAGTAAGGCTGCATTTGACCGACTAATTTGGTATCTGAGCCTTGAGTTTTAATTAAAACTGTAATGCTTAGCTCTTCCCCCGAAGAATTACGAGCAATCAAACGATGGGGAAGATGTTTATATTGCAACGGTTGACCATTCAATGTTTCGACGGAATGCTCCTGCACCATTAGCCAACGATATCCACACTGGAGCAAAGCTTTGACAAATTCGTATAGCGTATCTGGATGATTGGGTAAATGCATCTCTGGCAAAGAAAACCCTTTCACCCGCGCCAAAGCATCCCACCCAAAGGTAGCAGCAAAGTGATGTTGCCATGCTTGAATATGCAGTTTGATATCTGGAATTGGAGTAGAGGGAACAACAGCATGACCCCACATAGTACCAAGCCACTCTACATAAGGTTGGTAAGTAGGGTCGCAGGTAATGCGCTTGAGATTTTCGAGAATGTCTCCCCGTCCCATTTGTCGCAGTCCCCACAAGAGATTACCGGAGTAATCCAACATGATGCGAGGATTACAGCCTTGACTCACCAATTCGGGAATGAAATCAGCCATTCGGCTGTAGCAATATGCGAAAGGTTCTGCATTATGATTGTCACCTTCGTGGGGATGCTCGAACATATATTGCAGGTTGCCGATTAGTTCGCCGTGATGTCCTGCTGGGATTGTCGGCTGATGCATATGGAGTGCGATCGCAAAGCCTGCTGTCACGTCCTCCAACCGAATATTAGTGTGAGGTAAAAATACCAAATTATTTTGCAAGGTAACTGCACTAACTTGGGCTTCCCAACCTGAAATATTTGGCATTGCGTCGATAAGTTCTGGCAGTGCGGGTAGTGTGGGTAATTCGGTTGAAATGCTCATTTTTGGTTACTTCTAAAAAGGTTTAAAAAGGATCGGTCTTATCAAAGATAGGTATTGATGATTCTGCAAATTCGAGTACTTCCCAGTAATCCCTCGCACGACGTTGCTGGAAATCTCAGCCGACAATCAAACTGACAATCTGATCGCGTTCTCTACAAAAGCGCGATCGTATTTCTCCAAAAAACCGAACTCTAACCCAAGCTTACTATGAACCATAAGTTTTTGCCTGCTGCTTTCATTTCATCTGCACTCACTCTAATTCCTGGTGTTGCTCGTGCTGACTGGGTGAATCTCACCAATTCAAGCGAAAGACAGTACTTTATTGACGATAGTACGATTGAAAGACGTGGCGACACAATTTTCTACTGGCAACAAAGTATTTTTACAGTGCCTCAAAGGGGTTCCATGAAAAGCCAGACAGGTTACCTATCTGTTAATTGTCAAAATCGAATCTACCGTACTCATCGAGTAATTGCATACAATGTTGCAAGAAAAGTAATTGTTGATGGGAATTTTACCGAAAAACAATCACCGCCACAAACAATAATCCCTGGCACTAAAGGAGAAATAATTTATAAAGCTGTATGTTATAATTACTAAGACTAATTTTTCATTTGATAAGCAATTCCCCGCAATATTTGCACCTGCTTAAATCTTACACCTACCCAATAACTCGCCCACAAATCAATTTGTGTTCCAATAGCGAAAGTCCTGTAAACAGGACTG
>CAXTYC010000016.1:0-113062 GCA_964248365.1 uncultured Chroococcidiopsis sp. | reverse complement strand
GGCGACGATACTTTGGGGGTAGCCCCACGGCAAAATAGCTCCGTGCCAGGTTGATAATCTAAAACAAGCCTCCTCTCTTTGTTGAGAGGGGGTTTTTTATTAGAGCTAGGACAATAGAATCATGCAGCTATTTCTAAATTTGGTAGCTAATTATGCCTAGCATCGTACCCACATCTCAATCTGCTAAAATTTTTTACCCAAACTCGGATGGTGAAACCTTGGCACAAACGTATATTCATTTGTACGCCTTGCTAGTAACTTTAGAGGTCTTAAGGCTAGTATTAGCTGGGTCGGCAGGCAACCGTTCTGGGGGAGGTGTTTTAAAGCTGTGGATGAGATATCAAATTGCTACCCCAAACTCAAGCGCGATTAATAAATAGCCCAATCACAATATCGTGCATGGTAATCTTTTTAGAAAAACAAATGGTTTTTCGAGCTAAACGTTTAATCCTTGTACGTAAATTTATATGCTTGCTTTCTATCTTTTGCGTATATTGTTTGCCTGCTTCATGTCTTTCGGTTTCTAAATGACGTTCATAAGCTCCCCATCCATCTGTATAAAAGCGGCTAATCCCAAAAGGCTCAAGTTCGGCTTTCAACTGCCGAAAAACTTCATCCTTACGTCTCCCAAAGACGTAAGCCAAAACTTTTCCACTAGTATGATCGATAGCATCCCATAACCATCTTGGATTATCTTTTTTGCTGACATAACTCCACATCTCATCTAGCTCAGATTCTAACTTGTTGGGTTGTTCAGGCGAATGAACCAAATAAATACCAACTTGAATTTGCTCTAAGTTCAATTGCTTCAATACCTGCAAGTTTACTTGTTGTAATTGTGGTTCTTTTTTTTTAATTCCCGAATGACTGTACTGGGACTGATATGTAAAACTCGCGCTGTATCTCGAATCCCACTCCCATTGAGTGCCATATCCACAATCTGTTGTTTTACCAACCTGGATTGACCAGGATAAGCATAATCTAATATAAATGTGCGACCATCTCCGGCAGTCTCCCGACATTTATATCGTTGCTTTCCTTCTGGAGACTTGCCATGTTTAACAATACTGTACCCTCACAATTAGGACAGTGTAGTACTTGTGTAATCACGACGACTCCCAATCAAGTTGATGTTGCTCTGACTCTACGTAGAGGTTAGCACATCCACAGCTTGATAACATCTCCGTTCTGGGTAATCAGTTTCTGTATTATTCTGTATTATGCTTAAGGTTTCCCTAAACTACGGGTAGTTCCAGATGTAATAATAATTTTCAATGTTGCACCTGTGGGTCGGGATAATTACAAGATTTGGGAAGAGGGAAAAGTGCCTGGGGTTATTTTTGAGATTACTTCTCAAGCAACTAGAGAGCAGGACATGGGTTTCAAGAAGATTCTGTATCAGCAGGGCAGCGTGCTGGAATATTGGTTGTTTGACCCCAAGGGAGAGTGCATTTTGAGATATGCTTATGGCGCGGTTAACACAGTACTTATTCCAGCTGCTCTTATTTAAGTCTGTATATACGGATGCTACGACAAGCTGCACGGATGTCTTCTATACTGTCGTGTTCATCTAAGTTAATAGATGGCACGGAAATTAAGAAACGGGAACCTATTGTTCGTAAATCTGATGGTATGGAGTTGGTTGGAATGTCCCAATTAATATTTCCATCTGCCAATCCCATCCTCACTAGACGCTCTAAAATCACCTGTGTGTAGCCATGATCCAAGTGAAAGTCAACTTTTACAGGTTCTTGTAACCAATGAACTTTCATAATGCATTGTAAGCGATCGCCTTTGGGTTAAGTTGGCAATGGATATGTAACCAATGTAATAGATAGTGGCAGCATTGGCCCCCCTCAACCGTATTAAACACCATCACATCCCTACCAACCTTTGCTCAAATTCTCTTGGAACCTTTAACCTAGAGAAGTGTTGTGCCAAGAGATGAAGTTGTGGATGCAATATTAGAGCGATCGCGCGAACTAAAACAAGCCTTAACTGATTTTGTCCTTGACGCTGAAGGAGAACTAGCAGAATCTTTGGAAGCTTATGCGGCTGCTAAGTCGCGCCGAGACAGTCATGATAGGGTGCAACAAGACTTGATAATTGATTCCTTTCTCACAGAAGGGAAAGTTGGAGACAAGACACCAATAGATTTATTTCTAGAAAGCCAGCCAGATTTGACACAAAGCGATCGCCAGCTAGTTGATGCTTGGCGACGTAGTTTTATAGGCTTATTTGCTGTAACTCAGGTTCTACCCGATGGATTTGAACTAGTGAACTGGCTGACAGACAAGCATTACATCGTCAAGCCAAACAACCCTCAAACACTTGGGGAAATGTCTCGGTTTAAAGAAGGAGAAATTTTACTAACTCGCATTGCTCCTGTTACTGATAGCTACTGGATGTTTTCAGGTCCGGCGACAGCAATGGGTAAGTTAGGCAAACCCAAACTTGCAGTAGCAATTGGTAATTTTAAAGAGAATTATAAAAGCTCTCTTTACAGTGATGCTCCAGATTTGCTAGAACAGGCTTGGCAGTCTGTCGCACAATATCACCAGCAGTTTGTTGACTTTTTTGGTAGTGACGAAGTAACAATGCCAGGATATCAGCTAAATAAAAAGATTGCTGAATTCCAAGAATTAATGATGCAAGAAAGCCTAGCAGCAGCTGGTATTGATGAGTCTAAAACATTAGCCGAAGTCGCCCAAGAAGCTGGAATGGGAGAAGAGGAAATTAAAGCAGCAGCAGCCGAAGCAGGTGCTGACTCAAAAATCGTATCCCAACTGTTTGATAGCAAAAGCACTACCAAAATGGTAACACCAAAGGTGGAATTACCTGCCGAACTGAGGAAAGCAGAACAGGTAACTGCTATGTCCCATCCTCGATGGGGTCAAATGTTTTTACCTACATATAGTCAATTCAAAGCACTATTAGAAGCCGAAGATTGGCAGAATGTTGAAGGTGCTGAAAAATTGGTTCGCTACTACTTAGAGAACTCAACAATTAATGCTTTTATCTGGCAACGGTTAGCGCAACAATACCCAAACCAACTAGAAAAAATCTTGCAAACAGTGTTAAATCGTCCTATCCAATTAGACCGTGATTTAGAAGCACTATTGCAAGAATTTAATAAACCTACCTCGCCAGATTTACCAGAAACAGCCAGTGTACCACTACACTTACACAATCTATTTCAAGAAGCTGTGGCAGAGGTAAATAAATCTAGCTCTAAGAGCAAAAACAAAAAGAAAACAGGCTTCGGCTTTCAAAAGTCTTGATTGGGTTTTGACTTAATTTGCATTAAATGGGCAAACAAAGTCCATAACAATTAAAGCATATCTGTGGATTTAACGCAAGAGTAATTTTAGCCGATCTGTTTTTGAGTAAGGAGAAAACTAAGTGAAGACGGTCTGTTTACACGCTAAAGACGAAATTGAAGCGTTTCTCCGTCGTCACACCTTTCTTCATCTTTACTCGATTGGAGATTTAGATGACTTTTTTTGGCACTACACAACATGGTATGCCCTCATAGACGAGGAACGGATCAAACAACTTGTTTTGCTCTATAGTGGAGCTTCTCTACCTGTTCTACTTGGACTTACCGAAGAACCAGATTTGATGAAGGAGTTGCTGCGATCGCTTATCCACCTACTACCTAAAAGATTTTATGCTCATCTAAGTCGAGATGTAGCAACTGTCCTTGCAGATGAGTACCAAATAAAATCACACGGTTTACACTACAAAATGGCTTTAACCAACACTACGCTTTTGGATACTGTTGATACATCTGGTGTCAAGCCGCTGGTAGTGTACGATATTATTGCCTTAGAAGAACTATACCGTGTAGCTTACCCTAGCAATTGGTTTGAGCCGCGTATGCTAGAAACTAGTTATTACTATGGCATACGGCAAGGTGCATCTTTAGTTAGCGTGGCGGGGGTTCATGTATACTCACAACAGTACAGAGTTACAGCGCTGGGCAACATTACAACTCATCCCCAGTTTCGAGGACTTGGGTTAGCAAAAGCAGTGTGTGCGAAACTGTGCCAAGATTTGTTGCAGACAACGGATCATATTGGATTGAATGTTAAAGCGGACAACACAAGTGCGATTGCGTGTTACACCTGGCTAGGATTTGAAATTATCGCTACCTATGAAGAATATTCCTTGGAGTTGAAGCAAACCCCTTGCTATGGTTAATTCAAGTTGGAGTGAGCTAGAGTTTTGACTGTGAGAACCTGTGGCGGGGTTGCATCTGGTGGGTAGAGAAAATCTATTTGTACCAGTCGGCGATCGCCCTCTTTCATCCTCAGCATTACCAAAGGTTCCCCTATCTGTCCTCTGTTTTGCACTAAATGTACATATTGCGTTCGAGGTAGATTTTGGTCATCGTTATAGCGTAGTCTAACTGTACCACGAAAGAAAACTTGACTCGCGGGTGGATTTAAGAAACGCAGTCCTCCTTTACTTAACTGATCTTCCTTCAATGGCGTTTGAATTGACAAAGTAACGATTTGAGGTTTACCAGTATTGTTGTAAAGCGGCAAAGTAAGGCTATACTCAATAGCGTAGTTACCATGAGCTTGATAAGCTGTATCTGGGTAGCGAACTAAAAGCGGCGCACTTTGAACTTGTGTAGTTCCCAGCGTTCCCCTATCCAGGGTACTCAGACCATAGGAAAAAGCCCTACTGCTTGGGGGAATACTTAGATAGCTCACTGCTGGGTTATCTACCAGCTGACTTCGCCACACAGAACCCCCAGCTACTCCTGCTACACGACCATATACTACCGCACCCTTGGTTTGTTGTGGCATCGTTGGGGTTTTATCTCGTGGTTGAGCTAAATCACCAGTGTCTAACAAATGCTGCCATTGTGCTAAAGTAGGCGATCGCTCACTCCCATCAGGATTTACAGGTGCATACATTGCCAGACTAGCAGCATAGACTATACCATTACTTCGCAAGCGCATAAATGTAGACCGACCATTCAGAGGCGGATCTAGACCGCGCACAGGAATGGGAAGATTAAGCAACATCTGGCTTTGTTTAGGTGGGATCAGCAGTTGAGCTGGAAAACCCGACTGTCGCTGACTGCGTAGCACATCATTCATTACGCGATCGCCAGGTCCTGCATAAACATTACCCAACAAATTCTGGGCTTGGGGCGGTAACTCTCCAAAAGGCGCATCTGGTTGACTTAGATAACTAGCAGCCTGCAAAACATCCACCTTAACTGTTTGATTACCAGGGTTATGCAATATCACTCCCAAGTACAGGGTTCGTAAATTATCTGGTGTGGTAGGCTTAGCGACATGATGGGCAAATATATCAAATCTTCCTTGCAACCCAAAATTGAGGTGAGCTGCTTTTACTCGTTTACCAGTTGGGGGAAAAGTCGAAAGTAAAATGCCTTCTGTTTGCACTAGTTCTGGACTATTGCTGTTAAACACTGGTATCTTATCCAAACTACCAGGTAGAGGACGCACTACTTGGGGTTGCACCACTTCTTGAGGTAGTGGGGTGGAAGTTGCTTGAGCAATAGTTAGAATTGGCAACAAATGTAACATACAGCGGAAAATTTTTTTGCAGGTAGCGATCGCGGGGCGTATGTAAATATATCGTATTACCTTACATTCTTAACAAATGGTGCTATGAGCGATTTTGTTCAAACACACAATAAGTTTGCTAATAACATTCCATTTCATGAAGTATTAACATAAAATCTTCCACAATTAGAGACAAATTTTTCTCAGTCAGAATAGGAACATGGACAAAGATACAATCTGCCTTGAGTTTACTATCAAAAATGTACTTCAAAACTGCATAATAAAGACCTTCACAAACAAATTTACCAGCATCGTGACTAATTTGAATTCTATCTACATCATCTAATAATTTCTCAAGCTCAATATTTGTTCTTAATATCATATCTCCACAAGTGGCGTTAGATTCTATGCTTAATTGATTTCGGCATTCTGCCATGCCACAACAAATAATGACATCCGGTGTAATATCATTAATTTTGTCAATTACATAACTGCTAGCTAGAGCAACATCAACAGGTAATTTTCTCAAAAAACTGAGAGATAAAGATAGATAATTAAAAGTAGTTAATTTTTCCAATAAATCATCAGAAGAATTGGATATTTGATGAGGAAGCCAAGTAGTAAAAGAAGTCAATAATATATTTTTGGGCATACAAAATATTGATTATGATTTAAAATAGAAGCAGCCTGAAAAAATAATTTGCACTCGGAGTGGGTCAATGTCAGTGATTGCGATTGTAGACTACGACATGGGAAATTTGCACTCAGTCGGAAAAGGGCTAGAAAAAGCAGGGGCAACTCCTAAGATTACTGACTCCTCAATTGAATTGCTAGAAGCGGATGCAATAGTGCTGCCTGGAGTAGGATCTTTCGATCCGGCTGTACAACATCTGCGATCGCGTGGCTTGGAAGCGCCGATTAAAAAAGCGATCGCCAGTGGTAAACCTTTCTTAGGCATATGTCTAGGGCTGCAAATTTTATTTGACAACAGTGAAGAAGGCAAGGAACCAGGACTAGGAATTGTAGCTGGTACAGTACGCAGATTCACCAGTGAACCTGGCATAACTATTCCCCACATGGGTTGGAATCAACTTGAAATTACCCAACCCGAATGTGCATTATGGCAACAGTTACCCTATGCGCCTTGGGTTTATTTTGTCCACTCCTACTATGTCGATCCAATTAATCCGCAAGTGGCTGCTGCAACTGTGACTCATGGTAGTCAAACAGTCACAGCTGCGATTGCCGACAATAACCTAACGGCTGTCCAATTTCACCCCGAAAAGTCTTCTACCACAGGAGGGCAAATTTTGTCAAATTTCGTCGCCCTGGTACGAGAGAAAGTCCCTGCTTGACGAAGTGGGGCGTTTTTAATCCCTCGCCCCTCGCCCCTCAAGAGTCACCCTTCACCCCTGATTATGAGTTTGAGAATTTATGGCAACCGCCAGCTAAAAACCTTACCAGGGAGAGAAACTCGACCTACAACAGGGCGGGTACGGGAGGCAGTATTTAATATTTGGCAACAAGCAATATCTGGATGTAGATGGTTAGACTTATGCGCTGGTACTGGTTCAATGGGCGCAGAAGCTTTATGTAGAGGAGCAAGCTTAGTAGTAGGAATTGAACAATCGAGCCGTGCTTGTGCCATTATCCAACAAAATTGGCAGCAAGTAGCTCAAAGCGAACAGAAGTTTCAAGTATTGCGAGGCGATGTAGTACAGCGATTAAAAACTTTAGCAGGAGAACAATTTGACCGGATATACTTCGATCCGCCTTATGCAAGCCTTTTATACCAGCCAGTATTAGAGGCGATCGCTCACTATCAGCTATTGCATCCTAATGGAGAACTGGCAGTAGAACACAATCCTGAAGTGAGGATGCCTCAACCAGTTCCCAGGTTAGAAATTTGTCGCCAAAAAATCTACGGTAACACAGCGTTGACTTTTTATCGCCCAGAGTCAGCGCCAGAAGTATGAAGTGTAAAGGATAAAGTATGAAGGATGAAGGGAAAAGGGAAAAGGTAAAAGGGAAAAGGAGTCCCACGTCAGTAGTTTTGTAGTCAGGAGTCCCACGTCAGTAGTTTTGTAGTTCTCCCCTGATTCCCACTCTCCCCCTAGCCCCTAACCCCTAGTACGATCGCCCCTCATTACAGCCCTAACTCCTTTCCACGCTTGTACTGCTGATAGGCAGCAAAAAACAATCCACCCAGGGTGATAAAAATTAAACCTAGTACAAGTCCATCAAGTAGCGGCTCAATCACGTTGAATCTCCTTTACGTAAATTGATATTAGTTTGAGTCAGTTAACTTTTTTTTCCTGTCTCTCATCTTACCTTGCATCAGTTGGGAAACAGAAAACTTATACCAAATTATTTCCCTGTGTAGTTTGCAGATGCATGGGGACAGTGGCTAGTGAGCCTAATATAGTCATCCAAAGCTTGCCTACTACATCAAGAACTTTTAAGCTATGTGTAAGAGAGCAAAGAGTTTTGTCAATTACGACTTAAAGTGAAACCTTTTGGATAACCAGCGCGTCCTAACTGAAACATTGTTGCAGCGGCTAGTTTTAATTGGTATGGCGGTTGTGCTAGCGATCGCTTTAGCCATTTATAGCTTTCATATGCTGCGCCTGTCCGATCCATATATTAAGAGTGTTCTATCTTTGAGAGGCGACCAAGTTCAAGGTCATGCTATCTTTCAAATGAACTGTGCCGTTTGTCATGGGTTTGAGGCAGATGGGAACGTTGGTCCTAGCCTGCAAGGTGTCTCAAAGCGAAAATCTCGCTATGGTCTAATTCACCAGGTTATAAGTGGTGACACGCCGCCAATGCCACAGTTTCAGCCCAGTATTCAAGAAATGGCTGATTTGCTCAGTTATTTGGAAACACTCTAGAAGAGAGCAGAGGGGCAGGGGGATCTGGGGGAAATCTTCATCAGTTCTCTCCCCTGCTCCCCTAGCGCGAACCTGCTCCCCTAGCCTTTTTATAGCCCCTCGCCCCTCGCCCCTAGCCCCTACTTAGATTGAATTTGGGCGTTTAAAGTTTTGTTAATGCGATCGCGCGTTGCTTCTAGATGAGCCAAGCTATATTCGTCTAACTTACCAGAATGCGAGATTGCCTTGTTTAGCTTATCGCGCAGTTGACGTAAATTATACCAAGCGAGAGTCCGAGCATCTTCTGGCACATCTTGATTACCTAATACCATATCAGTCAGGATTTTCAGGTGTTCCCGTTGCAAAGCCCGCCGCAGACTAGAAATGTTCATCGGTTGTTTATCTGGTTGGACTACTTCTGTCCAGATATCTTGTTGTAGAGTAGTAAATAATTCAGGTAGAGTAAGGGCTTGCCCAGGCTGGCTCTTGAGTTCGATATCTCGCAGACGACCCAGACGATCGCCAGATAGCAAATCTTTCAACACCAAACTCTGTAGCGCATAAATACTTTCGTGAATCGGATAATCAAGACGACCCATCATCGCGCGATCGCCCCAGTGCATCCAACGCGATGGTGCTAACTTATTTAGTAGTGACGGCGGGAAGTTAAAAGCATCCGCAGCAAAGACATACTTTTGTAGCATTGCTAAAGCCTGTCGCTGTTTTTCTACAGGTACTGTTGCAAATGGCAATCGTCCATTAGATTCTCCGGCGTGGTCGCGGTAAAATGTTTGCCCACCAATATATTTAGTCGTGTAGTAAATATGTCTTAGATAGTGAGAGAATACCTGATCGAACAGTTCACTAAGCTCACTGTAACTCTCACCCTTTGCCGGATAACGCTTGTTGAGCCGTTCCCACATCACCCTCGCGTTGTCTAATTGCCATTGAGAATAGCGCAGCACATCATTGCTGTTGTCCCAAGCATTAACATCTGGGTCAAGATCAAACATATCCTCATCGGTTGCGTAAGCCAACTCAGGTTTGGCAGAAAGATCAGCAATTCGATCCAAAAATCGCCGTTCAGCCAAAGGATGTACCGCCCCAGATGGTGTATAACCGTATTGAATTGCCCAAATGTCGTAAGCACCAACACTAGCTGGAAAATAGTCACCTTGCTTTACACCTTGGGGAGCTAGGTTAGGTGGAATATAGTCCATTACCGACGTAGTTAGACCTTGAGATCGGGTGATTTTGGTGTCGTTCAACTCGTCTGGAGGAAGTAAAGTACTACCACGAAAATTATGACGCAAGCCCAGAGTATGCCCTACTTCGTGGGCAATGACCAGGCGCAGATATTGATGAATGTATTCTTTCATTTGGTTACTACTGGGCATTACGTTTTGGAACATTGACAACGCCAAAGAACCAAACGCAAATTGATTTGCCGCTTCCATTCCGTAGCAAAGATCATACTGAGTTGCTAATTTGGATAAAGGCGAGAGGCTAGAGGAACCAGAGGGCGAGTCTCCCCCAGCTCCCCCTGCTGTGTTCTCTCGCCCCATACCATTGCCGCAAAGGTTGCGCTGCTGGACTAGCTGTGATAATACAGAAGTCGGTTGCGAATGATTTTCTTGCACTAGGAGACGATACTGCTGTTTAAGCGATCGCACAAAACTCGCGTCTACCAAAATATCAGCATCCAAAATTTCCCCCGTCATCGGATTAACCCGTGATGGTCCTAGAGCAAAAAATCCATCTACAGTATTGATCCAGCGAATTGTGTTGTAACGGACATCCGCTGGGTCCCATTTGGCATCATCTGGCATTTGGCGCACTTCAATTGCATTCTTGAATCCTGCTTTCTCAAAAGCTTTATTCCACATCAATACGCCTTCTTTAACTGCATCTCGGTATTCGAGTGGTACAGCATTTTCAATCCAGAACACAATCGGTTTTTTTGGTGGCGACAGAGGTGCTGATGGATCTTGCTTTTCTAAATTCCAGCGGTTGATATAGCGAGTAAACGGCTCTTTACGATCTTCGATCGCAAAGTCCTCAAAGGCGGTGATAAAATACCCAACGCGATCGTCAGCTAGACGAGGACGGTAGCTAGAGTTTGTTGGTAATTGAGAAAGACTATAGCGAACACGCACAGTCAGGGCGCGACTGTCAGGCAATGTCAATAAATTTGGTGTGTTACTCTTAGCCCCAGTAAAAGAGAACCCATAAACCGACTCAATTTCCATATTAAGGGGAAACCCTTTAGCATCGCCAAAATAAGACTTGTTATCGTCTAGCTGATAAGTTGCGTCTAGCTGGGATGATAAAGCTGATGAAAGCCCTGGTAAATCTTTGAGTAACAAATCACCCAAGTCAATCAGCAACGTTTTGCGCTGTGGGTGAATACTTTTAATTGGAACTGAGTAGAGAACAGAGTCACTAAACGAACGCTGAAGCGATCGCGCTTGTGGCAAACCTGGACTAACGCGAAAATTCACGTTACGGACAACAAAATGTAAATTATTATTTACCCGACGAAAGTAAAATAGATAATCTTGCAAAGGCATACCACTATAAATCCCGCGTTCGCCAATGCCAGCTTCCATCGTCATGGTACTGAGGTAGTTTTTATTTAGTTGCTCCGGCTTAAGTTCCAGAAAGATTTTCCCCGTTTCCTTGTTGCGGTAGAGCGTGAATAATCCCTTCACCATTGAAGTATTCTTCACTAGCTGACTAAACGGCTTTAGTTCTGATTGTTTAGACTCTTTAGCTAGCTGAAAATTTGTTGATTGTGCCTTTTTCGGGTTTTTAACTGCCACTAATAAAGGTTGCCCGTCAGCAAGCTTTGTGTCCTTAACTAACCCTATATAAGGTTGATGACGAAGCTGCTGATTGTCATTGATTCCCCATACTTTCGCCTGCGGTTCTAGCGATTGAGCCTTTGCTATCTGTCCAGACGACCCAGATGGCAAAGACAAAGCCCAAGCAGGAAGCCGCGCACCAGCAGATGCTAAACCAAAAAACAAACTATTAAACACAACGACATAAAACGGTAGTCTTTTCATTCCTAGCATCCCTGGCAACGGCTTCAATGGTTCACACTTAAAACAAGTAGACAATTAGACTATTCCAGCGGGGCAAAGCAATTTTAGCCACCAACTTCTATCAGTGAAATTGACAGTTAGCCTTCAAAGCAATTTTTCATGCCTACTAGTAGTAGAGTTCCCAAAATTGCCCTTTAATGCACGGCTCTTACTTATTTTTGTAGCTAAACCAGAAAATGTGTTGGGCAGTTATTTATACAACTCAACATAAACAGTGCCTACTGACAGTAGAATCCAGACATCTATTGGGGCAGTGATTTTCCCTACTGCGTGCAAAGCGACGGGATGCAACAAAACACAATTAGGGCAATAAGCTTTAGAACCATCCCCACTTCAAAGCTCAAAAACCCATCATTCAAGCGCTGGGCTAAAAATTTCCAGATCCTAAATTCAATAATCAACCTCCAAGCTCGAAATAGCAAAACACCAGACGCTCACGCCCTCCCCTCTTCCTTCGCGTCCTTTGCGTCTTTGCGGTTCGTTTTCTTCTTCTTATCTAATGCTCATCAACTTAAAAACAATTCCCGAATTCCCGTACTACCAATCTCTACAGCCAACGCCGCTAACAAAAACCCCAAAAGCTGAGTAATAATCACCGCACCCTCTGCACCTAGCCAATGGTCAATTCGCGCCGATTGTCGCACAATAAACCAAGTTACCAACATAGCAGCAACAATACCACCCACCACGCTAAGATGAGCATTAGGAGACTCAGACATCAATAACATGACTGTAGTTAGAGTTCCAGGTCCTGCTAAAAGTGGCAAAGCAAGGGGAGTAATTGCTACATCCCTCTGCTGTTCTACTATCGGTGTGTCTAGTTCGCCCTCTAGCATCCGCAAGGCAATCAATAGCAGTAGCAATCCTCCAGCTACTCGCAAAGAGCCGATGCTAATCTCTAGGTATTTTAAAATCCATTGACCACCAAAAGCGAATGCTAGCAGGACGGCTGTTGCAACAAGACTTGCTCGATCCACTACGCTGTTTTTTTGCTCTAGTTCCATGCCCTTAGTCAAAACTAAAAAAATCGGCGCATTACCCAAGGCATCCGCTAAAACAAACACAGCCACAAAGGTTTTAATTAGAACAGAGACATCCACAGGAAAATTGAGGAGTTATTTTCTTCAGGGTAACGCGGGTAGCCCCTCGCTTTCCACATCTGGAGGTCGATCTACAACTGGTTTTTCGATTTGAATTTAAGCATAATTAGGTGTTAATCTGCTCTAAATGGCAATTCAACTTACTTCATCTTTCTTCCTGAAAGATATTTTTAATCATCTATCTAGATAATTTCAGCACAATATATGAAATCTTATCTCGCCGCTGCCATTCAAATGACTAGCTTGCCTAACCTAGAAAAAAACCTAGTTCAGGCGGAAGAACTGATCGAACTTGCCGTGCGTCAAGGGGCTGAGTTAGTAACCTTGCCAGAAAACTTCTCGTTTTTGGGGCAAGAGGTAGAAAAGATAGCCTCTGGCGGGGCGATCGCATCTGCAAGTGAAAAATTCCTCAAAACGATGGCTCAGCGATTTCAGGTGACAATTCTAGGTGGTGGCTTTCCAGTCCCCGTAGATAACACTAGAGTTTACAACACTGCCTTATTGATTGGTCCTAATGGACAAGAACTCGCTCGTTACCAAAAAGTACATTTATTCGATGTCAACTTGCCTGACGGTAACACTTATCAAGAATCTAGCACTGTCATGGCGGGTACACAGTTGCCCACAGTCTACCCCAGTGCCGAACTAGGTAATTTAGGGCTCTCAATTTGCTACGATGTCCGCTTCCCTGAACTTTACCGTCATTTAGCTTACAAGGGAGCCGATATTCTGTTTGTGCCAGCTGCTTTTACTGCTTATACTGGCAAAGACCATTGGCAAGTGCTGCTTCAAGCAAGAGCAATTGAAAATACTTGCTATGTGATTGCTCCAGCGCAGACTGGTCAACACTATGCTTTACGGCATTCTCACGGTCATGCGGTAATTATTGACCCTTGGGGAGTGATTATTGCTGATGCTGGTGAAAAACCAGGAGTGGCTCTAGCCCAAATTAACCCACTTCGCTTAGAACAAGTCCGCCGTCAAATGCCTTCCCTGCAACACCGAGTTTTTCTGTAACTAAATAACTGAGTAGTCAGGAGAGGGGCGCAAGGGGCGCAAGGGGCAGGGGAGAGTGTAGAGCAAAATTATTCTCTAGCCACTAGCCACCAGCCACTAGTCACTTCGTTTTGCTGCTTTAAGGCACAAAAGGAAACTCTACGCTGACATTCCATCTCTTACCACCATCATGTAGCAGTAATGTCAAGTGGGTAGCTGTAAACTCGAAATGTAAGGGCAAGTGCTGAAATTCTGTCCATGCTGTCCTAAAGTTCTGTTTGGTTAAGTCCCGAAATGCAACTGTCATGTGAGGCGCAAATGGACGGGTTTTAGAAACCGAGTCAACAATTCCTAGCAATTTCATCTGTACCATCAAATCAGCTTGTAAAGCTAGCAATTCCTGCGTTTTGAGGACATTGACATAAATAACGCGAGGTGGAAAGGCGGCAAACCCTTCGAGTGCGATTGGTACTGACTCTCTACCACTGGCAAAGGTTTTGATGGATTCTTCTAGGGTCGAGATATTCGCTGCCCATTCAAACGGTGGTTGTAAAGTAATGTGCGGTGGAGATTTCAAAGCAGCACGGCTAGCATAGCGATTGGCAAAATCTTGTTTAATCTGGGTGACGTAATCTTGAATCTCAGGAGGTGGTAGCAGTGCGATGAAGAACAAGCTGGTTTCTTTATTCAAAGTAGTTTCGTGGTAAATACGAATCTAAAAAATAGCGATCGCAGTTAAAAATACTATTGTTAAGTTTAGAGGATTTGGGTAAATGCCTTGGTTTGTCAAGATTGAGAAAGGCATAGTAGAAAAGCCTATCTTTGATTCTTTTGTGCCAGAACATAAAGCATACGTACAGGAACTAATCGCCACAGGACACCAAGCACGTAGCGGCTACTGGGGCTGTCGGGGTGGCGGTATGATGTTGTTTAAGGCTGATTCAATGGATGAAGCGCAAGCACTTGTAGCTAAAGATCCCTTGGTACAAAACAGCTGCGTTAACTACGAACTATACGAATGGCGTGTGGTTGTGGAATAGGATAATTTAGCAACTCCCGTTCATGCTATACTCCTCAGTTTTTTGGTAGTTGGTAGTTGGTAGTTGGTATCTCCCCCTACTCCCTACTCCCTTTACCCATTACCAATATTGATTGAAAAATGTTATAGTGTAACTAGACCTGGATCTGCGCGATCGCAACGCCCAAATCTTGTCAGGACCGGAAGGTAGCAGCAATACGGGACGCTTGAGATAGGCGTGGTCTCCGGGTCGCCTAGTTTGAGGGAGCATTTGCAGCCATGCCTGGTTTTGGAGATATTGTACAAAAGGCGTTTTACCTCGGCGTTGGATTAGCTTCTTACGCAGGCGAGAAAGCAGGGGGGAAATTAGCAGAACTGCGATCGCAAGCTCAAAAACTGGCTGATGAAATGGTTGCTCGTGGTGAGATGACGACTGAAGAGGGTAAACGTTTCGTCGATGATTTAATGAAACAAGCTCAACAACCACCAACTTCTGAGTCAACTACCAATAAAACTCCTAATGAACCCCGCCGAATCGAAATTCTCTCTGACGACGAAGATAAGCCAAATTCTTCTGTGCCACCATCAAATAATGTAGATCAGCTCAGGGATCAGGTGTTAAAACTACAAGAAGAACTAAAACGACTACAGCGCGAATAGTAAATAACAGCAGCCAAAGATTAGACATTTATTTAAGTTAGGTTGCAATTTAGTGCGTAAATAGGGCAATTCAACTTGTTGGGATATATAAATAGAAATTAGTCACGAAGCGTTAGCTATCCCAATTGCTGCGACTGTAAAAACCTTAATTATAGCAAATAAACGCTTAGAAGCGTATGGAAAAGTGGCAAAAAGATTTTTTTGAAATCCTAGAAACAGTGGCGGATGAAGTAGATAAGTTCTTCCAGGGAGTCAATGAAACAGTAGAAACGCTATTTGACTTTTCCGAAGAAATTACACAGCAAATTCAGGATACCATTGCTACTGACATTGAGCAGTATTTAAATGAGATAACTGAACCATTTTTAGACGCTTATTGGGATCTGGAAGATATCGTAGGCGATGTTGATTCGCAAGCTTTGCCTTATATGGTAGATCCTACGGCAGAAAAACATCCAGCGTGTATTGGTTGCCGCAACTATCACGGGCAAGTTTACAGTGGTAATCTTTTAGTCTGTGCTATGCATCCCTATGGTTGGGATGATGAACATTGCCCAGACTGGGAAAAGGAAGAATACTTTTTTTAGTAAAGACGTAATGGGCGTTTTTTAATCCGAAGATGAATAATTCTCCATCTTTGCCATCGTCATCTTTTGAATCAGACTCCCCTTCTGGCACTCAAATGAAGTATGGTGAACGTCAGATTGCCGAAGGGCAACTGATTACATTTCCCAATCCCCGTGTCGGAAGGCGTTACGATATTCACATTACATTGCCAGAATTTACTTGTAAGTGTCCTTTTTCTGGCTATCCTGACTTTGCGACGATTCACATTACCTATGTTCCAGATCAGCGCGTGATAGAACTGAAGGCGATCAAACTTTACATCAATAGCTACCGCGATCGCTATATCTCCCACGAGGAATCAGTCAATCAAATTTTAGATGACTTTGTTGCTGCTTGTGACCCCTTAGAAGTTTATATTAAAGGAGATTTTACCCCGCGTGGCAACGTCCATACAGTAATTGAAGTACGTCACCAAAAGTAGGGGCGGGTTTACGAGAAACACTTGTGCCACTAGGAACAATTTAATTAAACCCGCCCTTACCATAACACGTAGGGTGCGTTAGCCCAAAGCGTAACGCACCAAAGTATTCAACCAGCGCGTTAGTCCAAAGAAACGCACCAAAATTATTCAACTAGCAACAGATTGTGTCTTTGCGATCGCCACCTCGTCTTCATCCAACGGATTGCTAATTTGCTTCAAAACCTCGATAAATTCTCGCTCAAAGGCTACCTGCGCTCGATTAGTTTTCCCACCTATGTAGAAATGCCCGTCTTGTTGCAGCGCCCAAATTTGTGAGTGGGAAACATAGCTCATCACTACGCCCAGCATCAGTAAACCAAAGCCAGCATAAACAATCGGAATACCTGGATCAGCTTTGATTTGCAAGCCAGTGCTACCCACTACCTCCACAATTTTCAGCGTCACCCCATTGATATCTGTAGCCATTCCAGGGCGCAGGGTATCCACTAGCTGTCCTTTGGCATCATAGATTAACAGCATTCCCTGTAAATCTTTGGCTAATAGGGAAACACCCTCACTTAAATCTGTTTTAGTCGGAATCCAGGTTCCCCACAAACGTCCCTTGCCGTTAGTATTTAACTGAGCCATCGGTAATTGTAGAATCGGACTTTTATTGATTTGGATGCGAATCGCCGCAATTCCCCAATCAGTTTGATAAAAAGTCACACCCCGATAACGCAAAGGCTCATTTACGAAAATTGTTTTGCGTTTAACCTCTTGTCCCTGCTGATCCAAAACCGATAAATCTGAGTAAAACTGATTGATGTCTCCTGTTGATGTATAGTCGATCCAAAACCGATTTACCCGCATAGACCAATCGCGCTTAACTTGGGGGGAAGCCCAGGGACCTGCATCTACAATATTGTGAACTTGAAAATTTTCTCCACTGGCGACCATTTCCTGAGCCATAAAGCCTGTCATGGTTCCCCAAATTGCCCCAACCAGAATAATTAAAATGCCTAAATGAACGATGATAGGACCAATACGTCCGACTATGCCTTTACGGGCGTACAAAGTATTATTTTCGCCCTCAAATACGCGGTAGCGTCGTTGTTGTAAAAGCTGCGTCAGGGATGAGAGAGAACCTTTATCTAGTTCAGCACTCAGCGCCAACTTTTGAAACTGGCGGGGTTTGCTGTAGAAATTCCACGTACGTGAAAACCATTTGAGTGCTGGTAGCTGGCGTTTAAAGGTGCAAGCAGTCAAACTAGAAGCAAATAAGATCAGTAGTGCCAGAAACCACCAGGTACGGTAGACATGATCCAATCCTATACTTAGCAGTACTTTCCAGGTAAGGAAGCCGAAGAGGGCTGGATGTTCTGGGTAGTTTGCTTGATAGAAGGCAACAGATTGTCCTTGCTCAATCACTGTACCAGATATACTCAATAAGGCGATCGCTAGCAACAGCAAAATCGCCAAGCGTAAATCTATTAGTAATGGCAACAACTCTCGCCGCCAGAATTGCCTAATAACTAACAACAGTGACTGTTGATTCGAGTTTTCTATAGTCATTTGCTTAAAAACTTCCTACTGGAATCCGAAACAGCAAGGAAAACACACCAAATCCGACTAAAAGCGCTCCACTGACTGGAGTAATCCAACCAGACCACCGACGTAACTCTAGTAATTTCTTGATGGTAGCGGTAAAAGTACCAGCTAATATTAGTGGTGTCACGTAGCCGCCTGTGTAGGACAGTAATAACACACAAGCTAAAACCATATTTTTTGTCGTCGCCACCCAAGCGAGTAATGTTGCCAAAACTGGTGTACTACACGGGGAAGCAACCAAACCAAAAGTTAGACCGATTAGATAAGCCCGCACAGCTTCTGGTAAGTCTTTAGACCAATTCAGACCGCCGCTAAAGGATGGAAACTGGAAAGGCAAGGCTTCGAGTAAGTTCAGCCCCATGAGAATAGCCACAATGCTGACGATAATAGGCAAGCCAATTCCCACTTGACCGTAGACTTGTCCTACAAATGCAGCCACTATTCCCAAACCAGCCAAGGTGGTTGCTAAACCCAAAGCGAACCAGGTTGATGCTATTGCTGCTCCTAGTCGGCTTTTAGCTTCATAGCCTCCTATGTAGCCAATCGTAATCGGCAGCATCGAGAGCATACAGGGAGTTAAACTGGTAAGCAACCCAGCTACAAAGATGATGCAAATACTGACCCAGCTTAAATGCGTTAGCTGATTTGAGACTAGGTGATTAGCAAAAGATTCGACTTTGTAAACTTGTGTTTGTATTTCGAGCATGGGCTGCGAGTCTTAGAAATGCTATCTATGCTTGAATTTTAGCTTACACAAAGTTTAGGGCGAACCGTTCCAAAAGCTGCAACTTGTCTTTTGCTGTTCTATTCAATTAGGTGCTTGAGCTTTCAATTATCGGCATTGTGCGTATTTCCTGCTATATTCCCGCTTGTAAGCAGCTTAGAGGCAGAATTCCAGAACAGGGATTTATCCTCTGGAAACCATCTGATAGTTTATGGCAGGCTGTTTTCAGTAATTTCCTCTAATAAAAATCACAACTTCTTTATTTTTACTTAACTTTTGTCGCAATGTAACTGCTGCCTTAATTTTATATTTATTTTATATTTATCTTTAAGTGTAACTACTTAAGATGGCAGGCTGTTTTCAGTAACTTCCTCTAATAAAAATCACAACTTCTTTATTTTTACTTAACTTTTGTCGCAATGTAATTGTGCCTTAATTTTATATTTATTTTATATTTATCTAATTTTAAGTGTAACTACTTAATACGGTAAATATCTAGGTATGGCAAAAAACTTAATTTGATAAAACACATTTTCACAAAGATTAATTAAATCCAAATACTGCCAGGTAAAATCTTCAGTGAAGTTGCGGATGTCTAATAGATATCATAAGAATAATCTATATTAATAGCCCCAGTTTCTTTAATAGAAATTAATCTTGTGAAGATTATAAATATGACTAGAAAATGCATAAATGTATCTACAACTGTGACTGCATAACAAAAGCAAATGTCAATGCAGTGGGCAACATTTGCGCTTGCTACCAATATAGTGCTGAGAAATCGAGATTACAAAGCAAGGAATAAGCTAAAACCTAACTAAAAGTAGATTTATTTTTTAGAGCATTCCACTTCAATATTAGGCAACTATTGATTTTTAGATTAATAGTCAGTCAATAGTGCCTTAAATATCTACAAAACCAACACCAATTTAGTTATGTATTTATTAATGGTTCTGTTATCAGCAATTTTGTTTACCGTTGGCGGTATCTTTATGAAACTGTCGCAAGGGTTATCCGAGCTAATTCCCAGCTTGTTAGTATATATTTTCTTTATAGCAGGAGCAAGCATACAAACCATTGCTATGCGTAAGTCTGCTCTTGGCGTTACGTATGTAATCGTACTTGGTCTTGAATCAGTTTTAGCGTTTTTATTTGGTGTGTTTCTTTTTCAAGAAAATTATTCTTGGACAAATTTCATCGGCGTAAGTTTGATTGTGGCAGGTATGGGCTTTTTGCAAAGTGGCGATCGCGTTGAGTCTCATTGAGCAGCGTACAATAATAATCAATAGACATTACAAGCGCGATCGCACTACAGCCTGTACAACCGTTCTTCTAAACACTCTTGTAGATAATTCCTTGTAGTTTGGACAAAAGCCCTCTCTAGGGCTAGGGCTTAATCTTGACATTAGACAACCTCTACTAAACTGAGTTACTCTGCCCCTTTCCTTGACTACGTTCCTGAAACGAAACTACCTGTGCGCCAGTACTTTCTCTTGCCACACGAATCAACAGCGCCGCCACAAACAAGCTACTAAGCATTGAGCTGCCACCATAACTAATCAGAGGGAAGGGTAAACCCGTAGTAGGAAGAGCGCCCGTAGCCACACCTATATTTAGCAGCGACTGTCCTACCATCAAAACCATTGCCCCAACTGCTACAAGTCGGTGAACCGCGTTGCGAGCGTTAAATGCCACCAGCAAAGCCAGTGTAGCGTAAACCAGTAACATCAATAACAGTAGTAAACCACCAATCAAGCCAAACTCTTCTGCAAATATCGCAAAAATAAAATCAGTGTCCTGAAACGGTAAGTAAAACAACTTTTGGTTTGATAATCCGTATCCACTTCCCCAAGTGCCACCAGAACCAACCGCTAACAAGCTTTCTACCAGCTGGTATCCACTTCCGGCTCGATATTTCCAAGGATCAAGAAAAGACATAATTCGCAGCTTTTGGAACGGTTGTAGGCTCACGGATGCTAAAAGCATCCCACTGGCGGCAGTTAGCAGTAAGTAACGAAAGCGTAAGCCTGCTGCTAGTGCCACTAGCCAAAGGGTGATACCGCATAGTGCTGTCATACTTAAGTTGGGCTGGATCAAAATCCCCAACAGTACAAGCGCAAAAATTAACAGCCAAGAAAGACGGACGTTCCAGCGCATTCTTTGCCACTGACCAAAAATCCGAGCGCTCTGTAGCACCAAAAACGGCTTGATTAACTCTGATGGTTGGATTTGTACCGGACCTAGCGCCAGCCAGCGCTCTGAACCATTGGTAGTTACTCCCACACCGTCAAGCCTGATCATAAAGATTAAGCCTAAAAGTCCTAGCACGAACCATTGAGCTACACCCAAAACATGACGCAAAGGGTAATGCACTACGAAGTTAAATCCGATTAAGCCAACCAAAACCCAGCACAGTTGACGCTTGAAGTAGTACAGCCCATCGCCACCGTATGCATTACTCAATGCACTAACGGGATAGGAGGCAGAAAACAAAATTGCTAACCCTACAAATAGCCAAAGAAAGGTCATCCAGCGCAACAACCGAGCTAGAATACCCCATTGAGACACTGAAGGGTCAAAAAAAGGAATAAAAAGACGGCGTAGCTCCACAGTAGCTAAGTCTGTAAAAGGACAATAGGAGTATAGCGCTCCTTAAGTGGGAAAACTTGCGATCGCTCTCCATTCCTTCTGTCATAGTAATTTCTAGTTGTAGCGTCTGTTGGTCTGGAAAATGCCATTCTTACCAAGGCAGATATAGTAGTAGTATGCCACCCATGCCCACCTTCAATAATTTGGTGGGCATGGGTGGCATACTAAACATTAAATGGGTAGTATACAAGCTATAAAACTTAGCGCTGTGTCTGCTGTTACTTTTACTGACGAAGGCTATGTTAACTGTTCCTAGCCTGGTTTGGGCGCAGAATCAGCCTAGCGAGATGCAACAGTCTCGCAGCACCCAGATTTCTGGAAAAGTTGTTAGACTCGGCGATGATGACTTCGTGCTTGATACTGGCAAAAAACAAATCTTGATTGATGCACAAGAGCGCGCTTTACAGCAAGCTAAACTTTCTCTAGGAGAACAAGTTACTGTGACAAAGGAAGTATGACGACGACAATTTTGATGCTTACTCCATCACTGGTTCTAATGGCAAAGTAATCCCTGTTCGGGATTAGATAGATGGATGGCTAATTGCTAATTACTCTAATAAAAAAAGGAGGCTATAACCTCCTTGCAACTTCTAACAGTAAACATACCAATATTACAGTAGGGTGGGCAATGCCCACCCTACTAAATCATCTACTGTTCACGAATGATTTAGGGTTGCTATAAAAAAGGAGGTAACAACCTCCTTGCAACTTCTAACAGCTTTCAAGAGTAATGGAAATTACAGCAGCCCTGTATTCATACCAGGCTTACCAGTAGCTAGCTCCACCTTGACAATTTTACCACCCATTTTCATAATCCGCTGCTGTTCCCGAAACCAGTTGTCATAAGGAACTAGCTTAGTAAAATAGGTATTTTGAAGTTCCCGCTGTGTTCGGATACGAGTTTGGCTGGGAACACACGCCGTTACCTTAAACATCCGCATCGGTTGATATCTCCTGTATCAAGTTAGAAAAATTTTTGATTTCAACTGTTGTGAGTACTGTTGTGAGTGCAGCACATTTATCACGTAGCAAGCACTCAATTCATTTACTACCCTAGACTCACTTCTATATTTTTCTTCTTCTGTGGAGAATATTGGGTAGACGTTCACAGAAAATTTTTAATCGATCAATTTTTAACTCTTTTGATCAAAGACTGGGAGTCAAGCATCAATACTAGACCGCTAACACTCATCTACCATATACAAAAGTCAGACAAGCGACAGAACGTTCTAGCACTCACGACCGACTCCCAGACTTTAATAGAGACGATTGCCTTCAATCAGCTGCAACTTTTCGCCTTGATGAAAGCTACAATTAGCTCAAACCAGAGCAGATGTAATCTAGGTAAACACCCATTTCCTTACCAGCATCAGGACCTACCAAGCTGGCAGTTACTTCTTTCATTGCTTGGATAGATTGAACAGTAGCACCGATGGGTACACCTAGAGAGTTGTAGGTTTCCTTCAAACCGTTGAGTACACGCTCATCCAGAATGGAAGGATCGCCAGCTAGCATCGCGTAGGTAGAATAACGCAGATAGTAGTCTAAATCACGAATGCAAGCAGCATAACGGCGAGTGGTGTACATATTGCCGCCGGGACGAGTGATGTCAGAGTACAACAGCGACTTAGCCACTGCTTCCTTGACGATCGCAGCTGCGTTAGCACTAATTGTAGTAGCAGCCCGTACGCGCAGTTCACCAGTTTGGAAGTAGCCTTTTAGCTTCTCCATTGCCGAGGTGTCCAAGTATTTACCTTGAACGTCCGAAGTGTTGATTACAGAGGTAATTGCGTCTTGCATTGTTTTGCTTCCTTATGTCACACAAAGTTGAAATATTCAACCACTAGATATTAATTGCCTTACTGCATCGCGCCGACTAGGTAGTCGAAGTAAGAGCCTGCTTCTTGAGCGTCTTCACCAGACATCATCGAGGTAGCGACATTCTTCATAGCGCGAACGCCTTCTGCTACAGCTTCGATGGGAGTGCCAAGAGACCTGTACATTTCGCGGACACCCACGATCCCAATTTCTTCGATTGGTGTGACATCACCAGCTACAACTCCGTATGTTACCAAGCGGAGGTAGTAATCTAGGTCACGCAGGCAAGTTGCAGTCATTTCTTGACCGTAGGCATTGCCACCAGGAGAAACCACGTCAGGGCGCTTCTGGAACAACTGATCTCCCGCTTGCTTAACGATGCGCTCACGGTTATCAGTCAAGGCTTGGGCGATGCGTAGACGACGCTCACCACTTGTAACAAAGCTCTTGATCCGATCTAGCTCACCAGGAGAAAGATAGCGGGCTTCTGCGTCCGCATTCACGATCGATTTCGTGACGATACTCATTAACCGATTCCTCCAAAAAAAATGAAACCTAGTTTATTTAAACTGGCGCGATTCAAACAAGTGACTGAGTTTATCCTCGGCAGCCTTACTTCAACTTAACAGGTTAACTGCCCATTGAGCTAGTACATTCACGAGGTGGCTTGGGTAATCAGTGTTACACAAGCTGTTATTCTCAGTTACCTTCCGCAAATATTTTGCGGCATTTTGTTCATCTTTTGATTCAGGTCTTAACAGTTTGTAATATTTTTTTTCATAATTACTACTGCCGACCAGAAAAAGCCCCTCTTTTGAGGGGCTAGAGGCTAGTGGCTAGGGGCTAGAAGAGGAGGGGGGAGTGGGAGAGTGGGAGAGGGGGGGAGAATTGGATGTAGTTTCCCCTTGTCCCCTTGTCCCCCCAGCTTTCCCTAGTCCCTAGCCCCTAGAAGAGGAGGGGGGAGTGGGAGAGGGGGGGAGAATTGGATGTAGTTTCCCCTTGTCCCCCCAGCTTTCCCTAGTCCCTAGCCCCTAGCCCCTAGCCTCTGCTGTTAGCGCCCGAAGGTTTGGGATAACAATGAGGGTGATAGATCAGACCAAGACTGCTTCACCAAGTCCGCCGCGGCTTTTACACTACCCAAGTAGTTGCCTGCTGGAAGTGATGGGAAGCGACCATAAGGTACTACATCCTCGCCAAAGTATTGTGCATACTCTGGGCTATTGACCATAGCGTCTACAGCTGCCTTCAGTCCCCCTTCAGATAGCAGTTTGTTGTACTGCCGGATCTCCTCCTGAGTAGCTGGCGCACGTCCCAGTATATGCCGGAACAGGAACTCAATTACCTTGGTATTGGGATAAGGTGTGTAGAAGCGCCGACGATAGTAGTCCGAACTGGCAAGAGAGCGGACAAACTCGCGTACAGAAATATCGCCATTACGCAGCTTGCTCTCCAAGTCAGAACGACGGAAATAGTCAGGTACTTGACCGCTAAATATATCCATTACTTGACAGTAAATAGCATTAATTACCTGGGCGATTTCTGTCGAGTTTGTCCCGTCAGTCATGCGATAGATGCGGGCAGGTTTGCGGCGAGTTGTGCCTACGCCAACCTCTACCGACTGTCCACGTCCGTCGTTGAAGGAACGACCAAGTTCAATAAACAGCGGCTTGCTCTTGTCTATTTGACGAGCGAGTGCTGCCATATCTGCGATCGCCTTGGCAGTCATGGGCATTTTATCAGATGCCATGCGTGGCTGCACTGGCTCGAAGCTAGGCACAACCAAATCGTTATTCTGCTTAGTCAGCTGGTTATACAGCTTCTCGGTATTCGGGAAGTTCGCAGCTGGTAGGGTGGGGAAGCGACGGTAAGGAACTGAATATTCCCCAAACACTTGCGAATATTCTGCACTGTTTACCATTGCACCGATAAAGCCACGCAGCCCAGAGGAAGCCAAAATCACGTTGTACTCGCGGATTTCTGCTTGGTTTTTTGGTGCGCGTCCCAAAAAGTGCTTTGTTCCCAGTTCGATTACCTTGGTGTTGGGATAAGGAGTGTAAAACTCTTTGATATAAAGGTTTGAATTTCCTAAACCTTCGACAAATTCCTTAACAGTGATTTCACCATTGCCCAGCCTACTTTCTAGAGCAGTGAATTCATTCTGGGCGATATAAGGTTCTACATCGCGCTCAAAAATTTGGCGATAAGCAGCGCGGATGACAGTTTGCACCTCTGTCTTATCGTCGTTATTTTCCAACTTAAAGACTTTGGTTTGTTCACGCTGCTTGCTGACACCTTGAGCAACGCGGGACTGAATATCTGGTTCTGTCCGCATTTGGCTAACTGCACCCAGTTCGACAAAGCGAGGTGTTTCTTCCTTCTCAACTTGAGTGCCGACATCTTCACGAATACTACCGACACGCAGCGATCGCAATGCTACCCCACCTGGAGTCAAATACCGCTCATAAGGAACTGTATCTTCCCCAAACGCCTCATTGTACTCTGGGCTATCAATCAGAGCATCTATCAGCCCATATAAGCCCTTCTTGGAGCAAATATCAAAGTACTTGTTGTTTTCCTGACGACCATAGGTAGGACGACCCAACAAACGGCGGTGAATGTACTCGATCGCTTTACACACGTATAGCGGAGTCCAGTACAGCTTGCGGAACAGATCCGACTTAGCCAAAGCTCGGATAAACTCGCGGATAGTAATTTCACCGTTCTCCAGCTTAATTTCTGCTACCTTCAAGCGCTGTCCTTCATAGACATCTCGCCCAAACACTTGCAGGTAAGCTGCGCGAATCACTGCTTGAGTGGAGCTTTCCGAGAATTTCACGCTCGTTCCCGTCGGAGTCTTTCTACCTCTAGTACCTGGAAGTTGATCCAACCGGAACACTTTGGGACCAAGACTACCTGGAAACTCGCCTCGCGCATTGGGATTGCTGTTTTGGTTATTAATTCCAGGTCCCTGGTGAATCAGAATGCGCTTGGTATCCTTACCAAAAGGAGCTGGACTGCTACTGGGATTGCGAGTTTCTTTCGGGAAGATTGCCCCAAACTGAATTTCTAGCGGGTCGTTTCCAGAACCATAGGGGTGTTGATCTGGTAATGGTTGCTCGTAACCCGCAAATGTGGTTAGGAACTGCGGAACCTTACGGAATGGCGCACTGTAGTTAAGTAGGTCTTGCTGTGGACCCCAGTTGCGGCATTCTTGTGCTTCCTGACCCAGACCTCGCAGGTAAGGTACTGTTTCCTCGCCAAAGTAGTCAGAGTATTCTTTGGAATCTACCAAAGCATCTACCAAGGCTGGTAGACCACCATTGGAGACGATAGAGAAGTACTCTTGTAATTCCTCACGGCTACTTGGACCTCTGCCCAAAAAGTGACGGAAAGCTAGTTCCAGAGCGCGGCTGTTGATGAATGGCTCGTAGAACTGTTTCCGGTACAAAGGAGATTTCCCTAGACGACGCACAAACTCCTTCATGGAGATATCGCCGTTCTTGACTTGTGACTCTAAGTATGATATCGATTGGCTATAAGCCCTCGTGATATCGCGCTCAAAGATTTGCCGATAAGCAGCTTTGACTACTTCTTGCTTTTCACCTGCCGAAAGCCCTGGCTTCATCGCATATTTGGGTCGCCGTTCTGCCGCATTAAAGTAAATTTGAGGCAGTTGTAACCCTTGCTGGTCAGGCGAAGGACGCTGACGCAATTTATCTGAGGGTGTCGGGGCTTTGAATTCTGAAATCAGCACATCCATGTACTGACTAACAATATTTCTTGCCTCTTCATCGCGGCGGAAATAATTGAGTGATGCTGCTCGGATTTCCTGAAGGGCGACAATTGTCGCTTCACCAGAGCAAGCGTTTTCAATGATTTCCCGCAAACCTCGTGTGTTGACGGAGATAATATTGGGGTCGCCAGCTACGATCGCATAGGTGGCATAGCGCAAGAACCACGACAAGTCCCGCAGCGACTTCTGCATATTAGCAGGACCGTAGCGCGAAACGTTAATCGGTCGGAAACCAGGAGGTGTAGGACCACTGCCACTGCCAGGAGAAGCACTAAACAGGGATCTTAACCCCTCTAAAAAGCCGCCGCCACGACTTTCTACATAAGTTACGTTTCCCAGCTTCATTCCTTCTTTAACGTCTGCCCCAACAGCCGCCATTGCCATTTCAGCTTCCTTGGGCTTTTCTAGGTAAGCCATTGGACTACCACCCACAAAAATGCGGTTGGCGGCGCGTGACACGATAACTCCTGAATTTTGCGTCAGAATTTCGGCAATCTCTAGACGCTTATTGCCCGATGCGAAATAGCTAGCTAGTTCATCCAGTTCACCGCGTCCTAAAAAGCGGTCTTGCTGTTCCGCTTGCGTAATTGTTGCAACTGCCAGTGTTTGATATAGTTGCGGACGTGCAACTGAGCTTCCACCACTTGCCTTAACACTCATTAGATTTCTAAAGCTCCCATCAATAACCGTTTATGTGTTAAGTCTGACCTGGGTGTAATTTAAATTACTTTGGACTACTTAATATTTTGCCCTGACCCAGAAAGGGACTATTCCTCGCCATAGGTGAGGTAACGATCCCCTAAAAAAAATTACCCTGTCAGCTTTTAGATTAAAACGTTTTGGGTGATTTACGCCGTATTATTAAGAAGTGTGTAGATTTTGAAATCTAGAACTAAAAGGACGAGCAGTGGATAAATAAGCTTACTTAGGTTAAAGATAAGGTTTGTTACTTGATTCCAATCGCATTAGTTGCAAACGCTTGTCACTAAAGGCAAATCATGAAAGGAGACAGAAGAAAGCAGGGGAAGCAAAGGGGAGCCTCGGGGAGATGAAAGAATTAAATATTCATAACTTCTGACTTGTGACTTCTGTCTCCTGTCTCCTGTCGTGGGTCTTCTTCTGAGGTAACTAAGCTGCCAATCTCAGCCATCCAAATAATTCATCTACTGTTAGTCGTAAATCGGCTACTATGTCAGGAACGGGTAGCACTTGAGTGTCTTGTAACAATTCTGGTTGCTGTCTAGGTGGATAAATCAATAGCGATCGCTCCTGTGGGTTGAATTTCTATTACAAGTAATTTTTGCTCTTTCCTTTGGTAAGAGTGCTTCTGGAGTCAAAACTGTTTTGCGATATGTTAGTTTCTATAGATTGTATACCTAAACAAAACACAATCTATAAATTATTAATATTAAATTGCTTGAATTATTTCAATAATTTAAAAAATAATCTTTCTAGGTAAATTCCTAGAAAGATTAATGAAGTGATATTAATATTAGTTTTAGATAGGAGAACGATTGCGTTCAGCTTTAGAAATGCTTCGATCTACTCGATTGAGCTTGCGATCAAGCTTACGGCTTTCTCGATTAGAAATTTTTCCATTAGCTTGATATTTACCTTCTAGTTTGCGAATTTTCGCTTCTCTTCTTTCTAATTTTCTTGCTTGTTGAGGAGTTATTCTACCAGACTGAACTCCTTGTTGAATTTGTTGTTCTTGATTTGCTTGACGTTGCTCAATACTTTGTAAGTTAGTTTGAGCAGAAGCATTTTGAACAAACAAACTGGTTACAGTAGCACAGGCAACTAGAGTTGTTAAGCTTGCGGCAAAAAGTTTTTTCATGGCTTGTTACATTAATTTTTCACTCCGTTAATAACAATAAGATGTTGGGATTAAATTTATGTGTCACAGATATGTATTTTCTATGGTGATATGTATCAGGTATGTTGATTATTGAAGATCTGTCTAAAGACAGAAGAGAAAATTAACTCAAAAAGCCTCTAAATAGCTGAGGATTGAGAATAGGGCTTATGCAACAGCCGATTTAACATAGGCTTTGCAAGCCAGCAAAGGCACACAATTGCTAATGTTGATAGCGGCGGCAAGTTCAATATCAGACTCAAACCCTCGTGCTATCAACTCTTTACCAGAACTGCATCTTTTCAAGTACGTCAGCATATCCTTGCTGAAAGCATGAAATACTGACACAGCGGCTTGTGCTTCTGGTGATAAACTTCCATTCAAATAACTCAAAATTGCCCCAGCACCAATCGCATCTTCAAACGCAGGTCGTAAGCTTCCATCTTCCCATCGTTCACCAGATGGAATTACTGCAATTTTGGAACCATACCTTTGAGCAAACTTAGCCACAGCTTCGCAGTTTCGCAAGCAACCAGTTAGAGTTGGTGTTTTATTGGTAAGTAATGTTAGGTAAGAGCCATTGGGTGAAGGTAAAACTAGTTTAGTTTCCGCAGGAATTTGAGTTAGCGATGTAGGTGAGAGAGAATAACCATTGTTGGATGTGCGATCGCACGAAGCCACTTCTGCCTGCACAGACTTAGCATAAACTTGGGCTGACTCATATTTCCATTGGTAGGGAAAGACCATTGCTCCATTATTTGTGGCGATTTCTACACAGGTAGAAAATGACAAAACATCGACAATAACTACAACATCACTGATGGGAGCAAGTTGAGTAACGCCTTTTTCACCCCACTCGCAGCGCAAATCGAATTCTGATTGGTTATAAATCGTGTTCATTACCACTATCCCTAAAAATCATAGATATGAACACTAAGCTAGTAGAATCTCTGGTACGGCGTGATTTCATCTTCTAGGAAGCCACGTCTTATTTTCCTTCGCAATCCTGATTAAAAATCGGAGTGCCTCATTTACTGACTCTGTATCTGGAAAGACGGATGCAGAGTCAGGATCTAGCCGAATTGTCGTCTCGCCGAAACTTTTCCGCCCAGAACCAACCTTCCTAACCTGCAAACTCCGCAAATCGTACTCTGGTCGAAGCTCATCTGATCTTTCCGTCTCATCCCTCTTCATAAGCTTCTCGCTCCATTCGTGTCACAATTGCACTAATTAGCCGAATTGCATTGCCTCGTTCTGTGTACGACACAAGCAACAAACGACCCTGCACAGACTCTCCAATGATAATGTAACGATCTTCATCGTAAGAGCGGTCTGGATCGTAAAAATCGACATAAAGCGGATCGTCAAAAACAGTCTTAGCTTCCTCAAATGAGACTCTATGCTTCAACAAATTGGACGCTGCTTTTTCTTCATTCCACTCGAATTCCCTAGGTGGAGTGTAATATCAGATTTGGATCGTTTGTCTGTTTCCAATAGTGCCAGATGCATAAAAGTTCATTCGTTAGTGTCAAAGGAGATGAGTCGCTTCGCAATTCAACTAGCAAAGACTATCGAGTAATTTTGGAATAAATATTGCCTCTACGCAACAGAGAAATGAACACTAAGCTGATTGAATTGCTACAAGCGATCTTCTCACTCTCAAAAGAGGAAACGCTTTTAGAAACAAAACTATTTTGGGATGCATCGTATCCAACAACCCTTGAAATAATGAAGCTTGCTCAAAACAGCGAAGCTTTTGATTTTTTGTCAGATGAACCAGATTTGTACGAGCTGATGAACGGGCAGTCTATTTAGTAATGCTTGCTAGGAAAGATACAACCTCATTTCCTGTTTTCGATCTCAGATCGAACAATTACTCATCCGTCTGTTACAGCACGATTATAAGTAGACAAGTTTGCTAAATTAACTGAGCCTAACCTTTGATGCCAAACCGCTTATATAGCATTTTTCTCAGTACATCACTACCGCGCCCCACAAATTCATCTTCAGACTCATTTTGTAGTGGCTCACCAATTTGATCGCTAAACTCAGAGAGAAAAGCTTCGTTCTGAACTAGCCTGGATACCTCTTCTGAAAACTTTTGTTCTTCATCAGGCATAAGAAATAATGACGAAATTCCATTAATCGACGTTGCTAGAGAAGTTTGGATACTTGCAAGAGATATGTTTGATGATGGTAAAGCTTGATTTGACAACTCTTGAGCTTTATTCATAAATTCTTTGAAGCTACTCATTCTTAATTTTCCTCTTTTGCTCTTGTATTTCTATAGAAAGCACGAAGTAGCTCTTCCATTGCTTTAATAATTGCTTCAATAATTTCACGTTTTGCTTTCTCAGGTAAACGGTTCCATAAGTTCCAAAACAACCCAGCCAGCCCGAATAACCAATCGAATACGATCCACATATTTCAAAGCTCACGAATAACTATTAGCAGGTCTAATACCAATTCTGTTTGTCCTTGCACAGATTCAGATCCCCTTGGGGCGATCGTCTTTGGCGTAGTCATAAAGATCTGGTATAACTATTGATTCAACTAATTACAGGCAACTAATATGCCTATTCATAGTGTTCCCCAAACCATGCAGGAATTTAACTAATAGTTCACTAGCAGATATGTAGTTAATAACATTGTTTTTAAAGCAAGTTATAAATTAAGCGCGAACCGCCCCAGATTGGCTTTTGTTACTTTAAAAGGAGGAATTCCTTGAATGTAACGCAAGCACCTTTCCCGCCAGCGATTCAAATCGCACAGCTAATAGCTGAAGTCCTCTCAAGAGGACTGCTGTAAAACTAGCTGTATTTAGTCCACTTAAGTGGACTTTCGTTATTAGCCAGAGAATTCATTCTCTGGCTGACTTGGGAACATAGCCCTAGTGACAAAACATTCGCTACACTACTTGATGCTGCCATTATTGCCCACCATGTCAGATCCTCAAGCAGTCAGTGCTGCTGTTGCTAAACTCTACGATACTTACCCGTTTCCTCCCGAACCAATACTAGACGAGCCACCCCCAGGCTACAACTGGCGCTGGAATTGGCAAGCCGCCTATAATTTTTGCACCGGACAAAAACCCCAAAAACAAGATATTCGCATTCTCGATGCTGGCTGTGGTTCTGGGGTAAGTACTGAATATTTAGTCCATCTCAATCCCCAAGCTCATGTCGTCGGAATTGATTTGAGTGCTGGTACTTTGGCAGTAGCAAAAGAACGCTGTCAAAGATCTGGGGCTAATCGCGTTGAATTCCATCACCTCAGCCTATACGATGTAGACCAACTTCCAGGTGAATTTGATTTAATTAATTGTGTCGGTGTGCTGCACCATTTACCCGATCCAATTCGTGGTATTCAGTCTCTGGCGACAAAGTTAGCTCCAGGCGGATTGATGCATATCTTTGTATATGGAGAATTGGGACGCTGGGAAATTAAGCTGATGCAGCAGGCGATCGCTCTTCTCCAAGGTGACAAGCGCGGCGACTACCAGGATGGCGTTCAACTCGGTCGTAAACTATTTGCTTCTTTACCAGAAAAGAATCGAATTGTCAAGCGCGAAAAAGAACGCTGGTCTTTAGAAAATCATCGGGATGAATGCTTTGCTGATATGTATGTTCATCCCCAAGAGATTGACTACAATATCGACACACTTTTTGAATTAATAGACGCTTCTCGATTGGATTTTATTGGTTTCTCGAATCCAACTTTTTGGCAGCTAGAGCGACTTTTGGGTAAAGATCCAAGCTTGATAGAACGGGCAAAAGGATTAAGCGATGCCGAAGGCAAGGGCAAAGCCCAACGCCAAGCATATCGCTTAATCGAACTATTAGATCCAGAAGTCACTCATTACGAGTTCTTTCTAGGTCGTCCACCCCTACCGAAAGCTGATTGGTCAGCGGATGCAGCACTTTTAGCAGCCATTCCTGAACGTAACCCTTGTATCGATGGCTTTCCCAGTCGGTGTCTGTTTAACTACGATTATCAGATTGTTAACTTATCAGAACCAGAATTCGAGTTTTTGCAAGCCTGTGATGGTAAAGCAACAGTGGGAGAAATCTTAACTGTTGTGCAGTTGGGATTGGATTGGGTGCGAAGTCTTCAACGAGGACAACTAATTTTGCTGACACCAAGGTAACTTTTTTTTAAGTATTGTTACCTCAACGTGCTATGATTTTACGTGGCTCATCTGAGCTGAAACAATTAGCTGCGCTGGTTTGCGAGTTTTGTGAACTTGTCAGACGAATCGACTCAACACACACTGGAAACTGGGGTAAATTCTCAACCTGGTTCTGCTACCTCCCAAACAACTAGATCAATGCAAGAGTTTCATCAACTCTCTGGGCAGTTGTTGACAATAACCCTTGTATTGACAGGGATTATTTTTATCTGTGTGTGGATTTTTTACTCACTCAACATTGCCCTGAACTATTTGATCGGGGCGTGCACAGGTGTGGTTTACTTGAGAATGTTGGCTAAAGACGTTGAGCGGCTGGGTAATGAAAAAAAGCAACTGAGCAAATCACGTTTTGCTCTGTTTATTTTGTTAATTGTAGTGGCAACTCAATGGAGTCAACTACAGATTATGCCCATATTCTTGGGATTTCTTACTTACAAAGCCACACTCATCGTCTACATGGTGCAAACTGCGTTCATTCCTGACTCTAAATAAGTTGGGCTTCACAAAAACAATCCTCCAATTTTCCTTTTTGGGGAAACTGCTTGAATGCAAATGCTTAGTGTCTTAAACTCCTTTAAATCTTTTCCCCTTGCCGCATTGGAAGTAGGTCATCATTTTTACTGGCAATTGGGCAATCTCAAACTACATGGGCAAGTTTTTCTCACCTCATGGTTTGTAATTGGAATTTTAGTAGTGGCGTCTGTTGCTGCTACTCGGAACAGCCAGAGAATTCCCAGAGGCATCCAAAATTTAATGGAATATGCTCTGGAATTTATTCGGGATTTGACCAGAAACCAGATTGGTGAGAAGGAGTACCGACCCTGGGTGCCATTTATCGGCACACTGTTTTTGTTTATCTTCGTATCGAATTGGTCGGGTGCTTTAGTTCCTTGGCGGCTGCTCAAGCTGCCAGGAGGTGAACTAGCTGCTCCCACTAATGACATCAATACGACAGTAGCATTGGCGTTGCTGACTTCTTTAGCGTACTTTTACGCAGGTTTTAGCAAACGCGGTTTGGGCTACTTCAAGAAGTATATAGAACCGACACCAATCCTATTGCCGATCGCAATTCTAGAAGATTTCACCAAGCCTCTTTCGCTAAGCTTCCGACTATTTGGCAACATTTTGGCGGATGAACTCGTGGTGGCGGTGCTGGTTCTACTAGTTCCCCTGTTTGTACCTCTGCCAGTGATGGCTTTGGGTTTGTTTACCAGTGCTATTCAAGCTCTAGTTTTTGCAACCTTAGCCGCCGCCTATATCCATGAGGCAATGGAAGGGCATGGTGAAGGAGAGCATGATGAGCATTTACCTGCTTAAAGCGCGAGGTTGATGGCATTATTATCCCACGCATCTTGGCTCAATGCGTCGCAAGCGCGATGTTAGAACTTGGTGCAGCGTGAAAAACACGTATTTGCTAGTTAACAACGTACGTTCGTTAGTTCTGTACTCAAAGTAAGGAAAATCAAGATGGATCCATTAGTTTCTGCTGCTTCAGTTCTGGCTGCCGCTTTGGCAATTGGTTTAGCTGCAATTGGTCCTGGTATTGGACAAGGAAATGCTGCGGGGCAAGCAGTAGAAGGTATTGCCCGTCAACCCGAAGCAGAAGGAAAAATTCGCGGTACTCTGCTGCTAACCTTGGCTTTCATGGAATCCCTGACGATTTATGGTCTGGTAATTGCCCTGGTGCTGCTATTTGCTAACCCCTTTTCCTAAAACCTGATTTTGCAGTAGAGACGTTCCATGAAACGCCTCTACTCTCGAATGTGTTTTGATTAGAGTCATTCTAATGGGTTGACCCTTGTTGGCGATCAAGATTCTAGAAATATGAAAGGTAAGATGATTTGGCTTGCCATGAAAACTGTTATTACAGCCACAGAGGAGAGAAATGTTTGATTTCGATGCTACCTTGCCCGTGATGGCATTGCAGTTCCTACTGTTGGCAGCCTTGTTGAATGTAATTTTTTATAAGCCACTGACAAAGGTGCTGGACGAGCGCGATAATTACATCCGAACGAATAATCTTGAGGCGCGCGAACGTTTGGCAAAAGCTGAGCGATTGACTCAAGAATATCAGCAGCAGCTAGCAGACGCTCGCAGGCAGTCGCAAAAAATTGTTGCCGAAGCTCAAGCAGCAGCCCAAAAGATGGCGGCAGAAAAAATAGCAGTTGCACAAAAAGAGGCACAAGCACAAAGAGAACAAGCAGCGAGGGAAATAGAGCAGCAAAAAGAGCAAGCTATGGTTTCGTTGCAGCAACAGGTAGATGCACTGGGTCGCCAGATGCTGGAGAAACTGTTAGGAACTGAACTGGTACAACGCTAGTAGGCGAGCGTTTAGTCATTAGCTTTTAGCGTTTAGCAATTAGCAACACTCATTGAGACGCTCTCGTATTAAAGCTCCAAAAAAGCTAGAAACAAAGAAGATATACTAACAGCTAATTGCTAACAGCTAATTGCTAACAGCTAACAGCTTTTAGCTTTTAAATCAGCAGCGCAATTGTGGATGGGTTAAGATGGGAAGTTTTTTATGGTTGGTGACAAAAGCTAGCAGTTTCGTGGCAGAAGTGGCAGAGACAACAGAAGAGGGCGGGTTTGGTTTTAATTTCGATATTTTAGAAACAAACCTGATTAATCTTGCCATTCTGGTTGGTGTGCTGGTATTTTTCGGGCGCAAAGTAGTGGGTAAAACCTTGAGCGATCGCCGTGAAAGAATTGAGACAGAAATTGTAGCGGCAGAAAAACGCGCAGCCGAAGCAGCAGCAGCACTACAAAAGCAGCAGCAAAACTTGGCTTCAGCCCAAGCAGAAGCTGAAAGAATCCGTAAGAACGCCGATGATAGCGCTCAAAAAGCAAGAGAAAACATTTTGTCACAGGTAGCAACAGACATTCAACGGTTGCAAGAAACAGCTAGCCAAGATTTGAACTCAGAAAGAGAAAGAGCGATCGCTTCGCTGCGAGCCAGGGTAGTCGCTATGGCATTAGAAAAAGTCGAATCCCAATTGCAACAGGGGGTAGATGACGCTACTCAACAAAAATTAATTGACCGCAGTATTGCGCTACTGGGAGGAAGTCGATGAAAGCAGTAAATGAAAAAGTAGTAGATCCATACGCACAAGCACTAATGTCTGTAGCCAGCAAACAAAATCAAACAGAACAGTTTGGTGAACAGATGCGTTCCATACTCAATCTACTACAATCATCAGAGCAATTTCGAGATTTTCTCGCTAATCCCTTCATCAAGCCAGAAGATAAAAAGGCTGTGTTAGGGCGAGTGCTGGGTGAAGACGTTAATCCCTCTATTCGCAATTTCTTGATGCTGTTAGTAGATCGGCGACGTATATTGTTGCTAGAAGGAATTTGTCAGCAGTTCCTAAATCAGTTGCGCTCGTTGAATCAAACTGTTTTGGCTGAAGTCACCTCAGCCATAGAACTCACAGAAGAACAGCAGCAGGCTGTACGCGATCGCGTTGTAGCCATGACTAATGCCCGCTCTGTTGAACTAGAAACAAAGATCGATCGAGACTTAATTGGTGGTGTGATCATTAAAGTAGGCTCTCAGGTCGTTGATGCTAGCATCAAAGGGCAACTGCGTCGCCTTTCCCTGCGCTTAACCAGTGGCACATAAAGAGGCAGGGGGGACTCGGGGTCCCCTCTGGGGATAGGGGGGAGAGGGGAGCAGGGGAGCAGGGGAGAATAATTAATTACGAATTACGAATTACGAATTACCTTTACCCTTTACCCTTTACCCTTTACCCTTCATCCTTCATCCTTTCCCCCATCCTTAATTCCTTAAAAACAAACAGTTACCATGATCAGCATTAGACCAGACGAAATCAGCAGCATTATTCAGCAGCAAATTGAGCAATACAGCCAAGAAGTTAAAGTTGCTAACGTCGGCACAGTATTGCAAGTAGGTGATGGTATTGCCCGGATTTATGGCTTAGAAAAAGTCATGGCGGGAGAACTATTGGAGTTTGAAGACGGCACAGTTGGCATCGCCTTGAACTTGGAAGAAGACAACGTAGGCGCAGTGCTAATGGGCGAAGGGCTTCACATTCAAGAAGGTAGTTCTGTCACCGCTACTGGGAAAATTGCCCAGGTTCCAGTGGGAGATGCCATGATTGGGCGGGTGGTGGATGCCCTGGGTCGCGCCATTGATGGTAAGGGAGACATCAACACAGGGGAAACTCGTTTGATTGAATCTCCAGCACCAGGAATTGTGTCGCGTCGTTCTGTTTACGAACCGATGCAAACAGGAATTACAGCTATTGACGCGATGATTCCAGTTGGTAGAGGTCAGCGAGAACTAATTATCGGCGATCGCCAAACTGGTAAAACTTCGATCGCTATAGACACTATCATCAACCAAAAGGGCGGAGATGTAATCTGCGTCTACGTCGCCATTGGTCAAAAGGCTTCTACGGTCGCTAACGTAGTCAACGTCCTCGGGGAAAAGGGAGCGATGGACTACACAATAGTCGTTGCTGCTAATGCCAACGAACCTGCTACCCTCCAGTACTTGTCGCCATACACTGGGGCAACAATGGCTGAGTACTTCATGTACAAGGGCAAAGCTACCTTGGTAATTTATGACGACTTATCTAAGCAAGCCGCAGCTTATCGCCAAATGTCCCTGCTGCTGCGTCGTCCGCCTGGTCGGGAAGCTTACCCAGGCGACGTGTTCTACCTCCACTCTCGCTTACTAGAACGTGCCGCTAAATTGAGTAATGAACTGGGTGAAGGCAGTATGACCGCCCTGCCAATTATTGAAACCCAAGCAGGTGACGTATCTGCTTACATTCCTACCAACGTGATTTCGATCACGGATGGTCAGATCTTCTTGTCTTCCGACTTGTTTAACTCTGGTCTGCGTCCGGCGGTAAACCCAGGTATCTCGGTGTCGCGGGTAGGTTCGGCAGCGCAAACCAAGGCGATGAAAAAAGTAGCTGGGAAATTGAAGCTGGAATTAGCCCAGTTTGACGACCTGCAAGCATTTGCTCAGTTTGCTTCCGACTTGGATAAAGCGACACAAGATCAGCTAGCGCGGGGTGAACGGTTACGCGAACTGCTCAAGCAGCCCCAGTACTCGCCTCTAGCTGTATATGAGCAAGTAGCAGTTCTGTACGCTGGTCTTAACGGCTATCTAGATGAAATTCCAACAGAAAAAGTCACCACCTTCGCTAGAGGGCTGCGGGAATACTTGCAAACCAGCAAGCAGCAATATGTCGATATTGTCCGCAACGAAAAGCAACTGAATGACGAAGCCGAAAAGCTGTTGAAAGAAGCGATCACTGAGTACAAGCAAACCTTCATGGCAACAGCATAAATCGTCACTTGTCATTTGTCCTTGGTCATTTGTCAAAAGAAAAGACTAAGGACAAAAGACTAAGGACAAAAGACTAAGGACAAAACTATGGCTAATCTCAAAGCAATACGCGATCGCATTGGGTCGGTCAAAAATACCCAAAAAATCACAGAAGCAATGCGCCTAGTGGCTGCTGCTAGGGTGCGTCGCGCCCAACAACAGGTGATCGCTACCCGCCCCTTTGCCGATCGCTTGGCGCAAGTGCTATACAATTTACAAGGTCGTTTGCGGTTTGAAGACGCAGACCTGCCATTACTGCGAAAACGGCAAGTTCGTTCAGTCGGCTTATTGGTAGTTTCAGGCGATCGCGGTTTGTGTGGCGCTTATAATACCAATGTCATTCGTCGTGCTGAAGCCCGTGCTAACGAACTAAAAGCCGAAGGCTTGGATTACAAATACATCCTAGTTGGGCGCAAAGCTAACCAGTACTTCCAACGTCGCAACCAGCCCATCGACGCTACCTACACAGGTTTAGAGCAAATTCCTACCGCAGCAGAAGCAAGCAGAATTGCTGATGAGCTTCTTTCCTTATTTCTGTCGGAAAGCGTAGACCGGATTGAGCTAGTATATACAAAATTCGTCTCTCTGGTTAGTTCCCGACCAGTAGTACAAACCCTACTACCACTTGATGCTCAAGGTCTAGAAACAGCCGATGACGAAGTCTTCCGCCTCACTACCAAAGGCGGTGAATTTGAGGTAGAAAGACAAAAAGTGTCTACCCCAACGCGGAGTTTTCCTCGAGATATGCTTTTCGAGCAAGATCCGGTGCAGATTCTCGATGCTCTTTTGCCCCTATACCTGAATAACCAGTTATTGAGGGCGTTACAAGAATCAGCAGCCAGTGAATTAGCGGCGCGGATGACGGCAATGAATAATGCCAGTGACAACGCTAGCGAATTAATTGGTACGCTCACCCTTTCCTATAACAAGGCACGGCAAGCCGCAATTACCCAAGAAATTCTTGAGGTTGTTGGCGGGGCTCAGGCATTAACATAAGCCTTGATACACATTAGGTGTAAATAGTCAAGTGGTAAAAAATCAGTAGGGTGGGCAATGCCCACCCTATTATTTATTTATGCAGTTTCTCGTTTCCAGTAGCCATCCGACATAAAAAAAAGAGACAGCCTTTTTAAAAGATCCCTCGAAAATGCGCAGATATCCTCCCATTGAAGGCTGTCTCTTTTTTTTCAGGTAGGTCGTGTTCTCATGCGATCGCAGGGGAACAAGAATTATATGTAATGTGGGGATGACCCACACTACTACTGATGAGTAACGTCTTTTGCCATATCCATATAGTCAGCAGGATCGCCTGTAGGCTGTGCTTCTGTTCTTGTCTCCTCTGGCTGTGACAATTGATGTTCAGGAGCAGTAGCTTTTTGTGCTGCTTTTGCGCCTTCACCTGTGCGATCTACATCACTAATACTAAATTGTTGAGCTGCTTCATAGTCTGCGTCAAAATCTACCGCTGGCACTGCTTCTTGACCACTATTCATGTTTTCAGCAGCTAGTTGGGCATCTTGAGTAGGAGCTTGATTGGCATTGGGCTTAATCTCTTCAGGCATTAGTAACTCCTATTTAGATTTATTTATTATTGCTGTAATCTTATAGAGCTACGCCTGCCTTCATAACCACATTGAGATAGATTTTCAACTCTCTACAATCGCTACCTTCCTACATCTTGGGGAGTAAATTTTGTTGAGGAAACTATCTCTATTGGAGGGCGACTTGCATCTATCAATTCTGATAACCCTAAGCTTGATAGTATGAATTTACTCTGGAGATGAATTATGAATAGTCCTCAAGCACTTTCCGATGAAACTCAGAAAGTAGTGCAAGGTTTCAATGCTTTAGATACTGATGCCAAACTTGCTTGGTTTTATTTAGTTTATAAAAAAATGGGAGACTCAATTACTCCAGCTGCTCCTGCTGCAACCGAGCCTGAATTAGCACCCCTGCTGATGGGAAAGTTTTATGAATTGTCAGATCAAGAGCAACTGGCAATTATGCGACAAATTGTTAACCGAGAGAATACAGAATATTCTCATGCCTATGGAGCAATCAAAGAAAATAATCAGCTCATGGTTTGGTATGCTTGGGCGCAAGGAATGGGAAACTCAGTAGTTGGTATGCCTCAAGACTACAACGCCAGCGAAGCAATTAACAATCTAATTTCTCAAATTGAAGGACTTGAATTTGAGGAGCAGATTTCAATTTTCCGAACAATTGCTGGCGAGATGGGTTATACCGATGTTAAGCCTATAGAAACTCAAGCGCAAACAGGTAAAACAGCAAGTCTGTAATTAGAAACTAGGTGGTAGTTGGTAATTGGTAATTGGTAGGGGCGCACTTTAAACAAGTTATTTGTTCTCTTGAAAAGTTGGGGGAGAGGGGGTTTCCCCTTCTCTGTCTTGACTCGCTTGGGGGGGCATGGGGTTTTCTCTGGGGATGGGGGGCAGGCGGGGAGACCCCTTGCTAAAAACCCCCCAACTTTTCGCGCCCCTCACCCCCACTTTCCGCTTGTTCACAAGTATGTTTGATAAACCCGCGCGTACGGTAGTTGGAAAAATGGTATTTCCCCTACTTTCTACTGGGTTACCTATTACCCATTACCCTTCCCCTAGCCCTTAATGACTGGCTGCAACCTGACCAATTTCTTCGGGAGTTAGGTGGGAGTGGATAACTTGACCATCGCGGAACCAGACAATGCGCCGAGTTTGCCGTGCTACATCTGGCTCGTGAGTCACCATGACAATGGTAATGCCACCCATGTTTAATTCACCAAATATTTGTAATACTTCTTGCGTAGTGCGAGAGTCAAGAGCGCCAGTAGGTTCATCGGCTAGTAGTAAAACTGGTCGGTTGACAATAGCCCTTGCGATCGCTACCCGTTGTTGCTGTCCCCCCGAAAGTTGATTTGGTCGATTGTTGAGGCGGTTTTCTAAACCTACTCGCTTCAAAGCTTCAATAGCGCGATCGCGGCGTTGAGCAGTATTTACCCCAGCATAAACCATCGGTAGCATCACATTTTCTAAAGCACTCAACTGGGGCAAGAGGTGGAATTGTTGGAAAACAAACCCAATTTTTAAGTTACGAATGTGTGCTAATTCTGCATCATCCAGTTTTGCCACATCCAAATTATCTAGGTAATAGTGTCCTTCTGTAGGTCGGTCAAGACAGCCGATAATATTCATTGCTGTAGACTTACCGGAACCAGACGCACCCATAATGGCGCAATACTCGCCTTGTTCTACAATTAAATTGACATCCGACAAAGCTTTAACTTCTGTTTCTCCAAAGCCGTACACTTTAGAAATGTTTTCTAAGCGAACAATGACAGGGGTGAGGGGCGAGGGGTGACTCTTGAGGGGTGAGGGGTGAGTTTTAAGTTGGTTGTTTAACATTTTAATGATGAGTAATTGGTAGTTGGTAATTGGTAATTGGTAGTCGGTAACTGGTAACTGGTAACTGGTAATTAGCTTAATTAAGCACTTCTAAGAGCAACAATCGGGTCAAGTTGAGCGGCGCGACGGGCTGGAACAACGCCAAAAATTACGCCAATACCGCCAGAGATACCTACAGCCAAAGCGATCGCCACTGATGAAACTCCTGCTTGAAACGGAGTGGTAGCCCCAATTAATAAAACTCCACCGACACCCAAACCAGTACCCAATAAACCACCAGCAGCAGAAAGCATGACGGCTTCAATCAAAAATTGAATCAGGATATCTTGCTGGGTAGCACCAAGAGCTTTGCGTAGTCCAATTTCTTGGGTGCGTTCGGTAACGGAAACAAGCATGATGTTCATCACACCAATACCACCAACTAACAGAGAAATCCCAGCGATCGCTGCCAACATTAATGTTAATGCACCAGTAACAGTCCCAGCAATTTGTAAAACATCCTTTTGGCTTTGGACGCTAAAGTCATCTTCTCTAATAATTTTATGCCGCAACCGCAGCAAGTTTCTAATTTGAAATTGGGCAGCTTCTACACTGGCATCATTTTTTGCCGAAACCGAGATAAATGTTAAATTCACACCATAAGGAGAATTTTTACCAATAATTCGGCTTGCCATTGTAGTGACTGGAATATAGACACTATCATCATAGTTTGTTCCCAAAGCTGAGCCTTTGGACTCCATCACCCCAATCACTGAAAAGCTGACATTTTTAATCCTTATTTGCTGACCGACAGGATTTTGGTTGCCAAACAATCTATTTGCCAAATCTGAACCAAGGGTAGCAACATTGTTACTTCGCTTCAGATCCAGGTTATTTAGAAATCTACCACGAGCAGTATCAAAGTTGCGTACTACTGTATAATCTGGGTTAGTTCCAACAATCAAACTATAAGTGTTTTTGTTGCGGTAGCTAACTAATTCTCTAGAGTGCAATTGAGGAGCAACTTTTGCTACCGTTGGCACTTGGGTAGCGATCGCTTGTGCATCTTCTAAAACTAAAGTTTTCGGTAAATTCATCGTTGTCCGCTGGGCATCACGGTTGCCTGGAACTACAAATAATACATTCGTTCCCAGAGACTCAAGCTGCCCAGTTACATACTTTTGCGCTCCTTGTCCAATTCCCACCATCGCAATCACCGAGGCGTTACCAATAATTATTCCCAACATAGTGAGACTGCTGCGTAACTTGTTAGCTAGCAGCGTATTTGTCGCCATTTTGACGCTTTCTAAAATGTCCATTGTCATTTGTTATTTGTCATTTGTCATTTGTCATTTTCTTGTGGAAAGTGACCAATTGATTTTAGGTAAGAGTTTAATTTGGGTGCTAGTTCGTTAATGATTTGGTTGAGTTCATATATTTGTTCAGGCGTTAAAAGATTGCGATTATAAGCACGTCTTAGCCAATGTTGAGTTTCATTTAAAGAGCCTCTCGCTATCTTCACAAAACGTTTATTGTCCTGAAAAGATCCTCTTCCCACTCCTTCTGCTATATTTGCACCTATGCTGTCTGCTGCACGAACAATCTGTTTACCTACGGTATCCTTTGCAAATGGTTCCCAGGTATTAACAGTTTTCTAAATTTCATCGGCTAACCGTTCTGCTAAGTGATAAACCTGTAATTCTTGAAAACGCTTTGTTGCCATTGGTCATTAGTTATTATTCTTGAACAAATGACCAATGACAAAGGACAAAGGACAAATGACTACTCATCTTGCTTCGGTTGCTGATCTTTAGGGAGGTTAATAAAAACGCGATCGCCTCCTTTCAAACCCTCTAAAATTTGAGTTTGGTCTTGGATACTTGAACCAATTGTGACTGGGCGAAATAATGGTTTATTATTCTCACCAGGTACTAGCACCCCAGTCTTACCTTTTTGGGTTACGATCGCCACTGTTGGCACTACCAAGGCATTTTTTAGGTTTGCACCCAAAAAGGTTAAGTTTACATTCATGCCAGAAAGTAGTTTATCTTTACCAGTATCGAGGGCAACTTTTACTTGGAAAGATGTGACGTTTTCGTTTAGTACAGCTTCGGGAGAAACCAAGCGAACATGACCTTTAAATACCTTGTCTGGAAAAGAATCAGCGATAATTTCCACCTGTTGTCCTGGTTTAATTTGTCCGATATCAGCTTCAGGAACTTCAGCTAAGATTTCTAAACCACGAGCGATCGCTACAATTGAAGTCGAAGTTGCTGATGCCGTGCTAGAAGCCGAAGTTGTTGGTGTAACAAAAGCTCCCTCTGTAGCATATTTCTGCGTCACAACTCCTGCAAAGGGAGCGCGAATAATTGTGTCTTCCAGCTTCACCTGCACACCCTTCAATTCCCCAAGAGCAGCGTTAACAGCCCCTTTAGCATCAGCAATATCTTCTGAACGACTGCCATTTTCTAACTGCCGTAAAGATTCCCTAGCTTCTGCGACTGCTGCTTGCTTTTGGGCTATTTCCTCTGTACGAGAGCCGCTTTCTAGCTGCGCTAGCCGTCTTTGAATCTCTGTTATGGTAGCTCTGGCACTGCGCTCATCTGCTAAAACTTCATCGAGCTTATCTTGAGAAATTGCTCCTTGCTGGTATAATTCACGATTGCGTTGCACCCGACTAGTAGCCAGATTCAGCCGTGCTTGTGCCGACTCTACTTGAGCTTTAGCCTGTTCAATTTCCTCTCGACGAGTCCCGTTACGTGCTTCTGAAAGCTGAGCTTCTGCTTGTGCCAGACGCGCTCTAGCCTGGGCAATTTCTTCGGGACGACTACCTGTACGTAGTTTATCTAACTGCGCTTGTGCCTGTGCCAGACGCGCTCTAGATTGGAGCAGTTGCGCTTGCAAATCGGCATCGTCCATTCGAGCAATAACTTGCCCAGCCTCTACCCTGTCTCCCTGTTCTACAAGTAAATCTACCAATACCCCAGCCGTTTTAGGACTAAGGTTCACGCTCTGAATCGGTACGACTTTACCGCTGGCGTTAATTCGCAAAGTGACATTTTTTGCTTCGGCGGGTACAGTCAGTTGAGCAACGTCTAACTTGGGTTTTGCCTGCTCTACAACAAAATAAGTCGTAGAGCCAATAACCACAACCCCAGCTGTTGCTAGTCCAAGTAACCAGCGAGACGGATGCTTGATTTTACCAATTAGAGGAAGTTTTAGGTGGTTGGTGGTCATAACGAGGGGAAAAGGGGTGAGGAACGAAGGGTGAGGTAGGGGCGGGTTTTTCTATGATTGTCTAGTAGTTCTTAGGCGTATCTTTTAAGATCGCCCCTACAAAAGATATACCTGTAAAATTGAAGTCTGTAGGGGCGATCTTTTCATGCATTGCTTGTTCTGTTATAGGTATGTCTATTAAAGATCGCCCCTACTGCTGGCATCAAAATTATTTCGTATACTTACCATCCTAGCTGGTGGTACGATAGGGCAGGCTACACCGCAATGGGTAATATTTGCCCATTTGACTGGGTGATTTCCGCTACTGTATTAGCATCAAAGGATGAGTATTGCCTAGTAGATTACCCAAGAGGGGAGAGTGGGAGAAATTACCTTTAGCGCAATACTTCTTTATCCTTTATCCTTTACCCTTTCCAACTCCCCGCTTCCAAGGCGCAAAGGCGAGCAAGAGGCTAAAGATTGCTGCCGATTTGTAGAAGTATGGTTTAAGCTAACTGAAGATTATGTTGCAATTAGACTGAGGCGGAAACTGTGCCGAATCGCAATTACTTGCTATCTTTCCTGGTAATTTTAGGTTTAGGAAGTATGACTACGCCTGCATCGGGGCAGGCACTTATACCTCACACAGTAGAACTTGATTCAGCTCGCATGGAAAAGCAAGGTTTGTTTCTAGCACAGGAAGCATATCAGTTAGCACAATTCCAACAGTTTGATATGGCTTTGCCTAGAGCGCGGCTAGCAACCCAATTGGCTCCCAAAAATTTCAAGGCATGGACTATTTTAGGGGGTTTGTATTTACAGACAAATAAGTATGACCAATCACTCGTCGCTCTCCAAAAGGCGCAAACTCTAGCCCCCAAAGAACCCTCAATTTTGTTTTTGATCGGTTCGGCAAACTTTCAACAGGGAAATTACAACAAGGCAATTGACAGTTTACAAGCTGGGTTGCGGCTAAAACCCAATGACCCCCAAGGGCTATTCGATCTAGGTAATACTTACTACAAGATAGGTAAGCTAACTGATGCGATCGCCACTTACAATAAAGCAGTTATTCAACCTAACTGGGAAAAATGGCCCGCAATTAACAATATTGGCTTGGTCAGATACGAACAAGGCAATGTGAATGAAGCAATCAAGCAGTGGCGGGCAGCAGTATCAATTGAGAAGCAAGCAGCAGAACCTCTACTGGCGATGGGAGTGGCGCTTTATAACAAAGGCGAACGCGAACAAGGTCTAAAAATGGGAGAAGCGGCGATTAAGATAGATGGTCGTTATGGCGATTTAGAGTTCCTCAGACAAAATCTTTGGGGCGATCGCCTCCTCGCCGCTACGAAAAAGTTCCTGCAAACACCGCGCATACAAACTGCTCTGCAGAATCGCTCCTCCCAGCCACAGCAGCAAATTCAATTAGTACCGCGATAGAGTGACTAGTTCCACTCCTAGTATGCCTGTACTGCCAAACTAGAGCGCAGCGTCAAATCTAAATCCTTGTCCGGTTCAATCACAACCACATCTGCTTTTTTGGGACTTAGCACTGCCCCACCAGCACCACCAACTCCCGCACCGAGCAACACCTCTCCTACTCCGATGTGGCGGTTGCCTGTGAGTCCTCCCAGCGCCGCCCCTGCTGCGGCTCCAACGACTGCACCTTTCAATATTGATCCGGTGTTGACTCCCCGATTAATTCTGGTAGTTTCAATTACATCAGAAGTTGCATCAATTGGTTGTCGTCTACCGTTGTATGTTACCAATTCTCTGGCAACAAACTGCGATCCTCCATCAGCGGGTTGCAGTTGACCTTCAATTAAGCTGCCAGCTGGAATTAATACAGTACCACTGCGGTTGGTAACGTCAGCTGCTACCTTGAGAGTTAAAGGCATTCTTTCATTGGGACTGACAACGATTTTTTTTGCCTGTTCATACCGGACTGGAATAGAAGCACCTGCGCGAATTGTGGTTTGATACGATCTCTCAGGTGATTGGGGGAAAAGTTGAGCAGCAGCAGGCTGGATCATCAGCATGGGTGTAGTTGTACTTGTAATTGCCAATGCCATGAGTGCGGCTGTTCCTGATTGCCAAGACTTGATAGACATATAATTAATTTTCTTTTTTACAATTGCACTTGTTTGCTAGTTATCGAGACTGGCAAGGATATAAATTGTTCCAAGTTTAAAATTCTAGTTGTGCCAGTTGTGTTACAGGCAACAGTAATGTATTCTCAATAGACGATCGCACGTCTCTGGTCACATAACAATCGGATGCAAGACACGCCAGCAGCAATTGATTGGCATAATAATACCGCTTTAATGTTTCCCTTTGGCGATCGCCTAACTGCAAGTCTAAACCAATGTGACGCTGATTAATCATCACAGCTCTTAACTGCTTTGTCCAATCCATTCCGTTACTTTGCCACCACTGTTCATATTTTGCTTGTGGCTCTAAATTAGGTAACTGCTGTTGCAGATCGAGGAGCATTTTCGATAACAGTGAGGACTGCCCATTCTGCCTTAGCTTCGGCTCCATAGCAAGTTTAATACCTAAACTCAATACAGAGACTAGCTCGCCTGCTTGGGTAAAATCAAACTTGAGATTAATTGCCCTAGCCAACGCCACGATAAGAGCTTTATCTATAACTAGGTCAATTGCTACTTTACGATTGAGGATAAAAGCAGGATCTAAGGTAAAAGCAAGATCCAGAATATCACTAGCCAAATCAAGGGCAGCGTCAAGGTTAGCTTGTCCTACCTGATAAAGACTTATACCAAGAGCTATATAAAAAGCTCGTAATGCTCCTTGTTTATAGGGTGCAACTACAGTCTGAGATTTATAACTTGCCCAAGCAATAAATTGTTGTAATTGCCGATCCCCAGCTACTATCAAATCAACTTTTTTCTTCATTAATTGGAGCAGATAGCTTGCATTACGCAACATTCCTACAGTTAATAAAAATACTTCGTGCCATCTTTTGTCTGTAGTTCGGCTTACTAGTTTTTGCAAAGACGTTTCTAATGCTTGTGGGTGAGAACAAACAGCAATTTGTCTAGCTGTAAAATACTCTTGAAAAGTCAAGTGGGAGAATGAGTAAATTCCTTTTGCTCTTTCTACTAATAAACCATGTTGTAATTCAATCGTTTTCAGTATCTTTGCACTATCAATTCTTAAGTGGGCAGGATCAGCATCAAATAAGTTGCTGATATAATCTGCAATATATTGCTCTAGTTCTTGCTGTTTAAAAAAGTATTTATTTTGCTCAAAATTAATATAGGCAATTTGACTGAGTAAGTCTTGTTTGTGCTGGTAAGATAACTTTTTATATAGCTGCGATCGCTCCACATTCTTCTTAGCGTCCCATTTCTTCAGCAACAGGTTAATTCCTTCTTGGTATAGCTCTAAACGATTCCAAGGAAATTCGGCTGTTTCTTGAAACGTTAAGCACAGTAAAGTTAGCAATAACGGATTATTTGCTAATTCTTGAATCGATTCATTTTCTTGAAGCTTTTGGATAAATCTCTTACTCTTAATTGGCTCAACACTGGCAAACCACTTACTAACGAAAGTACTAATCTGCTGAAAATCAAAATCGGCGATTTCAACTTCTGTAAAACTATTAAAATTATATTGTTCTCCAGTAATCCTACAAGTTATAACAAAGTTATTTTGGTTGAATTGAGTAGAAAAATTTTGTATATGCTGTAAGACACGCTGGCTGTCTTCTTCTTTTACTTCATCTAAGCCATCCAATAAAATTATTGCTTTACCGTGTTGTAATAACTTGATTGCTTGCTTCTTAGTTACGCCGCAAGCTTGCATTATTTGCGTTATGTAAATGAGTAATGTAGGGGCTTGGGCTTCTGCAAAGTCCTTAATAGTAATAAAAATTGGAAATTTTTTAACTAGAAATTCCTCCAAGCTGCACCCAAGAGCTAAATACTTCAAAAAAGTTGTTTTACCTGAGCCTGGTTTACCTAGTACAACTAGCTTTGAATATTTTTCAACAGCATTTAGACCAGATACCCTTTGCTCTGTAACCTTGCTTAATCCCCAGCGATTAAATTGTTCTGGTTGACTACTTTCGAGCAATTGGGTTATGTCTAGTCGCCTACGCCCAACTATTGTTTCTAGAATATTTACGTTGACATAAATGTCATTTAATCCAATCGGCTGTGTCATATCCAGCACTTGCATTGTGCCGCACTGATTGATGATGCTGGCACGAGTTTTAGAGCGCACCTGTTTAACAATGGCATCAATATAATTACTATTATTGGGCGAGCGATCTGCCATAGCTAAATTATCAAAATTATCTGCACTTAGCTATGATAGTAATAATTAGCACCTTAAGTATATGCAGTTGCATAATAATTTCAAAAAGAAAGTTTTCTTTTTATAAAATCTGTATAAAGATAGAGCTAAAACCCTTAATTTAATAGCCAATTTTAAATCTGAGAATTTACCTAGCAGATGGAAAAGGGAAAAGGGAAAAGGTAAAAGGGTAAAGAGGTATTGCGGTAAAGGTAATTTCTTCCCCAGCTCCCCCTGCTTTCCTCTAGCCCCTAGCCCCTAGCCCCTAGCCTCTATTAAGGCTTTTCAAAACCCAGTACCCGTGCTTGCATCTGTTCTACACTGCGGGGATCAGTTTTAAATGTTACCCAGCCTTCACGGGTGGAGTGTCGAGGGAGGAAAGCGATCTCGAAAGAGGCATTTTCTTGTTCCTTACCACCGCTTTCGAGCGTAACTTCAATATGCACTCCTTCCGCCGTCTCGTCGCCGCGATTGCTCACTGTTACAGGAACCATAAAGTAGTTTGATTGCGGTTGCGGTTGACCGAGTTGAAACTCGATTTTGGCACGGGAGTCTCCCATAGTAGCACCATCGTAAACCAAATATCCCAGTGTACTCAATACAAGGACTAGACTGGCAGCAAACACAATCCACTCTAGCCAATTCTTTTCTAGTTTATTCATTGCAGTAAAAGCCTACCAGCGGAAGCACCTAGGGTGGAGGCGACTCCTAAAACGACTGTTTGAGCAAGGCTTAGAATCGGTGCAGTGCCGTCGAAGCGTCCAAAAAACCAGAGGATGGCAGCAGAAGCTATTAGAGCGATCGCATATGTCACAACTGCGCCAAAGACGACGGTTTTAATGCCTCTGGCTTCACTAAAGCGCTGTGAGCCAGTAAAGTCACTGTAAAATAGGATCAGTGTAGCTAGCAGTATCGAGAGTACCGCTAGACCGAGCAATTTCCAGGGCGAAGTTTCAATCGCAATCTGGATAATTTCTTCTGTTGGGGCGACGTTGCTAGCAAACAGGACGGCTCCACATAAAGCAAGGGTTAACTGTCCTCCCAAGTCGTTATCCTTGTCTGCCAAGAAAGGTGCAGGACTAGAACTTGTACAGTCGTCTTCGCCCTTCATCCCCTTATCTTCCTCCTGCTCACCTTCACCACCACCTAGCTGAGCAGTACCTACAGATACACCAATCGCTACAGTCATTGCTTCCACAATGATTTTTCCGGCAATTTCTGCAATCGTCATTTCAGCCCTGATTTGACCTAGTAGCCAGAGAACAACTGCGGCAATGACCAAACCAATTCCCATTTCCTCGACCGAATCAATTGCTACCTCAACCGGACTGGCAGAGCGTCGTAGCCCACCGTAGCGGTTATAACCCAATAGCAGGGTGAAGGTGACGAGGACGTAGATTAGCAAGCGCAAGGGATGGCTGATAAACCCAGCCCACCATACTTCCATCGTGTAAAGTAGTGGCAAACTAAACAACAGTCCACCCGTAATCCCCCGCAAATATTCTTGCAGCGAAAGAGTGAGCGATCGTTTTCCTTTTTTCTTATTCATCGGTAGCTTTCGCACTGAGGCTAATAGCTAATTACTGTATCTTATAACACTATTGTGTTTCTTATTTAACTACTTTAACAGTGCTGTATGTAAGATTTTTGACTCATTTCTTTAGATAAAATTAAGTTAAATAAATCTAACTTTAGATAGTTGAGAAATAATTTATAAGTTTGGATTTTAGCTGTTAGCAATTAACAATGCTAACAGCGCATTGCTATTTCTTTTTTTTGGTGGTGAAAACAGTGGTGTGCATCATCAGATATGCACCAATAAGAATGGCTAGCGCCAAAATACCAGTAATCAAATCTAGTGTTTGAGTGTTTTCCATGTTTGTGTAAGGTAAAGAGGTATTGCGGTAAAGAGGTATTGCGGTAAAGGGTAAAGGGAATTGATTTAACCTTTAACCAACTACCAACTACCAACTACCACTGGTTTAAAAATCAACGCCGCGTTTGAGTTCTACACCACTATTAGCATAATGTTTATGACAAAATACTTCAGAGTGTACATTGGCTAGGTCAAAATAGGCTGGCGGATTTTGGCAACGTCCGGTGATTACAACTTCTGTATCACGGGGTTTACGCAATAAGGCTTGCACGATTGGTTCAACGGGGAGTAATTCTAGATCGACGGTGGGATTGAGTTCATCTAGAATAATTGTTTTGTAAAGCCCGCTGGCGATCGCTACAGAGGCAATTTCCCAACCTCGCTCGGCTTCTACATAGTCTAGCTCTTGTTGTTGACCACGCCAAACAATTGCATCTCGACCACAACGTTGATGATCTACTAAGTCAGGGTAACTTTGTTGTAAGGCTGCGAGCGCTGCATCTTCTGTATACCCACTTCCTCCTTTGAGCCATTGTACAATCAAAACTCGGTGAGAATTATCTTGACTAATTCCCCGACCAATTGCTTGCAGTGCCTTACCCAGCGCACTGGTAGACTTACCTTTACCGGAACCTGTATAAATTTCAATGCCACAAATGCTCAATGCGGCGGCGGTGGGGTGGTGATGGGGTTGCATTTCCGAGTGTAAATCGGCAAGATCAAGTAGCTGTTGAGGCGCACCTCGACCAGTGGCAATAATTTCTAACTCCTCCGGTTTGGATTGCAGCACTTTGACAACTTCATCAGAGCTTAGCAAGCCCAAATCCAGCACTGGGTTGAGTTCATCCAAGACTACAACTGAATATAACCCAGAAGCGATCGCCCCCTTAGCGATATCCCAACCACGCTGTGCTTCCATGCGGTCAAAGCGGGTAATCTCATCTGCACCAAAAAACTCCGCCCGTCCGGTACGCACTTGGTCGATTAAATGAGGGAAACCTTGTTGCAGTGCTTTAATTGCCCCATCTTCGTCATAAGCCCTTCCAGGTCCTTTGAGAAACCGCAGCAGCAAAACACGGGTGTCATTACAGCTATTGATTCCTAGTCCAATTGAACGCAAAACCACGCCCAGCGCTGCTTGAGACTTGCCTTTTCCCACTCCATCGTAAACATGAATTTGACCTACTATCCGGTGGGTACGTAATTGCGCTGTCCGAATACCGATGCCGTTCCTAGTCAAAGTCGCTCTCCCATCTTAAAAACCGCAGTTTTTGATCTTAGCGGAGTCTGATTCTATTGGTTAAGATTGTTCGGTTAAATAGGAGGAGACCCACGAAGATCGACCCACGACCCACGAAAAGGCTGAAGTATATAATGATGAATGGTGAATTGATGTGTAGGGGCGGGTTTTAGCGAATCTGATTGTCTGTTGTGGATATTTAATAAACCCGCCCTCTTGTAAATATAAGGGGCTAGGGAAAAACAGGAATTATAAATGATGTATGGTGAATTGATTTGTAGGGGCGGGTTTTAGCGAATCTGATTGTCCGCCTGGATATCTAATAAACCCGCCCCCTACAGGAGGATTTTGGAGGGAAAAGTGAGTTTAGCTAGAGTTTTTACAATTGCTTCAAATGTGTTTCGGGAAGTGGTGCGCGATCGCATTTTGTGGATTATCGCATTTTATGCGCTTCTTTTGGGCGTTGCAATCCAAATACTTCCTCAAGTCGCAGCTGCAACCGACGGTAAAATCTTTTTGGATTTTGGTTTGGCGGCGATGAGTGTGCTGGGCTTAATCGTTGCTATATTTGTCGGTACTGGGCTGGTTAACAAGGAAATCGAAAAACGTACTGTCCTTGTCTTGATTGCCAAGCCGATTAGCCGCAGTGAGTTTATTACGGGCAAACATTTAGGATTATCAGCCGTTCTAGCCGCGCTAATTACTGCTATGACGGTAATTTACATCGTCTTGCTGCAATTAAATCGATATACTTACCCGTTAGGTAGTATTTTTCTAGCAGTGGTTTTCCTATTTTTGCAGTTGTGTCTGGTAAGTGCGATCTCTATTGCTTTGGGTGTATTTACCAGTTCAGTATTAGCAACGATGCTGAGCTTTGGCGTGTATCTGATGGGTAATTTAAGCCCAGATCTTGTTGCTTTCGGACGACTGAGCAAAAACCCAGGTTTAGAAAGCCTGACACAAAAATTGTATCTTGTCTTGCCTGACTTATCCCGACTGGATTTGAAGAATCAAGCGGTTTATGGCAGCGAGGCTTTACCCAACCCACTTACACTAGTAAGTAATGCTAGTTATGGATTAGCTTATACAGTATTGGTGATAGCGATCGCTATTTTTATTTTCTCGCGGCGTGAGTTTTAGGAACCTGATTGCACTACCATGTTTGTATTGGCTATTGCGATCGCAAGAGGTAAAATTCGATGTTCCTGCACTTGAATGCGAGCGTGTAGCGTTTCGGGAGTATCATCGGGCAATACAGGTACAGCTGCTTGAAGCAAAATTGTACCACTGTCTACTTCCGGCGCGACAAGATGAACTGTACAGCCTGTGATTTTCACTCCAGCGGCGAGTGCTTGCTCGATGGCACGGACTCCTCGGAAACTAGGTAATAAACTCGGATGGATGTTAATAATTTGATCAGGAAAGGCATCAATTAAAATTGGTGTAACTATCCGCATCCAACCTGCCATGATTACCCATTCTACTTGATATTGTTGCAAGGTTTGGACAATTTGCCGATCTAAATCTTCGCGGCTTTGAAAGTGGCGGTGATTTAATAAAACTGCTGGTACATTCCAATTAGCTGCGCGTGTCGCTACTTTAGCCTCTGGATTATTGTAGATTAAAACTTGAATTTGAGCATTAAGCAAGCAGGAGGCGATCGCCCTTGCTACTGCTTCAAAGTTAGTACCGCTACCAGAGGCAAGAATACCCAATTTTATAGGTTCACCTGGTTGCACACTAGGATAAACAGAAGGAGAAATTAGGCAAGCAGTAGTGTCAGGGGTGGCTGGATTAGTCATCTATCAGTTATCAGTTACCAGTTAGCTGTTAGGTGTTATCAGTTACCAGTTACCAGTTACCAGGCGCGCGGTTAGTGGTTAGCGGTTAGCTGGCGCTGTTACCAACTACCAACTACCAGTACAGACGTAGAATAACAAAAACAATTTAGGCTCTTCATGACTCCAAGGCGTTCTCACAAGCAATTACTTGATAATGATACTGTTGCAGCTTGGATCTTTCTTGCTCCTGCGCTGCTGATGCTTGGTATATTTTTACTATTTCCAATCGCCTACTTGTTTTATCTGAGCGTGACCAGGGGAAGTTTTACTTTAGCAGGTGTTCAGCTGGTTGGCTTAAACAATTATCGGCGGTTGCTACTCGACCCTGATTTTTGGCAAGTCATTGGAAATACTGTTTATTTCACAGTTGCAACAGTTATTCCCAGTCTCATCATTCCCTTGGGGTTAGCCGTCTTGTTAAATCGTTCCTTAGTTTTGCGAGGATTGCTACGCAGTGCCTATTTTCTCCCCTCCATTACCTCACTGGTAGCAGCAGGGTTAGGTTTTCGCTGGCTATTTCAAACCGAAGGTCCAGTAAACGCGCTATTAAATACCTTTGGAATTGCACCAATACCCTGGTTGGGTAGCAGTACTTGGGCAATGCCAGTATTAATTTTATTAAGTATTTGGAAACAATTAGGTTTCAATTTGGTGGTGTTTTTGGCTGGATTGCAAGCAATTCCACTAGGTCGTTATGAAGCAGCCGAATTAGATGGCGCGAATGCTTGGCAGCAATTTTGGCATATTACCCTACCAGGATTAAGACCTACGTTGATATTTGCTACAATTACCACTGCTATTTTTACCTTGCGAAGTTTCGAGCAAATTTATGTTATTACTGGCGGTGGTCCATTAAATTCTACTAATATTTTGGTCTATTACATTTACCAGGAAGCTTTTGGTCAATTTGATTTTGGTTATGCAGCAGCAGCCGCCACAGTGTTGTTAGCTGTGGCGTTTTTACTGGTATATCTTCAACTACGGACTTGGGGTGAGGAAAGTTGATTTTTACCTCACGCAAAGACGCAAAGGCGCTAAGTGAAACAAAGGAGATCATCTGTTGGTGTGCAATGCTGTCAGATTAAATGGCTGAAGATTCGTATCCATGCATGGGTGGTGCTTCGTTTGCTTGTTCTAGATTATGCATGGAGTTGAGTGATAGGAAACCAAATCCGACTTTAGAGGCAAGATCTAGGAGTGTGTAAAACATTGTTTCAGTACCTTGGTTAATGATGTTAAGCCAGGTGTTACCCAGTAGCCAAACTATTGGATAAAGAGTCCAAAATACTATATGAACTGTTAGCAGTTTGCGAAATACTTTTTTAGATCTTGGGTGCTTGCGTTCGGCTTCTTTGCGGTATTGGTTGACCAATAAGTAGAGAGTAGCTAGGAAAGCAAAGCAGCTAACAACGTACCAAATATGCCCGATCGCTCTGTCAGCTGATATAGTGGCAACAAAGCCTGTGACAATCATATATGCGTTTGCTCCCAGTATGCTAGCTGTAATTGGCAGGCTGGTTTTGCCCAGAAAGGTAAGGTCTAAGATTAATAGTGGGGTTGACAAAAACCAAGTTATGTATCTAACCCAAACAGTGGGACGACCCGCAATTTCACTTTTACCCTGACCTAATGCCATTGATAGATATAGTCCACAAGCGATCGCGCAAATAAAGAAATTAAGTGTAAACAGTATTCTCCAACGCTCATTTTTAGCATTGTGTGCGCCTATCCCGAAAAATACAGATCCTAGCGCCATACCTATAACGCCAATCCATAACCAAGTTTGAGCCATAATTCATCTATTGGTAAGATTTAATCAGCAAGAATATAGTCTATTTTTTATTGCTTTAGTTCTGCATAAAGTAGTAATAATTAAGTGGGAATATATATTTATTTCTTAGTTAAGGTGGCTTGGTAATAACTACTAGATAGAATAATGTTTATCAACTACATCACTTTAATGCTGATCAATTTGGTAGCTGGGCTATTTCTCCTAGCTGCCTATGTGTATTGGGGTTTGAGTGACACAAATCAAAAACGTTGGATTCCAGGCTTTGGAATGACGGGGGCGATCGCTCTTGTCACAGGGTTACACATGATTTTCACTTGGACAGTTCCAGGTAGCTTCAATATTGCTTACGGTGAAATGTCTGTATTGTTCGGAATCTTGTTTTTGGGGGCGTGTTTTGCCATCGCTCTTGACTATGATTTAATCACTGTGGCAATTTACGGCTTTTTTGCTGGTGTGGCTGCTGTTGTGGTTGGTTTACGTATTATTAATTTAGGCTTGACAAAACAACCATTACTGTCTGGAATTGGTTTCATCCTGACTGGTTTAGGTGGGATCTGTGCTGCACCTACACTTTATTTCAAGACAAACCGAAGCTTGCGAATAGTAGGGGCGTTTGTATTGGTAGTTGCGGCTTTAATCTTCGCTTTTACAGGATATTTGGCATACTGGAACCATTTAGCTCAATACTCTAACTGGAAGCCATTACCAATGCGATCGCCCTGATCTCGTGGTGAGTTCAATATTCTTCATGATGATTGCAGGGTTCGCTGTGGGAGTAGGGGAAGCTGGGGGAGAGGAGAATAAAGAAGGTACTTAAATTTCTGAAGTTTAGTAATGTCCTTGTCTGAGTTACCACTAGGCTGTATTCTTCGCCCAGCTACAGCTAAAGATATATGGGCAATACGTTCGTTAGTGTTAGGGGCGGCACTCGATCCGACACAGGTTAGCTGGCAGCAATTTTGGGTAATTGAATGTAATGGGCGTTTGGTTGCTTGTGGGCAGTTGCGTTCCTTTTCTGGGGCGCAAGAACTTGGTAGCCTAGTGGTAGCACCAGCAATGCGCGGTAAAGGATTGGGTACGTATCTAGTTAGACATTTAGTGCAACAGGCTACGCAGCCACTGTATCTAGAATGTCTGGGTAGCCGCCTTGCGAGTTTTTATACTCGTTTTGGCTTTGTGCCAGTTTCATGGCGGGAGTTACCGCGATCGCTTAAAATCAAGTTTGGCTTATCTGCTTTAGCCAATATTTTGATTCGCCTTCCTGTGACAATCATGCATTACACAGGGGTTTAGTTGAAGATACCGCCAACAGGAGTTAAAAAGGGGGGCGTTTCATTTGATTTATAACCCGCCTGGAAATTAATTTCCGCAGAACCAATAGCTTAAGTGGGTTAAAACGGACTAAAACAATAAAAAGGGAGGCTATGGGATATCTTTGCCTAAGTTCTGGTTATTTCTTGCTTGCAATTGTGGGTTTTGACTCAAAAGAAACCACCATAATTGGGCTGCAATTAACCCCACTCCACCTAATGTGACAGCTACTTTCAAGCCTAAAGGTTGTTCAATGCGGCGAAATTGATTTCCTAAATGCTGATCTTGCCTTTCTGCTGCCTTTACACCTGAAGCAAATCCTAACAGTAATCCTAGACTAATAACGCTACCCCAAATCTTGCTTATTTTTAACATTTGCAGCGATTCCTCCTTGCTTAGAAGCTAATTTTGGGCTGAAAATTGCGTAAGCGTAGGGCATTAGTCACTACAGAGACTGAACTGAATGCCATTGCTGCACCAGCGATAATTGGATTGAGTAGCCAGCCAAAGAAGGGGAAAAGAATTCCGGCGGCTATTGGTATACCAGCGACATTGTAGATAAAGGCAAAAAACAAATTTTGCCGGATATTACGTATAGTGGCACGACTCAATTCAATTGCTGTAACAATACCTCGCAGATCACCAGAGATTAAAGTAATGTCACTAGCAGCGATCGCTACATCTGTTCCTGTGCCAATAGCAATCCCTACATCAGCCTGTGCCAAAGCAGGGGCATCATTAATACCATCACCTACCATTGCGACAATGGAGGGGCTAGGGGCTTGGGGCTGGAGGCTAGGAGATTTTGGATTAAATTTTCTCCTCTGCCACGGGGTTCCTCTGCCACGGGGCTTTTCCCCTTGGAGAGACTTGACAATTGCCGCTTTTTGATCGGGGCGAACTTCGGCATAGACGCGGGTAATTCCGACGATTTGGGCGATCGCTTCTGCCGTTGGGCGATTATCTCCAGTTAACATCACTACTTCCAAACCATTACGTTGTAAAGCTTTGACGGCGGCGGCTGAGGAGGGTTTGAGGGTGTCAGCAATACCCATAATTCCCTGAATTTCTCTATCAACTGCGATCCAGACAACGGTTTTACCAGCAGCTTCCCAAGCAGATTTGTAGCTTTGCAGCTGTTGGGTATCGATGCCTAATTCTTCCATCCATCTTTGAGTACCAATTTGTATCAGGCGATCGCTTACTATACCTTGAACACCACTACCAGCGATCGCCTCAAAGTTTTGTACATTTATTAAATCCACTTCCTGAGAAGAAGCATATTTGACAATCGCATCAGCAAGGGGATGTTCTGAATTATGTTCCACCGATGCCACCAGCCGCAACAGTTTTAGTTCATTGCGATTTGCTGTTCCATGTACCGTTACAAAATCAGTGACAGTGGGTTTACCTTCAGTCAATGTCCCAGTTTTATCTAATACAATAGTCTGAATTTTATGTGCCAGTTCTAAACTTTCAGCACCTTTAATTAAGATGCCATTTTCTGCACCTTTGCCCGTTCCCACCATAACCGATGTCGGTGTAGCTAAACCCAAAGCACAGGGACAAGCAATAATTAATACCTCAACAGTAGTAATTAAGGCAAGAGACAAATTGCCCATGATGTCAAACCAAATTACAAAAGTTGCGATCGCGATCGCAATCACTAGGGGAACAAAATACCCAGTCACTCGATCCGCCAAACGCTGAATTGGTGCTTTCGATCCTTGCGCCTGCTGCACTAGTTGGACAATCTGCGCCAAAACCGTATCTTTCCCGACTCGTGTAGCCCGAAATTTAAAACTACCAGTTTTATTAATCGTCGCCCCAATTACTTCATTCCCTGGCTGCTTTTTAACTGGTAAACTCTCACCCGTCACCATCGACTCATCGACGGTAGAAGCACCATCAATTACTTCCCCATCAGTGGGAATTTTTTCACCTGGGCGCACCAAAATTATATCCCCAGCCCTGACTGCTTGGATGGGAACTTCTATTTCCTTGCCATTACGAATTATTCTGGCATCTCGTGCTTGTAAACCGATCAGTTTACGAATGGCTTCAGAAGTTTGACCCCTAGCCCGATTTTCCAGCGATCGCCCTAGTAGAATTAAAGTAATTACAATAGCAGCGGTTTCATAGTACACTTCCGGCATCAGTCCCTGACTTTGAAAGAACCCAGGGCTAATGGTGGCAAAGACGGAATAGAAATACGCCGCACTAGTACCCAAAGCAATCAGGGTATTCATATCCGCCGCCCGACGTTTGAAAGCCCTCCACGCACCCCGATAAAAAGATTTACCACACCAGAACTGGACAGGTGCTGTCAATACTAGCTGTACCCAAGGATTATGTAGCCAAGTGGGAATCAATGGCAGATTTAACCCTGTCATCATTGGCAGCGATCCTATCAGCAATAGAACACTAATCAACGCCCCTACTACCACCTTGCGCGTTAAGTCTCGCTTTTGGGCAAGTCTAGCAGCAACTTCGGCATCATCTTCTTTTGAACCCATTTCCTTCAGTGGAGAAGCTGCATATCCCGCCTCTACCACTGCTCGCTGAATTTTCTCTATATTTGTTTCTCTGGGGTTGTAGGTAACACTCGCCTGTTCCGCCCCAAAATTCACATTACAGTCAATTACCCCAACAACAGCGCGAATGGCTTTTTCAATTGAACGGGCGCAACCTGCACAACTCATCCCCCGCAATTGCAACTGCACTGTTTCCATTGTTGCTATCTCTGTGTCGCTATGTTTGTATGCTAAATCTTCCAGCTGAGGGGAGAGTCTAGCCATTGTCTCTATCGGGGGGGGGATTTACTAGATATATATTTAGTTCCCACAGCGATGCCTGGGAACTAGTGTTCGCAACACTGGGCAAAGTAGGATATAGCTGGATAAAGCATATCTGATAACTATGCCCAGCCTGACTTTATGAATGCACTGGAAGCCTACAACCTCAAAAAAACTTACCGCCATAACAACTCTTTTGTTGAAGCCGTCAAAAACGTTTCCTTAACCATTCGTTCTGGAGAGGTGCTGGCTTTCCTCGGTCCCAATGGGGCTGGCAAGACAACTTGCATTAAAATGATGGCAGGACTGATTAAGCCGGATGCAGGTTGGGTGAGAATTGTTGGGAGTGATCCCCACCGCAACCCAGCTGCACTGCAAAACCTGGGTGCAGTGCTAGAAGGAAATCGCAACGTCTACTGGCGACTGACTCCAGAAGAGAATTTGAAATACTTCGGGGTACTCAAGGGGCTAAACCGTAGACAAGCCAGCAAGTCAGCAATGGTACTTTTAGAGAGATTTGGTTTGCTGCATAAACGCCGTACCTCAGTGCAAAATCTTTCACGGGGAATGCAGCAGAAGTTAGCGATCGCAGTCTCTTTAATACATCAACCCCAACTGCTATTGTTAGATGAACCTACTTTAGGGCTAGACGTAGAAGCAACTGAAGATGTCAAAATTTTGGTGCGAGAAATTGCTGCTTCTGGTTGCGCTATTTTGTTGACTACTCACCAACTTGCTATTGCTGAAGAACTTTCAGACAGAATTGCCATTATCCAAAAAGGTGAAATCTTAACTTCTTCACCAACGCCTGAACTAATTCGACAATTTTCCGGTAAAACTTACAAAATTGAGATGGAAGCCACCCTTGATGATGGACGCATTACACAATTAGAAACAATTGGGGCAGACGTTGTCAATCGGCAAACTATCTATGTTAGAAAGCAAGAATTGCTCTACAAAGTGCTAGAAATTCTCAACCCTCTACCACTGCATTTTGTCGAGAAAGAACAAGCAGACTTGACGCAAATCTTTTTGAAAATAGTTAGAGCAGGAAAAAATCGAGATGTGGGAATTATTTCTAGCTGAATTACGCCGCAGTTGGATTATATATCGCAGTTATCAATTTGAGGCTTTGGGTGGAATTTTAATTTGTACTATCCTTTTTTATGGACTTTTTTTAAGCGCCCGTTACATTGCAGGTCCTAGTTTACAACTTGGGGATCGCCTTGACTCGATTGTAATTGGTTATGTACTTTGGTCTTTGGTTATATTCATCATGGCTAGCATTGCCGGAGGTTTACAATCTGAAGCTCAAACAGGTACTTTAGAACAACTTTTCCTGTCGCGCTTTGGTGCTATTAAAGTATTCTTAATGCGGACAGTGGCTGAACTATTTTTGCAGATCTTTCAAATCACTGCCATTTTATTTATTATTATGGCACTTACCCAAAGTCGTCTCAATTTTCCCCCGACATTACTTTTACCTTTTGCCACTGTATTAATGGGAGCTTACGGTATTGCTTTTACCCTTGGATCTTTAGCCTTATTATTAAAGCGCGTTCAACAACTACAAATCATCTTTCAGTTTATCCCCTTGTTTTTACTAACAACTCCAACCGAGACTTGGACAGGATATGCTCAAATTTTAGGACAATTACTGCCCATGTGTCCTGGTGCAGGATTACTACGCGATTTGATGGCACGGGGGGAAAGTTTAAATTTGGCAAAATTGGCTGTAGCCTTCATAAATGGCGCAGTATACTTCACTGTGGGATTACTACTTTTCCGTCTAGCTGAACGCGAGGCAAAGCGGCGGGGAATGCTAAGCGGATATTAAGACAAAGGACGTGTACCCAGTTCTGGAAATTTCATCAATTCACCATTTTTTGTAATACAATCACTTGGAGTTACTAACCTGCTTTGAGTAATTTCATCATTAACCTTTTGTTCCCAAAGTCTTCTAAGTAGTTTGCCCTGATACCTCAGTTCTCTCAATCTTCGCGTGTTGCTTGCTAGCATAAACGTTTCTTCTAATTCATCAACTGTTATAACTAGTTTGCTAGCATCTGGCAGTTGATAATTTAATATACTAGGCGGGGTATTATGCTTTAGGGTTTTGTTAGCAAAAATCAAGTTGGGGTGATTGGCATCAACACACCAAGACATATTTCCCTCTTCGGATTTTTTCTTATATTCCCAACTTACCTTTACTCCAAATTCTGGTTGACAAAGATGGTGTATTTGGCTCAGTGATAATAGTTCTTGCTCAGACAACCAGCTTGCTGCAACCTTGACAAGTAGGGAATCCCAAATGCCAACGGAGCGGAACCAAAAATGATAAAGATTGTCATGAATAAGCATATAAATATCCTTTGATTTATCTTCACAAACAGAATGAATTGACTACCATTGCTTAATTTATTAGAACTCTTGCACTCGTCTTTTTTTTGTTTCTCGCAATAGACTTGGACACCCAGGTGGGCGGGTTTCCCGACAGGAGGCAAAGTGTCCGCGCAAAGCCGCGATCGTTCGGACGCAAAAAGGAGGGCGGGGCTCCTTATCCAATACGTCTATTGGCTAGCCTGATACTCTAATAAAAAGTGGTATATATGTGGAGCGATTTGCTCAATCATCCACTACTGAGTTATTCAACTTCTTGAGAGGCATTTCCAGAAATTCAACAAAATAGTAATAAATGTAATCAGGGTGACTGAAAAAACTAACAGGCGGACTTATAGTTACTACAAGAAATTACAATCGATTAGTAAAGATTTTGTAATATTCTTGTGTCTACCTTTTGAGGGAAACACTTGCTCGTCTTATGAATTAGTATCTACAACAATAGTTTCGGTGACAACATTGTTCCTATGAGTCACTCCAAGCGATCGCCAAATAAAAAAAATCTTGCAACGGAGGATATCGCCTCTGCGGAATCCGGCACAACCCAGCAAGCCGTAGATCAGAAGACCCAAGAAATTGCAGATGTCATGTCACCGGAGACAACGGTAGTAGATGCGCCACGGGGGAAACCAGATTATCCCCGCTATCGAGTTGTACCAGGAGAACCAATCAAATTAGCCGAAATTGATCCAAATACCTCTGAAGAATACAAAAAAAAGAAAGATGTAGAAGAGGAACTAGAGTATCAGCGCGATCGCCTAAATAAATTACAAGAACGCCTGTATGCTGAGCATAAGCGTAGTTTGCTGATTGTGCTGCAAGCAATGGATACTGGCGGCAAAGATGGCACAATCAAACACGTCTTTCAAGGTATTAACCCCCAAGGCTGTCAAGTTTGGTCATTCAAAAAACCCAGCGATGAGGAAGCCAATCACGATTTTTTGTGGCGTTACCATCAGCGTACACCCCAACGGGGAATGATTACGATCTTTAACCGATCGCACTACGAAGACGTGCTAATTGTCCGCGTCAAGCAAATGGTTCCAGAGGAAGTATGGCGCAGACGCTATCACACCATAAATGAATTTGAGCAGATGCTCACCCTCAATAACATCACAGTAATCAAGTTTTTTCTGCACATTTCCAAAGACGAACAAAAATCTCGGCTAGAAAGTCGCTTGCAAGATCCAAATAAGCTTTGGAAGTTCTCGATTAACGATGTCAACGAGCGCAAGCTATGGGATGATTACCAACAAGCTTATGAAGATGCAATTAATAATTGTTCCACAGCGATCGCTCCTTGGTATGTTGTACCTGCAAATAAGAAGTGGTATAAAAATTTAGTGATTGCACGAGCGATCGCAGACACCCTAGAAGCCATGAATCCCCAATATCCACCAGCAGAACAGGGATTAGAAAACATCACAATTTCAGATTAAAGTAGTCAGGAGTCAGGAGATAGAAGTCAGTAGTCAGTAGTATTTCCCCCCCTGGAGTCCCTCTGGTTCCTCTAGTTCCTAGCCTCTAGCCCCTAGCCCCTAACCCCTAGCCCCTAGCCTCTCCTTGAAGAATCCGCCAACTTCCAATAACAGCTAGAAAGCAAATTTGTAAACACATGAGCGATGATTGGCACTAACAAATTGCTAGTTACTACAGCACTGTACCCTAACAGCAACCCGACAACAGTTGCCCAAACAACATAAGCCCATTGATCAGAACCACTTAGATGCAACACGCCAAAACAAAGACTTGATATTAGGACTCCAGTAATATTCAAGCCCAAGGCTGGTAGCATTACACCTCGAAATAACAATTCTTCGCTGAGTCCAGGTAGCAGTCCCACCCAGATTATGTCTAGTAAAACTAAGGGTTTGAGTACAAACTCTAGATAAAAATCTGCACTGCGACGATATGCAGACCAATAGCGATAAACTAAAGAACTAGCAGCAGTGATAGCTAGCCCCAGACCAATGCCCACAGGTAAGACTGTAGCAGTCCACTTTAAGGGTAAAAGAGATACCGAACCAAAATGTAACCACACAAGAGCTACTAGCCACAATAAGACAGCCGTAACACCCATTACTATCAGAAGTTGGGTACGTGTCAGCGGTTGAAGTTTCGGGTCTGGTTGATGCTGTTGGGTCACGGTAATTTTAGAGCTGGGGGAGCTGATGAAAATTCGTCTCTTTGCGCCTTTGCGTCTTTGCGTGACACTATCATACAGACTTCATGCAACACCTTAAATATTGTGTGTTACAGATAGACAATGTAGGGGTGTGATAGTGGGGCTAAGGGCAGAGGGGTTGATACCCGCTTTATGGGCAACCAACACACCTATAGCCTCTAAATAAGAGTGTACCTGATGTGCTTTGATTCCTAACGGTTCGGTCGGAACTTGCATCTGGGTATGATTTTCTCGCACTGTAATAATTTGTACGCCCGACTGACTTAAACTCAGGAGGGCGCTGCTACCACAAGCTGTGGCTGGTACAACCAGGGCATCAACTTGATTTGCCCAAATATCAGATGCGGTATATCGCGTCTCTACAACAAATTGGGGGGCGCGACTCAAGCCAACCAAAACGCTGGGTAAGAAAGTATAACCTAATTCCTCAGCAGCTGAACGGGGGGATATATGAGGATCAAGAGGTAGGGGTGATAAGGCTGGGGAGTGGGCGCAGGGAATTTGAAATGTTCTTACTACCAAATGGCTAATGATGGCTTCTGCACCAGCTAGGGGATCAACTCCTTGACCCCATCGATAGCTTTGTAGTGCTTGGCTATCTATATCATCGGGAAAACGGGCGACAACTGCGATCGCTTCTGCCCCAGCTTTTTTTATCAATACTTCAGCCGCCCTTAACAAACTATCTGGATTACCAATTGTCCCCCAGCTAGCACCAGAAGCAGAGCTACGTAACTCGACTTCTAAGGAGGCATCTGTCACCACATAATCAGTTATATCTAATCCTAATGTGGCTCTGGCTGCATCAGCTGCTTGTAGTTGTCTGAGGCGCAAATCTGATTCAATTTTCTGGTCGAGAATCAAACCCACCCGATTTTTGTGTACTGGCCGCAACCCCCAGCACGATGCTGCAAATTTGTCAAGCCCGTAACCTTCGACATAGAAAGCATTGGGTAAAGACCAGTATAATTGAGCGCCGTTGAGAACGTTGGGATGGGTAATCAGGCGATCGGCAACAGAGGCGATCGCTCTGGCGACTGGCAAGGCATCTCCAGCATAACCCCCAATCGCTGCCCCAACGCCAGTTGGTATAATTAAGATAACAGTGTAAGGACGTTGGTTCACATTTAAGCTGATCTGTCAAGATTCTAAAGTAACAGTAGCTTCTACAATGGCTTTGTGCCTTTTTGGATCTACGTTTGTAATTGCCCAGCGTAGTGGTTCTCCGCTTAAGCGCAATTGAGCTTCAATTTGCCAGAGCAACTGAGCGGGTGTTTCCTGAAGGTCAATTTCTATCGTAATAAATTTGGTGTTCATCCTTTCTCCCCCAGCTCCCCCTGCTACCCCCGCTCCCCCTGCTTTACTTTTGGAACTGCCCAAATTGCAGATGATAAACTTCTTCTTCCTTTTCCGTGTCAATTTTCAAATTAGAGCGTGGATAAGCAACGCAAAGCAGTACATAACCTTGTTGCTGAAGTTCGGGACTAACGCCCATCCCATCAGTTTGGTCTACACTTCCTTCTAAAATCTGAGCAGCACAAGTAGTACAAACACCAGCATTGCAAGAACTTGGCAAATCTAGCCCAGCAGCACAAGCAGCCCGCAAAATGGTTTTATCTTCTGGTACTTGGATAGTATGAACTTCGCCTTGATGATGAAATTGAACAGTGTACGTTTGAGACATATATATTAAAAGTGGCTTTGGCGATTTTAGATTTTAGATCGAGTCATGGGGAAGGGAGTAGTTCGTTTTGGAGTAGGGGAAATACCAACTACCTGTACAGACGTAGCCCTTCTACGTCTACCATTTACCAATCCCAAAAATCCAAAATTGAATCTGCCATTGTAAATTGCTAACAAGTTATTGTATCCCCATTGCTTTGGTTTCCTAGCAGGCAACTTCAAGGTAGTATCACTGCCAACTGTAAAGATGAATTAGGCAGCGTAAGAATGACAATAGAAAACATTCATAGCTGAATAAATAACTTAGGAGAAGTCTAAAATGCTCGAACAATATCGTCAACACGTCACAGATCGGGGTGCGCTAGGAATTCCGCCACTACCGTTGAATGCACAGCAAACATCCGAATTATGTGAACTACTGAAACATCCACCCGCTGGGGAAGAAGAAACATTGCTGCATCTGTTGCGCGATCGCATTCCTCCTGGTGTCGATCCTGCTGCTTATATTAAAGCAGGTTTTCTCACAGGTGTAGCCAAAGGCGAAATTACCAGCCCGCTCGTTTCTCCCCTCTACGCTGTAGAGTTGCTGGGAACAATGAGCGGTGGGTATAACGTGCGATCGCTCATAGATTTGTTGTCTGTTGATGATCGCCAGCTAGCACTTGCCGCCGCATCCGCCTTAAGTAAGACTTTACTAGTGTATGATGCCTTTCACGACGTAGCCGAATTGGCAAAAACCAACTCTTACGCCCAACAAGTAATGCAGTCTTGGGCGGATGCCGATTGGTTCACCAGTCGTCCATCACTACCATCCGAAATTACAGTCACAGTATTTAAAGTGCCAGGAGAGACAAACACAGACGATCTATCTCCCGCACCCCATGCAACAACTCGCCCTGACATTCCCTTACACGCATTGGTAATGTTGGAATCTAAAATGCCTGGGGCATTGAAAACCATTGCCGAGTTGAAGCAAAAAGGGCATCCTGTGGCATATGTGGGGGATGTGGTAGGAACTGGTTCATCTCGAAAATCAGCGATTAACTCGGTACTGTGGCACATCGGACAAGATATTCCCTATGTACCGAATAAACGGGCGGGAGGGTATATATTAGGTAGTGCGATCGCTCCCATCTTCTTCAACACAGCCGAAGACGCAGGCGCTTTACCCATTGTGTGCGATGTCACCAAAATGGAAACAGGTATGGTAATCACCATCCATCCCTACAAAGGTGAAATTACCAACGAAACTGGGGAAATCATTTCCACCTTCACCCTTCACCCAGATACCATTGCCGATGAAGTCCGCGCCGGAGGACGCATCCCCTTGCTAATCGGACGCACCCTCACGGACAAAACCCGTGCTGCACTGGGATTAGAACCCAGCACCATCTTTACCCGTCCCAAAATGCCAGCAGACACAGGCAAAGGCTTTACTCTAGCGCAAAAAATGGTAGGCAAAGCTTGCGGATTACCTGGTGTCCGCCCTGGTACATCCTGCGAACCGATTATGACTACTGTTGGTTCCCAGGATACCACAGGTCCCATGACACGGGATGAGTTAAAAGAACTTGCTTGTCTTGGTTTCAGTGCTGACTTAGTAATGCAAAGTTTCTGCCACACCGCCGCTTATCCCAAGCCAGTAGATATCAAAACTCACCACGAACTACCGGATTTCATCGCCGAACGTGGCGGTGTCGCCTTGCGTCCTGGTGATGGTATTATCCACTCTTGGTTAAATCGGATGCTATTACCTGATACTGTTGGTACAGGTGGAGATTCTCACACCCGTTTTCCCTTGGGTATTTCCTTTCCTGCTGGTTCAGGTTTAGTCGCGTTTGCAGCTGCTTTGGGTGCAATGCCTTTAAATATGCCTGAATCTGTCTTAGTTCGGTTCAAAGGAGAGTTACAACCAGGTATTACCCTACGGGATATTGTGAATGCAATTCCTTATGTAGCAATTCAAAAAGGACTGCTGACGGTGACAAAGCAGAACAAGAAAAACGTCTTCTCTGGTAGGATTATGGAAATTGAAGGCTTGCCAGATTTAAAAGTAGAGCAAGCTTTTGAATTGACAGATGCCACAGCTGAAAGATCTTGCGCTGGTTGCACGATTAAACTGAGTATCGAGACAGTATCAGAGTATCTCCGTTCCAACGTGGCACTGATGAAAAACATGGTAGCGCGAGGCTATCAAGATGCTAGAACGATCATGCGCCGCGTCGCCAAAATGGAACAGTGGCTAGCAAATCCCTCACTGATAGAAGCAGATCCAGATGCGGAGTATGCTGAAATTATCGAGATTGACTTGAACGAAATCAAAGAACCAATCGTCGCTGCACCGAACGATCCAGATAACATCAAGTTACTTTCAGAAGTTCAAAACGATGCGGTACAGGAAGTATTCGTCGGTTCGTGCATGACAAATATCGGACACTATCGCGCCACCGCCAAAGTATTGGATGGCGAACAAGCTGTTAAAACTCGTTTGTGGATTTGTCCTCCCACCCGCATGGATGAACAGCAACTCAAGGAAGAGGGAGTTTACAGCGTATTTGGTGCTGCTGGTGCTAGGACAGAAATGCCTGGTTGCAGTCTGTGTATGGGTAATCAAGCGCGAGTTGCCGACGGTACGACAGTGTTTTCCACTTCTACCCGCAACTTCAACAACCGCATGGGCAAAGATGCGCGAGTCTATCTCGGTTCAGCCGAATTAGCCGCAGTGTGTGCCTTATTAGGTCGCATTCCCACAGTACAGGAATATATGGACATTGTGGCATACAAAATTCATCCTTTCGCTGACAATTTGTATCGTTATCTCAACTTCGATCAAATCACTGGTTTTGAGGATGAAGGGCGCGTAATTCCCCTAGAAGAAATGCCAAAAATTGAGGATATTTTGGGCATTCCCGCAGGTACACTACGCTAGATAATCGTATGCCACCCATGCCCACCTTACATCACAACATCAGCTTAGAACAGCAATAGAATTTTACACAGCCTGGGGTTTAAACCCCAGGGAAACTCAGACAAAGTGCAAACTATTGGGTAGCGTTGTGCTTAGAAGGACTGGTAGGGCAAGGTAGTAATCAAGAAGATGCAATTAACAAGTTAAAAGAAGCAATTGAATCTTTTCAAGCTATTTATGAAACTGAAACTAATATTTATAAAGCTCCTATTCCTATAAAATAAATACATATTTTTTTCATATTATAGGATCAGGAACCAGATTCATATATTTATGAATTAAAAAAGTTTATGCCTAGTGAAAAAGTTGTATCACCAGTATCATTTCCTCTCAGTTGTGAAAGTTTCGATACTTCCTCAACCTTTGTGGACAATATGAAACTGCCAGTACATAGATGGTTTAGGTTTAGTGCAGGATTTTCGGCAAAATGGGTAGAAACTGTGATTATTAAAGCTAAGGAACAGGAAAAGATCGCTGTTCTAGATCCATTTGCTGGCTCTGGTACAACCTTGCTTGCATCTGAACAAATAGGGGTTGAATGCTATGGAATTGAAGCTCATCCCTTCGTTACTCGTGTAGCACGAGCCAAGCTGTTATATCGAACTGATCCCGATGCCTATCTTCAGCAGACACAAAATGTCGTAAGATTAGCCGAAAATTTGAAAGGCTGTGTAAATGAGTATCCAAATTTGATTCGTGAATGTTTCACTGATCCCTCACTAAACTGCTTAGATAGGTTACGACAGGCTTGGGAAAAAATTGCTGATGATTCACCACCATCTGAGTTAGTTTGGTTAACGCTTGTAGCTATTCTCCGCCATGTTTCTCATGCTGGCACTGCACCTTGGCAGTACATTTTACCTAATAAAAAGAAACAATCCCCTTTAGAGCCTATGGCAGCTTTTCAGCTAATGGCAGAAAGCATTGCCACAGACATGAGAATCGCAGGAAAAACAGTAGTGTCTCAAGCTACACTCATTCAATCTGATGCTCGGACTTGTCAAGGTGTACCTGATGACTTTGCCAACTTAGTGATTACATCACCACCATACGCTAACAACTATGATTATGCCGATGCTACACGTCTTGAGATGTGTTTCATGGGAGAAATTCAGGGATGGGGCGATCTTCAGAGTGCCGTTCGCCAACATCTAGTTCGCTCATGCTCACAGCACGTAACACAAAAGACTGTTAATTTGGAGGAAATTCTGGCTTCCCCCGAATTGCAACCAATCCAAGCTGAGATTTTGGCAGTTTGTAATCAGTTATCCCAAGAGCGTCGTCTGCATGGTGGTAAGAAGAATTACCATCTGATGGTTGGCTGCTACTTTGCGGATATGGCTAAAGTATGGCTGGCACTTCGCCGAGTCTGTAAATCTCCTTCAACTGTTTGCTTCGTTATCGGTGATTCTGCGCCCTACGGCGTTCATGTTCCTGTAATTGAATGGCTTGGTAAGCTGGCTCAATCCGCGGGGTTTGAAGCATTTGAGTTTGAGAAAATTCGTGACCGAAATGTGAAGTGGAAAAATCGCAAACACAGAATTCCCCTTTGTGAAGGTTGTTTGTGGGTTCGCGGATAAGTCTAGCTATAACAAAATGAGTTTTTAAACAAAATCAATGGCAGAGTCATTCTCACATAAGTGGGGGCAGATTATCGGCAACTTAATTCAAGAATTTATTCGTGAGAGACTTCAGGAAGTAGCTAATCAGCATAGCCTTTACTTGGACTATCAAAGAAAACGAAAAGCGAGAACTAGCAAGAAGGTATCGTGGAAAGATCGATACGGTAACTCTCACGATCTTGACTATGTACTTGAACGGGTAGGCACAGAAGATACTCGTGGACTACCGATTGCATTTATAGAAACGGCATGGCGACGTTACACTAAGCACTCTAGAAACAAAGCTCAAGAAATTGAAGGAGCGCTTGTCCCTTTGGCAGACACCTATAGTCATCTGCACCCATTTTTAGGTGCTATTTTAGCAGGTGTGTTTACTCAAGGCTCCCTCGATCAATTAAAGTCTAAAGGCTTTAAAATTCTTTATCTAAAGTATGACAGCATAGTCAAAGCATTTGCATCTGTTGAAATAAATGCATCTTTTAATGAAAGTACACCAGAAGCAGAGTTTCAGTTTAAGATTGCTCAATGGAAAAACTTATTGACACAAAATATCACAAAAATTAAAAATCAATTACTCAGCCTTGAGAAAAATGAGATAGATAATTTTATCAATTCCTTGGAGCATTCATTTTCACGGCAAGTTCAGGGGGTAACTGTTACTGTCTTACATGGACTACGTCAGCAAATCTCTACAATTGAGCAAGCTATTGAATATGTCCAAAATTACATAGATACTCAAACCAGTATTGCACCTGCATTGAAGTACGAGATTGACATTCGCTATAACAATGGTGACGTAATACACGCAATTTTTCAGCAGAACACTCAAGCAATCAACTTTCTAAGAACATTCACATAAAGCGATACCTGTATCGCTTTTGTAATCGCATTACGTTTTGAATATGAATAAAAGTGCGATCGCATCCCCACATCCCCACAAACGGTGATCGCCCCGATTTTCAGTAGTCGAGCGAATCAAACTCAACCGTAAAAGCTCCGCTGTTGAACGTTTTGTAGAAGTGGCTAGTTTTGCGAAAGAGAAATATATTAACTTCATGCTGATGGTAAAATCAACATCGCATCACCAAAAGAATAAAAGCGGTAAGAAGACGCGATCGCCTCATGATATAAATCTAACAACCGCTCCCTACCAATTAAAGCACTTACCAACATCATCAAGCTAGAACGAGGCAGATGAAAATTTGTAATCATCCCCTCTACCACTCGCCACTGATAGCCTGGATAAATAAACAAATTTGTCTTACCACAAAACGGTTGTAACTGCCCAGATTCTGCTGCACCTTCCAAAGCTCTCACCGTCGTTGTTCCTACGGCAATAATTCTACCCCCTTGCGCTTTCGTGGCACGAATGTGCTCAACTGTCTGTGCCGATACCTCAACCCACTCACCATGCATTGTGTGAGTCTTCACATCCTCCACTTCTACAGGTCGAAACGTCCCTACTCCTACGTGCAAAGTCACAAACGCTTGCCCCACACCACATTCTTGCAATCGGCTGAGCAATTCTGGTGTAAAATGTAGTCCAGCTGTAGGCGCTGCTACCGCTCCTGGGTTCTGAGCATAAATCGTCTGATACTGTTCCAAATCTGCCTGAGAATTCGTAATATAGGGCGGTAAAGGTACTTGACCAAACGATTCCAATAGCTCAATCACCGACGTATCGGATGGCAGATCAAACTGCAACAACCGCCCTCCGGTTTCCTTGTCTGTTGCTAAGATGGTAGCACTTAGGCTGGCTGGGGGAGCAGGGTTCGCTGTGGGAGCAGGGGGAGAAGAAGAATTAGATATTTTGACTTCTGAGTGCTGTAGAGACGTGATATATCGCGTCTCTACAAGTTCTGACTTTTGACTTTGAAAAAAGATCTTTGCTCCAGGCTGCAAGCGTTTCCCAGGCTTCACCAAAGCCAGCCACACATTATGTTGCCTCTCCTCCAACAGCAACACCTCTACCATAGCCCCGCTAGCTTTCTGCCCATATAGACGAGCAGGAATCACCCGTGTATTGTTCATTACTAATAAATCACCCCTTTTAAGTAACTGGGGTAAATCACGAAAGACGCGATGAGAGTGAGCAGTAGGAGAATTCACTACCAACAACCGCGCACTATCTCTTGGAATCACGGGATTTTGAGCAATCTGAAGGGGCGGAAGCTCATAATCGTAGCCAGCTAAGGAGTAGTCTAATTCTCCTGCATTGGTAGTTGGGACGTTGGATTGAGGTATATTTTGTGATGGCATACTACCAGTTACGTTAATATCTAGCAAAGGTGAGGATTAGATGGCAAAATTCCGTGTTTTTACGGTATCCAACTTAGAAGGTAAATCTTTAAATTGATGGCAGGACATCTTTCAATTAGTCAATGATCAATATTTTGACCGATTGTACTAAGTTTTCGTTTTTAATGATTACATAGCAATTTGGGGGAATCTACCCATAGTCATTAGGGGGTTCTCCGCTAGTAAACGTGTTTTCAATTAGCAACAATAAAGTTGTAAGGATTGGCTTGTCTCCCCGTCAGGGATATGGAATACTTGTACTATCTTGGAAATGCTAGCCTCACGTTGAGGATTGTTGAGTACCTGCACAGCAGACCTCAACTGCCCGTAAGTTTCGTTACCGTGATTCATCAAATTGATGGCTGGGTTGTCAAAGTCAAGATGAAATCTCCCCTCAATACTCAGCTAGATGGAGACTTTCGGGCTTTTTTAAATGAATTGGGAATTTCCTACGAAGCACCAATTCGCGTCAGAATGGCTCTTTGGAGTTTGGAAGCAGGACAGTCTCCGGTTGATGTCATGCGCCGCTACCAGGTTGCCATTGTCTCTCATGGTAGTCCAGAACGTGAAGAAATAGAAAGCTTCCGGCAGCAGTTTGTCAGAGGATTGGGGTACTGTCCAGAAACCTTGGCTTGAAGCCCCAGGTGTGAGGTGAGTTAATCAAAGGCTGAGGGAAGGTATTCTTGCAGCAATAGCTGGTAGTTACCAATTGTGATAGATTGTCCAAGTTGAATTGACATAGATGATAAGCTGGTTGCAGCTTCTATGCTAATTGATGACTTGGACAGTCCAGATTGATTTTTGCTTATTTGGTAACTTACCAGCCCCACATCAAAGCGGCAAGGGTATTGTGCTAAGTCAGGGTAAGTTGTTAAAAAGCACTGTGCAGTTTGCCGAAGTTTTGCCTGCTTTTTTGGCGTAATCGCTAACAATCCTCCCGCATCCCAATTATTTTGAGAGCGCGTTTTAACTTCGACAAAGGCCATGAGGGGCGAGGGGCGAGAGGCGAGGGGCGAGAGGCTAGAAGAGAGATCAGGAGGCTGAGGAGGCTGAGGAGGCTGAGGGGGTGGTTTATGCCATATCCCTGCTTTCAAGTCAAGAAATTTGAATGCACTTTCTCCCTCAGCTCCCTCAGCTCCCCCAGCTCCCCCAGCTTCCCCCAGGTGTAAATCTAGCTTCGCAACCAGATCAATCTCTCCCCAACGGCAACGCCAGCGATGATGTAGAATTATCCAGCCCCTAGTTTGCAACCATTGAGCAACTAGATATTCTCCTAAGACACCAATATCGGGATAATGAGATGGTGGAAGGTTCGCCATTGGCTGAAGACACAATGAAATTTAGGACTAAAAATTGGATTGGGAAACGAATACTTAGTTTATTGCTAGTAGTAGTGGTAAGTGTAGGTGCTATTGGTGCGATCGCTATTTTAACTTTCGTCAATGCTCCCAGCGCTCTTGCTCTCGACTATAACAGAGAAATTTTGATCGATACTGATTTTTCAGGACGTGACTTAACAGACTCTAGCTTTACTAAAGCCAATCTCCGTAATAGTAACTTGAGTCACTCGAATTTGCAGGAAGTCAGTTTCTTCGCAGCAAATCTAGAGTCAGCAAATTTAGAGGGAGCTAACCTCACCAACGCTACTCTAGATTCGGCTCGTTTAATCAAAGCAAATTTGACCGATGCTGTATTAGAGGGGGCGTTTGCTACTAACGCCAAGTTTGATGGAGCAATAATCGATGGAGCAGACTTCACCGATGTTTTGCTGCGTCAAGATGAGCAAGAAAAATTGTGCAAAACTGCCAAAGGTACTAATCCGACGACAGGAAGGGAAACACGCGCTACGCTATTTTGTCGCTAGGGGCTAGGGGCTAGGGGCTAGGGGCTAGGGAAAAAGACTTGGGGAAAGGGAAAAGGAAAGAATTAAATATTCTGTCTTTTGTCTCCTGTCGTGGGTCTCCTAGCCTACGGCAACGCGCTTACGCTAACGCTACACTACCCCTTCGGGGAAGCAAGCGCTCGTGTTCGCGTACATACTTCACACTTAATACTTTATCCTTCATCCTTTCCCTAGCCTCTAGCCTCTAGCCTCTAGCCCCTAAATCAAATCATTTAGAGAAAATTGCCGCTGTCTGTCTAAATCTTGCAGCCGCTGCTTTTCCCCACACAGTGAGTCATAGTATGATTTGTATTGCTCTGGCTCTTTCGCCGGATCAGTTTGCTGCCACAATTGGAGAAAGTAACGATAGCGTTTTTCACACATTACTCGTTCCATACAAGCAGTAGCGGCTTGAATCACTTGGGTTGCTCGAAATAAATCGTGTTGGGTTTTTTCATCCAAGTGAAATAGATAAGCAACTTGAGCCATTTCGGTTTCAAACTCTAAACATCGGACTTGCAAACTTGAAATTAAATCTATTTGAGTTTGAGTTGTAGGAGGGTGGCTGAGGGCTGGAATGCTATCTTTAGAGATTATTTCTAAAATCTGTTGCCACAAAAATCGATGGTGAGACAGGCTAAATTGTAAATCTCGCTCTAAAAGAGCATCACTGACAGCTGGGCGATATTCTGGGCAGTGTAGGTAAATTCTTAACAGTGTTGCCTCAGCCTGTTCTAATAATGAGCGATCGCTAGCTGCTGGTAAAGACTTAGCCTGCCTCGGCTGCCGTTTCCTCGTCGGCATCGTGCGATAATTATTAACCGTCGTGATTTGCCCCAAGAGATTGTCTGCCCACATTGATACCATTCTGGCATCACCCAAGCTCAAAATCTCAGCACAATGACGGATGTAATGATTGCGTTGAATTCCATCACTAATCTGTTTGAGTAACTTCACCATCGCCCCAGCTACTTGCCCAGAAGAGCTAGCTTGTTTGAGATCTCGGTTTGCCACAATTTGGCCAATCTGCCAGTCAAGCCACAAAGGAGCAGTTTTTAGCAGTTCTCGATAATCTTCGGGTGAGTTGCTACGTAAATATTCATCGGCATCTTTGCCTTCTGGTATGCTGAGAATTCGTAAGCTGACTTCTCCTTTGTAGGCAAGATTGGCAATTTCGCCAATTGCTCGCATAGATGCTTCAGTGCCTGCTGCATCTGCATCAAAATTGAGTACCAATTCTTTAGATTCGCTATAGCGCAAACAAGCGCGTACTTGCTCTAAACTAAGAGCAGTGCCAAGGGATGCAACGACGTTGGTAATTCCAACTGCATGAAGAGCGATCGCATCAAAATATCCCTCTACTACTAGGACTTGATTTTGTTGGGAAATTGCCCCCTTAGCTTTATCCAGGGCAAATAAAATTTTGCCTTTACTAAAAATATCTGTCTCTGGTGAGTTGAGATACTTTGGTTGCTCGTCGCCAAGAGTTCTGCCACCAAAAGCAATTACTCGCCCTTGAGTATCATAGATCGGAATCATCAAGCGATCGCGGAAGTAGTCATAGTAGCCATGCCCCGACTGTCTTTGTCGAATCAATCCTGCTTGTTCCAATAGCTGTACAGGGTAGCGTTTATGTTCTACCAGATATCTATATAGAGTTTCCCACCCAGCCGGAGCATAACCTAATCCAAACTGCCCAATTGTTTCTAGACTTAATTGGCGTGAAGATTGTAAATAATCTAAAGCTAACTGGGCTTGGGGTTGCCTCAAAGCGTGTTGATAAAACTGGGCAGCTACCGCCATTACCTCATACAATTGCTCTCGTAAAGATAACTGCCGTTGTAATTCTTGCCGCTGTTCTGGTTCGAGCGTTTGCACTGGTATAGAATAGCGTCGTGCTAAATCCAACACTACTTCAATAAAAGGACGCTTACCCAATTCCATCAAAAACTTAATCGCATTTCCCCCAGCCTGACAACCAAAGCAGTAGTACATCTGCTTAGTCGGAATAACGCTAAAACTGGGAGTTTTTTCAGCATGGAACGGGCATAAGCCGACAAAATCCTTTCCCCGCTTGCGTAATACAACGTGTTCCGAGACGACATCTACAATGTCAGCCCGTTGTTTGACTTCTTCAATTGTGTCTGGGTGCAGGCGGGGAAATTGCATATTGCAGTAATCAAGCGTTGAGGCTTGCGAGTATTTCCTAGTTTCTACAGCGATGCTTGGGAATTAGAATAGTCCAGGCTCAACCTGGAAACTAGAAACTTGTAGCGCTTTTGATATCACACCAATTTTAGCTGCTATGGTCAATCAAATAAGTAAACCAAACGGGCTGAGTATCATTATCAGCAACTTTCGGAATTGCCAAACGCCACGTTTTACCTTCTTTTTGACGTTGCAGGTAAATATCAAAAGGGTTGTGCTGTTGACTCAGCCGTCGCTTTGGTAGCTGCATTGTCAAATCGTATGTACCTTTGAGATGATAAGCAGGTAAATTTTGAATTTTTAACGGTTCTTGCTGGGTAATTTCCACTCGCTTAATTTCAAACCCCTTAACATCCAAGCCTAGTTGTTTACTCAGTTGTTGTTGGGTTTGTTCTAGCCCAAGTGCTAAACCCCGTTGCACCACTTGGTTATTTGGTGCAATTCCAGAAGTGCCACAAGCTGTCAGTAGTACCAGCAAGATTCCTGTAAAAACCAGTAAAAATGCTTGACGAATAGAATTCACATTAGCCCCTGTACGGGCAAGTTTAACCCACATATTATTTTTAGTATAAACCCGTCCCTACGTCTAAGGGCAAATATTGATTTAAGCAAGATGTCTAATCTTATACCTACGTTTATTCCAACGATAGTATAGGCTGTAAACAACTCGAACTATTCAGCCAACAATGTCAAAAAAGACGCTTGGATTGGACAATCGGCTGTATGATTACCTGCTATCTGTTTCTGTGCGAGAACCAGAAATCTTACAGCAGCTACGGCATGAAACAAACAATCATCCCTTTGCTACAATGCAAATTGCGCCAGAACAAGGTCAATTCATGGCGTTGTTAGTTCAACTGTTGGGTGCAACCAAAACCCTGGAGGTTGGCGTATTTACTGGTTATAGTTCCCTTTGTGTTGCTCTAGCGCTTCCCCCCAATGGTAAGATTATTGCTTGTGACGTGAGTGAGGAATATACTGCGATCGCTCGTCGGTATTGGCAAAAAGCAGGCGTGGCAGACAAAATTGATCTACGTATAGCACCAGCACTAGAAACATTAGATCAGTTGTTGACAGATGGACAAAAAGAAACGTTTGATTTTGCTTTCATTGATGCCGATAAAGGAAATTATGACCCATATTATGAGCGATCGCTCGAATTAATACGTCCTGGTGGCTTGATTGCGATTGATAATGTTCTGTGGGGTGGACGAGTTGCAGATTCTCAATTTCAAAACAGCAGTACATTAGCAATTCGTGCTTTGAATCAGAAGCTACACCACGATCAAAGAGTATCTTTAAGTCTGGTTCCAATTGCCGATGGACTTACTTTAGCACTCAAGCGGTAAATTATCTGTGCTGGTAGTCTGATAGCTTGCCCTAGTGTTGCTTTGGATGTCCCAATTTAATACATCTAAAGGACGATAGGTAAAACTAATAGTATCTATAAGATTATCTTAACCATCATAGGAACAGACGTTGCCATTAGCGGCAGGAAGCTAACCCAATGGGAATTTGTGCTTGATACTGTTTGCACTCAATTATTGAGGTAAAGGAGATTGCAATGACTGCCCCAATTCTTTCAAATAAAGCACTACGCACTAACCGCGAAAACGCACCTGCCTTTTGGATGATTGATATCCTCTGGTATGTACTAGTAGACGGTAACGATACAGGGGGTGCGTATTCGGTGATGGAGCAGTTTATGCGTCGCGGTTCTGGTGCGTTTGTGCCGCACATCCATAGCGTTGACGAGTGGTTCTACATTTTCGAGGGCGAGATGAACGCAACCGTCGGCGAGGAAAATATTACTGCAAGCGACGGTGACTCCCTTTGGATTCCACGCGGTACGGTTCACCACTTCAAGGTTACAAGCGAGGTGTGTCATGTACTCAATGGGTACACTCCGGCTGGGTTTGAGCAGGTGCTTATCGGCTTAGCTCAGCCAGCCGAACGGCGTGAACTACCTCCTATAGATTTTCCCAAGCCCGATCAAGCAACAGTTGACAAAATCTTTAATAATTACTGGACAGTGCAGGCTGATGCATCCTGGGCGCGATCGCCACTAGGTATATGGTGAAGCACATATTAAACTTGCTTCAATGCCTCAATTATACCAGGTACAGTTGATTTAAGAGCGCAGCCAATAGTATCTAATTGTTCTAAATCGAGTTGGTTTGTCCATTCGTCCATAAAAAACTTCTTCACTTCGATAGACAATACACACGCAGATTGTCGAAACCTTTGATGCACCCAAGTGGGGAAGTATCCACCCCGAAATTTGATATTCTCCCGCACATCCAGTTTTCTACCCAAAAAGTCAAAGTTTTGCATATCGGTGAGAAAGCTGTCAATTACAGGTTTCCAGCGATCGCGCTCCATTGTACCAGTGCCAAGATTAATTTCTGGATTCGACATCGGATCAGCAGGTAAGGCTGTAGCTCCCTGGCGACGATGATTATATGTATGCAGTTCAAATACGACAAAGCGACCAAAACGACGTTCTATATCGGCAAAGACTTGCTCAATCTCGCTATAGAAAGCATCATACTCAATTAGCGATCGCGCAATTATTTCTTTAGATGGTTTTGAGCGCCAAACTTTTAACCCCCAAGCATCTTGTGGTTTAATATATACTGCTTTTGATCGTGGTCGATTCAAATCAAACTCAAAACGCGATCGCTTAACTACAATCTGCGTATCTGCAAATCCTACCCAAGCGGCGGTAAATGGATCTTCTTCACGCCAGCGTTCGGCTTCACTCACCGCCAACAGTGGTGTCACTTCCTCCCCTATCAAATGACCATCGTGCAAAGCTACAGCTACTACAGCTCCTTCTTTTTGAGTCAATACCCAGCTTTGTTGTGTCATTTCCAACCTTTGCACTTATCTACTGCTGTGTTGTACCATTTTAGATTTTGGGGACCATAGATTTTGGATGATAAAACCTTCACTGTGCAAGTAGAATGTTGCACCAATAAAACCAAACGGTGTTAGCTATAGATAATTAATTTTGCCTGATATCAAAGTTGACAAGTGTAACAACGCTCGCTACTTACTAGAAAAAAGCTCTAACCACAGTTAGGTTAGATTCACATATTCCACCAGTTTCAATAACCGCCCCTTACTTCTTTTTTGGGCTAATAGCTCCAAGTCCATTGAAATGGACTGCAACTGTGTATGTTAGTCTTCTATAGAAGACTTTGGCTGAGAGCCTGCTAATTAATTAGCAGGCAGACTATAGGATAGATGCAAGATCTAAGTTAGAGCAAGTAATAAAACTTTTTGCAAGCTCGGATAATACTTAGAATTTGTTAGCCAAAATAGCTGAAGTAAGAAGCATTAAGATCTAGAGTTCCAGGCGCATTATTTTGCAAGATAGCAATTAATTCATCAGGTTGAGTACCTGGCTTATCAATATATAACCCTGTGTCTGTCGAGGAACCATTAGGAGATGCACCCAATATATAGTGAACTGGTGATGTTGTCGAACTAGAACCCTCCACATGGGTAAGTTTGATAATATCCTCTTTGGGGTTAAAGTCAGTAATCAGAGCGTAATCTCTACTACCATTCCCATCATAGTAAGCATGAATTCCAGAACGTCCAGAACCACCCCAAAGCTGGAATGTATCATGTCCCGCTCCGCCAGTTAATGTATCAATTTCATTAACACCAAAACTTTGTGGACCAGTTGTATCATTGTAGGCAAGCCCAGCACCATTGAGAATATCATTGCCTGCACCTCCAATTAAAGTATCATTACCTCGGTAGCCATATAAGGTGTCATCTCCACTACCACCATTTAGAAAGTCGTCACCATTGTGCCCAAACAACTTATCGTTTGAGGCTGTTCCCTCAATATTAGCCATATCGATCACTCCTTTACCAAGTTAGTAATTCTTCTGAATTTGACGCAGCCTTGGGTTTTCATTTGCAAGGCAGTCAAATTCGACACTTCTAGTCAAAGTTAACCTTGGGTTTTTCTCTCGTCCTGGGAATTTTTACCACAAATTTTGGTATTAAAAAGCACTTCTATATTCTACCAAGATCGCTGTTAATAATCGTTTTTCTCGTTCTAGTTTTTCATTAAAACATCTTGGTAAGTCGTTTACTAAAGCTGATAAGCAGTTACCCTGTCGCTAAAGCGTATCAGTATTTACAAGTAAAAATACAATTTTTGCTCTTTCGATGACTAAAGCTTATTAGGGAAAATTATTAAAATAGTATTAATTTATTTGCTAGCAAAACATAACTGTGGTAATTGCCGTCAATATTTTGAAAATACTCGTGATTTGCGCGATCTTGCTAAAATCTAAAGCGCTCGCGCAAAGCCGCTAAGACACAAAGGAAAGAAGGTATCACCGATGGGGCGGTTAGAATTAGGATTTAGCCAAGTAATAGTAGCAGGGCAATGCCACTTAGGGCAACTGCTACCCCTAAAACTGCTCTAGGGCTAACTCGCTCACCCATGCATAGAGCGATCGGGATGACAAATAGTGGGCTAGTGTTGGTAAGGGTGAGGGCAATTCCAGCAGCTGTGAATTTAATCGCTGTTTGTTGCAGCCAAATTCCCAGGTAAGTGCCAGCAAAGGCTGCAAAGAAAACTGCACCAATGATTCTTGCTGAAGCTAATGTCTTGAACTGGAAACGGCTTCGTTTTTGTCTGAGCCATGCCCAAGGCAGTAGAATCGATACACCGCCAATTAACCGCAATAGGGCAGCCCATAGAGGGCTAATGGTGGTAGTTGCTAGTACTCCCCGTGAAAGCACGGCTCCCCCTGCTAGTGCGATCGCTGCCACAATACCAAACCCAATTCCTCGCCCTAGATGAATATTGCTGTTGTTACCAGGTACTCTTTCGGTGACTACCCAAGCCACTCCTAAAATAGTCAGAAAAATACCACATACGGCAACTAGGCTCAGCTTTTCCTGAAGAAAAATTAGCGCCAGGATTGTGGTTATGGGCGGAGCCAAGGTTTCCATTAGCAAGGCTCGACGCGCACCTAAGTAATTTAGGGCAAAGAAGAAGGCTGTATCTCCTAAGCCAATTCCTAAGATACCACTCAGTAGTAATAGACAAAGATGATACGGGGAAATCGCTGCATTAAAGTCATTTTGCAGCAAACAAGTGCAGATAAGTAGAACAATTGCGATCGTGCCTTTGATTAAGTTTAATTCTAGAGGCGGGATGCGCTGCCCAATCCGAGCATACACCGTTGAAGACACAGCCCACAAACAGGCGGCAAAAAGTGCAGCCAGTTCGCCTTGAAAATCTGCAAACGGTAAATTTGAAAAATTATTAAAACTAATATACAACTCTTTTCCAGCCGTTCAATAATACATCAAACAAGTTAATAAATCCTAGCACTCAATGCTCTTAAGTGCTAATTTTTTCTGAATATTACTTTTGGTTAGCTAGCTATTCAACTTTTGTTAGATGTAATTGAATTACTTTTTAAGTCATAACATTTTCTAATAATGTCAGGCTCGGTACAACTGATTAATAAATTAAGAGAGCAGCATGAAATACACTTTTGATCTTGTAGGAGTTTCCCCAGTTGTATACTTTTTTAATCATCAACAGCAGAAGGGGCATTTTGCTCAGCGCAAAGGAGTAGAATATTTAGGCTCTTATAATTGTACACTTGATGCATTTCTTAAGTCAGTAGAAACAATTGGGTATAAATATGAATGGGATTTAGATCAAGTGGTGAACACAGTAGTTAAATATTGGATGCATAATTCAGAAAGCATTCAGTATTGGAAATATCGCTTAAGTGATGCAGGTAAAGATAATTTATTGGTAGCACGAGTTGCAGATATTAAGGGTTTAAAAGCTGAATTGGAATCCCTATTGGGTAATCATTGGTAAACTACTCCCTCGCCACCCAAAGATTGGGCAAGGGGAACTGGGGAAATGTCGAAGTTCGAATGCGCGAATTTCGAACTTCAAATTATTCTTTGTTGTCTATTTCCCATTTTAGAAGTCGTGGAAGCTGGGACAAATCTAAGGCGTAGTTTAAAATCCACAGGACAATATTTACAAGCAGCAAATACCGGATCAATATCAGTTCAGGTTGATGACTTACCAGAGTCAATCCCTCATATAATTGCCAGAGGCGGTAAGGTATATATAAATAAGGCACCATCACAAATACGACAGAGTGGAACTGCCTGAGTGAGACGCTCTCAGAGACGACTTGCAACGCCAACATCACTAAGTATGAAACAAGTATAATCAAAACATTGAAATAGTGCCACCACACACCCCAGAAAAATATTGCCAAAAGCGGCAACACTCCTCCTATTACCTGCACTGTACCAAACCAGATACTAAACCATCCTGGTAGTGGTTGAGGTAAGCTGTAGGGCTTTGATTGTCTCCACGCCCAGCCGACAATGATAAAAAAGGACGTGGCGATCGCTAAAAAGAGCAGATTCTCAAACAGAAGGTTAACTGCTGTGGAAGATAAAGTTATTTGCATCAGGAAAAATACCAAGATCGCACTCATTACTAGTGCAGTATCAAAGTAATTATTCTCTATCTTAATCTTACCCTTGGCTCTTTTGCTACCCCTCTAAAAAACCAAAAAGCACCTTAACGAAGGTGCTTGATGGAAAGAAAGTTTAGATTTTTCTTTTGTTAGTTTTTATCAGTAATTACCGTTGGTGCGTGGTTTTCTAGCTCCAGCAGCAGCACCAATCATCGATGCGAGTAATCCTAGTAAAGAACCGAACACAAACCACCACAATGATCGGGCGGTTGCATCAGCAATTTCACGCGCTTGTTGCGCAGTTGGGGTAGGGGCATTTTGTGGTAAATTGACTCCACCTTGTGGGATTTGGTTAGCGATTGCCCCAGCAGCATTGGAAGCTGCGCTCGTTGCCAGCCCAAAAGCGCCTGTTACACCGCTTGCCAACAGCCAAGAGCCAAGAGCCAAAGTTGTTGCCCAGAGAATTGCACCATTGAGAAGGGCGGTACTACGGTTCATTGGTCCACAGCCGCGAGCTGTAACCCAACCGCCAGTAAATAGAGAAATTAATAAACCAATAGTTGACCAAATTCCTACATGACCAGCCACATCACCTGCAATTGTTCTAGGTCTGCCTGAGCCTGCAACCCTGTCTGCTCCAATTGCAGCAAACAGCGCACTTAAAATTAATTGTGTTGCTAAAGCTACCACTAAACCGGAAAGAATAGGACCCCAGCGAATGCGATCATGGTAATCTGCAACTACTCTAGTCGCGCTAGCAGGCTCGTGAATAACATCATCTACAGGTCGGTTTACGTATGACATAGCTTAATTACCTCTTTGTGATTTTTTGTGTAAGGTTTAGTTTGGTCTAACTTATGCTTGTGCTTAAATTTAAATTGAAATTTACAATTTGACTATCTATCAGTAGAAATAATTAATATATCTATCTTTAGATGGAAATAAAAGTAATAATTTGTTTAGAAAGTAAAGTATTTTCAAGCTTTTTATTCATTAAATATATTCTTCTTGACAAAGCTGTTAACTATTAGCTAACAGCGCGCCAGCTAACAGCTAAAAGCTAATTACAATCTAGCCTTTAGATTAATAGAAGTTAAAAAACTAACTTAAGTGATAATTAAGATTTGTAAAGTAAATTGCTCAATTTTTTAGATATCACCAAGAATAGCGAGGGTTACAATCTAGACTCCAATCATCTACAATTGCTGCCAACGTGAAATGTGCAAGGCTAGCCCAGACAAAATCTAGGCTCAAGTGCAACTGTTACTGATTGAATGTAAAGCGCTTATAGTTGTATGAAAAAAACTGCTAAGTATCCAATTCGGCTAACCGTGCGAAAATCAACTTTATTGGCATTTAATTTATTGCTGCTAGCAGGAATTAACACGATCGCGCCACAACAGACTCACGCCGAAGTAGTGCTAGTGGCGCGAAAAACTAGCAATCCGTCCAGTAGTCCCTACCAAAAGCGGAAACAGTTGGATAAGCTGTTAGAGGAAGGGCGTAGGTTGACGCTGGCAGGGAATTTACCAGGTGCGATCGCCCGTTATCAACAAGCAGCAAAGCTGTCACCCAAAAATGCCCGAATTTATTCGAGTATGGGCTACATCCATGCTGAGCAAAAAAATTTCTCAGCCGCAGTAGCAGCATATAGACAGGCGATCGATCTTGCCCCTAATCATGCTGACTTTTATTACGCACTGGGTTATTGTTTAGGGCAGTTGGGCAATAACGCTGATGCAGCAGCAGCATACCGTCGAACGATACAACTCGACCCAAACAACCTTAATGCTTATATGGGATGGGGTGTGGTGCAGTTCCGTCAGGGAAACTACAAAAGCGCTTTACAAGCATATCAGCAAGTGCTAGACCGCGATCCGAACAATGGTAGTGCCAATGGAATGATGGGCATATTGTTGCTGCGGCAGGGAAAATCAGAAGAAGCGCTGGCTGCCCTGCAAAAGGCAGCTATGCAGGAACCTGCTAATAGTCAGGTGCTAGAAGCCCTAGCAACAGCGTGGCTCAATCAAGGTAACTTAACGGCTGGGCTAATGGCTTTGAGACAGGCTGCTCAGTTAAATCCCCGCAATGTGGGAGTTTATATGCAGATGGGCAAGATTCTCAAAAATCAAAATGACTTCAACGGCGCTCTAGAAGCGTTTCGCCAAGCTTTATCTATACAACCAAATTTAGTAGAAGCACAAAAGGCAATTAGAGAAATTTTGCAGATTATACCAGCAAGCGATCGTTGAGGGGCAAAGAAGAGAGCAAAGGGGAGCAAAAGGGAGCAAAAGGGAGCAAAAGGGAGAATCATCAATTACGAATTACGCGCTTACGAATTACGAATTATCCTGACTTCTGACTACTCAATCTAGTTGTCGTCCGGTTAGTTCGACAAAAATATCTTCTAGGTTAGAGGGGCGTACCATGATGCCTGTTTTATCTGTTTGCTGGTTGAGGTAAGCATTTGCTTGTTCCAGAGTGGGGAAAAACAGATATTCCCATCTGTCGCCTGCTTGCTTCATCGCCAAGCCTTCGCCATAAGCAGAGCGCAGTTGTTGCAACGTTCCAAGAGTTATTAGCTTGCCACTATCCATGATGCCAATGCGATCGCACAGATATTCCACTTCCTCCATATAATGCGTCGTCAGCAGCATTGTCATGCCAGCTTTATTTAAATCCAGAATTATTTCCCACAAACGTCGCCTAGTTTGGGGATCTAATCCGACTGTTGGCTCATCTAAAAACAGAATTTTTGGTTGATGTAATAACGCTCTGGCAATCTGCAAGCGCCGTTTCATTCCCCCAGACAAGGTTTTTACTAGATCATTGCGGCGTGAGGCTAGCTCTACATATTCCAGCCACTGATTAATCATTTGCTGTCGCTGGGGGTTACGTAGGTGATGCAACCGCCCATGTAGTTCCATATTTTCCCAAACTGATAAATCGCCATCGACACTGATTTGCTGCAAAACGACTCCGATATACTGCTTTGCTAGCAGCGGTTGACGCACGACATCAAAGCCAGCTACTTCAATTCGACCTTGTGACGGTTTCGTTAGCGTCGTCAACATCCGAATTGTGGTCGATTTGCCAGCGCCATTGGGTCCTAGTAAACCAAATATTTCCCCAGGCTCAATCGTGAAAGAAAGATCTTTGACAACAGGAAGTTTGTTGTATTGCTTGTAGACGTTTTGCAGCACAACAGCAGCGGTCATGAATTGTTAATTGTTGCTATAAACTAAGTTAATTTTTACTTAAAGTAGCATTGCTGTCCCTCTACACACTGGTAGGTTTTAGAGGTTTTTTTTATACTGCTTTGGGTGAGAGCAAGCAATACCATAGACTTCTTGCCTCGTCGGGAAAAGGTTAAAGGGAAAAGGGGAAAGGGTAGAAATTTACCTTTTCCCTCTCCCCCTAATCCCCACAACGCGAGTGAAGAGCGAGTTCCCCCAATCACTACCGCGCCCTACCTCTTGCAAAAGCAACTTTTGCAAGAGGTCTCATTTGTGGGTTAAATGTCATTTAGGATAATTTTTCTGCTACAAGTTGTTTTTATTATTAAATAAAAGCAGAAGAGTCAAGTTTATGAATGATCTAAAACTTTTTGGTCTGCCCGCTCCTTGGGGTAGGTGGTTGCTCATTCCCTTGGGCGCGATCATAATGCTTTGTCTGGGTACTGTTTATTCTTGGAGTATTTTTAGAAAACCTTTAGAAAAGTTGCTAAATGTGGGAGCAACTGAAAGTTTGTTACCTTTTACAGTACTTTTGGCAGTTTTTGCTGTATTAATGCCAATTACGGGCTTTTTTATTGATAAGTTTGGTTCCCGTCGCATTATAGCTATTGGTGGAATAGTAACCGGACTGGGATATATTCTGTCATGTTGGGCTGCGGGCATCCCGATGCTAGTTGTTACCTATGGTATAATTGCAGGTGCAGGCGTTGGGATTACCTATGGTGTACCGATCGCTGTCACAGCTAAATGGTTTCCTGACAAGAAGGGCTTAGGTGTGGGTTTGACAGTCCTTGGATTTGGTTTGTCACCGTTAATTACTGCACCCCTAGCCAAGCATCTGATCGATAGCTATGGCGTGAGGCAAACCTTTTTGATCTTGGGCATTGCCTTTATTGCGATCATTGTTGTCTTATCCACGTTCTTGAGGACACCTCCGCTAGGATGGCAGCTAACAACTGGAAATCGGGCAAATGCAACCCGTGTTACACATCCGAGCAATGCCCAAATGCTCCAAACACCTACGTTTTACGGGCTTTGGCTGTGCTACATAATTGGGACTTTTGTAGGACTGTCGGCAATTGGAATTGCTAGCCCTGTAGCTCAGGAAATTATTAAACTCGACTCAACAACGGCAGCAATGTCTGTCTCGTTGTTTGCTGTATTTAATGGTGTAGGTCGTCCTTTGTTCGGTTGGCTGACAGACAAAATTAAGCCCAAGATGGCTGCAATAGTGTCTTACGTGCTAATTTTGATTGGTTCGATCCTAATGCTCAACGTAGGTTCCGGTGATACCATAACCTACCTGGTAGCTTTTTCCCTATTCTGGCTTTCTCTAGGAGGTTGGTTAGCGATCGCGCCGACAGCCACGTTAACTTTGTTTAATCCCGAAAACTACGCCAAAAATTACGGCATTGTCTTCACTGCCTACGGAGTGGGAGCATTACTAGGTACTTTGGTGGCTGGTAGAATCCGAGACATTTTTGGCAGCTATACCTATGCTTTCTATCCCACCGCAGGCTTAGCAATTGTTGGCATTATTATTGCCGTGTTTATGCTCAAGCGCAATCCCACAACCGTTGAAACGGCTGTTTTAGAGCGAAAGTAACTAGAGCCATTGGGCGATCGTCTCTACGCTATTGAAGTATCAATTAAGTCGTTTTAGCCTCGCTATCAGCAGAGGTTGAAAAAAGCTGATTGGGAGATGCAGGAATAGTTGCACTTTGGTAAGTACTGACAGAAACCCATTTATTAGCTATGGGCATTCGCCACCCAGTACCAAAGGCGCGGTCAGTAACTTTCAATACAGGGGGAGCTTGTCGCCGTTTGAATTCGGCACGGGCAACTAGTTGCATCACTCGATCTACAACTTTTGGATCGTGACCTGCTGCAACAATTTGGGCGGCAGATTGGTGGTTTTGAATCAAGCGCTGCAAGATATCATCCAGAATATCATAGGATGGCAGCGAGTCTTGATCTACCTGACCTGGTTTAAGCTCAGCGCTGGGTGGTTTGGTTAGGACATTTGTTGGGATGATAGGGAAAAATGAAGGTTGTAGCTTGCTTCCCCGTTGGCGGAACGCCTTCCCGAAGGGTAGGGGTAGGTTGTAGCTTGCTTCCCCGCAGGGGTAGGTTGAAGGTTGAGGATCGTCGCCTCTCGCCTCTGCTCGATCGCCTCTGCTCGATCCCCCCTGAGAATTGAGCCAACGACACAGCGAATAAACTCTCGTTTTGGGAACATCGGCAATTACAGCTAATCCGCCATTCATATCACCGTAGAGGGTGCAGTAGCCGACTGCCATTTCGGATTTATTGCCAGTGGAGAGGAGGAGATAGCCAAATTTATTAGCGATCGCCATTAATAAATTACCACGAATTCTCGATTGAATATTCTCCTCTGCTAGTCCAAAAGGAGTGCCAGCAAACAAAGGAGCTAAAGTTTTATCGTAGCCTTGCATTAACTCCCCAATAGGGATAGTGTGAGTTTGAATACCAAGATTTTGAGCTAAGACTAAGGCATCCTCAATCGAGTGATCGGAACTGTAGGGCGAAGGCATGAGAACACCCAATACATTTTCTTTCCCTAATGCGGCAGTTGCGATCGCTGCTACCAATGCCGAATCAACTCCCCCACTTAAACCAAGGACAGCTTTATCAAAGCCACACTTACGGGTATAGTCCCGCACACCCAGTACAAGGGCATTCCAGATTTCCTCATCTTTGGTTGCTGGCATTGGTGCTATTGCCCCATGTTGCAGATCCCGTGAAGGCAAGTCAAATTCTACTACCAATAAATCTGTCTCAAAGGCACGAGCGCGGCACACGATTTCACCAGAAGAGTTAAAACCCACACTACAACCATCAAAAATCAGGTCGTCATTTGCTGCTACCTGATTGGCATATAATATAGGTTTGCGATAGCGAACAGCAGCGTGTTGTAGCATTGCCTCCCTGACCCGATGCTTGCTCACACTGTAGGGCGAAGCGGATAAATTCACGATTAAATCAACACCTACAGATGCTAAGTCCTCAATCGGGTTTATTGCATAACTGCGCTTACCCCAAAATTGATCGTCATTCCATAAATCTTCACAAATTGTTACACCAATTTTGAGGGGTGAGGATTCCTGAAGCACAAAAGAATTAGGTTCTAACCCAGGTTCAAAGTAGCGGTATTCGTCGAATACGTCGTAAGTCGGTAACAGGCGCTTGTGAAAAACTTGCTGTATTTTGCCCTGTTCTAACTGGGCAATGCTGTTAAATAAAGGCTTACCACCTTCATAGTGCGATCGCTCATTCGGTTCTACACACCCTACCAAAACGGTAAGTTGGGGCGGCAAATCGGATGCTAATTGTCGCAAAGTGGTAGCCATCGCCTGGACAAAACTAGGATCTAGCACTAAATCTCGCGGCGGATAACCACACAAAGACAGTTCCGGTGTTAACAATAGACGTACACCTTGCCCCAGTGCAACTTTAGCCGCTGCTAGAATTTGTTGGGCATTGCCAGTTAAATCACCAATGGTTGGATTAATTTGAGCGATCGCAATTTTCATATATAGAATAATTGGTAATTGGTAGTTGGTAGTTGGTAATTGGTAATTGTCCCCTTGTCCTCACGTGCGCCCCTAGCCCCTAGCAAAAGCGCCCCTAATAAACTACGGTCAATATCTTGCAATTTGGCACAGCCACTTAATGCCATTGCCAAACCTAGTTCATCTTGCAATATTTCGATTACGTGCTGTACTCCGGCGGCTCCGCCGACAGCTAATCCCCACAGAATGGGACGACCTACCAGGACGGCTGAGGCTCCCAACGCTAAGGCTTTGAGGATATCTGTACCTCGCCGGATACCACCATCTACTAAAACTTCTGCTTTTTCCCCCACAGCTGCAACCACTTCACTCAAAGCATCGATAGAAGCGATTGCACCGTCTAATTGTCTGCCACCATGATTAGAAACAATCACAGATGACGCGCCATGTTCTACCGCCCGAACCGCATCATCCGAGCGTAAAATTCCTTTCACAGCCAAAGGTAGAGGCGACAGAGATTGCAACCATTGTCTTGAAAAGTTGGGGGTGAGGCGCTTAAACCCCGCCTCCAAAAACACCCCCACTTTCCGCTCCAAATCAGCCCAAGTGATACCAGGATCGAGCTGTTCGGCAAAATAGGCAAATAAACCAGATTCGCCTTGTTTGTGGGGAATTTCCAAATCTTTCAACATTGCTAAATTAGCAAGAGACATTCCTGGTGGTAAAGTGAATTGATTACGTGTATTTTTCTCCCGCTTGCCCAGCATAGGAGCATCTACAGTTAGACAAAGCGCGTCTACACCGTTAGCATAGGCTAGCTCTACCAAAGCCCTCGTTAAACCGCGATCGCGATGAATATATAATTGAAACCACTGTGTTGGGTGATTCTCTCCTTGCTTCCTAACAGCTGCGACTTCCTCTATACTTTTTGTTGCCAGTGTACTCAACACCATCCCTATCCCTAAAAGAGCTGCTGAAGAAGCCGTAGCAATTTCTCCTTCTCGATGAGCTAAGCACTGAAAAGCCATCGGAGCAATTAAAATAGGCACAGCGAGAGATTTACCCAAAATTTTAGTAGCAATATCGCGTTGACTCACATCAACCAGCATTCGGGGACGAAGCTTAAACCGCTCAAAAGCAGCACGGTTATCCCGCAGCGTTACCTCATCCCATGCCATCTGGGACAACTGGGAATTTGCCAGCTTCTCATACTCAAATAAATTAATAGGTTTAATAGGGTAACTCATGCTCAATTATCAATTATCAATTATCAATTAATGTTTCTGTGTTAGTCTTCTTAAGAAGACTTTGGCTTGAGAGCCTGCTAATTAATTAGCAGGCGGACTATGGGATAGATGCAAGCTCTAAGTAAGATATTCATTGCGAACTTGTTCATTGATAATTGATTGGTTATGAATCTTTAGATTCCCAATGCTTTAATTCTTCATTAATAAAATAATTGACCAAATCTCGATATAGCTTTTCAATTACATCTGGATTTAAGCCTACTTCTTCCGCCCAAATTCGCCTTTCATGCAACATAGCATTAAATCTTTCTGATGCCTTTACACTTGCTTCACTTGTTTTAAACTTAGCTGCTTTAACATATGCAAATCATTTACTCAAAGCCCTAATAACTTCCCGATCAATTGCATCAATTTCAACTCGAATTTCTTGAATATCAGCACACTCATCTGGAGATTTCATATACCTTCTTTTCTTTGCTTCCCTGGGGTTTAAACCCCAGGCTATGCGGTTCGTTAAATAAAAACTAAAGGCTTATCCTTAAAAGGAGCAAATGCATCTGCATCAAATCGATATAAACTAGCAGGACGACCAGCCCCCCGTGAAACTTTAATTTTGGTATCACTTAAAAAACCTAACTTTAAAAGTCGCGCTCTAAAATTAGAATAATCAGAAAAATTATCTCCCAAAACAGTTGTATATAGCTGATAAAGATCGCTCAAAGTAAACATTTCTGGTAATACTTCAAAAGCAACAGGGCTATACTCCAACTTATTGCGTAAACGCCGATGCCCATAAGCCAAAATCTCATTATGATCGAAAGCTAATTGTGGCACTTGCTTAACAGGATACCAGGCAATTCCGCTTACCCCACCAGCAATTAATTCCGCCTCCTCAAACCTGACCAAAGCAAAATAACTAACTGATAGATAACGCATCCCAAAACAATCTATTGCTTCTCGTGGATCTCGATTTGGACCTCCAAAAGTATATAACTGCTCCAAATAGAGATTTTTCACCCGAATTTTCTCTGCCAAAATTCGGTATGCCGCATCTTCTAGCGACTCTCCTTCACGCACCAAAGTCCCAGGTAGACTCCATTGATTTAAAAATGGTTCTTGGTGTCGCATGACTAACAAAACTAATAGCCGATTTTGGGAAGTATCAACCGAGAAAATGACGTTATCAACCCCGACCTTAAAATCAGCTAACTTTTGTGAATTTATCGTATCGGTAACTTTTCTTTGCGAACGTCCTGGCATTTGTACAAATGCTTTTGATGAATATAAGCCTCAATTAGAGGTGTTACAACTTGAGTATCTCTATTTTCACGATAAGCTGTAGAGGAAACATCCAGCCCAGTTAGATCAGCGATCGCAATCTTTCCCCCTAGTTGCTTCAAACCCTCTAGCCCAGCCTCTTCTATCCCATACCCAGGTCGAGGCACAACCAACAGTTGCACTTGCTGTAACAAATCTTTAACTTGATACCAACGTGGTAACTGTCCAATCAAATCCGAACCAATCACCAAAGTCAACTCCACCTCCTCACCCCAACGCTTTCTAGCCTTCTGGACAGTCTCCAGCGTCCTGTAACTACTCAATTCTTGCTCAAAACCAACATTTCCCCTGCCCCGCTTAACCTCCTCAACCAACAACCGCAACATCGCAGCCCGATGCTCAAGCGGAGTCTGATGCGACTTAAAAGGATTATCCGCCGCCCAAACAGCCACCCAATCAAAACGCTCAGACAGCCAACACAAAATAGCCTCATGTCCAGCAGTCGGCGGATCTGCACTCGTCCCAAACAAAGCAACCCTCATTATCCTTCTTCGCGTCCTTTGCTTTCCTGGGGTTTAAACCCCAGGCTATGCGGTTTAAACCCCAGGCTATGCGGTACTCTTCGAGAAGCCGCTAGCGCGTCTACGTTTCTCGTTCTCTCCATCAACTCCTGCAACCCTTCCGAAACCTCCACCCCAACAGACACAGGATCATCTAACCTCCTACACTCATCTGGCAAACTTGCAACACTAGCAGCAGTTTGCTCTCGAATCTGTGCCAACGAAAGAGGCGGCTGCACCCTTTCACCCTGCTTCACCACTAGCTGCAACAACGGTTGCTCACCGATTGGACTTTCCGTAATCAATCCCAATCGGTCTGCTTTCACCCGTCCATCAGCAAAAGAGCGAAAAATTTGCTTACGCCCAGGAATAGTCGTCTTCCCGCTAGATTCCTTCATCACTGGAATCCCATCAAGATCAACTAATTTGTATACGCCATTCACAGGCGAACCTGTTACTAATTTGGTTCCTAGCCCATAGCCATCGATGCAAGCTCCATTTGCCTTCAATCTGGCAATTTCCCACTCATCAAGATCGCCGCTAGCAAAGATTGATGCATTGGGAAGTAGCGATCGCACAGTCTGGGATAAAGCGACTAAATCCCCAGAGTCGATCCGCACCCCAGCCACTTCCATTTTTCCCAATCGCTCTAATTGTGCCAAGTTTTGAGCAGCCGTGATTGTATCGTAGGTATCGATCAACAAAGATGCCCCAGGAAAATAGCGATTGAAGGCAGTAAATGCACTCGTTTCACTACCAGAAGTAGCAGTGATCGCCATTACCAAAGCATGAGCCATCGTTCCACTTGGCTTTTGACCCAGCCGCAAAGCTGCTAATACATTAGAAGTGGCATCTAATCCTCCTGCCAGCGCCGCCCGTGCGGCACATAAAGATGCTTGCGGACTAAAAGCCCGTCTTGTCCCAAATTCCAGCAGCGTTGCTTGTATTCCCGCCACATCGCGTATTCGCGCCGCCCGTGTCGCCACCAAAGTCTGATAGTTCAGGGTATTGAGCAGATAAGTTTCGACTAGCTGAGCCTGCCAAAGTGGAGCTTCTATGCGCAATAGTGGCTCATTGGCAAAAACTGCACATCCTTCTGGTACTGCCCAAACATCTCCTGTAAATCTTGACGAGGCTAGCAGTGACCAAAATTTATCTGGTGCTTGCTGAAAAATTCCGGTTGCCTGCAATGCCGCAATTTGGCGATCGCTAAATCTGAACTTTTCTAAATAGTCCAATGCCTGCGCCAAACCCATAGCAATCAAATAACCAAAGCCAGCAGGTAAGCGGCGCACAAATAGCTCAAAGCTTGCCTTTCGTTGCTCCAAACCTTCGCCGACATAACACGCACTCATTGTTAGCTGATAAAGGTCAGTCAACAGACTGTAATCCTCGGATGTCAGCGTCAGTTCTTGATCTTCTGGGCTTTGTTGGTAGAAAAAATTGCGATCGTCTCTTTCACGCTCAACTGTCCCCTCTGCCAGTGTCAGCGTCGGGCGCGCCTGGCGATCGCAAGGGCAGTGCCAGTTTGAGGCAGTTGTCATTGCGTTTTGTCCTCATTGCAGATGGCTGACTAAATTATAGTAGCTTTTACCATAACTATGTCAAGTGTTCCTGTACCAGCTATAACAAAACCAATTTTAAAGGCGTTTTTGGGTAAATTTATAGTTTAATAATAGTATTAGTAATATTTTTTAATAGTAATTTTCTACAAAATTCAAGAAATGCTTCAATAGAAGTTATTAGCTTTTAGATGGCTTAGTTACAGTTACCAGTTACCAGTTACCAGTTACAGCTCGCCAGCTAACAGCTAAAGGCTAACAGCTAATAAGCTATTACACATTCAGCTTGCATAAGAAACTTTTCCTCAAGCCTCTCGCCTCAAGCCTCTTGCCTATCATGACGCTGCAAATTATCTGCACATCAGCTTAGCTAAAAGCTAAAGTATTACAAAGATAATCAAACAAGTATTGCAATTATTTGCATTTGATTGAGCTTCAATCATAGTAGACAAATATGAAAACTAGAATATAAATATTCGCAAGCTAAAGATATTATCATCGTTCAAGGAGCTTAATTTTATGGAAATTTCCAGAATGATGGGCAGCGTTGTTCAATATATTATTGAAGCGATGACGCGAATTTTCGGTCCTAGTGATGACGCATATCCCGCTATTGGTGTACAACCGTTTGCTGGAGATCCGTACAAGCAAAATAGAAACGAAAATTGGTAGTTTGGTTAGCAACCGTTGATTGGGCTATACTTACCTTGGTTATTGTTGCCATTTGGCTAAGTGAATTAGAAATAGAAATTGGTGGAGATAAGTTAAGCTTTCTCCACCTAATTTTTTTTAGAGAGGTTAGAGGCTAGGGATTAGGGGTTAGATAAAGGACGAGTGGCAAGTTAAAGAACGATCAATTACGACTTATTTCTTGTTTTTGGTTAAATTGCTGCTGTTGTTGAGTCTGCCTAAAACCGAATAGCACTAAGATAAGGCGAACATTTCACTCTATCTTAGTGCCATTCCTCCTTAAGTCAAGTCCTCTGAAAGCACCATACTAAAAGCGAGTCTAAATGAAACTAAGGCAATGCTTTGGTATACCCAATCTTGGGATCTGAATAGATAGAAACAAATACAGCATCTTCTGTACCATCATTCACTGCACCATGAATCTGAGAGCGATCTGCAATGGCACATTGACCTGCACTTATTGTTTGGCGCTGACCATTTCCTAGATAATAAATTAGTGTCCCTTTCAACATTACCCATGTGTCCTGACCGTTGGGGTGAAGATGAGCTGCAACTTCCTGTCCAGGTTGTACCGCCCAAACCGCAATGCTAGAGTTATCTGTTGCTACAACTTGAGTGACTTTAGCCCTCTGGTTAGAGAAGTGTGCGTAGGTTTGAAGGGCAAAGATTCTTTCATCCATAGAGTTTAATTGTAACTACTAACTTTACGACAGTGAATATCAATGAGTTCTTGTAGTTTGTTTACTAGATTCAGCTCTAGTGTAATTGTCAGCAATTGTGCGATCGCTGCACTCTCTACAATTGATTACGATACAATCCGTGCAATATTTATATTGTTTGTTCAATTACAATTTCGCTTAACGCGCGTGCCATTCGATTAGAGCCAGTCATCACCGAAGTAGTTACCTAGAGCCGAGGTTGACTTAAATATACGTCAAGAGAGGAAAATGAGAAAGTTTGACTGTTTCTGATTAAGTATCGTAATTTAAACAGTTATGGATAAAAGTATGTTTGTAGGTGGTGTCATGAGATTAAAGACTGTTTTGGCTGCACCAGCTTTACTCTTTATTTGTGCAGATTTACCTGTTAGAGGACAACAGGTTAGAGAACAACAGGGAGTCTACGCCACTCCCTTGGTTTAGACATCTACAACCTGGAGTGGACAGCAAATTTAATACCCTAAAACAAATTCACCCGAAATCACTAAGTAACGAATGACCAATAAGCACTAATTGATAATTGATAATTGATAATTGATTTGGCTATAGCATTCCGGCTGATGGCTAATCAAACAGTGTGCCAATTTTCTCAGGCTGTTCTGGGGGATGGTTTAGCATCCCTGGGAAAACTGCAAAGTAGGGGAAACGATAAAAACCCTACACCACGCCTATCAACCGGATATGTTAGCCAGTTTGATTCTCGTGAGTTATTTAAGACTAGCTGTTACCCTGACACCGTTCTCCTTAAGGCAACAATTTGCAGGGCAAACAGCAAAACACCTGCTCTAGCCGTGCAACGCTATTCGTTGCATAGCTTCATTATCAACAAAGCAGCAGAATTGTGTATGATTTCACATAAAATCTTAATAATAGCTTTAGTGCCTCTAAACTATTTGAATAAACCTGTTGCCAACGTCACTTTTGTTGTGTAAGCAACAGTCCGCTATAATTCCGAATTGGGAATTATTCTTTGCTGTTGGTTCTTGTGCTTTTGCTTGTGGAGTTAGCAAATTGTATTCAAGGAGCGATCGCCTATTCCATTGCAATACAAACAATACCTGAAAAACCCGCCCCTACTGTAATAACTGACACAGAAAAAATCCCAAAGCAGCACTGCCTAAAGGTACAGATAAATTGTCAATGCCATACAAAGAAAAAGCTTCTAAACCTGTAGCAACTAAAGCAACTGCAAGCGAAATCAACCAAGTTGACAAATTATTACCTTGTACTGCCAAAAGAATCGAACTACTGACAATGTAGCTGACCAAACACATTGTCAAAGAGCCTTCCCAGCTTTTTTTCGTTCCCCAAACTGTGTAAATATGTTTACCAAATCGCTGACCAATTAAAGCTGCAAACCCATCACCCCAAGTCATAACCAATATTCCTAAAGCGGCATACTGGGGTTGATCAATAGACCAAAACCAGGCAACAAGCACACCGATACTGACAGCGTAGAAAAAAGTGCCTAAGCTTTTGCGCCCTACACTGTTGATGCCTGGAAGGATGGGAAATTGGTAGGACAGCAAAGTAACTATACTTGCTAAAATCGAAGCCGTAATGCCTACCCATGCAGGGATGTGCAACAACCAGGCAAGCAAAATTACATTGCCAGTGCCAATGTGAACAATTTTGCGTATGAGTTCAGGATCTTTATTAAAAGAACGGCTGATCCAGCCTGCTATTAGTAGAATTATGCCTACCCACACGCCAACGATTACTAGTTGTAGCCAGATAGTCGGGATTGACGCTAACCAAGGAATAGAAGTATCTAGAAACTCGATCAAAGCAGAAAATAAAGCTACCTCATTAACAACTGTAGTAGATTTGGGTTAGAGGAAATCTTTTATGATGAAAATCTTACTAATTTGGTTAGTTCGGGGTTATAGAGTTTTGATTTCACCACTGTTTCCCCCGACTTGTCGCTTTCATCCGACTTGTTCAGCCTATGCAATAGATGCAATAGATAGATTTGGTGCAGTGCGAGGTAGTATTCTAGCGATTAGGCGGATCTTGCGTTGTCATCCTTTGCATCCAGGCGGTTACGATCCAGTACCTGACAGAACCGATTTTAGATTTTAGATTAGAAAAACTAGCCCCTAAATTTATCTATAGGGATAATATAAAATCTCCAAATCCGAGCTATTTAATACCATTTTAGATTTTAGATTGGGAAATGCTCATCAACGGTTAGGAATAGCAATTCGTTGGTAGCAGCCATAAAACCAAATGGTATAATCCAAAATGGTATAAAATTTGCCTGCTCCCAGATTTCCCCCTGGAGACAATCTAAAATCCAAGGTCTTCAAAATTGTTTAATGCACAGTTTTTGTTACCCATCTATACGATCGCTCGATTCTGCGTTCGATCTGAGTAACTGATTTTACTTGCTGGCGGATAATTTGGGTGGAGCGTTTAACGCCCACGCGGGTTACTTTTTTGTAGATAATCCTGCTGGGAGGTTGAGCAATTGAGGCTGGTGGTTTGCTCAGAGAACTTGGTAATCGTCTGGGAATAGTACGGCTTAATTGTCTAGCAGCTATTCTTCTAGGTACAGCATGAGTTGATTGTCTAGTAACAGAACTTGTTGTTCTAGGCTTAATACTTCTGTTTGTGCCAGTGACACTGTGAGCAACTCGTTTAGCCCTCGTTGGATTTGCTCGTCTAGTAGTAGTGGGTTTTGGTTTACTAAGGACAACAGTTTTAGATGCGGTTTTAGAAGCGGGTATTTTTGCTTGTGTGTGAATAATTGGTTTGACGTGCTTTTGCCGATTGGGATGAGTAGAGGACTTAGTTGCATTAATCTCATTGTGCCGCTTACCTATATCAGGCGGACTTTTTGCTGCTTGCTCGTTAGAATGATTCTTTTCGTGCAAGCTATTAGACCATTGAGCGATTAGCTGCCTAGCTGCTGGATAATCAGCTTGAGTTGAGGGAATTTGCTCAGCTAGTGCGATCGCTCTGGGAAAATCTTTAGCTGCTGCTAGCTGCTGGGCTTGGGTAAGCCGACACTTATCAACTATGGTTTGCGTTGCAGCTTTTACACACTCTTGATTTTCCTGTGCTTTTTGAGTGGCTTGCTCCCCTGTTTTCTCTGTATTTGCCACTGGTGTCCATTTAAGCGTATAGATAGCAATTACACTCATCACCATAGCGGTAATGGCTGCCCCAATTCTGATTTGAAGTTGTTTGTGGTTAACTCGATTCACAGCTAGACTTGGCTGCGAATTCGTTGCTTGTGATGTTTGTGCCGACTCGCCGCTTCTTTTGTCACTTAACAACTCAGGAGGATGTTCAGATGGTATAAAAACTGTAGGTTGAGTGATGCCCAAATTGGTTGCAGTTCTTTTTACTTCCCCAGCAACCCCTGCTCCGTTTGCTTTGTGTGATGCCCCAATAGCTATTTTTCGGGTGTGTGGGGGCGATTTTGCTTTTGCAAGTAGGAGCGGGTTTTCACTAGATGATTGTTGTAGAGATGGTTGTATTGAGGATGTGGTTGTAGCCTTAGATGGTTGCCCTTCGGGGCTAATTTCCTTTGCCCCCTCCAGATTTACTGCGGCTAACGCCTCCGTCGCAGTCTGATAGCGGTTTCTGAAGTTGTAGCGTACCATTTTCGTGATTATAGAGGCGATCGCACAGCCAGCCGAAGCATGATGTTGCCAGACAATTTCCCCTGTTTCAGATTCTTCTAATAATTGAGTGGGATTTATCCCCGTTAGTGCTTGAATTGCAATCATCCCTAGGGCATAAATATCACTATTAGGTTGGGGTTTGCCCCGCCCTTGTTCGGTTGGCATATAGCCAGGGGTTCCGATTGCGATCGTTGCCGATAGGTGATTAGCAAATATAGAATTTGTCTGCTCGTTAGCTGTAATCACTTGTGTCCAAGCTTGCTTAACCGAGCCAAAGTCAACTAGAACTAATTTCCCGTCGCCCACACGGCGGATAATATTGTCGGGCTTGATATCTCGATGAATCGCACCCCAACTGTGTACGAATACTAAAATTCCTAAGACTTCTTGCAAAAGTTGATAGACTTCGTTTTCACTCCAGCGCTTACCTGGTTGCAACTCGGCAGTTAAGGTATGTCCTTGAATAAACTCTTGTACTAGGTAGAACTCTTGGTTCTCTTCAAAATAAGCTAATAGCCTGGGAATTTGGTCATGATGACCTAACTTTTCTAAGATTTCTGCTTCAGTTTGGAACAAACGCCTAGCATTTTGCAAAAATCTGGAGTTAATACTAGCTGGCTGGAGGTGCTTAACAACACATGGCGGATTACCAGGTCGATGTATATCTTTAGCCATATATGTCTGACCAAAGCCCCCTTTGGCTAACACTTCCGCAACTTGATACCGCCCGCCTAGTAACTTGCCTCTCATTACCTGACTTTCTTTGAATGTTTGCTCTATGTTACAAATTTTACATAAAGTTAAATTAAAGTTTCTGGTTTCACTGTATGTTTTTTTTCAGTGGCTGTAGTCTGGTTTTAGATAGATAAAACAAATGTTTCTGAATGACGCAAAGATTCAAGACGTAAATTCACAAATGTTTAGCGATCGCCTTGACCCAGAAATCAAACTAAAAAAATCCAAAAATCTTATTAACAAGTCAACAGTAGTGTAATGAAAGCTTTAGCCTGATTGCTTTTGAAGCCATAGCAATCAAATAAAAAAGATTAGTTGTTAACAATAATCCTGACATATAATTGCCGAAATTAACTTGAAAATGCCAGAATTAATTGCTTTTTTTGTTATGGCTGAAGAAGTAGCTAATGATTTTGATACCTCATCCTCCAGTAAAGAAGGTAGTTCAGTATGCCCAATTTGTCTAGTCTCTACTCTGGAGCGAGGAAAATGCGACTACCTATCTCCACCGCCAGCCTCTACTAACTCAATTGCTGAACTATCACTCAACCAGCACGTATGTTATCCCAAATTTTTATTTTGAGTGCTACTTTCATTTCCTTACTAACCTATACTCCTGCTTTGAGGGAAACAGGCTACCACGCTTTAAGAGTAAACGTTAAGACCGCAGGGGAACCCCTCTCGCCCCTGATTTTGACGGCATATTGGCAAGGAAAATTTAATGTTGATACTATAAGCGGTGGTCACTCGCAGGCAGTTTATTCTGTAGCTTTTAGCCCTGGGGGTAATATCGTTGCTAGTAGTAGTGGAGATAGAACGATCAAGATTTGGAATTTGAATACGAGGAAACTACTGCACACTTTTAGGGGACATACAAACTGGGTAAGTTCTGTAGCTTTTAGCCCCAATGGTCAGTTTCTTGCTAGTGGTAGTGGAGATAAAACTATCAAACTATGGGATCTGAGGAATGGGAAACTGATTCGTACCCTGGTGGGGCATAAAGACTGGGTGAGTTCTGTAGCTTTTAGCCTAAATGGGAAAATTTTAGCTAGTGGCAGTGGCGATCGCACTATCAAGTTATGGAATATTAGAAATGGCAAGCTTATTCGTACTATCTCTGACTCTTCTGGAGTAACAGCGATCGCTTTTAGTCGGGATGGTGAAACCGTTGCTAGTGGTAGTTTTTATCACAGCGTCAAACTCTGGGATGTGCAAAACGGCAAATTACTTCAAACTTTTACCAAACACTTGCGACCAGTCTACGCGATCGGCTTTAGCCCTGATGGTAAAATCCTTGCCAGTGGTAGTAACGATGGGCAAATTAAACTTTGGGATGTGTTGACTGGTGAAGTGCTTCATACCCTAGCCTCACACAAAAAGGCAGTGACATCTCTGAGCTTTAGCTCGGATGGTAATACCCTTGCTAGTGCTAGTGAGGACAAAACTATCAAACTGTGGAACCCAGAAACGGGAAAACTGTTACGCACTCTGGGGGATCATTCAGCAGCGGTTACATCCGTCGCCTTCAGTCCTTCTGGTCAAAGCTTCGCCAGTGGTAGCAAGGACAAAACTATCAAGATTTGGCGAAAAGCTTCATAAATCTAGTACTAAAAGGCTAGAGGCGAGAGGTGAGAGGCGAGAGGCGCTATAGCTAGATTTTTTGTTTGTTTGGGTGATTTATGTTATCAGTAGATGTTTTTCCTCGTGCCTCTTACCTCTGGCCTGTGGAAGCTGAATAATATTCGTGCAACAGATCTAATAAACCAAATACATAGGAAAACGTCTATTTACGTTCTGGATGGGCTGTTGTTTCTGGGGATGGTGTACCCATTTTATTAATGGCGGCAATCATTTGATACAAACGTCCTAAGTCGCGTTGGTTGAAGTAGAGAACCAGTCGGGGTAAGTTTATTGTTTCGTCTTGGGCTTCCTGAGGTAAAGCTTTACTTTTTTCAATCCGCCCTTTAATTAAAATGTCACTAAAATTAGCATTCAACTGTTCAACCTCAGCATCGGATAACTCAGTTTTGAGGCGAATTATCAATACATCACCTACATAACGACACGAGTGATAAACTTGGTAAAAACCAGTGATGGCATTGCAAGCTACATCTAAGTTATCTGTAACAATGTAAAGGCTGGGGTCTTCTGGACTAATCAAACCTTTTTTCACCAGATGCTCTTGAATATAATTACTCCAAGCTTGCCAATAGTCACCACCAGGGCGATCAATTAAAACTAGAGGTACGGGACCAAATTTACCTGTTTGGCTGAGTGTCATGCACTCGAAAGCTTCATCTTGAGTGCCAAAACCGCCTGGAAATAGAGCGATCGCATCACTTTCTCTCAGTAAAAAAAGTTTACGAGTGAAGAAATACTTGAAGTTAATTAACTTTGGATCGCCTTGGATAAATGGGTTTGCTTCTTGCTCAAATGGCAGTTGAATATTCAAGCCAAAAGAATTTTCTCTGCCTGCGCCTTCATTTCCTGCCTGCATGATGCCGCCACCACCGCCCGTCATTACCATAAATCCCAAATTAGTTACACAACGAGCAAAGTTAACTGCCATCTGGTATTCAGGATGATCTACCAATGTACGAGCTGAGCCAAAGATGGTGACTTTGCGTACGTGCCGATAGGTATGAAAAAGCTGTAGTCCACGTTCCATGTCGGCTAAAGATGCCGCCAATATCTTCCAATCTAAGCGGTCAATTTCGCTACTAGACAGACGTAAAAGGGTAGCGATCGCTTGTTGGATTAGTCGCCGATGTTGTAAATTCGGTAGCTGCTCAAGTAGTGCAGCAATATCTTCTCGAAGTGAATCTAGTGTTTCAAATGAGGGAGATGAAGTCATGAGTGCTACTGCACGAGTGGCACTCTATTTTATCGATAATTCGCCTTTAGTCAAAATATAACTGCTTGTTTTGTACTGCCCGATTAAATCAAAAAGCGCCATATAGCCAAAAAACCTCTGGCGCTTAACATTATTTACGCAGCAGGTGATTGTGTTTTACAAATACTTTTCCAAAGTATTAGACAGTGTTGTTTTCGGCACTGCGCCTACTACCATATCCACTTTTTGCCCATCCTTAAAAATCATTAGTGTGGGAATGCTGCGGATACCGTACTGACTGGCAACATTGGGATTCTCATCTGTATTTAATTTAACGACTTTGACCTGCCCGTCGTACTGCTGTGCGATTTCATCAACTACGGGAGCTACCATCCGGCACGGTCCGCACCAGGGAGCCCAAAAGTCAACTAGAACAGGAACATTACTATCAAGTACTTCTTGCTTAAACGTAGAGTCTGTAACTTGTGCGGCTACTGACATTGCCTGAAAATCCTTAGCTATATTTTTACAAAGCTGTTAGCTGTTAGCTGGCAAGCTGTTAGCTGGCGCGCTGTTAGCTGGCAAGCTGTTAGCTGTTAGCTGTTAGTAGAGCTTCTTTGTTTCTAGCAGATGGTTATCTTTGTAACCAGGTGCGTCAATTGTGTTGCTACAAAGCTAAAAGCTAATCGCTACAAAACTAAAAGCTACTGGCTAATCGCTTTTGGCTAATCGCTTTTACTTACTTTGGTGAAGATTCTATCACAGCGCAAACCTTTGTTTTTCTTCCTCTAGCATATGTATTTAGACAGATTCTGGGCAGCGTAGTACAACGATCTCCTCTTCGCCAGTGTGCAACTAGTGTAAGTATATGTACTTTACCCCTTAATAAGGAACCGCCCGAACAGTAGTCCGGGCGGAGTGTGGTGTGAGGAGTGAACGGAAACTAAAGTCTCCGCTTTTTCTATTGTAGGCGACAGTTCTAGTTTTTCTTTGTAATTCTCAAAGGATTACGGAAAATTTTAGAATGACCCAAAACCAGCGACAGGGGTACAAGGAACGACGCTAAATTTGTCCCACGTCAAACTCAATTATTCCGACTACATCACAGACAACCCTAAAACACGGTCTGACAAATTTAGACAGGTTTATGCTAGGGGGAGAGTTGCTCTTTCTCAAGCGCGTGGGGATTAGGGGCAAAGGGGAAAAGGGGAGAACAAGATAATTACGAATTATCCTTCTACTTGCCCATTCCGAGTTGCTGAGCTTTTTGATAAACTTTACCTTCTGTCAATAGACTTGGAGCAATTACAACTTCAACTTGCTGCATTCCTTTGATGTCTTTGGCTCCCAAAGTACCCATACTGGTTTTTAAAGCTCCCAGCAAGTTATGAGTACCATCATCAAGAGCGGCAGGTCCTCGAAGGATTTGCTCACACGTACCAGTAGTTCCAACACGGATGCGAGTGCCACGCGGAAGGACTGGGCTAGGTGTCGCCATGCCCCAATGATAACCTTTTCCAGGTGCTTCTGCGGCTCTAGCAAAGGGTGAACCAATCATCACCCCGTCGGCTCCACAGGCTATACACTTACAGATGTCGCCACCAGTGATTAAACCACCATCAGCGATAATTGGCACATAGTTGCCAGTTTCTTGATAGTAATCATCCCGCGCCGCCGCACAGTCTGCGATCGCTGTTGCTTGGGGTACACCTACACCTAATACTCCCCGCGACGTACAAGCTGCCCCAGGACCAATTCCTACCAGTACTCCAGCTGCCCCTGCCTTGAGCAATTTCAAGGTAACTTCGTAAGTGACACAATTACCCAACACTACTGGTATGGGCATTTCTAAACAAAAAGAAGCCAAATCAAGCGGACTGACTGACGAGGGCGATAAGTGATCTGTTGACACGACCGTTGCTTGGACAAAAAATAAGTCAGCACCTGACGAAGCTACTACGCTACCATACTTGCTTGCCCCAACTGGCGTAGCACTCACAGCAGCAATGCCCCCTTGCTGCTTTATTTCCCCAATGCGTTGCTCAATCAATTCGGGCTTTATTGGCTCGGCATACAGTTCTTGCATCAGCGTCACAAACTCATCTTTGCCCACTGAGCTAATTTGTTGTAAAATTGGCTCTGGATCTGCATACCGAGTTTGGATGCCCTCTAAGTTGAGAACTCCCAATGCCCCCAACTTGGATAACAACACTGCCATGCGGACATCTACCACGCCATCCATTGCACTAGCAATGATTGGGATTTCTCTTTCAATATTGCCAATTCGCCAGCTGGTATCGGACATACTAGGGTCTAGTGTACGCACTCCAGGGGCTAGGGCTATTTCGTCAATACCGTAGGCTCGGCGAGCTGTCTTTCCTCTCCCAATTTGAATATTCACGTTTTTCTACTCGTTCCCATACTATTCCGCTAGATTACCAAATTCATACCGGAATTGGTTAGCCCAGTAAGGGTATTTGTTTTTAACAAACCACTTTTGGCACTATACTTCTTGCTCTAAGAAGGGTAAAGGGTAAAGGGTAAAGGGTAAAGGGAATGGGGACTTAGGGACTCGGGTAATTTCCTCCCCCAAGTCCCCAAGTCCTCCCTACTCCCTACTCCCTATCTGTTAAGCGCTCTCTTGCTGGTTTTGAGCTTGTTTTTCGCGCTCATATTTCTCTGCGATCGCTTCTCTTAGCCACTCGGTACGATTAGGTAGCGAGCGCACAAATTTATCTAATTGGGCATTCACTCTCACCGAAAGCGGCTGAACTCCCATTTCCTCTTGATGAAACTTTACAAATGTAGTTTTATGTTTTTCTGTTTTTCTGCCCATACACTGTATACAAATCGGTTATAATAATGTAATATAGTATTATATCAATCAAAACTAGGGGTTAGTAGCTTGGCAGCATCACCCCTAGTAACACACAACAAGGTGTCTACCGTGTCTACCGTGTCTACCGTGTCTACCGTGTCAACGATGTCTAGCGTGTCTACCCTGTTCACTATGTCTACTATGCATTCTACTCATACTGTCTGCGCGATCGCAACAGCAGAACATTATTGCTATTTAGAACACCAAGATCTTCAAGTAGCAACAGCATCAAAACAAATAAAAACTCCACAACGCAAAGCAAAATACAGCGACAAAGAAAGAATTCGGCTAAAAGATGCTAAAAAGTGGGCGCTTGTTGCTACAGGCTGTTTTTCAACTGTTGAAGTAAAATATTGGCTCAAAAAGCTTGGGATCAAATTGGATCTTCGACTCACAGCAGCATGGATAGCAGTCTGGAAAGAGCTAGCAACCATCATCAAGTCTATAAGCAAAGCGCATACAACATCTGTACCACCAAAACCAATAGGATTTGCTCCAGCTACGATTGATATTTACCTAAACAAACGTCCTAATCCCCAACTTACAGCCCCAAAACAAGAAAGACGACTTTTTTCAAGCTTCAATCTTTGAGCAAACTAGGCTCATACCATTTTGGATTTTGGGAACCATAGATTTAAAGATTATAAAACCCGATCTTAAGTGCAATTCGTTTGCTGTAATTCAAATATTGCACCAATAAAACCCTACGGGATCACGTATCCCCGATCAGGTATAAGCGCTCTAAATATAGCTTTATAAGCAGGGGAGCGCGTCCCTTGCGCGTCTGGGTGCGCGAATTTATAATTATTCTGTCTCCTGCTTTTGTCTAAGTACTACAAAAGTGTGGTAATATAGTAATACAAAGTACTTCTTAAGCATGAGTAATCCTTAATATTAAGGTACTACAATCGCAATATAAGTAATCGCTTGTTGCCTGTTTTGATTTGCGATCGTCGGGCGAGAGACAGGTGAGGATAGTAAACGTAATTTAATTAAAATTTAAGCATTGATCCAAGCAGAGACTTTAGAACTGTTAGAGTGGTCGCGCCTGTGCCAACATTTATCTACTTTTGCGGCAACCAAGTTAGGTGCGATCGCAGCCGCTCGGATAGCAATTCCTACAAGTCTTGCACAAAGTCAGGAATTGTTATTACAAACTGGGGAAGTATATCAATTAGAAAGTAGCCTAGCCACTGGTTTATCCTTTGAAGGAATTCAAGATATTGGCGAGTCTCTAGAACTGGCGATTCGTCAGGGGGTTTTAACAGGCGGTCAACTATTGGCGATCGCTACTACTTTAGCTGGAACTAGACAGCTAAGAAGAGTAATCGATCAGCAACCGGATTTACCTGTACTTAAGGAAATAGTATCTCAACTGCGGACGTATCCAGAGTTAGAGCAGGAAATTCAGTACTGTATCGATGAGCAAGGAAAGGTAACTGACCGAGCTAGCCCAAGCTTAGCGTCCATTCGCAGTTCATTGCGACAATTACGCAACCAAATCACTAGCAAGTTACAAGGCATTTTACAGCGACAGGCAAATGCAGTTCAAGAACAACTAATTACCCAAAGAAGCGATCGCTTTGTTATTCCCGTCAAAGCAACTCATAAAGAAGCTATTCCAGGTATTGTACATGATGCATCTACCAGCGGAGCGACACTTTATGTAGAACCGAATTCAATTGTCCCGCTCGGAAATCAAATACGGCAACAGATAGCTAAAGAGCAAGCCGAAGAAGAAGCAATCCGGCGGAAATTGACGAGTCAAGTAGCAGCAGTGAAGGAAGATTTAGAGCGAGTGCTAGCGATCGCCACTACTTTAGATCTTGCCTGCGCCCGCGCTCGATATAGCTTATGGTTAGGGGCAAATCCTCCTAGATTCATTGACCGTTCTGAGGGAGAAACAATCACCCTGCGCCAGCTGCGTCATCCCCTACTAGTATGGCAGTATGCTCACGAACAAGGTGCGCCAGTTGTGCCTGTGGATCTGGTAATCCAGCCCCAAATTCGAGTAGTGACGATTACAGGACCAAACACTGGGGGTAAAACCGTCACACTGAAAACTTTGGGTTTGGCTGCTTTGATGGCAAAAGTGGGTTTATTTGTCCCAGCCAAAGAACCTGTGGAATTGCCTTGGTTTGAAGCCATCCTAGCTGATATTGGGGATGAGCAGTCCCTAGAGCAAAGTTTATCCACTTTCTCTGGTCACATTCGTCGCATTAGTCGCATTTTAGATGCTTTAGAAGGCGAGAGGCAAGAGGCGAGAGGCGAGAGGCGAGAGGCGAGAGGCTTTTCTCCCTCAGCCTCCCCAGATCCCCCAGCTCATCCCCACGCAGCACTCGTACTACTCGACGAAGTAGGAGCGGGAACCGATCCAGCTGAAGGTAGTGCCTTGGCGATCGCGTTGCTGCAATATCTAGCCGAGCATGCCCAATTGAGCATTGCTACAACTCACTTTGGCGAACTCAAAGCACTGAAATATCAAGACGAGCGATTTGAAAATGCCTCAGTAGAATTTGACGAAGAGAGTTTATCGCCTACCTATCGCTTGTTGTGGGGAATTCCAGGTCGTTCCAACGCTCTGACAATTGCCCGTCGTTTAGGACTCAAAAGGGAAGTGGTGGAGGAGGCGAAAACTAAACTAGGTGGGGCAACAGAAGATATTAACCAGGTGATTGCTGGACTCGAGGCACAGCGTCGTCGCCAAGAAACCAAAGCCACCGAGGCGCAAGAATTATTGCAGCAGGCGGAGCGACTTTATCAACAAGTATCTCACAAAGCAGCTCAATTGGAGGAACGGGAACGCGCCTTACGCGCCTCCCAGGAACAAACAGTACTAGCTGCGATCGCACAGGCTAAAGGTGAAATTGCCTCTGTGATTCGGCGTTTGCAGCAAGGCACTCCCACAGCGCAAGCGGCGCAGCAAGCAACAAATGCCATCAATCAAATGGCTAGCCGCTATGTGCCACCTGCACCTCCTCCTCAAGTGGTATTTCGACCACAAATAGGCGATCGCATCCGTATTCCCCGTCTTGGTCAAACTGCCGAGGTATTAAGCCAACCAGACGACGATGGAGATCTAACCGTCCGGTTTGGTTTGATGAAAATGACCGTGAAGCTAGAAGATATTGAATCGCTTGATGGGAAAAAAGCACAACGATCTGTTAAGGAGCAGGGGAAGCAGGGGAGCACAGGAGCACAGGAGCACAGGAGCACAGGAGCACAGGAGAACTTGCTCGCCGCCAGCTCCACACCCGCTATCAGGACTTCGCAAAACACAATCGATTTGCGCGGTAGTCGGGTAGCGGATGCTGAGCGGGTGTTAGATAAAGCGATCGCCGAAGCGAGTGGACCATTGTGGGTTATTCATGGTCATGGTACAGGACGACTGCGGCAAGGTATTCACAATTTTTTACAACAACACCCAAGAGTTAGTCATTATCAGCCAGCTGAACCTGCCGATGGTGGTTCTGGAGTCACAGTCGTTTATGTTCAGTAGCATCTAGGTGTAGGATGTTAGATATTTACCAAAAAAATTGTTAAAATTAACATTTTTTTGCAGTTAATCACTTAGCTGCAAAAAACCAGATATAGCAAGATCAACTCTGGTTTCAAAATGGGTAACAGTCTGGTATATCTTCGTCTTACCCTATATGCTAATGGTTATGCAATCTAGCGCTTCTTTTCTCAACCTGAATACTAAGTGGGATGAACTCACTCGTACCGAGCCAGCACCAGCACAATTAAATAACATCAAAGCCCAACTAGATATTATCTTGTTGGCGCTAGAAGCATTGGTAGGTCTTGGCTCAGAAGCAATGCTGCAAGCAGCAGAGCAGTTGAATTTAGATTCAAAAGTACCTGATCGCGTGGCTTTATGGCGGCTGCGGATGTCGAACCCCTTGCGTAAAAGCGAGGGGGGACGAAAAAAACTGGATGTCGAAGAAGCGCGATCGCTTGTTTTAATTATCTGTCACCTTGCCAAACAGCACCAGGACAAAATTCGTCGCGCCGTAGCGCAGCTAGAACAAGTGGTAGCTAACAATGACGAACCGTATAAAGCGGCTTTACTGGGAGATTATATTGATGCTTTCAGCAACATCTACCAAGAACGGATGGAAGATGACGACAACATCTCGCCTAACCTGCTGAGTGGGCTAGCTCTGAAACTATTAATAGATTTGTTATTTTACAGCGGTTCTAATGGTTACCGTCGTCTTTGGTTAGCACTTTTAGACCGTTCACAACAAGATGAAGTATGAAGTGTGAAGTAAGAAGGGTAGGGGTAGCAGGTAAGGGTAGCTCGAACTGCATCTTAATCTTACCGCAATACCTCTTTCCCTTTTCCCTTTTCCCTTTTCCCTTTTCCCTTTCCCCTTTACCCTTACCCTTACCGTAATACCTCTTTCCCTATTACCCTATTCCCTAATCCTTAGTTATGCCTTCGTCAAATTTGGCTATAAAAAGTTATACTCAACCTTCATGCACACTGCAAATTCTCGATCTTAGTTCATCTAGCTCTAAGTGGGGAGGAAGTTCAACCCAACAGTTACAGTTTGAGCTACACTTCAATGACTTGAAGCAACTACAGGAAGGAATCAGTATTGGGGGCGATCTCCACCAACTTGCCTCACTCCATGAAGTAGTTACCAATTATGTGCAGAATTTGCTAGGCTCATCGCCCGATCACTTCAACACTGTGCTTTCATCACAGACAAATCTAGCTTCAGAACCTGCATTGTCTTCTCATCCCCCAGACAGGGATTATCGTAGTTATGATGTGCCAGAAGTTACAAATGTTAGTGGTGATGCTAGCTCAACAGGAGAAATATTTTTACAACAAAGCAGTGGGTTATTCCACAACCTGTTTTTAGGCACGGGAGCAACGCAAGAAACTGGGCAAATCATTCGGTTAACCATGCTCCAACTGTTTGATTTGGCAACAGCCCTAGATGAATATGCCGCCGATGTATTAACCACAACAGCTTTTAGCCGTCCTCGTCTAGCTAGTTCTACACCTTCTACTACTTGGGCTAGCATTGCCGCCATGTTACTGTTGGGTGTGGGTTTAACAGCAGCTGTGGTGCAAGTGCTCAACAGCTCAGATGAACAACCACAAACAGTGGGGCGTTCCGTTACTCCTAGATCAAATAGTAACCAGCAGGCGATCGCCCTCAAACCTTCACCTACACCACAACTGTCATCCCCAGATACTTTACCTTCTCTACCACCTGTAAGTACTTCTAATCGATTACCCACAGCCAGCCCCTCATCAAGCATACCCCCGACAACAGGAGGGCTGGCGGGTACAACAACCTTGCCCTTACCTCGAACAACTCAAGCTATTCCCAGCCCTCCACCAGTACCAACAACTAAAACCACTCCAATTAGTTCTCTTCCTAGCATCACACAAGCGCCACCAATTCTCAAGCCAACTGGGCAGCAGCAAGGATCTATCTCCACTCCTAAAGCTACTGCACCAGAATTAGGCAGAGTAACAACTTTACCAGGAATTAATACTACTGCTAATATACCTAGTCCTCTAGGGCAAAAAATTAGTCCTCCTAAACAACAGACATCAGGAGTGCTTGAAGATCGTAGTGCTACAATAACCGAGTCAAATGCTCAGCCTAGCCCACGACAAAGGCTTACTGCGGCTCTACGAGGACAAGCTAGTGATACTCCGTCAAGACTACCTAACCGTCCACCTACAGCTAGCAAACCTAAAACCACAGCTTTAGTTAGCACACCTCAAGCAGCTGAAGTTAGAGACTACTTTGTCAAAAATTGGGAACCACCTTCAAACTTGAATCAAACCCTTGAGTATAGCATCGTCTTGGATGTAGACGGCTCTATTCAGAGGATTGAACCGCTAGGCAAAGCAGCAAGAACTTATGTTGATCGCTCTGGTATGCCTTTAATCGGCGAACCCTTTGTTTCTCCAAATTCACAGGGCGCTACCCCTAGAATTAGAGTTGTGCTGAGTCCTGATGGCAACGTTCAGACGTTTGTAGAGCCAAATTAGCGTCCAGTTAAATCAGCGATCAGTTACCAGTTAGCAGTGACTCCTTTTCAAATGGGGATTTTAGCCCACTTGAAACATACCACCATTAAATCAGTGACTCCTTACCAGTAACCAGTGAATCAGTGACCAGTGAAAAGTAGAACTCTGCCAGTTATAAGGAATCAATAACTGGTAACTGGTAACTGTTTAGACGACAGTGGGTATTATCAATTTACCTGTGGATAACTGGGTAAAAGGTTTGGTAGTGTTCTAGATGAGTGGTTTAAGACTCAAATCAGTAGACCAAACTCAA
>CAXTYC010000015.1:0-122289 GCA_964248365.1 uncultured Chroococcidiopsis sp. | reverse complement strand
TATCTCAGGCAACAATATCATTATCTGATTCTAGCCTTAACCGAGAGGTATTGGCACTCAACTACCCACGTATTTAAATAGATGTGACGAATAAAAATATAAACAAGGGTAGCAACAGAATAAGAGTCAAAATAACTGACAGGATATTTCCTAAGAAATTTGGATTTTCACCGACATTGTAACCATAACCTGTCGGTTGCCCGTACAATAGTAGCGTTAATTTTGTTAGCAAGTTATCTGGTAGTGGCGACCTATTCATTACATTATTAAGCAAAAAGTCGCTGATTTGATTACTTAGAAAATAGCTGATTGAGCTAGTAAATAATAAGCTAATGATATTTATAATGCAAAAAAAATTATTTTTTGAAATAATTTATAACGGGAAACTGTTATTCCTGGTATGGAATGCAAATGGTAGTTTTAGAAGTTGCCATACATCCTTAAAATCAGCAGATCGAATGCAACATTCAGGTGGGAGAGAAGGGGAAGGAACCATTAGTAGTTATAGGGTTTTAGCAGGGCGATCGCACTTTCATCAAGTCAAAATCGCCCCACCCATCAGCTTTTGATACCGATACTCCAATTCAGCCTGCAACAATGACCAACGTTTCAGCGTTGCATCTATGGCTATCACTTTCTCAGCTGCTTCTCTTGCTAATTCCAACACCTCTTGATCTTCTATTAAACTTGCTAATGTAAAGTCAGCTAAACCTGATTGACGAGTACCCAAAACTTCCCCAGGACCACGAAACCTCATGTCCATTTCAGAGATAAAAAAGCCATCCTGGGATTGTTCCAACACCTTCAGGCGTTGACGAGAGGTTTCAGTTTTGCCACTACTCATCAGTAAACAGTAAGATTTTGCTGCACCTCTTCCCACACGTCCCCGCAATTGATGTAGCTGGGATAAGCCAAAACGCTCAGAATTTTCAATTAGCATTACTGTAGCATTTGGTACATCTACACCCACTTCAATCACAGTGGTAGAAACAAGAATTTGAGTTTTGTTGTCACGAAAGAAATTAATCGCTTCATCCTTTTGGGCTGAGTTCATGCGACCATGTAACAACCCTACCTGGAAGTCGGGAAAAATGCTTTCCTGCAACCGTTGATGTTCCTCCACAGCTGCGCGGACATCCAGCTTTTCTGATTCTTCCACCAAGGGTAATACAATATAAGCTTGACGACCTTGAGCGACTTCGCGGCGGATTAAGTCGTAGGCGTGAGAGCGTTCTTTCCCAGAAAGCGCCGTTGTATGAATCTTTTGCCGTCCTGGTGGTAATTCATCAATTTGACTGACATCCAAATCCCCATGTACTGTCAATGCTAAGGTGCGGGGAATTGGTGTAGCTGTCATGGTCAATACATGAGGGGATTCACCTTTTTGCTGTAGACGGGCGCGTTGTCCCACGCCAAACCTATGTTGTTCGTCAATTACAGCTAAACCCAACCGGAAGAAGTTGACTTTTTCTTGAATTAATGCATGAGTACCTACCAACAGCGGCAGTTCACCTGTCTCAAGTTGAGCATGAATTTGCCTTCTTTTAGCAGCAGGGGTTGAACCTGTCAAGAGTTCCACTGGCAAATGCAGAAGGTTGAACCAACTGACTAACTTGCGGTAGTGTTGTTCTGCTAGTACCTCAGTGGGAGCCATGAGTGCAGCTTGATAGCCAGATTGAATTGCGGCAAGGATGGCAACTACTGCTACGACAGTTTTACCAGAACCGACATCACCTTGCACCAAGCGATTCATCGGTACAGGTTTTTGTAAGTCGGTGAGGATATCGTTGATGACTCGTTTTTGTGCGCCAGTAAGCTCAAAGGGTAGCTGTTGATAGAAAGAATCAATTAACTGACCTTTGGGAGATAAGACTGCGCTCGTTTCAATTTGCCGTGCTTTGTACTGGCGTTGGAGTAAACCGAGTTGTAAGTAGAAAAATTCATCAAAGACCAAACGGCGACGGGCAACTTCCAAAGCGGCGCTGTCTGAGGGAAAATGGATATTGGCGATCGCGTCCTTGAGTTCCATCAATCCATAATGCTTCCGCAAAGCAGCAGGTATTGGATCTTTAAGTAGAGCAGCTGCTGGCAGAGCAGCAATTACCGCCTTTCGCACCATGTCTGCACCCACGCCCTCGGTTAGGGCATAAACTGGCACTACTCGACCAATAGTGAGAGAATCAATTGTATCCCCTGGATGTGCCAAAATTTCTACTTCTGGGTCTTCTAGGGTTAGACCGTATTTACTTTCTTTCACCAATCCCGACGCAGCCACTAGGGAACCAACTGGATACTTGCGCTTTTGCTGTTCTTGCCAACCGCGATGAGAGAAACGAGAACCTGCAAAAAAGCGGTTGATGCGAATTTGTCCAGTCTTATCTTGCAGCAGCAAATCTAGAATTGTCAGCTTGGAATTGCGAGGACTACTGAAGCACTGACAGCGCTTTATCGTTGCCACCAGCGTCACTGTTTCGCCAGCCTCCAACTTGCTGATATTTACCTGACGAGCATAGTCAATATGGTCGCGGGGGTAGTAAAACAGGATATCTCGCACCGTGTACAATCCCAGCCGTTCTGCTAAATATCCTCCCCTTCTAACTCCAACCTCTACCAAACTACTTAATGATTGGTCAAGGCTGGGTGCAATTCGCTCTTTTACTGCAACACAATCAGACCCAATTAGAGGAGTTGTTTTAGGCAAAACAATTTTAGATTTTGGATTTTCGATGGGGATTTCTCCCCCAGATTCCCCAGCTCCCCCAGCTCCTCCAGCTCTATTCTCTCCCAGCTCCCCTTTTTGGCAGATATGCAGATAACGACGAGCTTCTGCTACTAGGTGTTGCCTTTCTTCCAATAACAACTGAGGATAGCTAGCAAACCTCGCTGCCATTTCCTGCCAGCGATGACGTTCATCTGCTGATAGGGTAACTGGAGGTTTGCCAAAACTTAAGCAGAGAAACTCACTGAACCGATATTGTTTCCCTACAAGGTCTGTAAAGCCCCGTTCTGCCTCCACTGCCAAGGCTTTTTGCAATCGTACCCAATCTAATTGGTCATTAGTCATTGGTCATTGGTCATTCGTTACTGGTGATTATTAGCAATGGACAAAGGACAAAGGACAAAGGACAAATAGCTAATCCTCAAACCAACTAGAGCGCCATGCGGCTTCTGCCTCTGCAATTACTCGCTCTCGCTGTTTTTTTTGATACTCTTGCCCCAGTTGATTTATCCTAGTTTCCATTTGCCGAATTTGGTTACGTGCAGCTCTCACATTTGCATCAGTAAACTCAATTTCTGATAGCCGCAATTGGATGGCGATCAGTTGCGTCATACTAGATTGTTCCGAGTCGGAAGAATTTTCAGTTTCAATTAGCAAGTTCATTAGGTTTGGCGCAGAAGCTGTGATCTGTGCAGTTTCTGGTGCAGTCGTAGCAGCTTCTAACAGCGGGGAAGGTAATTTCTGAGGTAAAATTCCGGCTTGCTGCAACAAACGATTAGTTTCCAAGGAGAGAGTTTTTAGTGTATGAGCGATCGCTTCTTCCAGGTTGCGTTGCCATTGCACCAGTTCTATCGGGTTAGAAAAGCAAGCCAAATTGAAATTTGAAATTGTCCCCCTTGCCTTGTCCTCCTCAGCTTCTTCAGCGTCCTCAGCTCCCTCAGCTTTAAATTTGAGTTGGCTAATTAATTGTTCAGCTGCTCTTTTACCCAACTTGTTGATAGTTTGCTGCAATTGTTGCCTTTGACTGACAGACAAACTCAAAAATTGTTTGGGATATCCCTGAGTACATATTTGATAACTTGCTAGTATCAGCTGCGCTCGTATGGCTTGCCCCAATGCTATTAGATAATCCGTGTAGACGCTGGCAACTTCTGCCGCGATCGCCTTTACTGCTTCTGATAGTGCAGCAATATCCCGCTCAATTTGTTCAATTGCTCTCGCCATAGGCTCATACCATTTTGGATGCGTGGATTATAGATACCCAGATTTTGCAATAGGTAGGGGCGATCTTTACAAAAAAATTTGTGGCAAAACACATAAGTTACAAAAACCCGCCCCTCAAGAGCGAAATTTTCCACAATTCCGTTTTTAGCAGCTATTCTACCAAATGGTATTCAATCTCCCTAAAATCCTGAGTTTTATCAGTATATATGTACTACTATAGTATAAGATAGCGGCTGAAAAAAAAAGACAGGGGAGGCGATCGCGCCCCATGACCTGTCTTTGAAATCTAGCATTAATTCAATGCTATTAACGCTTAGCTTTCTTCTTGTTGTTTTTCTATGCCTTCACCCAACACATAGCGGACAAAGCGACGGATTTGGATATTCTCACCCAATTGGGCTACGCTCTGCTTCACCAGTTCCTCTACCGTCATACTTTGATCTTTAATGTAAGGCTGATCCATCAAAGACATCTCTTTGAGACGTTTTTCAATCCGCCCAGAGACGATCTTTTCTTTGATGTTCTCCGGCTTACCTGCTAAGTCGTCTTTGCCCATCTCGATTGCCTTTTCCTTTTCGGCAATTTCGGCAGGAATATCGCTTACCTTCACGTACTCAACGTTAGGACAAGCGGCAATTTGCATCGCTACGTTTCGTACTAGTTGTACAAATGCTTCGTTGCGAGCAACAAAGTCTGTTTCACAGTTTACTTCTACCAGTACGCCGATGCGACCGCCAGTATGAATGTAACTGTCTACTAGTCCTTCTGCTGCTACACGTCCCGCTTTCTTTCCAGCAGAGGCAAGACCTTTTTGCCGTAGCCATTCAATCGCTTTTTCTTTATCACCGCTGTTTTCTTGGAGTGCTTTTTTGCAATCCATCATGCCAGCGCCAGTTCTTTCGCGTAGCTCTTTGACATCTTTTGCAGGTATTTCCGCCATCTTGTCTTAATTCCTATTTGGTCATTGGTACAAGAGACGTAGCACTGCTACGTCTGTACTGGTAATACGAATTACGAATTACGAATTATTCTTCCTCTTCTTCGTCAGGAATTACCACATCTGTGAATTCGCTTTCGTCGTAATCGAGGTCTTCCTCAGCACCCTCGTAATCTTCGTAATCTTCCTCTGCATCCAACTGCCCGTGACGACCTTCATAAATCGCATCAGCCAATTTACCCACAATAAGCTTGATTGAGCGGATAGCATCGTCATTAGCTGGGATGGGAATATCAACCAAATCTGGATCGCAATTCGTATCCAACATTGATACGATTTCAACTCCCAGTTTCTGGCATTCTTGAACAGCGTTATACTCCCGTCGCTGGTCTACAATTATCACGACATCGGGAACTTTTCGCAGTGATTTAATGCCGCCTAGGTACTTCTGGAGTTTTGCCATCTCACGGCGTAGAACTGAGGCTTCTTTTTTCGGCAACAAATCAAGTGCGCCGCTTTCTTCACGGCGTTCTAGTTCCTTCAGGCGCTCTACGCGCGTCTTAATTGTCGCCCAGTTGGTGAGCATCCCACCCAGCCAGCGCTGGTTAACGTAGTGAGAGCCACAACGCGACGCTTCCTGTGCCACAATCCCAGCTGCTTGCCGCTTAGTACCAACAAAGAGGAATTTTTTTCCTTGTTCTGCTGCTTGCCGGACATAATTGTAGGCATTGTCCATCAACTGGGCTGTCTGCACCAAGTCGATGATGTGAACTCCGTTACGAGCGGTGTAGATGTAGGGAGCCATTTTAGGATTCCACCTGCGGGTTTGATGCCCAAAGTGAACGCCTGACTCCATCATTTGAGCCAATGAAACAACTGGCATATATTTTCTAACTCCTGATTCGGGTTAATCCTCCATCCAGGTGTATTTCTAGGAAGCTGTTAGCCATTAGCTGGCGCGCTACACACAATTGATTGCTCAAGCCAATAAGCTTAGCTATTACCCTGAAACACCCGAAAATACTGGATGTGCGAATTTAGACAACTCTACTAGTATAGCACAATTTTTCAGAAGACAGGAGACAGAAGACAGAATTCAGAATTCACAAATTAATGATTCTCCCACTCTCCCCCTCTCCCCTTTTGCCTCACCCCTCTTTCATTTGGGCATAAGCCTGATAAACACCCTGAACGTTGTACCAATTGAGGAAGATGCGAGCAACTTGCTCTGCTAGTTGTGGTTTACCCCCGTCTATCAGCCATTGTATAAGTGGTGCTAGGGTACGCTCATTTGCCCCGCCGCCCAAAGAGAGGATACCCCAGAGCAGGCGGTGTAGCCACGTCATTTGAATCATCATCCGCACTTCCCAAATCGGATGCTTTTGGTAGAAGAGTACACCCATACGACCGCGTTGAATTTCTTTGTCAATTAGATGGGGAATTTGTTCTAAAGCAAAAGGTGGATGCCAGTGATAGCCGACAGCAGCAGGGCATTTAATCAGTCTCAAGCCTAGCTGTTTTAGGCGTACACCCAATTCCAAATCTTCCCAGCCATATAGTTGAAAGCGAGTGTCAAATAGCCCAGCTATAATTAGCCAGTGACGAGCGATCGCAACATTGCCTGTAGCAAAATAAGCAGCAGAAAAATCTGTGAGTTTTAGTGGTTCTGCTGTTGGGTTGTCAAAATTGCAAGTATTGATCACTCGCCCATAGGTAAAGATGCGATCGCAACCGTATGTTACTTGTCCTTGCCTCAAACTATCAGCGTGTGCCTGCAAGAAGTTCTCAGTCACAACTAGATCGCTATCAATAAATATGATATAATCACCAGTTGCCTTTTCTACCCCTAAATTACGAGCAGCGGCAGGTCCCGCGTGATTTTGAGAGAGCGATCGCACATGGGGAAACTCGCCTGCATTTTCCTCTAGCCATGCCAAAGTTCCATCAGAGGAACCGTCATCCACCAAGACAACTTCGTAACCCTCAATCATGCTCTGGTCAGCCAAATGCTGATTTTCCAGCGCTCTGAGACACTTTTCCAAAATCGGGAGACGATTATAAGTGGGAATGACTACACTAAAAAACACTACCTTTCCCCTGCACCACTTCTTTAGTATCTCCTATTCGGAGCAAGGAGAGGGGGAATCAGGGGAGAGTGGGAGAGTGGGAGATGAAAGAATTAAATATTCTCTCTCCTGTCTTGGAGTCTTGGAGTCTCCTTTTCCCTTTTCCCTTTTCCCTTTCCCCTTTTTTCTAGCCCCTAGCCCCTAGTCCCTAGCCCCTGATAAATAATTCTGTGTAAGTAATCACAAGAATAGAGATAAATTCGTTAGATAATATTGACTCGTTATTGTTGCCAAATTAAATCGATGGGTCGCGCCAACAAAGTCATACTGGCATATTCGGGAGGAGTTGATACCTCCGTTTGCATTCCCTACTTAAAACAGGAGTGGGGCGTTCAAGAGGTAATTACGCTAGCAGCAGATTTAGGTCAGGGAGATGAACTAGAACCAATTCGGCAAAAAGCGCTGCAATCTGGTGCAAGTCAATCCCTAGTAGCGGATGCGAAAGAAAGCTTTGTGAAAGATTATGCTTTCTGTGCAATTCAAGCGAATACTATGTACGAAAACCGTTATCCTCTTTCGACTGCTCTAGCGCGTCCGCTAATTGCCAAACTGTTGGTAGAAGCAGCTGGGGAATACGGTGCTGATGCTGTAGCTCATGGCTGTACAGGTAAAGGCAATGACCAAGTGCGCTTTGATGTCTCTATTGCCGCCCTCAATCCTAATTTAAAAGTATTGGCTCCAGCCAGAGAGTGGGGAATGAGCCGTGAGGAAACGATCGCCTACGGTGAACGCTTTGGTATTTCTTCGCCAGTGAAAAAGAAATCGCCTTACAGTATTGATCGTAACTTGCTCGGTCGCAGTATTGAGGCAGGACCACTCGAAGATCCTTGGACGGAACCCTTGGAAGAAATTTATTTAATGACAAAGGCGATCGCCGACACTCCCGACGAGCCAGAATATGTAGAAATAGGCTTTGAGAAAGGCATTCCTACCAGCCTGAACGGTGCAGCACTTCACCCAGTCGAGCTGATAGAAAAACTCAATCAACTTGTCGGAAATCACGGCGTTGGACGCATTGATATGCTGGAAAACCGCCTAGTGGGAATTAAATCACGGGAAATCTATGAAGTCCCAGCACTCCTAGTTTTAATCCAAGCTCACCGAGACTTAGAGAGTCTAACTTTGACAGCGGATGTTACCCACTATAAACGTGGTGTCGAAGAAACTTATAGCCAGTTAGTCTACAACGGGCTGTGGTACAGTCCACTAAAAGCGGCATTAGATGCTTTTATTGGGCAAACTCAGCAGCGAGTTTCTGGAACCGTGCGAGTCAAACTGTTCAAAGGCAATGCCACAATTGTAGGACGTAAGTCAGATAAATCGCTTTACACGCCAGATCTAGCCACCTACGGGGCAGACGATTCTTTTGACCATAAGGCAGCTGAAGGCTTTATCTATGTTTGGGGACTACCTACCCGCATTTGGTCGCAGCAAGCTAGAGGTTAGGGGCTAGGGGCTAGAGGAACCAGAGGCTAGAGGCTAGAAGAGGATGAGGGGATGGGGGGATTTCTCCCCATCTCCCCATCTCCCCATCTCCCCATCTCCCCAGCCCTCCAGTCCCTCATTTAGTCCTTAGCCCCTGTTTACGAGACTCTAACCAGGGGGGGATGAAAATCAAAGCTATTACCACAATTAAGGCTAAAATGGCAAATTGACCGAGCCAAGCCACCAATTGTTCTAGGGATACAATCTGCCCCACAAAGAAAGCCAAAGTCACCATTACTGATGCCCAAACAGCAGCCCCAGCTAGGTTGTACAAAAAGAACTTTCCGAAGGGCATTTGGGCAATTCCTGCCAGAGGACCTGCAAAAATTCGCAATAAAGCAATAAATCTACCAAAAAATACTGCTTTGGTAGCGTTTTGACTAAATTGCTCTCTCATTTCTACCAATCGCTCTTCTGAAATTCGGAAGATGCGACCGATCTTTAGCATAAAAGACCAACCTATATATCTACCAATCCAATAGCCACACGTACCACCTAGAACAGCGCCAGCAATGGCATCACCAAGTACAAGCCAGTAATTTAATTCCTTACTGCCAGCCAGAAACCCTCCTACTATGGTGACGGTTTCACCTGGGAGGGGAATGCCCAGATTTTCTAGCAAAATTCCCAGAAAAACCGCCCAGTAACCGTATTGATGGGCAATTTCTAGAATCTTGTCTAAGGATAAAAACTCAAGAGACATCCAGCCTTAGCCTTTACAAAATTTTACTTTTCTTCCATCTTGACGTGAGCCAGGAAAATGTGTCAATGCAAAAAACTATGGCAGTTTTCAAAGGTTAATCTGTCTTTTTCCTAAAAGGGGCAGCTTGTACTTCACAAAAACTTTATAAAAAGCTGGAATAGTAATAAAGATTCAGTAAAAACCCCAGAAACTACTGAAAATTTTCAGATCCCCGTGTTTAGATTGAGTCAGTTAAAGCAAAAATTTAGGGGTTTTTACTGAGAAAAAGAAGCATACAAAACTAGAAAAATCTGTATCTAAAAATACAATTTTCTAGCTACTATTTTAGCCAGGTAAAAGTTCCTAGAATCAACCAAAACTATCGTGAAACTACTGTTGGTTATAGATCGAACATAAAGGCTTAAATTTGAGATTTGATTTGCTTATGCCAAAGAAAAGGTTCATTTATGAGAAAAATCCGTAGCTAGGTAGAGAAGTAGTATGTTTAGAAGCTTGTATGTTTAATTAGCGTTTATTATGAAAGCAGTTTATGAACTCTTTTTTTTGACTATCTCATTAGCATGACTAGAAATACTTAGCTTCAGGGGCTAAGTTTACTCGTCGCAGTCTAAGAGCGAAATATCTATAGAAACTAGCTTGCCTTCATCCTTGTTCAATATTGCAACCACAGAGGGAAAAACTATGAAGAATACACAAGAATGTCAACTAATCGTACTTCAACCCCAAGGACGGCTAGATTTGGAAGGGGGTAAAACTTTGGAAAAACAGCTAGCTGGCATAGTACCGCAGCGTCAGGATCTTTGGGTAATTGACTTAGCTAAAGTCGATTTCATGGATAGTGCTGGTTTAGTTAGCTTGGTGACAGGATTGAAAGCAGCGCGTAAGAGTGCTTGTCGTTTGGTACTGTGCAATGTGCAGGATGCTGTAAGGTTAATCTTTGAACTGACTCAACTTGATTCAGTTTTTGAAATTTTTGAAAGTTATGATGCTGTGCTAACAACAGTTAATGCTCCCGTATTAGTAGGTTAGGGCAATGGTGTCGCCAAGTTTGTTTTGGGTGGGATAATCAGCAGGTCAAAAATGGGTATGTTGATACAATACCAATCAAGAGTGTATAATATGGCTGTTGTTCACCCAAAAAGCGCGTAGAGCGAGGCTCTTGCCTTCGGCATCGCCCGAACCGCCCTTAAGGGGAATCAGTCAAAACAAATGTTCGCTCCTTCAATCCCACACTATACTAGGTAGGTAGCTAACCGTCCTGGCTGCAACGCCGAGCAAACCAATCCCTAGTTGATATAGTTGCACAACGAGTTAAATCTCAAACATGAAACGGTTGATAATAGTTTTACCCAGAGAATTTTTCATTCTCTGGGTAAAATCTTTACATACCATGTTCTTTGGTGTGATTAGTTTGCCGTAAAGTATTTTTCCAGAATATCAGTCATAGGTGGGCATGGGTGGCATACAATGTTTTTATTCCTGATCTGAGTCCTCAGCCTCGCCAGATTCTTCAGCAACTTCTTGCTTAATTGTCAAGTAGCGAATCACTTCTTCACTCAATCGCATTGCTCTTTCTAATGGTGCTACCATTTTTCCAGGTCCTTGATAGTTCATTTGAATATAAACGCCTTCTCGCTGCCGACTAATTTCATAGGCGAGACGACGCTTACCGCGATGCTGAATTTCGATGTTTTCGGCTCCCTGTTCTTGGATTAGGTTTTGATACTTGGCGATCGCCTGCTCTATCTGTTCGTCTCCAAGATCGGAGCGCAAAATATACATTGTTTCGTAAACTGTCTGCATGGCTAGTTAGATTCTCCTTTTGGACAAAATGGCTGCGATTTGTGTAGGACTTACACGCGCAAGCAGCAAGGAATCACAATTATATCAGATTGTCATCCGCTCTTGAGTAATCAGCCAACGCAGATGGAGGGGGCGACTATTGCATTACGCTTATGAAGTCCATTTGTCCGGCGGCAATAATAGAAGCAACACTGTGTCCTGCCTCACCTGCGTAAGCCTTCACAAGTAAAGATTAAAATGTCTATGTGCTAACTTTATTAACCCTCAATTTTGGTAACGTACAAAAACTATTGATTTCTCTAGTGCAATTAGTCATTTTTCATGAAACAACAAACAAAGTGCCATATTAGGCGGTGGGTTCTTTTTGTAGTTGTAGCTTTAGCCAGTTTGAATTTTGAAGCAAAGACAGAGGCTCAAAAACTAAATCATACTCATAGTGTGATTTTGTCAGAAAAAACTGACAATTCTTTGACTCCGAATATCTCAGCTCGTGAACTTTTTCGTCAGGTTTATGAAAATCGCTATACTTGGGGTTCACAGTTCCCAGGTTATACAGCAGCTGTATAAATTAAGCAAGGTAAGGAAAACTATAAAGGTCGCGTCCGAGTGAATTCAGATATGAGTGTGGAAGTAAGTGGTATTGATAAAGAAGAAGCACGTCAAGCTGTCGAGAATTCACTGCGTATGATATCCGTCCACCGTCGGCAAGTGCCATTCGAGCAAGAACACAAGAATAGTACTTTCCGACTTGGAGCTACTGATAGGAATGGAGCTGTAGAAATTTTTGAGCAGGGAGACAAGACACAAGCTGATTACAAAGTATTACAAGGTCAGCTAATACAAGTCAATCGCCTGCTGGGAGATACTGCTGTTACCGTAGACGTACTAGATTCTGAAAAAACACCGGAAGGTTATTTGCCTACTCGCTATCGAACAACTTTTCACCAACCCCAGACTAAAGAAGTTGTGGGAGTAGAGGAATCAGAAGATATTTACAAAAAAATTGGTAATTACTACCTACTAACACGTGAGGAAATCCGCGATTTTGAAAAAGGTCAACTGACTAATACAGCAGAATTTGAATATAGTGATATTCAGTTATTATCAGGTAAGCGCTAGCTAGGCTCAAGTAGTCATTATTCCATAGCAATCCTAAATGATTCGTAAAATTATATCTCTCTTTTCTTTTGGAAATCCACTAGAGTAATACCATTTTAGATTTTAGATTTTAGATTTAAAGATTGGAAACCCTTGTCAGTAAACAAGCTCAGCCCTTTAACTTTTGCAACTATAAATTAAAACGCTGTAAGTGGTATGTGTTGGTAACGTAATATAGAGATACGGTACTCAATTCACCGCAGCAGTAGCAGCAATGTTTGCGTCAGTCCCACGATAAAACCTAAAAGACCACCTAAATTAACGATCGCCTGTAATTCATTTTTCACAATTCCCTCTATCGCCCCTTCTAAATCAGCAGCTGAGGTTGATTTAACGCGGTCAATAATCACCTGGTCGATCGCCAGAATAGGGATTACTTCAGCTACAATTGCTTCCAAGTCTCGCTCTAGATAGCGCTCTAAAATCAACGCTAGTTCTTTACTAACAACTGTTAAGGAAGCATTGACAGCAGCTGAAGAACGCAGACGATTGAGCAGCAAACTGGCAGTATTTTCCCAATTGATTGAGTCGCTAAATCCTTGCAGGAATTCTGGACCGCGTGTTTGTAGATAACCCCGAATAGTATCGCGGATTGTCTTGCGTAATTGTCGCACGGTCGATACAGGTAAATTTTGTAACGAGAGAGTTTGCAGCCATCTTTTCAAGCGATCGCGCACTTGCAAAGATCGGATCAGTTCGGTGATGCGAGTATTAGCTTCTTCTTTTTCATCTAAACAAAAAGTCCGCAGTCGAGTTAGAGTATTGCGTAAACCAAATAGATTAGCAACCACCCAGTAAGTACCACTTGCTCTTTCCCGAAAACCTTCATCGATGATTTGAATCGTGCGATCGGTCAGAAAGTCAACGATTAGCTGCCGAATTACATCTGGTGGTAGCACTACTTGCAGCAGCCAATCAGCAAGTTTAGTAGCTTGCTCCTCACTAAGCTGGAAATCGAGCAATATCTGGTCAAAAATTTGATTGATCTGATCTGCCAAAAAATCTTCACGTCGAGATAGAACTTTCAAAAGACGTGGTAAAGACTCTCCTAGCAAATCTCGGAGAATTCCGGCAAGAATTTTGGCAGTTTTCTGGTCTTGATCTATTCGTACTTGATCGAGAGCAAGTTGCAGTAGCCAGAGAATTCCCCCCTGAACACGCTCTGGTTGCAACAGCCGCCGTGCCAGATTCTGTAATTCCCCAGGGGTTAGTAGAGAACCCATAATTGTATCAGAGACACGTCTAGCCAGACGCTCTTGGTTACGAGGAATTACACCAGGAGTGAAGGGTAGCTGTCGTCCAGCAAAATAAATCGCCCGATAGGGGCGAAATAACATTTTTATGGCTATATCGTTAGTGAAATAGCCAATAACCGCACCTACGAGGGGGGGACTTAGATAAAGCCACAGATGAGACGCATCCACAGGATTTTAGATTTTGGATTTTAGATTTTGGATTGGGAATTGGTTGAAGGTTAATACTCAACAATAACAATCCATTACCTACAACTTCGTTACCACCAATATTCCCATCATACCGTTGGCGATCGCGTAGTGTGTAGCTCTGGCAAAGCCTGCTTCACGGGCTAACTCGACTTGCTCAGCTCCTGTGGGAAATCGATCTAAGCTCGGACTGATGTAGGCGTATTCCTCGGTCAAACCTAGATGGTTCGCAATTGGTACGACGATATTATCTAGATACCATTGCTGAAAGGCTCTCATTTGTGAATTACTAGGGCGATGAAAATCTAAAATGGCGGCTTTAGAAGGGCTTTTGAGAACGCGGTGTAATTCCTTGAGACTGCGGGGAATATCAGTTACATTGCGTAAACCGTAGCCCATAGTAGCGGCATCAAAATAATTGTCAGCAAAGGGCAAATTTAGGACATCGGCTTCTATCCAAGAAATCGGTGGTTGGGGGTACTGGTATTGACTACGTTCTAGTGCGATCGCCAGTAGTGCAGGGGAAAAATCTACTCCGTATACATGACCCTCACTTCCTACCTGACGAGCTAGCCGCAATGCCAAGTCGCCGCTACCACAACACAAATCTATACAAATGTCTCCAGGTTTTGCTTGACTCCATCGGACTGCCATTTGCTTCCAAACTCTATGTTGACCCAAACTCAGCCAATCATTAAGCTGGTCATACACTGGAGCAATGCGGTTAAAAATTTTCTGGACTTCGGACATAATCAGGGACTAGGGGCTAGGGGCTAGGGGCTAGGGTAGAGAGAGGACAAGGGGAAATTTTGCGCTTCACAAATTACTAACGATCACTATCATCTAAATCAGGATAAAACTAATTATCTATCACTCAAAACTTTGACTCACGATAAATTAGTGAAGGATAAAGGATGTAGGCTTCGCCTTCTGTGAAGGGTAGGATGAAGTTTGAATTAACAATTCACCGCCTCTTCCTCTAGCCTCTAGCCCCTAGCCCCTAGTTATGACTGAAGTACCAATCAACTCCTTTAATTCTGGCGATACCCCAACACAAGAGACAGTAGAGAGAGGACAAGGGGAAATTTTGCGCTTCACAAATTACTAACGATCACTATCATCTAAATCAGGATAAAACTAATTATCTATCACTCAAAACTTTGACTCACGATAAATTAGTGAAGGATAAAGGATGTAGGCTTCGCCTTCTGTGAAGGGTAGGATGAAGTTTGAATTAACAATTCACCGCCTCTTCCTCTAGCCTCTAGCCCCTAGCCCCTAGCCCCTAGTTATGACTGAAGTACCAATCAACCCCCTTAATTCTGGCGATACCCCAACACAAGAGACAATTGATGCTATGCTGCGATCGCTGCGGCAAAAGCAAGGTAACTGGGTAGAATGGGGCAATGCGATCGCCTCCTTACAAAAAGCTGGTTACGATCCTCAGACGATTTTTGAAGCTACAGGATTTGAGCCTATTCAACAGAATCAGGTAACTGTAGGCGCGCAAGTTTACGCTTCTATAGAAAAGGCTGGGGCATCCGAGTCGGTGCGATCGCACTTTGCCCAAAAAGGCAGCGATATTTTATATGAATTGCGATCGCTCACTAATACGGAACGGGCTGCTGCTGCCGAGTTAGTTACGTTACATCGGCTCGATGCAGATTCCGCCAAGGAAGTAGCTAAAGACATCAAAGAATTTTCTCGCTTTCGCACCTTGCCTGAAGGATTTTCCGATCATGCAGGCGATGCAGTTGCTTATCAGTGTTGGAGACTTGCTCGACAAAAAACAGACTTGCAAGAACGTTCTCGTTTGATTGCCAAAGGATTGAAATTTGCTCACACTGATACGGCAAGGAAACAAATTGAACAACTGCTGACTGATTTTACTGTTGTTCCTAAACGTCCGGCTCCCCAATTACCCTTCTATCGGCTGGAATCTGAGGAGGAGTTACCCCGAATTGTACCAGTGGTGGGGGAAATGCCGCTGACACCAGATGATATGCAGGCGGTTCCCATAATCGAGCAAGTTGAACCGTTTCGCCTGGTGAAGTTTGCGGGTGAGCAAGCTTGGGTTCCCATACCAGGATGGCAAACGATCTTGAGTGCTGAAGATCCAGTAGTGATTTTGAGTTCTAGCGATCGCCTACCTAACCAACTCAATAACAAACCCGAATCTGTATTGGTGGTTGTAGACAGATCGCAGCGCGAATGGGATGCTAACAGCTACTTCGTGGTTGACTCTTCTGGGCAAGTAGAATTTCAGTGGTTTGAGTCTCAACCTGATGTCAAGCTGCTGGGCAGAATTATTGTTGTTTTACGTCCAAAACGAATTCTGGATGAAGAAGTAACAAAAGATTCTTGGCAAATAGATGAGTGAAAAGATAGGAGACAGAATACCCACGTCAGAATACCCACGTCAGAATTCAGAAGGCAGAATATTTAATTTCTCCTCTTCCCTCGCTCCCCCTGCTCCCCCAGCTTTATCAGCTTGGGAGCAAATTCGCACTACTCTAAGATCTGGGCAGCAGCAGATGGCAGACTGGCAGGGGGGGGCATTGGCTGTTAGTGCTGTGCCTGGGGCTGGAAAATCTACAGGGATGGCAGCAGCAACGGCACTAGCGATCGCTCGCCATCAACTCCATGCCAGACGCGCGATCGTTGTCGTTACTTTCACTCGCTCAGCTGCTGCCAATATCAAAGCTAAAATTCGCAACTATTTATATAAAGAATTATCTTTACCATTAAGAGGCTTTGTTGTCAATACCCTTCACGGTCTAGCGCTGAACATTGCGGTTCGTTATCCAGATTTATCGGGGTTGCCGCTCGATAATGCCACATTAATCACGCCAAATCAGAGTCACCGCCTCGTCCGTACTTGTGTAGAGCAATGGATCGCTACTCATCCCAAGCTATATTCAAGGTTACTGGAAGGACGGCAATTTGACGGGGAAGAAACAGAGCGGTTACGCCGCCAGTCAGTGTTGCGAACAGAAGTATTGCCAGCCTTAGCAACGCTCGTAATCCATGAGGCAAAAAGTTCTGGCTATCTGCCGCAAGATTTACAGAAATTAAGTGATCAAAGCACAGATGAATATGGAATATTAGCGATCGCCGCTGGTTTGTATGAGCAATATCAAAATCTGATGCGATCGCATGACTTGATCGACTACGACGACATGATTTTAGCTGCCTTGCGTGTGCTGGAAAACCCCAGCGCCCGTGCCTACGAACAAAAACAAGTCTTTGCCGTATTTGAAGATGAAGCTCAAGACTCTTCCCCACTCCAAACTAAATTATTAGAAATTCTTGCCAGCGATCCAGACAATCCGCAAGCGCCTCCTAATCTGATCCGTGTAGGCGATCCCAATCAAGCAATCAACTCCACCTTTACCCCCGCCGACCCAATTTATTTTCGCCGCTTCTGCGAAGAGTGCAACAGTCAAAAACTTTTGGCAACAATGGATCAGGCTGGTCGTAGCACTAGAAAGATTATAGAAGCCGCTAACTTTACCTTGGAATGGGTGAATCGGTCTTATGGAGGCAAGAGGCAAGAGGCGAAAGGCGAGAGGCAGGAAGTAAGAGGCAAGAGGTTAGAAGATCAAATTCAATATACCCTTCGGGAAGGGCAAAGCCCTACATCATTCAACATTCATTATTCTGAACTTCCCTTTCGTCCTCAAAAAATTCATCCAGTTGCAGCAGATGACCCCCAACCGGATGCTAACCCTAATCCAATTGGTTTGGGACTCGAACTATATACTCCCCGTGATATTCATCATACTGCCCAGTTAATAGCAAAGCGAGTAATTTCGTTATTTGCTGAAGATCCCAGCAATACCCGTGCGGCAATTTTAGTGCGGGAGAATAAGCAAGGTAGATGGCTAGCAGAAGCACTTACACCGATTTGCCGCGAACATAAGATTACGATTTATGAAGTATCCCAAAGCGATCGCCACTCCCACGTTCCTGCCGAAATTCTCGCTCTCCTGCAATTCCTTGACCGCCCCCATTCCCCTGATTACTTGAAAGCTGCCCTAGCAGTCTTAGTGAAGCGTCAGCTAATTGAACCCCAAGACCTAAATGCCCTTGCCACTATACCAGAACAATTCCTCTACCCAGGTCCTTTAGACCCACCCCAGCCAGAGCCAATCCACAAAGCAAGCTACCTATGTCGCAGTCTACTGCGCGCTCGGTTAGAGTTACCGCATTATCAGCTAATTTCCTTCCTCGCCTTGACTTTAAATTATGACCAGGCAGAACTTGCCACCGCTGATAAACTAGCAGAACGAGTAAGTAGGCAAATAGCTGGCAATAGTTCGATGACGGCAATTTTGTCAGTACTAAGTGAAATCATTAGCTCAGAAAGGTTTGAGCCTGTGGAAACTGACAATTTAGAGGAGCGTTACACCAAGGCTGGGCAACTGACGATCATTACCATGCACAAATCCAAGGGGCTAGATTGGGATTGTGTTTTTATCCCATTTTTGCACGAAAACGTCATTCCTGGCAATCTGCGGGTATTACCCCAAGCTCAGTTTCTGGGTGATTTTACTTTATCCGAAGTTGCCCGCGCTCAAATTCGCGCTGCTTTGCACGAGCAACCTTTACCCGACGTGACAACAGCCTGGGAACAGGCAAAACAGCTAAAAACTGCGGAAGAGTTTCGATTACTCTATGTCGCTATGACCCGCGCTAAGCGTTTGCTATGGATATCTGCGGCACAAAAAGCTCCTTTTACCTGGAGTAAACCAGAAAATTTGGATACTAGGGTTCCCTGTCCTGTTTTTTCTGCCCTCAAGCGGCAATTTCCCGAATCTATAATGTAGGAATTTTAGATTTTGGATTTTGGATTTTGGATTGGATTGGTAGTTGGTAGTTGGTAAGGAAAGTATGAAGTCAGCAAGTGTGAACTTACCAAACCTACGAAGATCGAAGATCGAAAGAGGAATTATCTTTTAGCCTTCAGCTTTCAGCCTTCATCCTACCCTTGGGGAACGCGCTTACGCTACGCTACACTTCGTGAACGCGTACATCCTTTAACCTTTCCCCTTTAACTATTCCCCAGCCCCCAGCCCCTAGCCCCTAGCCCCTAGCTGTTTGCCCAAATGTCAAGAAGCGGAAGGCTTTGACAATATAAAGGGCGCATTCTGTGGGAGAGGTGTTGTAAAATGAGCGCCAAGCAGCGGCTTTGGATTGGTCATAGAGGTCTGCTTTTTCGGGGAAGCGTTCTAGCCATGCAAGTCGTACAGCATGACCGATGAGTACATCTAGTACTATATATTCTTCTATTTGTAGGTTGGGGTTGCGATCGCCAATTGCGGCTAATTCCATTAATGTCTCTACGTTGACTTGTCGATATTCAGGTGCTTCAATTTTGTTCAATAAGTGTTCGACCCGCAGGGCAAAATTTTTCTCTCCTGGTGTCATTTCTGCTAAAATTACTTCACTATCCAAGCGGTTGCGGCGTTCTAGTTTATCGCCAATTACTACGCCCTTGCAGTGTTTCAGCAATCGCCACACACATTTGAAAAAGTCTGGTGGGACTCGATTCATTGATCCATCCCAATGGCGTTGCTGTTGCCATCCCCCTGCGGGTAAGAAGGTTTCATCTTGTGCGTATGGTAGCACTACCCATTCAATTTCACTTTCTTGTTGTTTAACGTGCAATGACTCACGTTGGCGCAACACTTGATTCATTCCTTCATAGCCAATTAATACCTGGCGTAGCCGTGTTTTCACTTCAAACGGCGAAAGCTGCATCAAGTGTTCATAAGCCTCATCTTGAGTTACACTCAATTCTCGTCCCAGTTCGCTCGTCATTAACAGGATAAGATAGCCGACTCTGAGTGTTAGTAGTCCTTTAAATAAATGAGGTTCTGCTCTAATTAGGATACCAAGATAAATGAGAATTTCTTGAGTTAAGACGCGATCGCGCATATCCTCTCCACAGAACTGGGCAATTATTTCCATCAGTTCAGAGTTAGACTTGGGGCGGGTAATCAAAGATGCTTCACTGTATGACTTACCTACGGCAATTTGTTTTTGTCGTGCTAAAATTGCTGTTACTTCGTCCGACAAACCGACATCAACCATTTGTCGCAATCCCGCCGCCCGACGTACCACCGCCCAAAGACCAAGTTTACCTGCTTTGGTGTAGACTTCATCGAGTAAATCCCCTACACTCACATCAAGTCCAGCACCAAAACCAGTGTCAAAATCTAGCCCCTGCAAGCGATGCAACGTTTGCAACAACTCAATCTGCTCATACAGATTCTCCGACTCGCGCAAATCAGCCAGCAACAGCCCCAAGTTAGTTTCATACTCTAGCTTCCATTCCTGTGTAGAACCTAAAGCCCAGTTTTTATCTGGGTGAAAAGCTAGGTAGTTTCGCTTTGGTGCGGTATTTTTCACCGACGATTGAGAAAATTCAAAATTATGCAGAAAATCAATTCTCTGGGTTTTAGCTGTCAACATTAGTTGTTGCAAGCGCCCTAGTTTGACGTGGACATCGTTACAAATACCACTTTTGAATTCTTGCATCAATTCGAGTAAGGCATCACTACCCGTTTCCAGCATGGTATGAGTTAACATTAGCGTCACTGTTGGACGACCCAATTCACTCCAGTGGTTTTTGATGTAAGCCAATTCACTTTTAAGCTGAGCTACCAAAAAATGGTAGTCAAGCGTTAGGTAAAACTGTTGTGGGTCTAAAAACGATGGCAGAAAAACAATTGTTTCGTTGCAAATGTGAAAAATTCTCGCTGTCGTCAAACTCCGCAACCGCCGCACTGGACGACCAGTTAGTCCTAGTTTATCGTTGCGTCCAATTTGGGTAAAAGCAACTGACAATTCCCCAGCGTGACGCACTTGAATTGGTTCTACTTGTGGTCGTGTTTGCGTCTCAATGCCGTAAATTCCCAGTTTTGTTTGTAAATCCTCATCTTCTGCTAGCAGGGCGATTTGTACTAGTGCTTCTCTGTGTCTACCAATGCCTAAATGCCGCCCTAGAGGATCGATATCTCCAACTGACAACAACCCTTCACTAAGCATCTGTCCCAAAAAATATAAACTCTGCGCCCAAACTAGAGGAACATTCTCGTTGGGTAGACGCTTTTGGCTATGAGGATTTGACTTTTCTGCCTGTATGTTTTCGGCGGGAACATAATACAATTCTGGCAATAATTGTAAGCCATCACGTTCAATAAGTAAAGATTCTAACCGCTCTTGGTAGTATTGGGTTTGCTCTTTATCTGAGCGAAAAATGCTATCTAAAAGTAGGTAGGTGAAAAATAAGGGCCACTCGCATTCAATATGCTCAAACTGTTTTAGTTCCCAAGGTTCGTAGTGCAGGCGGTGGGAATCTTCCAAAACTGTTTGATGCCCATCGCGCAAAAATCTTTTGCAACCGTAATTACCTTGTAGCTTGTTGATAATATCGTTTCTGGTGCGCTCAATTAATCGCACATCTTCCACAGCGAAGGCAGGAAAACTGATAATGCTCAACAGGGCGGCATCAACTTCTTTAGAGCTTGATTCTCTGGGTAAAAGATTTTCGAGTGTAATTCGGGCGCGGGCAATTTCATCTGGTAAGACGTGAATTACTGATGCTTGACTACCCCGAATGCCAAACAAATCAAGTCCATTCAGGGCTTCTAGTGCTGCTTTGGCTATTCCTACAGAACTAGCGTTTAGTTCGGCATTACCATGATTGATTTTGTTACCCCGCTCCCAAATGCCATAATCGGGAGTACGATAGGTGCGTCCAATGTAGTAGACCAGATTTTGGACGAAGTTAACTTCGTCCAGTGTATAAATAATTTGCAACCCAGAAGTAGTCATTTGAGCTAGCATCAATAGCCAAATTGAGGTAGCGTCTAGTTGCAAATGTCCCCATTCGCCATCGCCTACTACAATGTCACCAGTTTGGGTGTTGTACTTGGCGTGTAATGCATCTAGATGGGATTGAGTATGTTTGAATTTCTCTACTTTGTTAGCTTGGCGCATCATGGCAAACAACAAGCCACGCATTAGCTTGACGACGCTGTGTTCTAGCTCATAGGTGCGTCCTTTGTCCCCGTCGATTTTGCGGTACGCTAGTGCTAAACCCCAGACAGCTAAAATGCTGTAAACATTGTCTCGTACCCAGGCATCAGTATAATCCCCGTGAGCGGTAATGGCAGTACTGGCGGGTAGTAAACCTGTGATGGGATTTTGACGGGCAAGAATAATTGTTTTGATCTGTTGGTAGTAATAATCGAGGCGGACTGGCAAAGAGGCAGCAGTTTTATACATCTTTTGTCTAATTATCTTGTGGAATGAGGCGTTAGCGAAGCGCCTCCAAAGGAGGTTCGCGTGGTGAAGTTGTTTATAACAAGAACAAATGTACTTTAATACTGGGCAGGCAGATAACCCTAAATTAATTAGAGTGATGCCTACTTTGGTTAATTATTTTACTTTAAAACGATCTTACCTAAGACACAGTAAAAATTACTACTAACTATAGATTTAATAAATTATTCATCAACACTACATTTTTCTTTCCCATAGCTTTTTTAAATCTTTAACAAACTTTGGTAAAACAGTAATTAATTCAGCAAAGTTACTGAGGTAGCTGTAAAAAATATAGTATTAATACTGAGAAAATCTATCAGGAAAAAGGAGACTAATATGGCACGTCACTATAACCACAATCAATCACCTTTGGTAAAAATTGTTTACTCCAAAGTCATAGTTAAAGGCAAAATCGAGCTAGTACCGATGGAGTTGTATGCAGATGGTTCTTTAAAGCCCAGTCGATGAAGGGCGAGGGGCTAGAGAAGTATGAAGTATGAAGTATGAAGTATGAAATTTCAATCTTCAACCTTTATCCTTCAACCAACCCCTTGGCTACCGCAAGCTACAACCTTCAACTCTTTCCCTAGCCCCTAGCCTCTCGCCTCTCGCCCCTAAATAAGGTAGCCTTGCTAAAGTGTTTGGTGAGGTTAGCTAGGGATAAATTATGCTAGAGGCACTTAAGCCTTTTTCCATACTGGGGCTACCAGTTCATTTATTGGATGACTATGCTAGCTGGTTGCGATCGCGCATCAAACAGGGTATAGGAACTCATGTAGTAACGCTCAATGCCGAAATGTCCATGCAAGCAGAGCATAATGCTACCTTAGCTAGGATAATTCGGCAAGCAGAGTTAGTCATTCCAGACGGCGCAGGGGTAGTACTCTACTTACGTCTTTTGCTGGGACAAAAAACAAAGCGTTGTCCGGGAATTGAACTTGCAGAGTCACTGTTGAGAGACACCCATGCCCACGTATTCTTTTATGGTGGCGCACCAGGAGTAGCCCAAACAGCCGCCGCTAGTTGGCAAAAACGAATACCAAAATTAAACATCTTAGGAACTCAACACGGCTACGTTTCCCCAGCACAAGCAGAAGAATTAAAACAAACTTTGGCACAACTTCAACCCCAATTAATTTTAGTTGGCTTAGGAGTGCCACGCCAAGAATTATGGATTGCTCAACACCGTTTCTTGTGTCCCCAGGCTACCTGGGTTGGTGTTGGTGGTAGCTTTGATGTTTGGGCTGGGGTAAAATCTAGAGCGCCAGCATGGTTAGCTAATAATCATCTCGAATGGCTGTACCGCCTTTATCAGGAACCCTGGCGCTGGCGACGAATGCTAGCTTTACCCAAGTTTGCTGCTAAAGCGCTGGTTTACCGTTTGACACAAAAACATTCTGTCGGTCAACAGTTGCCTTAAGTTATTATGTTGCCTTGAGCGAATGAGGTTAATTGGTAATTGGTAGAGCGTGAAAGGGAAAAGGGGAAAGGGTAAATGTTAAAGGTTAAAGGGTAAAGTATAAAGGTTAAAATTTTACACTTCATCCTACCATTGGGGAAGGCTTCGCCTACATCCTTCATCCTTCATCCTTCACACTTAATATTTCCCTCACCCCTAGCCCCTAGCTATAGCGCCCCTAGTCTCTCATTCCACACAACCATATCGCGCTACAGCAACATGATCTGGATTCTCTTGATTCTTCAACCAAGTCCACATTTGATCGCCTAGAGAAAAATGCCACCACTCGCCTGGATGACGCATAAACCCAGCCCAATACATTACATCGTGCAATAGCTGGCGGTGGGCATGATATTGTTGTTCTAAGGAATCGGTACTATGGGCAAAGTAATCGGGATGCGATCGCGCTGACAATTCATCAATCGGTGAACCCATATTTACCGTTTCACCCGTATCGTCTAGCAAGGTAATATCAATCGCCGCACCTGTACTATGGGGTGGAGGAGTGCGAGGATCTAAACTTGGTACAGCCCAAATTTGATACACCTGTTGCCAAATGCGATCGCGCGAGCTTTGTGATAAATTATCCGCTATCAGTCCTTGACTTTGCACCACTTGAGCAAATGTATAATCGACCATAAATTGCTGGATGGCAATCGGGCGATATGCGTCAAAAATCTTGATTCGCCAGCGAGGATGACTTTGCTGGAGTTTAGTTTGAGCATTCCGCAAATTGTCAAGTACACTTTGACGTAAATAATAGGGGGATCGCTTTTCATAGGTAGCACCCAGTTGTTGATAAGGATGGGGCGACTCTATGGCAAAATCCGAAGGAATTGGTACAAGCGGTTCCCCGCACTCAACAATTGGTACTTGCTGATATGGTTTCATTTATCAGTTAGTATAAACGAGGCATCCTAACCATTAGAATTTAAGCAGAAGCCAGGATTTTGCTATTCGGCTTCTATATCCTACTGTTTGATCCTACGATGACTGCTTCCTCTGTTGCAACTCCACCCCTGATTCAAATCGCCCAACAAACCCGCCTCGCTGCACGTCAGCTAGCCTGTCTGTCAACTGAGGTAAAAAATCAAGCGATTGAAGCGATCGCCGCTGCTTTAGAATCTGCAAAAGAAGAGATTTTGGCAGCAAATGCGGCAGATTGTCAAGCCGCCTTAGATGGAATTGCCAAACCGCTTTATAATCGATTGAAGTTGGATGAAGCAAAGCTAAACAGTGGGATCGCAGGAGTGCGAGATGTAGGCAGGCTAAGCGATCCAGTCGGTGCAGTACAAATTCATCGACAATTAGATCAAGGGTTAATCCTCAAGCGAATTACTTGCCCTTTAGGTGTATTGGGTGTAATTTTTGAAGCAAGACCAGATGCAGCAATTCAGATTTCTTCACTAGCAATCAAGTCTGGTAATGGTGTCATTCTCAAAGGTGGAAAAGAAGCAATTCGTTCGTGTGAGGCAATAGTCAAAGCAATTCACACGGGATTAGCCCAGACAGAAGTTAATCCTAATGTGGTACAATTACTGACAACAAGAGAAGAAACTTTGGCACTGTTAAAGTTAGACCAATATGTAGATCTAATCATTCCCAGAGGTTCTAATTCATTTGTCAGATTTGTGCAGGAAAATACTCGTATTCCTGTATTAGGACACGCAGACGGAATTTGTCATCTTTATGTAGATTCTTCAGCTGATATTGCCAAGGCAGTAGAAATTACCCTCGACTCCAAAACGCAATATCCAGCAGCTTGTAATGCAATTGAAACTCTACTGGTTCATCAAGCGATCGCTTCTAGATTTTTACCTTTGGTTGCTCGTGCCTTGCACTCGTGCGGCGTAGAGTTAAGAGGAGATGAGCGTACTTGTAAGATTTTAGATATTGCTGCTGCTACACAGACAGACTGGGAGACAGAATACAGCGATTTAATTTTGGCGATCAAGATTGTAGATTCCCTAGAAGAAGCGATCGCCCATATTAATACATACGGTTCGAGACATACAGAAGCGATCGCTACAGAAGATTTTTGTGCAGCCTCGACATTCCTAGCACAAGTAGACGCAGCTGGAGTTTACCATAACTGCTCAACTCGCTTTGCTGATGGCTTCCGCTACGGTTTTGGCGCAGAAGTCGGAATTAGTACGCAAAAAATGCCGCCTCGTGGTCCAGTTGGTTTAGAAGGACTAGTAACATATAAATATCAACTGGTTGGCGATGGACATATTGCCGCTACCTACACAGGTACAAATGCTAAATCTTTTAATCACAAAGATTTGGAACCGTAATAATTGATAATTGATAATTGACAATTGATTCAATGTGAAAAGAGTAGCGATCGCTTTTAGTATATTGAGCCTCCTCAGCAGTATGCTTGTGGCTTGCACATCAGAATCTCGTAATCAAAGTTCAAATTCCCAAACCAATCAAACAAAGGCACTTAAATCAATTGGTGTCACAGTTGGCGATCTTGGCAACCCCTTTTTTGTGCAGATTGGTAAGGGTGCCTCGTCTGGTGCAAAAAAACTAGGCGGCGAGAACGTCAAGACAACAGTCGTTTCGAGTGGATACGACTTAAATCAACAATTCAACCAGATGCAAAACTTCGTTGCATCGCAAACTAACCTGATTGTACTCAACGCTGCCGACAGTAAGGGAATTGCCCCCGCTGTAATTAATGCCAAGCAAGCTGGTATTCCAGTAATTGCCGTCGATGTAGCGGCTGAGGGTGGAGTTGATGCGACAATTACCTCAAACAACGTGCAAGCAGGTGAAATTAGTTGCCAGTATATTGCAGACCGCTTAAAAGGTAAAGGAAACGTCGTTATTATTAATGGTCCTCCTGTATCTGCCGTAAGCGATCGCGTCAAAGGTTGTGAGCAAATATTAGCAAAATATCAAGGGATAAAAGTTCTTTCCAGAGATCAAAATGCTGAAGGAAATCGTGACGGTGGATTAAGAGTAATGAGCGATTTACTCACATCATTTCCCAAAATTGATGCTGTTTTTGCTATTAACGATCCTACTGGAATCGGTGCAGAATTAGCAGCTAAACAAGCTAAACGTAACGAATTTTTTATTGTTGGTGTAGACGGCGCACCCGAAGCTAAAAGTGCAATTGAAACTAAAGATAGCTTATTTGTTGCTACAGCCGCTCAAGACCCCTTTCAAATGGCTGTGAGAGCAGTTGAAATTGGTAACGATATCCTGCAAGGCAACAAACCTGCCTCTTCTACAATTTTGATTCCGGTAAAACTTGTTACTCGTGAGAATGTTAAAGAATATCAAGGTTGGACTAGTAAATGATAAAGGATGAAGGATAAAGGATGAATAGACTTCTTGCATAAAGAGCGCAGCGCGGAACCTTTTGCGTCCGAACGATCGCGGCTTTGCGCCTTTGCGCGAAACAAAAAAAGACTTATAAGCCTAATGATAAAGGACAAAGGATGAAAGAAGGTACACCGATACTGGAAATGCAGGGTATTACAAAAAGGTTTCATGGTGTACCTGCTTTGCAGAATGTAAACTTGACAATTTTTCCAGGTGAAATTCATGCCTTGATGGGTGAGAATGGGGCGGGAAAGAGTACATTGATGAAAATTCTAGCAGGGGCGATCGCAGCTGACGAGGGTAAAATCTGCATCAATGGGATGGCAGTTGATATTACTAACCCAAGTCAGGCAAGAGGCGCAGGCATTACACTGATTTATCAAGAGCTTAATCTTGCTCCTAATCTCAGCGTCGCTGAAAATATATTTATGGGTAGTGAACTTGCCCAGGCTGGTATAATTTTGGCTCGAGAGCGAATGCGATCGCAAGCTGCGGTTGTTCTCGAAAACCTGGGAGCTAGTTTTGCACCCGACGATCTCGTTTCAACTCTCTCGATTGCCTCACAGCAGCAAGTCGAGATTGCCAGAGCTTTAAAAGATCGTAGCCGCATCCTAGTTATGGATGAGCCAACAGCAGCCCTGAGTGAACGTGAAACAGAAAGATTATTCCAGGTAATTCGCAAATTACAAAATGATGGAATAGCGATAATTTACATCAGCCACCGAATGGAAGAAGTGTTGCTACTTGCTAACCGGATTAGTGTGCTGCGCGATGGTGAATACGTTGGCACTCTTGAGCAAGGTGAATCCCCACACAAACTGATTCAAATGATGGTGGGGCGGTCATTACAAGATTTTTATGAACATAAAGCCCAAAAGACTCTTGGTGCAGTCATGCTGGAAGTCACCGATTTGAGTGATGGACGCAAGATTAAACCTACATCTTTCCAACTTCATGCTGGGGAAATTGTTGGTCTAGCGGGTTTAGTTGGTGCTGGTAGAACAGAACTTGCTCGTCTGATATTTGGTGCAGACTCAAGCGTAAGTGGTGAAGTTAAACTAGCAGGTCAAAAACTGAAAAATTTCAGTCCTGCTGATGCCATCGCATCTGGAATTGCTTATGTCCCAGAAGACCGCAAACAGCAAGGATTGTTTCTGGAGATGAGTGCTTGTAATAATATTACTATGAATGTGTTCCCACGCGAATCAAAAGCTGGAATTGTCAACTGGCAGCAGATTGGTAAGATTGCAGCTGGGGCAGTGAAAAAGTTTAGCATTCGTGGGGCAAGCCTATCTACAAGAGCAATGGATCTTTCAGGAGGCAATCAACAAAAGTTACTGCTATCGCGCTGGCTAGAAATTAATCCTAAAATACTGTTGCTAGATGAGCCAACGCGGGGAGTTGATATTGGAGCTAAACAAGAAATATATCATATTATTGGTAATTTGGCAAGGCAAGGTGTAGCAATCTTAATGATTTCCAGTGAATTGCCCGAAATTGTAGGCATGAGCGATCGCGTCTTAGTCATGCGCGAGGGTAGACTAGTTGGTGAACTAGGAGGATCATCACGAAAAGAAATTACCCCCCAGAACATAATGGCATTGGCAACAGGAGCAGCACAGGTATAAAAATCCTCTTCTCTCCTTAGCACCTTTGCCTCTTCTCTCCTTAGCACCTTAGCGACGAGTGCGTCTTTGCGTGACATCATTCTTCATAATCTCTGCAACACCAGAAAAATTATGAAATTTGCCAAGGTAACAAGCGATCGCCATGCTTCCCTCGTGCGATCGTGGAGTAATCTATTTCAAGTTGCAGGCATCCTACCGATTCTAATCTTAATTTGTATCCTATTTTCTATCCTTACACCCAACTTCCTCTCGGTAGGGAACCTAATTAATGTTGTCCGACAAGCATCAATCAATATTGTGCTGGCTTGCGGCATGACATTTGTGATTTTAACCGGAGGAATTGATCTGTCAGTTGGGTCAATTTTAGCCGTAACCGCAGTCATTGCAGTTGTCATTTCGTTACTTCCAATCAGTTGGCTTGCTGTACCAGTTGCCCTGGCAGCAGGACTACTTATCGGTTTGATTAACGGTATACTAATAGCCTATCTAGATTTGCCACCGTTCATAGTAACCCTTGGTGGGCTTACAGGATTACGGGGTGTCGCCTATCTCTTGGCTAATGGCACGACGGTAATTAATCCTAACTTGAATTTTGCCTGGGTGGGTAATAGCTATCTCGGTGCAATTCCTTGGCTGGTTGTAATTGCCCTGTTAACCGTTCTGGTAAGCTGGTTTATCTTGAGACGCACTGTACTTGGAGTGCAGATTTATGCAGTAGGTGGCAACTCACGAGCAGCAAGGCTTACAGGAATTAAAGTAAGTTATGTGTTGTTATTTGTCTATGGTGTGAGTGGCTTGCTTTCAGGCTTGGCAGGAATTATGAGTGCCAGCCGTCTTTACAGTGCAACTGGTATATTGGGAACTGGTTATGAACTTGATGCGATCGCTGCTGTTATCCTAGGGGGAACTAGTTTCTCTGGTGGAGTTGGAACTATTTTCGGTACACTGCTAGGAGCTTTGATTATTGCCACACTCAACAATGGTCTTACCTTGCTAAATATGTCATTTTTCTGGCAGTTAGTAGTTAAAGGTCTAGTTATCATTATCGCAGTAATCATTGATAAACTCCGCACCCGCTCCCGACATCGCTGATCTGATTTTAGATTTTAAATTTTAGATTTTGGATTCTTAAATAATTGCTATTATTCTCGTTATCAGGCTGAGCCTAGTAACGAGATAAACTAGACTTTGCCTAGTAATGGGCAACTCAAAAGTAAGGATTGCAATCAGACCCTATGGTTTTCCATCTCAATCAGATCAAAGCTTTATTTGCTAACAGTTACAAAAAATTTTTATTCCCATCAGCAGGATTTATTTTTTTATTTCTGGCGATTACTGTTAGTTTAGGTAATACAAATCAAAGGCAAGATAACTTTGTAAGAGTAAACGGCACAAGATTTGAAGTAAATGGAAAACCTTATTATTTCGTTGGTACTAATTTTTGGTACGGCTTAAACCTTGGCTCAAAAGGAACCGGAGGTGATAGAAAAAGATTGCTTCGAGAATTAGACAAATTGAAATCAATGGGAATCACAAATCTCAGGATTATGGCTGCCAGTGAAGGTCCAGATACCGAGCCTTGGCGCATGAAACCTGCTTTACAAAAGTCTCCAGGTGTATATAACCAAGAAGTCTTAGATGCTTTAGATTTCCTACTTTATGAAATGGGTAAAAGAAATATGTATGCCGTTGTATGCCTAAATAATTTTTGGCACTGGTCTGGAGGAATGGCACAATATATTCAATGGCATTCTCAAGAATCTATCCCCTATCCTCCTCCTCAACCTGGTGGTAGCTGGGATACTTATCAAAAGTATACTGCGAAATTTTACTCGAAGGGGGCAGCTAAAGAAGATTTTAATAATTTGTTGAAATTCATTATTAGTAGAACGAATAAATATAGCAATATTGCTTATAAAGATGATCCGACAATCATGGCTTGGGAGCTTGCCAATGAGCCCAGGGGAGTTAATAATGTTGAGGCGTTTAATCAATGGATAGATGAGACTGCGGATTATATTAAATCATTAGATAGAAATCATCTTGTAACTACGGGTTCTGAAGGTGAAACGCCGTATAAAGATGCTGGTATGGACTTTATTAAAAATCATGATGGGAAAAATATCGACTATACTACCATGCACATTTGGATACAAAATTGGGGCTGGTACGACCCATCAAAACAAGACAGCACTTATGAATCTGCCCAGAAAAAAATGATAGAATATTTTGATGACCATGTGAAGAAAGCGAAACAGCTTAATAAGCCACTTGTATTAGAAGAGTTTGGGATTGCCAGAGATTCGGGTAGCTTTGATCCTGCTAAATCTACAAAATACAGAGATATTTATTACCGAGCGGTCTTTGATAAAGTTGAGCAATCAATTAAAGATAAAAACCCTGTTGTGGGAGTAAATTTCTGGGCTTGGGCAGGAGAAGGCAGACCGAAAAAGCCTTATGGTTCAAATTGGAAAGTAGGAGATACTTTTATAGGCGATCCTCCCCATGAGCAACAAGGTTGGTATAGTGTTTATGACAAAGATACGACAGTAAATGTAATTATTACTCATGCTAAAAAAGTAAATGCAATCAACAAATAATGTTTTTTGCAAGCCAACTAGTGCAGATGGACGCAGTGTAGAATCAGCTGTATTTAAACCCCCAACTCCAAAAGCTTGGATTGGCTTATGTGCTAAGCCAGAAGCAGAGCGTGTCGTGAGAATTAGTGAAGTTGGTAAATCCACCTGTAGTGTGTTCTTGCAACGTCAAGTTGATAAATATGTAGGTGAGACAAAAGCAGGTGGTTGTCCAAGTGATTGGAAAGGTGCAACGAGAATCACAAATCATATTGTATTGCATCAAGCAGGGATGGACACCCAAGATCGCGGCTTTGATGCTGCTGGTGAACAGATATGGGGGGCGAAAGACGAGCCTTATCAATTTCGCCCGGTTAAATAGAAAGTAAGAAGAAAGGGTAAAGGGGAAAGGGTAAAGGGTAAAGGTATTTTCTCCCCCTCTCCCCCTTGCCCCCTTATCCCCAGAGGGGAATATCGAGTTCCCCCTCTCCCACTCACCTCTAGCCCCTAGCCCCTCCAAAAACCATGAATTCACTCCGTTTGTTGCTGCTGCTACTGCTGCTTTTTTCATCTGGCTGTGACTCGACTCGCGCCGCACTCGATGAGCAAACGAAAACTACTGTAACGCAACTCTATGCAAGCAATTCGCCCCAATCCGCCCCCGCACAACCCAAAAATATAGTGCCAACAGAGGCGCTATCACCGACACCTATCCGCATTAAAGCAACTGATTTACCAGCACCCTTTGCTAGCGAAAGCGCGTCTAAACCTCCCGATGCCATCCCCATTCCACAAAACCCAACTTTGCGTGTACCGAAAGGCTTCACAGTCAACGTCTATGCTGAAGATTTAGATGCCCCGCGTTGGCTTGCTCTTACTCCCAGTGGTGATGTACTGGTAACACAAACCAGACAAAATCGAATTCGCTTACTGCGCGACACCAATGGCGATGGTGTGGCAGATGTGAGTCAAACCTTTGCTAGTGCTAAAAATGGGCTGAATATTCCCTTTGGTATGGCTTTTAGTGGGAATTCTTTTTTCCTTGGCAACACAGATGCTGTATTGCGGTTTCCCTATACTAAAGGTCAACAGCAACTCACAGGTACGGGTAAAAAAATTGCCGCTCTTCCTGGTGGTGGCTACAACCAACATTGGACGCGCAATGTTGTTGCTTCACCTGATGGGCAGAAGTTATATGTGTCGGTTGGTTCCAAATCAAATGTTGATGAAGAACCGCTTCCCCGTGCTTCAGTTCAGGTAATGAATCTGGACGGTTCAAACCAACAAACCTTTGCCTTTGGTTTGCGTAATCCAGTTGGTTTAGATTTTCACCCTACCACGAAACAATTGTATGCAACGGTGAACGAACGAGATCAAATTGGTGATGATTTAGTGCCAGACTATCTAACTCGCCTACAACAGGGAGAATTCTACGGCTGGCCCTATGCTTACTTAACACCAAATAAATTAGATCCGCGCCAGACACAAAACGGCAAGAGTAAACGCCCTGATTTGGTAGCCAAAACCAAAACACCAGATGTTTTGTTCCAAGCGCATTCAGCTGCGCTGGGGCTTCAATTTTACGACGGTAAAACCTTTCCTGAAAAATATCGAAACGGGGCATTTGTGGCTTTTCGTGGTTCTTGGAACCGCGATCGCGGCACTGGTTATAAAATTGTTTTTGTTCCCTTCAACTCAAACGGGCGACCTCAAGGCTACTACGAAGATTTTCTCACAGGATTTCTCCTAGATCCATCTGTTCCCACTACCTGGGGTAGACCAGTTGGTTTACTTGTATTGCCCGACGGCAGTTTATTATTTACAGAGGAAGCTAATAATAGGATTTACCGCATTCAGTATAGAGGCTAGGGGCGCTATAGCTAGAGGCGCTTAGGCTAGTCTGCCCCTCTGCCCACGCCACTTTGCCCCTGCGGGGGGAACCCCCGCACGCAAGTGGCTCCTCTGCCCCTTTGCCCCTCTGCCCCCCTGCTGCCATAACGAGTACTATCTAAACACACAACGAGATCACGGCTGATGATGCTTATGCCAATGACGAGCAATGTCAATTCGACGACATAGCCAAACTCGCTCATGTTGCTGTACGTAGTCTAGAAAACGCGCTAGGGAAGCGGCTCGTCCTGGTCTACCTGCTAAGCGACAGTGTAGCCCCACACTCATCATCTTGGGTGTGATTTCACCCTCGGCATAGAGGACATCAAAGGCATCTCGCAGGTAAGTAAAAAACTGATCGCCAGAATTAAACCCTTGGGTGGTGGCGAAGCGCATATCATTATTGTCAAGAGTGTAGGGAATCACCAGATGGGGTTTGCCGTAGTCATGCACCCAGTAGGGCAAATCATCGGCGTAGCTATCGGCATCGTAGAGAAAGCCTCCTGCTTCTACTACTAGCCGACGGCTATGAGGGCTAGTGCGTCCAGTATACCAACCGAGAGGACGACTACCTGTTACCTGGGTGTGGATAGCGATCGCTTTGTGTAGATGCTCTCGCTCTTCATCCTCACCAAAATACTTATAGTCAATCCAACGCCAGCCATGACTGGCAATTTCCCAATCTGCCTCAACCATAGCGGATACTGCTTCTGGATTGCGCTCTAACGCCATCGCTATACCATAGACTGTCACAGGAATACCCCGCGAGGTAAATAACCGATGCAATCGCCAGAAGCCCGCCCGACTACCGTATTCGTAGACAGATTCCATGTTCATGTGTCGCAACCCCCTTAGAGGTTCCGCGCCAACAATCTCTGATAAAAATGTCTCCGAAGCCTGGTCGCCATGCAGGATACAGGTTTCTCCCCCTTCTTCGTAATTGATTACAAACTGCACGGCAATCCGCGCTTGATTGTGCCACTTAGGAAGAGGCGGGTTGCGCCCGTAACCAACTATGTCCCTGGGATAAGGCTTTGGCATTTTTTATTGTCTCTCTAGTTTCAAAGACCCAGTAGGGAAGTGTGAAGGATGAAGTGTGAAGGATGAAGTGTGAAATTTTAACCTTTAGCCTTTATCCTTTATCCTTTATCCTTTCCCCTTTCCCCTAGCCACTAGCCACTAGCCACTAGCCACTAACTAAATCATGCAAGCGAAACTTAGCAATTTGGCTAATTTCTGTAAGAGCTTGTGCCGTTTCTACATCCACCGTGTTTTCTAAACGGCGCTCAAACGCTTCAAGGATGCTTGTAATAGTCTGATTTTTGACGGCAATGATGAAGGGAAAGCCAAACTTATCTTTATATGCTTGGTTGAGTAAACTAAAGCGATCGTATTGTTCAGGTGTCAAACGATCCAAACCGACACCAGCTTGTTCTTGCATTGAAGAAGCTGCCATTTTTGCTTTACTACCCAAGTCGGGATGCGCTTGAATTAATGCTAATTGCTGCTCTTGACTCATAGCCTTCACTACATCTACCATATTTTGGTGCAGTTGGGTTACATCTGCAAACGGGCGATGATTCCAAGAAGCCCATGCGATCGCCCATGTATCTTCAAATACTGCCCCCAAAGCCGCTACAAACTCCTCCTGACTCATTTGGTTTACTTGTGCAATACTATACGACATAGTAGCTAATTGTTCAAAGTTCTAAACTGTAAAAGCAATCTCATTAAATATCTGTTAATACATATACAGAATACTTAGTTAAAATTTTGCTATTTATGATGTATAAAGTATGCAATAATTACGGCAAATAGAATAGGACAGCTTACTTTCCCACTTTTTTCCTGTGTCCTCTTCAATTAAGGTTATGTTAGTCACAAAACAACCTGTGTTTCGTCGGTTCTGGTATCCCGTCATCCAATTTACAGAACTGCTCGATAGACCAAAGCCTTTTGAATTATTAGGTGAAAAAATTGTTGTTTGGTTAGATTCGACAGGCAAGCCAGCAGCTGTTCGAGATCGATGTTGTCATCGTTCTGCTCAACTTTCAATTGGAAAAGTAGTTAATGGCAACATCTGTTGTGCCTATCACGGTTGGCAATTCAATGGCGATGGAACCTGTGTTCATGTACCTCAACTGAAAAACGGTGCAATTTCTGCCAGCTATCAGGTACAGGCATATCATTGTACCGAGCGCTATGGATATGTCTGGGTTTGCCTAGAAGAACCGCTAACTGACATACCCCGGATTGCTGAGGCGGCAGATCCTGAGTATCGCCTGATCCATGAATTTTATGAACCCTGGAAATGTGCGGGGTTAAGGGTGATGGAAAATGAATTCGATCTAGCTCATCCCACCTTCGTGCATACTAAGACATTTGGTAGCGAAGAACATTCCATCCCCGATGTGCTGGAAGTGAGCGAAACTGAATGGGGATTGCACGCACATGGTGTTTTGGGTGTCGTCAATCCAGAACTACAACAGCAGAACTTGAAGATAAAGGAAAAACAAACCGTCCGCACTTTGGACATGACTTGGTTTATGCCCTTTACCGTGAAACTGCGAATTGGCTACCCGAACGGATTAACTCACATCATTGTAAATACAATGACTCCAATCGATGACTCAACTTCGCAAATGCTGCAGTTTTGTATTCGCAACGATACAGAGGCACAGACAAAAAGTAGTGATGTAATTGCCTTCGATCGCGCCGTAACATTAGAAGACAAACATATTCTAGAAACGACAGATTATGATGTACCGCTGAGCTTGAGCAGGGAGCAGCATATATTCACAGACAAACCAGGAATAGTCATGCGTAAAAAAATCGCAGCTTTGTTAAAAGCACATGGCGAAGTCGAGCAAACCAAAAGCAATATTGCTGCGACTTTGTTGCAAGATCCTCAAACAAATAGTATCCACTTAGAAGCCTTGCATTAACCTGCAAACTTAAAAATATCAACATTTATAGCAACCCACTTGGATTTGTAAAATCTTTCAGTGTGGCTGTCCTTTGTCCCACGTCATTAGTCATTTGTAGTTACTATGGACTAAGGACAAATAACTAATGACGATAGTTAGCTTCCCCGATAAGTGCTGTAAGCCCAAGGTGAAGCTAGCAACGGTACATGATAATGGGAATTGGGATGGGCAATGCCAAACTGAATCGGTACGCGATCAAGAAAAGGTGGTTTTGTGGTACTTACTGCTGATTTCGCAAAATAGTCACCAACAGCAAATACCAATTCGTATACACCAACCTCGATCTCATCATCTGCCAGTAAGGGGGTATCCGTGCGCCCATCGCTGTTTGTCGTGACTGTTTTCAGTAGTGTTTTCTCTCGCGCAAGAGAATCCACTGCCCACAGTTCTATAGTCATATTAGCGGCTGGACACCCCCCAGCAGTATCGAGGACATGAGTAGTAAGTTTTCCTGCCATCACTATGCCTTAGTGTAACGGTCCTGCGAGGATAATCTTAGAAATAGCACTTGTTACGTCGGATGGATCTTCTTGGGCGAGTTGCTGATACCACTTTTGAGTGATTTGGGGATCTTTACCGTGAATCATCTCTGCGCGTTTGCGAGCTTTTTGAACGATTGCGCTTGTTCGTTCTTTGCGTTCTGCTTCGTAGCGTTGAAGGGCGTATTCAACACCCAGGTTTGTAGTCTGAAGATATTGGGTGAGTACGAGTCCATCTTCCATTGCTTGACAGCCGCCTTGTCCCAAATCTGGACAAGTTGCATGGGCAGAATCTCCTAACAAAGCAACTCTACCGCGCACCATGCGATCGATTGGTCCAACGTCGTGAATTTCTACGCGGTTAGTAAGGTAAGGATCGAGTCGCTCAATTAGTGTCTGCACGGGTTTTGCCCAACCTTGAAAGTGTTCGCTCAAGTCTGCGCGGTAGTCTTCGGGCTGGGATGGTGTGCCTTTGGGTAATGGTACATCGAAAAAGAAATAGAAGCGATCGCCTGCTACAGGCATCATCGAAGCACGTTGATGTTTGCCAACATAAATTACCCATGTATTCTTTGGTGCTAAATCAACGCTAGCTGGTACTAATCCATTCCAGTTGACGTAACCGCCGTAATTGGGTAATAATTCCCTTCCCAATACATATTGTCGCCCACGCGATCGCACTCCATCTGCCGCAATTAACAAATCTCCCCTCGCAATATGTCCGTTCTCAAATATTGCCGTAACACTCTTTTCATCTTGCTCAACTGCAATGCACTTATGGTTAAGCTTCACCTCGCCTGGAAATGCATCTTGTAGCATTTGTTGCAAGTCAGTCCGAGCAACTGGGTAAGGGCGTTGCCCCACTTCCTCTATCAATGGATATAAATCGATATCGTTGAGTAGCTCACCTGCGAGGCTGCGGTATTGCATTCGATCCATCAGCCCCCCAATGTTCGCCATCTTTTCGCCCAATCCCAACCGATTCAGCACTTTTACCCCGTTCGACCACAGAGAAATACCAGCCCCAGCTGGGCGCAATTCCCTCACTCTGTCGTAAATCTCTACTTCGTACCCAGCCATCTGCAAAGCAATGCCTGCTGTTAAACCACCAATGCCAGCACCAATAATTACTATTTTCAAATCGTACATATCCTTTTCCTTTTGTTATTCAGTGTTTTTCATGTTTTTAAGTGGTGGGATCGCCTGACAATTTCTAAAATTTATGCTATAATGTATATGAGATTACAGAAAAAATTCAATCGTTCATCTCTTATCTGGAGCGGTTGTAATCAATTTGCCAGCCAGCAAGAGACGGAAGTAGGCTCATGCCCGAAGGAACGCGCCTCATCACTAGACAAATAATAAGAGGCAATTCCCATGAAATCTTTACATCGCAATATAAACGAAAAATCTTTGTGGGAGAACTACAGAGAATTAGAATTGATTCCCAATTCAATATCAGAACCATCTGCTCGTAAAACGTTTTCACTTGGAATAGATCGAGTCTGGCGAGTATTAATTGTCGCGCTTACACAAGAGCTAGTGTACGAGCAACAAGTTGAATATATACAACGGTGTTGGGAACGCGATTGTTTGGTTCCTGAGAATGACAATGATACTTGGCAACAACTCTGGACACTGATGAATTAATTGTTTTTGGTAGTTGGTAGTACCAGTTACCAGTTACCATTACTATTCTGATTCCACAGGTGCAGTAGGTCTTACAACAACTGTTTCTTCGGCAGATGTCGGCGCTACCTCTGACTGCTTGGGTTTGGGCATTATCATGTTTAAGACTAAGGCACAAATAGAGCCTGTGGCAATTCCAGACTCAAGTACGCTTTTAACTCCACTAGGGAAGTGTTCGAGTGCTTCAGGCAAAAAAGTAACGCCCAAACCAGCAGCTAGGGAAACTGCCAGAATAACAAACGAGCGATTATCCATTTGGACTTCGCGTAAGATGTTAAATCCCGCCACAGCAACCGTGCCAAACATCAGCATCACCGCACCACCAAACACAGGTGTGGGGATTGCTAGCAACACGCCACCGACAAGGGGAAATAGCCCCAGGAATGCTAGGATTGCGGCAATGTAATAGCCGACATAGCGGCTACCAACTCCCGTTAGTTGAATGATGCCGTTGTTTTGTGCTGGAGTGACGATGGGGAAGGAACCGCAGATAGAAGCAATTAGTGAATTTACACCATCACCCAAGATACCGCCTTTGAGTCTGCGAATGTATGTACTGCCTTCGATTGGTTCTCCTGACACCATTGATGTTGCTGTAATGTCTCCCAATACTTCCAGCGTCAAAGCGATGTAAATTACGGCAAAGGAAATAAAAGTCACTAAATCGAAACCTAAACCAAATCGGAATGGAATCGGAAGATTGACTAGCGGCAAAGTACCCAGCTTGCTGAAATCTGCAATCCCTAAAAAGATAGAGATGACAAAGCCAACGAACAAGCCGATAATTACCGAACTCATCCGTAAAAACCTGTTAGAATTGGCGCTGCAAACTCCGACGATCGCAAACACCAAAACTGCCAACCCCCAATTGTGCAAACTGCCAAATGCTTGAGGACTTTCAGGATTCTTTGCGGCGATCGCCTGCGCCTTGCCACCTCCTGCCATGTAGAACATTCCCACCTTGATCAAACACAATCCAATCAACGTTACGGCAGTACCTGTCACCAGGGGAGTAAAGATCTTGCGGGTGAGATGCAAAAAGCGACTGAGGATGATGGGAATAAACGATCCGAAAAAGCACATTCCGAGAATTAATGACAGCGTTGCTTCAGGCGTTTTGCCTGCTGCCAAAGAGTTTGTCACAACCGCAAGAATCGGCGTGACAAATGCAAAACTAGTTCCCTGAACGGCGAGCAAACCAGAACCAATCGGTCCTAATCGGTTCACCTGAATGAACGTACCCACCCCAGAAACAAACAAAGACATCCCCAGAATGTAGCTTGCAGGAGCTGGATCGAGTCCTAACGCTCCTGTAATCAACAACCCTGGTGTGACAACGGGAATAAAAATTGCACAAACGTGCTGCATTGCCACAAACAACGCTTCTTTAATTGGCGGTTTATCATTCAATCCATACAGCAGGTTGGAGCGCGGTGCAGTATGTGACGAGCTTGCCCCATGAATTTCAACGTGTGCCATTACTAATCCTCAAAGTTCGGCAACCATCTGCGTTATGCTTCTAGAATTTTTCTGACGGTATACAAGGATGGCTTAAATATTAGGTTTTGTATACCGTATCCCAAAACTTCTGGATATTTTGTATTGTTTAACACAGAAAAACCATTGGAACCTAACCTTAGACTAATAAGCACCCAACTATGATATTAGCTGCATTGTTTGAGGTTCCGTAGTCGCTAGTTGCTTAATGGATTAATTCTGGTTCAGAACAAATGCAATTGAAAAACACGAACTATGCCTCAAAACAGCAATCGGGATAGTCATGTCATTAGTTAATAGTCAAAAGTTGTATAAAAAATTGACAAATAATCTTTGTAGTATTGTTATAACCTTAAATTATTATATCTTTTAGATGAATGTTTCGTCGAGGCGATTTCGACCAGATATTTTTAGTTATAAATAAAAACATTTAATAAAGATTGCCCCCACCTGACAATCGATAAAATTAGATTCAAGCAATAAACATAATGTAGGGAAAAATACAATAAAATCAATTTGAAATTGATAAATTTTGAATGCTTGATTCTAAAGTTGGTGTGAGGATTAATGATTCAGGTTGCGAATAATATAATTGGGGCGCTCCCTCCAAAAATTTCGCTAGCTTTGTTGTTTTTTTTAACTGTGATTTCTCTGAATATATCCAAAGCAATAAGTAATGAAGTTGAGGCAGCAACTGCTAATAAAAACCAAAATCAATTCCTGCCAATTTTGACGGTAGATGAGTTTAAAAAGAATGCTGCTACCAATAATACAATGGCGCAGGTCACATCTGTATCTCAACTTTCAGACGTGCAGCCAACAGATTGGGCTTTTGGGGCATTACAATCTTTAGTAGAAAGATATGGTTGCATTGCCGGATATCCAGATAGTACCTTTAGAGGAAATCGTGCTTTAACTCGTTATGAATTTGCAGCAGGTTTGAATGCTTGTTTAGATCGAATAAATGAACTGATAGCAACTGCTACTACCGATTCGGTAAGTAAAGATGATTTAGCTACAGTGCAAAAGTTGCAAACGGAATTTGCAACAGAACTAGCTACTTTACGTGTCAGGGTAGATGCTTTAGAAGCGCAGACAGCCGAACTAGAAGCAAATTCTTTTTCTACAACGACGAAACTAACTGCTGATATATTCCTCAATGTTACAGGAGCTTTTGCAAATGGAGAGGTGTTAGCAGAAGGGCTAACCGCTTTTAGGACTCAGCCTAGGGCTACTCCAAATGCGTTGCGGCGAATTGATAACGATCCCAATATTACTTTCAGTGATTATATATTTCTCAATTTCAACACATCATTTACAGGCAAAGATAGCCTAGTTACACAATTAGTAGCAGGTAATGGTAATTCTCCAGCTAATCAGTTTGTCTCAGCAGGTTTATATAATACCTTTGGCGTTCCTTATACTGACCAAAAGGGTGTAACAGGCGCAGATAATAACGTAGTCGTTCGAGAACTTTTCTATAGCTTCCCTGTGACTAATAACATTCAGGTAGTGTTTGGTCCAAGAGTTAACTGGTATCGCTACTTTGATAATAATCGTTTTACTTTCTTCTTGAAGGGTGCAAGTAGCTTTAACTCTAGCGGTAGTACTTTGTTAAACGCAATTGATCGCGGTTCGGGAGCGGCTATTTTGTGGGAGATAAACGACCAATTGAAGTTGAATGTAGCCTATTTGGGTGAGAACACAGAATTTCTTGAGAGTGGCTTATTCAACTCATCGAGTAACCCCAGGCAAGGTTTATTTAGTCCTACCAACACACTGACAAGCGAATTAACTTTTTCCCCTAGCAAGAACTTAAATTTGAGATTCCTTTACAATCGTTCTAATATTCGGGCTGTGGCTGGACAAGTTGGCGGTGCAATTGGAGAACCGATTTATGGATTTGCCGATGATGGTTTTGGCGGTCGAATTGATAATGCTACGGCTGATACCTATGAGTTTAACTTTGATTGGCTGATCTCCAGCGGCTTGGGTGTGTTTGGACGCTATACCTACGGTAGTACGAATATATTTCCCTTAACTCCAGGTAGACCAAACGGTGAGGTGAATGCCCAATCAGTTCAAGCTGGGCTTGGTTTTCCCGACTTGGGTAAAGAGGGGGCATTATTAACATTTTCCTATGTCATTCCATTTTCAATTTTGGATGGTCGTAACTTTCTCGTATCAGGGGGCGGTGATGGTGGCATTCAATACGAATTTGAAGCTACATACTACTTCCCACTGACAGATAATATTGCGATCGCCCCTGCTTTTTATATGATTGAAAATCCCAACAACTTTAGCGACAACCCTACAATCTACGTAGGTAATTTGCGAACTGTGTTTAGTTTCTAAAGTATCTGGACATTAGCTTACCTCAGAACTAGCTTTATAAGCAGCCCAACCGCCATAATCAGAAATATCTATCCAGTTGTATTTCTCGACTAGTTCGCGCGGGTAGAGAAAGGCTGTCAATACTTCTCCATCCTCCAGAACTACATCACCAGGATACATATTAGGCGGCTCGGTTGCCGATAAGTGTTCGTACTGCTCTAAAGTTAGCTCGTACACTTCACCAGGAATTGAAATTCCTCCAGTTTCAACTTCGTAAATTGCCGGATGCCAACCATCAACAGCCGCATGGAGTCGGTAGCGAGGAAGAGTTGCTGCTTGTTTGATAAACATTGCATCCCTGAGATTTTTGTGATCTGGTTGTCCACGTAGAGCAGAACCACAAATGAAAACCCGCTTCACACCTAGTTGAGTTTCTGTCATTTGTTTTATCTTTTGTACAGATGTAGTATACTACGTCTCTACTTTGTACAGACGTAGCAATGCTTTGTACAGACGTTGCAATGCTACGTCTCTACTGTGCTGCTTGATCGGTGTTGCAGCTGCTGCACTTCTCGGATTACTCTCTCCTTACTAGCTATTAGGTGTTCTTTGATTGCCTGAACAGCTGCTTCTGGGTTGCGCTGTTGCACTGGTTTATAAATTTGCCGATGCTCTGTACGAATTTCCAGTACATTTGGGTTATTCTTTGTCGTCTGAATCCTTAGCAGTTGCATTTTATCAAATACCTGATCTAGAAGATCCACTAGCCACGCGTTCCCAGAACTCTGAACCAGCAGACGATGAAAACGATAGTCGAGGTCAAGTAGGCGAAAGCTAGTTAATGAAGACGGTTTACTGTTCACCAGCTTTTCTGCTTGCTCGACCATCAGTTCGAGTTCCTTTAGCTGTGAATCAGTCGCATTCTGGCAAGCTCCAATCACCGACAGCTGCTCTAAGGCAATCCGGCAGTCATACAGTTGTACAGCATCCTCAATCGAAATTGTGGCAACGCGCACTACACCATTTGAGTCGATGGTTGCCAGATTCTCATGCTGGAGTAGCCCAATCGCTTCTCGAATCGGCGTTCTGCTAACCTGTAGTTTCTTAGCTAGCTGGGTTTCCACTAGCCGCTGTCCCGGAGCCAGTTCTCCTGAGAGAATGGCAGTTTTAAGCGCCTGATAAGTTTGCTCTTGTAAAGATTTATTTCGCTGTAGTGAGCTAGGCGAGAGGGGCAAAATCACACTCCTCACGGTTATAAGCTAAGTGAATAAGGTGTTTACTATTTTAATTTCTAAAAGGTATAAGTCAGTACATTAATTTTTCAAGTATTACTGTATACAGTATACAAGTTGAGCAGAGATATAAGTTCATACTTGTGAATGATGCAAAGCTCTAACGTTACAAATAACAGCGTTAATAATTTGTTGAAATAACCATACCTTTACTTGTGATGTTACTAGATCTGGGACAAATGTAATTTCCTTTCACAACTATCTTCATTTAAACGAAACGAGCCATGACAACTGGAATAAAAAATAGCTTACCCAATGCTAGCTTAGATACCCAACAAGCTCTAGCTCTAGCGGCAGGTCAATTTTTCTTTTGCCGTCAATCTAGGTAGGGGCGTTTAAGAGAGCAAAGCGGAGCAAAGGGGAGAATTATTCATTATGAATTCTGAATTATGAATGTAAATAGCGATCGCCTCAATCGTAGCATTGCCCAACTAGCCCAAATCGGGAAATTACCAGCAGGTGGTGTCAGTCGGATTGCTTTTAGTCCTGAAGACTTACTGGCACGACAGCTAGTACAATCTTGGATGGTAGAAGCTGGCATGACAGTTCGCATCGATGCCGCAGGTAACATCATCGGCACTTATGCCCCAGTGCGAGAAGGTGGATGCGCGTTAGCAACAGGATCTCATATCGATACAGTACCAGTGGCTGGTCGCTACGATGGAGTGTTGGGGGTACTAGCAGGAATCGAGGTAGTGCGGGTATTGCAAGAAAATGCTATCCGACTGAATCATCCGGTTGAGGTAATAGTATTTACCGACGAAGAAAGCAGCGTGATTGGCTGCAAAGCAATGGCTGGTACTTTAGTAAAAGATCCAGAATACTATCGTCGTCGTGATGGTACTTCTATGCAAACTTGTCTAGAACGAATTGGCGGTGATTGGTCAAAACTCGCTACGTCAAGACGACAACCTGGTGAAATTGCTGCCTTCGTTGAGCTACACGTTGAGCAAGGGGGCGTATTGGAAAATACAGGCGATTCGATTGGAGTGGTTACGGGAGTTGTAGGACAATATCGCTACCAGGTGAGTGTTACAGGTCGTCCTAACCATGCTGGAACTACACCAATGCATCTACGCAAAGATGCTTTAGTTGCAGCATCTCAAATAGTCTTGGCTGTGAATAATCTAGCAACCCAAATTCCAGGGGATGCGGTGGCAACTGTAGGTTTTTTCAATGTTTCGCCCAATGCTACCAATATAGTACCAGGAAAAGTTGACCTAAGTATCGACCTGCGCGATCTATCCCAAACTCATTTGGATCACTTAGTTACAAAGTTGGAACAGCACTTGAGTGAGATTGCGGCAGCTACCCAAACAGAAATTGTTATGACGCAAACGTTGCAGGTATCACCCACCCTAGCAGCAGAGCAAATTCAAGATGCGATCGCCGCTTCTTGCCAGCAGTTAGGGTTAAGCTATTGTCATCTACCCAGTCGTGCCGGACATGATGCCCAGGAAATTGGTCGCTTTGCTGACATGGGTATGATCTTCGTCCCCAGCCTTGCCGGAATAAGTCATGCCCAAGACGAATACACCTCTCCAGAGCAATGTACTCAGGGCGCTAATGTGCTGCTGCAAACACTTCTACGCTTGGATCAACTCTATGAGGCATACAAAGCTGGTGACGGGATTTGAACCTGCGACCGGCTGATTACAAATCAGCTGCTCTACCACTGAGCTACACCAGCACAATTAACTATATTAGCACATACACAGATGTTTTGGCAAGCTTTAAACGGGTGGAACCAGTGACTAGAGAAAAGCCATACTCAGTAATACTGATTTATGACATTAGCAAAAGCTAACATTTCTTTGTATTTCTTCCTTTGCGCTCTTTGCGTCTTTGCGGTTCATATCTTGCGATCGCTAAAGTCAGCAAATCCACATTTTCCGACTGTGCTAACTTCAAAAAATCTGCTACTGTCTTAAAATCAGAATTTTTGTGACACAGCTAGCTAAACACAGCAAAATCTTGCTGTGAGAATTTTCATTTCGTGCATTGTTCTTCACTGTTTACTGACAAGCATGGCAGCATTGAAGGGAAGAGATTTATTAAGTCTGGCAGATCTGAGCGCAGAGGAAGTTCAAGAACTGCTGCAATTAGCAGCAGATTTGAAATCAGGATTGAACCTACGATGCAATAAAGTTTTAGGGCTATTGTTTTACAAAGCTTCCACTCGTACCAGAGTGAGTTTTTCCGTAGCAATGTACGGGCTAGGTGGACAAGTGATCGATCTTAATACCAGTACCACCCAAGTGAGTCGCGGCGAACCAGTCGAAGACACAGCGCGAGTTTTAGATCGATATTTAGATATTTTAGCGATTCGCACGTTTGAGCAGCAGCAATTAGAAACCTTTGCTCACTATGCCAAAATTCCTGTAGTGAATGCTTTGACTGATTTAGAGCATCCTTGTCAGATTTTGGCAGATTTACTCACAATCCAAGAGTGTTTTGGCAGTCTGGCAGGCTTGACATTAACATATTTGGGTGATGGTAATAACGTCGCTCATTCTTTGCTATTAGGCTGTGCATTGGTAGGAATGAATGTCAGAATTGCTACACCTGCCGAATTTAAACCGGATGCAGCGATGGTTGAGAAAGCAAAAGCGATCGCCCTTCCCCAAACAGAGGTAATTGTAACCGAAGAACCCGAAGTTGCTGCTAAAGGAGCTAATGTAATTTATACTGATGTTTGGGCAAGTATGGGACAAGAAGCAGAAGCAAATTCCCGTATTCCCATCTTTCAACCCTACCAAGTAAACGAACAACTTTTGAGTATTGCAGATCGGGAGGCAATTGTTTTACACTGTTTACCAGCCCATCGTGGTGAAGAAATCACCCATGAGGCGATCGAAGGCTCCCAATCAAGAGTATGGGATCAGGCAGAAAATAGAATGCACGCCCAAAAAGCTTTATTGGCAAGTTTACTAGGGGCTGGGGGCTAGGGGAACCAGAGGAAGCGCGGGGCTAGGGACAAGGAAACAAGGGGACAAGGGGAAATAAGAAAACAAATATTCACAATTGTGACTCCTGACTCCTGAATTCTGACTGCTTGATTAATAATTTTTTTGCCATCAGGGGCATTTATGTAGTACGAATGTTCTATGTAGGTTAGTGAGAAAATCACTACAAATTATGGAACCCCTGACAACAGCTCAACAAGAACTCTATGACTGGCTAGCCGAATATGTTCGGCTGTACCAGCATTCACCATCAATTCGACAGATGATGCAAGCGATGCAACTCAAGTCGCCAGCACCTGTTCAAAGTCGGTTGGAACATTTACGCGCTAAAGGATATATTGAGTGGACAGAAGGCAAAGCGCGGACAATTCGGATTTTACAACCACCAGCAAGGCAACATGGTATCCCAGTTTTAGGTGCTATAGCAGCAGGCGGTTTAGTGGAACCGTTTACAGATGCAGTAGAACAGTTGGATTTTTCTAGCTTGTTTTTACCACCCAAATCTTTTGCCTTAAGGGTAATGGGTGACAGCATGATCGAAGACTATATTACCGAAGGTGATGTAGTGATCATGTGTCCAATATCAGATCCAGAACAGGTGAAAAACGGCACTATTGTTGCTGCACGTGTAGATGGACATGGTACAACTTTAAAGCGCTTTTATCGTAAAGGCGATCGCGTCACCCTCAAGCCAGCAAATGCCAAGTACAAACCCATAGAAGTTACGGCTAGACAAGTGCAGGTGCAAGGTTCCCTCATCGGTGTCTGGCGCAACTGTAACTAAAAATGTGGCGTTGCACAATAAACGTGATGATTTTCTAGTTATTCAAGCTTAAAGATTCTAAAAGCTAACTAATTTTTCTTAGCGCCTTAGCGTCTATTGCGTGACACTATCATCCTAAATCTGTGCAACGCCAAAAATATAGATGTCTGGTGTTCTTGAGTTAGATTGTAGTGAGTCTCGAATAATGTATTTAACGCAGCAAGCCAAGCGGCAAAGCTTAAAATTAGTAGTCGCAGGCGAAAATAAGGGCAAGTATCAGCCCCATTCAGTACCCAGACTGCCACTACCTGGATGTCCTAGGATACCCCCATCTATCCAATTGCGGCAATACCAACAACAAGCAGTTGCTAACTGGTTTGCCAATAACGGTAGAGGTACGCTGAAAATGGCGACTGGTAGTGGCAAGACAATTACCGCATTGGCGATCGCATCTCAACTATACCAACAAATCGGCTTGCAAGTCTTGCTGGTAGTTTGCCCTTATCGGCACTTAGTCACCCAATGGGCGCGAGAATGTGAGAAATTTGGTTTACAGCCAATCTTAGCTTTTGAAAATGTCCGCAACTGGCAAAGTCAATTATCAACCGCATTGTACAATGTGCGTAGCAATTCCTTTGTCACAGTCATCACAACAAATTCTACCTTGATCAGCGAAGGCTTTCAGTCGCAGCTGAAATATTTCCCCGACAAAACCCTAATCATCGGAGATGAAGCACATAACTTAGGTGCTACTCGCCTGGAGGAAAGTTTACCACGTACAATTGGGCTGCGCCTCGCCTTATCTGCCACACCAGAAAGGTATTTTGATGAAGAAGGAACCTCTTTTATCTTCGATTACTTTGGTTCTGTTTTACAACCAGAACTCACCTTGGGAGATGCTATCCGCCAAGGGGCGCTAGTTCATTACCTTTATTACCCAATTCTGGTAGACTTGACCCAGGCAGAAGCGGGGGCATATGCTCGATTAACTACTAGGATTGGCTGGGTACTTGGCTCAAAAGAAGAAGGTGCAAACGGTGATGTGACACCATTATTGATGCAAAGAGCTAGATTAATCGGTGCAGCAGCAAACAAATTGCAGGCTTTGCGAGAGTTGATGATAAACCGTCTTGATACTAGCCACACTTTATTTTATTGTGGTGATGGTACGGTCGAGGGTGCAACCAGTCAAGAAAGCGATCGCCAACTTGCAGCTGTAGCTAGAATGCTAGGTGTAGAACTAGGCTACCGAGTTAACACCTATACGGCAAAGACACCCCTAGCACAACGAGAAAACCTACGACGACAATTTGAAACGGGTGATTTGCAGGGTTTAGTAGCAATTCGGTGTTTAGACGAAGGTGTAGATATTCCAGCAATTCAAACTGCTGTAATTCTTGCAAGTAGCAGCAACCCCCGCCAATTTGTGCAACGTCGAGGCAGAATTTTACGCCCATCACCAGGCAAAGAACGCGCCACTTTATTCGATATGATTGTCTTACCTCCCGAATTGGATCGACAAACTTGGGAAGTTGAACGCAATCTGCTGCGTAAAGAGTTAAAGCGATTTGTCGAGTTTGCAGATTTGGCAGACAACGCCGGAGAAGCCCGAATCAAATTACTAAATTTACAGAAAAAATATGGTTTGTTAGATATTTAAAGTAATCGTAGTAATCCTAGGGTGGGCATTGCCCACCTACAGCTTCAATTTTCAGCGAAATCAAGAATTGTAATGAGCGACACGATCACTTTTGAATTTAATGATATTATTTTATAATGGAGATATAGACCCGAATTTTTAAATCTCGCTATTTCCATTATTAATTAAACTATCTAGATTAATTTAATAATATCACCAAGCCGACTAAAAAACAAAATTTTTTTGGGCAAATATTTTCAATTTAAACACCACAGTACAGTATGCCACCCATGCCCACCTTAAAATAATTTTTTAACCTTTGTTCTGAGTAACAAGAGGTAGTGGGGAAACCTAAATGTAAATTTATGGATATTGGCAGCGAAATAAAAAATTGTAATTGCTAATTTTATTATTTTCCCTCTTGTGGTACTATTTAACAATGGGGATATAATCTATTTTTGATAAACGCCAATATTCCGACTATTAAGTAAACCATCTAGGCTAATTTAATAATATCACCAAGCAGACAAAAAACAAAATTTTTTTTTGCACTCAATTAGAATTTGAACGCCACAAAATAGACATTGCACAATAAGCGAGATAACTTTGAGCTTATTCTCACTCAAAGATACTAGAAACTATGCCCGTTTCCCTTAGTATCTTAGCGCCTACTCTACGAAGAGGCTCCGCTTTGCGCCTTTGCGTCGAGGCGTGACACAATCATCATAAACCTGTGCAACACAACAGACGCACCCTAGTCATGCGGTAATTTAAATGTATAAAATAATGCATAGCAATTAATTTTACTGCTATGACAAATGAATCGATCATGCATGACGTGCAGGAGCCAATTAACAGCGCACCGCCGGAAGTAAAGCAAATTATTGAGCGAGTATGTCAAATAGAAAAAAGCAGACTAGATAAGAAAAGCCAAGGACATATCAACGATGATATTTTAAACATAGTCAAGGAAGCTGTGCAATGAAGCTAACTTCGCTCAAACTTTGCAACTTTCGCTCATTTTATGGCAAGACACCAGAGATAATACTTGCATGGGGAAGCAATAGCAACACAACCGTAATTCACGGTAACAATGGATCTGGAAAAACGAGCTTGTTGAATGCTTTTACATGGGTATTGTACGAGAAATTTAGTGCAGCTTTTGCTTCGGTTGAACAACTAGTAAATAAACGCGCGATCGCCGAAGCAAAATCGGGAGAAGCTGTAGAATGTTGGGTAGAGATTGGCTGGGAACATGACGCTAAAAGCTACCGTGCGAGGCGGATGTGTCGTGTGTATAAGAATGAAAGTGACTTTGAGGCGGGTAGAAGTGACTTATTTATGCAGATAGCTGGGGATGATGGATGCTGGTATTTACCACCACAACACCCAGACGAAATAATTAATCAAATTTTACCAAGTAGTTTACATCAATATTTCTTCTTTGATGGAGAACGAATTGAGCAAATCGTTCGTTCTGATAAAAAAGCTGAAATTGCTGAAGCTACGAAAATGCTATTAGGTGTGGAGGTGTTAAATCGTGCTATTAAGCATTTGGGAGAAGCGAAGAGAAATTTAGACAACGAGTTAAAAGTAATTGGCGATTCTGAAACTAAGCAGCTACTCAAACAGCAAGATAAAGTCGCAAAAGAAATTGAACGAATAAATAGCCGACAAAGTGAAATTAGTCAAGAGTTGGAATATCAAGAGACAATCAAAAAAGAAACGAGTAATCGTTTACGAGAACTGAGTGCTGCGAAGGAATTGCAGTCAAGACGACAGGAGTTAGAAAAGCTAAAAAAGTCAAATCAAGACAACTTAAAACAAAGTAAGGAAGCTTTAAAACGAGCAATTTCAACTAGAGGTTACACAGTATTATTGTCAGAGACAACAGCACAGTTTCGAGCAATAGTCAATGATTTGAAGCAGCGAGGCGAGTTAACTGCTGGAATATCACGAGAATTTGTGAGTGAGTTATTAACACAACAACGCTGTATTTGTGGTGCTGATTTACATGAGGGTAGCTCATCTTGCGATCGCGTGAGAAACTGGCTGGATAGAGCAGGTTCTTCAGCCGTAGAAGAAACAGCTATTCGCATGAGCGCACAGGTAGATGAAATTGATAAACAAGCACCAGTATTTTGGTCAGAAGTTGATAGAGAGCAAGCCAGAATTGCTCAATTAAGACAAACTATTTCTGAAATTGAATCCGAGTTAGATAACATTCAAGAACGGTTGCGAAAAGATCCCAGTGAAGAAATTAGAAACCTGCAAAAGCGGCTAGATGGAATTGAAGAAAAAATCCGCGACTTAAACATAGACAAAGGAGCAAATCAGCAGCAGATTACTAATTTACAAGCTGAAATTGAAGGCTTGAATAAACAAATTGTCAAGCAAAAGCTGAATGAAGAGAAGCAAACCCTTGCTCAAAGGCGTATTGCAGCAACTGGAGATGCTATTGAGCGTTTAACTGAAGTAAGGTATCGGCAAGAAAAACAATTTCGCTTGCAGTTAGAAAAGCGAGTACAAGAAATATTTAGGGAGATTTCATTTACTCCATATCTACCAAAAATCACCGATAAATATGAACTATCATTGGTAGAAAATACAGCGGGTTTAGAAATGCCTGTTGCAGCTTCTACTGGAGAAAATCAAATCCTAAGTTTGTCTTTTATCGGTAGCATCATTGACAGAGTGCGGGAATGGAGTGAAAAGAAGATGTTGATGGTTCCAGATAGTAGCACATTCCCCATTGTAATGGATTCACCCTTTGGTAGTTTAGATCAAATTAATCGACGGCAAATTGCAAATATAATTCCAAAATTAGCGAATCAATTGGTAGTTTTAGTCACTAAGACACAGTGGCGGGGTGAAGTAGAAGCAGAAATGGCAAACAGAATTGGTAGGGAATATGTGCTTACTTACTATTCTTCTAAACCAGATTGTCAAGAAGATTCTATTGATATAGGTGGTAGACGCTATCCTTTAGTTAGGCAAAGTCCGAACGAGTTTGAATATACGGAAATTATCGAGGTGGAACGTCATGGTTAATTCATCTCTGACTACACAGACATTAGAAATTGATACCTGGGTGAAAGCAAGCTGGTCAGAATTTCTAGCATTGGCAGACAACCCAGATTACGAAAAAGGTAAGTTTTATTACTATCGCGGCTACATGAGGATTGAAATGTCAGCAGTTGGTCCACTTCATGCAAGGGAAAATTCAATTATTTCTAGTGTGGTTAAACTATTTGCCACTCTCAGGAATATCAGACTTGTTGAATTAATTAATGCTAGTTTTCGTAAACCTGGTGCTGGTGAATTTCAACCTGATTTAGCTTATTATATCGGTTCAGAATTTCAATTGCCACCAAGAACAAATACACCAATTAATTTGAATGAGTTTCAATCGCCAAAGTTGGTAGTCGAAATTGGCGCAACATCTGTAAACGATGATTTGGGAATGAAGCGTTTATTTTATGAACAGTCAGAAGTGCAGGAATATTGGGTAGTTGATGTTAAAGCTGGTGACGTTATTGCCTTTGAAATTTCCGAAGGACGTAGTGGTGAAATTCAAGAATCATTGGTATTACCAGGATTAGCGATCGCACTGGTAGAATCCGCTTTACAACGCAGTGAAACACAAGACGATGGGGAGATTAATCGCTGGTTGTTACAAACATTCGGTTAAGGGTGAATGCGATCTTAGGTAGAAAAAAGGAAACAAATAATGAGTGAAATTGTGTTTTTGATTGAGGATGATGTTGATGGTGGCTATATTGCACGCGCACTCGGAGAGTCAATTTTCACCCAAGCTTCGGACCTCGACACTCTTAAAGATATGCTGCGCGACGCGGTACGTTGTCATTTCCCTGATGAACAGATTCGTCCTAAAGTGATCCGCAATCGTTATTCTAAACGACGTAGCCACTCATGCTAGTCTAAGCCGTGACGAGTTGCTAGAAATATTGTTCTTATAGACCACAAGGTATTAAATTATGATTGCCAGTCCAGACCGAAATTATATGACTCCCCAGGAATACCTGGAATGGGAAGAACGCCAAGAGTTTAAATACGAGTACGTCAACGGCAAAGTTTTTGCGATGACTGGGGGTACTATTCCCCATACTACCATTGCCCTTAATCTAGCTTCGGCATTAAAAAGCCACCTGCGAGGGGGTGGTTGTCGTACCTATATGGCAGATGCGAAAGTATGTGTATCCCAGGATGGACTATTTCACTATCCAGATGTGATGGTGAGTTGCGATGAAAGAGATAGACAAGCGATTAAATTCATTGAGTATCCTTGTTTAATTGTCGAAGTGCTATCCCCTAGTACAGAAGGTTATGACCGAGGCGGTAAATTTACTCACTACCGTCGAATACAGACTTTAAGAGAATACGTTTTAATTGATGCGGAAAAAGTTAGTGTAGAGTGTTTCCGGCTAAATGACAGAGGTTTGTGGGAACTTCATCCCTATGAAGAGGGGGATGAAGTGCATTTAACTAGCGTTGATTTTCGCTTTCCTATGTCGCTGTTGTATGAAGATGTGCAGTTTTCAAGCTGAGTGCGAGTGCGGTTTGAAGAGAAACGAACCGCAAAGACGCAAAGGACGCAGAGGGAAGAGAAGAGAGGGGCGATCGCATAAGTTTGAAGGTAAGTAATTCCGATTTATTGTCAGGTGTTTATGAGTACAAGAACTGAAGCAACTATTGAAGATTTATATCGCGTACCCGAAGACGGTAAAGCGGAAATTGTGAATGGACAATTAATAATTATGGCGGCTACAGGTTTTTTACCAGGACGTGCTGGCGGTGAAATATATGTGAGTCTGCGCGAGTATGAACGCCGCACCAATAAGGGTTATGCTTTGCCTGATAATGTTGGTTTTATCGTTAATCTACCAAATCGTCGTTCTTTTAGTCCTGATGCAGCATTCTACATGGGTAAACCTACGGGGGGGAAGTTTTTAGAAGGCGCACCTGTGTTTGCAGCCGAGGTAAAAAGTGAGAATGACTACGGCGATGCAGCAGAAAAGGCTATAGCAGCAAAACGTCTAGATTACTTTGCTGCTGGTACTTTGGTTGTATGGGATGTAGATGTACTTAAAGAAGAAGTTGTCAGGGTATATCGTTCTAGCAACCCCCAAAAGCCGCAAGTATATCGTCGTGGTGAGGTGGCTGACGCTGAACCTGCTGTACCAGGATGGGTGATGGGGGTGGACGATCTTTTTGTTTAGGTACGGTGCGATCGCGTTTTTGAACGAACCACACACAGAAGGGAACCTAGTGCGATCGTTTTATTCTTTCAGTTAAGATTGCTAGGAACTAGATCTCGAAATTATGGTAGAAACAGGCAGAATTAGAGTAGCTAAAGATAAGGCTGAATTAGTCAAGGCTTTAACATCAGCAGATGGTGCAACAGGTCCTTTTCAAACTTATGCTGATGTAATTGTGTTTGCTGCTGCTTTGGGTGCAAAGCATAATAAGAGAGTACCTTTAGGGGAAATCTCCAAAAGAGAACCTTCTCCAATTCCCCAAGAACAATTTATTGTTAGGGGATATGATACCGTAATAAATTTACTAGCGATTAATGAAACTAAAGATATAAAAATTCTATCTTTGCTAGAAGAAAAGAGTTATGAAAAACGTAATTATATTTTTGAAGAATATGCAAATGGTGGACTTGAAATATTACAAGTAGAATTTCGGGGTGCGGTAGACTATTCAGAACGTCTTCTATTAATTCTTAGTTCTGAACGAGTACAGCAAGAAGAACACGAGGAGGAATTTGACCTAAGCAAATTCCTATCTTGAATCAAATTTTATTACATAACAATTGATAGCTTATATCCATCCCAGCTTCATTTTTACAATTTTGGCTGCTGTTGCTATACCATTTGCGCCAAAAGCTATTTTATAAGGCTTATCTGGATTTTTAGGTTTTGGATCTAGCCTAACAATGTTGTCTCTCCAAAGGTCGGCTTCTCGTGACCAATCAATCTGCTGCGCTAGTTGTAAAACTTTTCCTTCATTAAAATGATTGCTATCTGGGGCATAAGTACAGTACAGCAATCTTCCCAAAACTTCCAGTCCAACGCTTATACCTAGTAAGCATTCTTCCTTAAATGCACTTACTTCATCAATAGTTAATTCTTCAACATTTTTCTCAAAAATATCTCGTGTATTTTGACATTCTGAGAAAAACTGATTGAGGCAGTTAACTAAAGCTTCAGATGTTTCGTTGACTTCAAAATTTTGAAGTTCATTAATTGGGTCATCAGCAAAAACACAACTTACAAATCTTGCTATGTAATTAATTGTGTAGATTAACTTTTGTTTAGTGGCAGGAGTTGATTTAATCTTCTCTGTCTTACCCTGAAACATTGGCACTTGTTCTATTAACTTTTTTGTAATGCCAACTCGACCGTAAAATTCACCAAATGACAGCAGCAAAGATTTATCTAGTTGCCTAGTTTGAGCCATATCTTTAAAGTCAGTTTGGCACTGATGGAAGTCACCCTCTAAAACCAGAGTAATGGGAAAATCGTCATCACCAATTAACTCGCTTTGTGAACCTTCAATCAATTCATGAATTGCAGTTTTACGATGCTGACCATCAGTAATATCTAACTTAACTCCACGAGGAATAACAATTAAGCAAATACCTCTACCTAATTCAATAATTGTTATTTTTTCTGGAGATACATTTGCAGTCAGTGTTCCTAAAATCCAAGGTTTTCCATTTCGGACACGATTAACAACATATTTTTTGATTTCATCAGCATGACCTTTGACCTCTGGACGATTTTTTCCAGAATCAGGATTATTGTCAGTGGATGGTTTAGCTTGGAGAAGAACAGGTAAGTCTCCAGCAGGGACATTAATTTGCACCATTTTTCGTTTACCCTGCTGAAAAATAAGTCCAGGATAGCACCGTTCTCGATGATGCTTTGAGAAGTAAGGCTCAATTATGGAATCAAGCCTTTGATTCATTTCTAACTGGGGGTTATTGGTACTATCCTCGTTCGTTTTAACCATAAAAATATCTATACAAATTGGTAAAGGTTAGCCAACATAATATGCAATGCCGTTATCCTGTGGCATCGGTGAAAACCACACTGCAAAATGCTTCGCTAACTCTGCCAATTACAGCACTGGTGGAAGTCCCACTTGCTTGGGTTCAACAAACTTACCATCAAAGCTAATCGATTGTTCTTCAATTGTTCTAGCATCAGCTAAAGCCTTGCGAAGTTCTGCCCGTTCCATCCGATCTTCAATTCCACCCAGGATGTAAATTAGTAACTTCGTTGCTAAATCCCGTCGGGCAACCTGCACTCGCTTTTTATTCGGGTCATACAACACACCATACCAAAGAGATTGCGGGTACTCCATACTACTAAATCCGCCCTCTAAGTCAAACTTCCGCAGCTTCTTAAAAATGTCTGCCAGCGAAAATCCTTTTTTATAAACCAGAATTCCCAAAGCTTGAGCTAGTGCTACTTGACCAACAGGACGGAAAAGCATATTTCCTTCGCCTCCATCCTTCTCAAAGCTGAACCGTCGCAATGGCGGCGTATCCTCGTCTTCAAGAATCTTATAACTAGGCAAATCTGCTAAATAATCAAAGAGTTTCAGAAATTCCGAAATCCCCTCCTCCAGTTCCTCATCCTCTGGTCGCATGGGGACTATACCTTTGTCCAAGGGTTTCCAATGAGGAAATTTATGCTGCAAATATCGCTCAGACATATCTTTAAGAGCTTGCAGCGTAGTCAAAACCGTTGATTTTGCCGCAACTGTCGCACTATTCCAATTGACGCGAGGTTTGCGATCGCCTCGCTGTTCCAAAAGCGGATGAGACACAGCAATTTTTCTCGCCACAATCGAAAAACCATCATCCTCATCCAACTGTGCCAACTGACCTTTAGTTAAGGGTGCAGCCATCAAATTGACATGAACAAAGATCGATCTCACACGTCGCCTTGCCTCGATGCGGGTTTCACCAGCAGCAACAGCTGCAATAAACTCAATTCCAATTTTTTCTTTCGGTAAACTTTGTAGGTAAGCTAGATCTACTTGGTACTGCTCGATCAAATCACTCACTGTAATGAAAGAATCATCAGGTGATTTATCTTTCTTATATCGCTGAAGTTTGCGAGTTTTGAGCAACTCCATTAACCCCTGCACCCCCATCAGTCGGTGTTGACCATCCAGTGCATAAATGGTGACATCCTCCTCAGAAATATTGAGTAGACCGACCTTACCGTCTTGATCCAGTGGGGAGAAATCAGTAGTAGATTTAATCGCGCGTCCTTCACTATCCCACTGGGTAGCTTTGGGATTATCCACCCAAGGTTGATTAATCACTACTAGCACTGGCGGAAACTTGTGGTTTGTCCTCGCTACCAGATAATGAGCTAAAGGTACTTGACGCGACCAATCAAGAGGACGCTGCTGAATTTCATCAATACTATCCGCGTCAATTTCAATATTATCCGTCATTGGATTATATTTTTGCTGAAGCAGAGGTAAACAAGACGCAAAGTGAACTCTTCCTGCAAACCATTCCAAACTAACTGACCCTACATAAGCCTGGGTTCCACCCATCTCTGTTTTCTGAACCAGAATTCGATCCTTTTTTTGCAGGTACTTATCCAGCAGTAAAGTGAGTAGCTTTTGATCTCTCAATTCCCGTTCCAGGTACTCACTAGCGATATCAGCGATTGGATCGGCTGCACTGTGATTCATTTTGAGTTTTAAAAACTAAATGGTGTAAGACAGCTTAATTCTCTGAAAAATTTAGTTGTATGACTCAGGTTTTTAAAAAACCTTTAAAGTTTACAATACTAGGGTTGCCTTTGCAGTAAATCTAGAAAGGGTAAATTAGGTCTTGCCTCAAAACCCGATGATTAGTAATTGCGGCTACACAGATAAAACCCGCATTGGCGAGTTCTATGAAGTCCGCGCAGGCGGAAAGAGTTTGTATAGACGCGATTACGAATATCGCCAAGGCTATTGCAAAATATCAAGCAACGATCGCCTGTATTTCCAAAGGTAGAGAGAAATGCCTACAGCACAACAGCCAGAAAATCAAAATCAGCAGCAAGCGCGTACTGTAGCAGATTTGGTGGAAAATATCCAATCTCTCACACAGGAAATTCAAGAGTTATACTGCTTAGACGAAATACCCTGGTGTTTAGGTTATAGCGGTGGAAAAGATTCTAGTGCTACTCTACAGCTAGTCTGGAACGCGATCGCTTCACTCCCACCTTCCAAGCGAACCAAGACTATTCATGTCATTACAACAGATACGCTGGTAGAAAATCCAATCGTCTCGGCTTGGGTAAGCAATTCACTCAAACAGATGAAACTAGCGGCGCAAGAGCAAGGGATGCCAGTTGAACCCCATTTGCTTTATCCCGCAATTAAAGACACCTTTTGGGTAAGCTTAATTGGCAAAGGCTACCCAGCACCTCGTAACAGATTTAGATGGTGTACTGAACGATTGAAGATTCAACCTTCTGACAGCTTCATCCGTGCAGTAATTCGCTCTAGTGGTGAAGTAATTCTTGTGCTAGGTACACGCAAAGCTGAAAGTGCCAATCGCGCTGCTAATATGGCTAAGCATCGGGAGTGGCGAGTACGCGATCGCATCAATACTAATCCCAACCGACCTAACTCACTGATTTACCTTCCCATAGAAGACTGGCTAACAGATGAAGTTTGGCTTTACCTCATGCAGTGGCAAAACCCTTGGGGACACAGCAACAAAGACTTATTCACTATGTACCGAGGTGCAACAGCAGATAACGAATGTCCCTTAGTTGTCGATACTTCTACTCCCAGTTGTGGTGATTCTCGCTTTGGCTGCTGGGTTTGCACAATGGTGAGTAAGGATAAATCAATGGAGGCAATGATCCAGAATGACGAGGATAAAGAATGGATGCAACCTCTACTCGATATTCGCAATGAATTAGATATTGAAAACGATCGCGACAAGAGAGACTTCCGAAGAATCTGGGGTGAAGTCCAACTATTTGAACGCAATTTAGATGGCGACATTTCTGTTGAACCCATTCCTGGTCCATATACCAAATATTGGCGAGAACATTGGTTAAGACGAGTCTTAGAAGCACAGACAAAAATCCGTCGCACAGCACCAGAAAATATGTGCGACATCACCCTAATTACCCTAGAAGAAATGAGCGAAATACGGCGTATTTGGTTAGAAGAAAAACACGAATTTGATGATAGTTTACCTCGAATCTATCAAGAAGTCACGGGCGTACCTTTTATAGATCCGCGTCCTGATGCTGGCTATAGTCTATTAGGTAGCGATGAATGGGCTGTGCTAGAAGAAATCTGTGAGGGTGATGCTATGCATTTAGAACTCATGGCAAAGCTATTGGACACAGAACGTCAGTATCGCAAGATGGCTCGTCGCGTGGGAATATACGACACTTTAGAGAAATGTTTTGCCACCAGTTCCCGTTCTCAAGCAGAAGCAATTAAGAATGCTCATTTTAAACGCGATTTGAAAGCAGCAGTTACCCAAGGTGATATTGAAAAAGTAAAGCAGCTAACTTTGGGGGATGTTGTTACTGAAAATAATGTCGAACCTGAAAAACCTCAAAGTTGGGCAAGTATAAAGTTTCAAGTAAAAGAGTGAGTAGAGAAGTAGAGACGTAGCATTGCTACTTCTTTACTTCTCTACGTCTCTACTTCTCTACTTCTCTACCCACTACTCACTGTGATATTTCTCGAACTTGTACTACAAAACTTTGGTCCCTACTGTGGGCGACAAGTCATCAATCTCTCTCCCCATTCCCAGGCTGATCCTGAGAACGATAATAAAAATTCTCGCCCAATCATCCTATTAGGTGGGATGAATGGTGGAGGAAAAACAACACTTTTGGATGCTATTCGCCTTGCTCTTTATGGACATCGTGCCGAATGTTCTACGAGGGGCAACTTGAGTTATAGTGACTTTCTTACCCAATGCGTTAATAGCCATACTCCACCAGCAGGTAAAACTCGAATTGAATTGGTTTTTGAACACATTGAAAACGATAAGCCTGTACAATACCGCATTGTACGAACTTGGGAAAAAAACCCTAAAGATGGTAAAGACAGCTTAGGCATTTTGGGTAGTACGGAATGGATCGAATCAGCCTTAGCTAATATCTGGGATGAGTATATTGAAAATTTACTGCCAGTAGGAATTTCTAACTTGTTTCTCTTTGATGGTGAACAAGTTAAAGAACTCGCTCAAGCAGAAGTACCGCCACCAGTTGTAGTAGATGCAATTCGCGGACTGTTAGGGCTAGAACTGGCTGAACGTTTGGCAGTTGATTTAGAAATTTTAGTCAACCGTAAACGAAAAGCGCTTGCTGATACACAAGAGTTGGCGAACTTAGAGGAAATCGAACAAAAGCTGAAACATCAACAAGAAGAATACAATGTAGAAACGCGAAATTTAGAGACTTTACAAAAGAAGTTAGAAATAGCAGAAAAACAGCAGCAACTCGCATTTGATAAATTCGTTTCAGAAGGTGGTAAAATTGCAGGCGATCGCCCCACCCTAGAAAAACAGCAATGGGAAATAACTGCCCAAGCAGAACAAGCGCGGATGGCTATGTGTGAATTAGCCGCTGATATTTTACCTCTGGCGTTAATTGAACCACTACTTACTAAAACTCTATCTCAAGCAGAACAAGAATTTCGCCGTCAACAAGCACATATAGCACGAGATATATTACTTGAGCGAGATCAACGCCTAATCAATTGGATTAGTCAATTAGCTATATCAGATGAACAGATTGACAAAATCAAATATTTTCTCAATCAAGAAAATCAAGTGCTTGAGCAAGAAACAACCGAAACTGAAAATTTCTGGTTATTACCTGATACTGAAACTTTAAATCAACTATCTAATATTCTAAATTACTACTTGCGCTCTGTCAAAGATGCTGCCCAAGAAAAAATAAACTTGCTCAAAAATAAGGAAGAAGAAATTATAACAATTGAAAGACAAGTACTTACTGCTGCATCACCAGAAGCTTATCAAAAGCTAGTAGACGTGCTTGAACAAGCACAAACCGAAGTTGTTGAAGCTAAGGCTAACTACGAAACAGCAAAACGCCGTTTAGATGAATTAACCGCTAATATTAACAAAACAAAAAAAGACTTAGAACAATATACAGAAAAAAACATTGCTCGCAAAAATAACGAGCATATTATCACCGCCTCTGCTAAAGTTCAAGAAACACTCAAACTTTTCCGAGAACGATTAACACTCAGAAAACTGAATAAACTAGAGTTGGAAGTAACCGAATGCTTCCGCTACCTGCTGCACAAATCTGACTTAGTGCATCGTGTCGCCATTGACACCCATACCTTCAGCCTTTCCCTCTACGACTTGCACTCGAAACCAGTACCCAAACATCGCCTCTCAGCAGGAGAAAAACAACTCCTGGCGATCGCCTTTCTCTGGGGATTAGCCCGTGTCTCAGGAAGAAGATTACCAGTAGCAATTGATACTCCACTAGGTCGGCTTGACTCCTCCCACCGCCAAAACCTAGTTGAAAGATATTTCCCATCCGCCAGCCATCAAGTAATCCTACTTTCTACGGACACCGAAATAGGAGAAAACGAAGTCAAAAAACTACGCTCAAACGAAGCGATCGCCCGCGAATATCTTCTAAAATACGACTCATCCAACCGTCAAACAACCATACAACCTGGATATTTTTGGTAATGGGTAATGGGTAATGAGTTATACCAATTACCAACTACCAACTACCAATATTATGGAATCACCTATTGAAAGAATTCGCCTTTCCCAAACAGCCAAAGATCAACTTACCAAACTCAAACGCAGCACGAAAATCGACCAATGGAACATATTGTGTCGCTGGGCGTTCTGTCGTTCCCTGGCAGAACCAACTATACCCTCACCCGTGCCAATTCCAACAGATAGCAACGTCGAGATGACTTGGCGTGTCTTTGGGGGAGAAATGTCAGATATCCTTCTACTTGCCCTCAAACAACGCTGCTACAATGACAACTTAGGCACTGACAAGGAAACCCTCGCCATGCAATTTCGCCTGCACCTGCATCGCGGTATTGGCTATTTGGCGGGCGATCCTAACATCAAAAAAATCGAAGACTTAATCGCAATTGCTTTACACTCTCATGGTCGAGTCTAGCTACCAATCAGAACCACTAGAGATCGAACGCCATCGAGCCGCTATGTTTCGCCCTGAACTTTCTCGTCCTGTGCGATTAGCAATAGAATCGGCAATCTTAAATAACGATACCACATTTTTTGATTATGGATGTGGTCATGGTGGCGATCTTGAACGAATAGCTAAGCTAAACTACACCTGCGCTGGTTGGGACCCGTATTACCGTCCCCAAGCCCCACGCATACCATCTGACATAGTTAATCTGGGCTACGTCCTCAACGTGATTGAAGATTTAGATGAGCGCCGTCAAGCCTTAATAAATGCTTGGGAACTTACCCGCAAAGTTTTAATTGTCTCTGCCCAAGTACTGATTAATGACCGCAGTAGCAATCAAATAGCTTACGCAGACGGCATCATTACTCGCCGTAACACGTTCCAAAAATATTACGACCAAGAAGAACTGAAAAATTACATTGATGAAGTGTTAAATGTAGATGCAGTGCCAGTGGCACTAGGCATCTATTTTGTCTTTCGCTCTGAGCAAGAGCGAGAAAGTTTTCGCGCTTTGCGCTTTCGCTCTGGAACTACAACACCTAGAGTGCGTATTCCCAGTAAACGCTTTGAGGACTATCAAGAACAGCTAGCACCGCTGATGGCTTTTGTGACTGAACGGGGAAGATTACCTGTCAAAGGTGAGTTGCCAGATGAACCACAACTGGTGAGCGAATTTGGTAGCCTTCGCCGTGCCTTTAAAGTGATTTTGCAAGCCACAGATGAAGCTGATTGGGATGCGATCGCCTATCGTCACTCACTTGATATATTAGTATATCTAGCTCTTAGCTCTTTGGGTCAACGCCCTACACCGTTGCAGTTAGCACCAGAAATTCGCCACGACATCAAAGCCTTTTTTGGTGATTATCAAGAAGCTTGTGAAGTAGCTGACAAAATGCTTTTTAGTTTGGGTAAGCCTGGTGTGGTTGCTAAAAGCTGCCTCAAGAGTAAGATTGGTAAGCACTTACCTACTGCTTTGTACGTTCATGTGAGCGCGATCGCCTCACTCGATCCCCTCCTGCGAATATACGAAGGCTGTGCTAGCCGCGCAATTGGGCGATTAGAATTGGCTACTTTAGTTAAGTTTTATACCAATAAACCTAAAATATCGTATCTGTTTTACCCCGAATTCGATACCGATCCCCATCCAGCTTTGCATACTAGTATGCAAGTTAACTTGCGCGATTTGACGGTAACTTATCGCAATTACGAGAATACAGCTAATCCGCCCATTTTGCACCGCAAGGAAACTTTTGTTACTCCTAGCTATCCTTTGTATGAGCGATTTGCTAATCTGACTCGCCTCGAAGAGAAGTTAGGCTTGCTGAAAAATTCTCGTTCGATTGGTACTCGTGATGGTTGGCAAAAATGGTTGGAAGAGCGTCAGGTGGAGATTAGGGGGGAGCGAGTGATATCTTTAAAACGAACCGCAAAGGCGCAGAGGACGCAGAGAGAGGAAGGGGAGAGTTGCGAAGAGAGTATAACAAGTTAGTGCGAGAAAGATACCCGAAATTATTTGCCAAGCTGGGGGTGAGTTTTTCGGAGCAGCTTTTGAGTGAGAACAGGAGTGATGCACGTTGGAGTTTTTGAAGGGTGAGAACAGTTAAATCGCTGCTGCACGTTTTTCAAAGTCGCAAAATGGCGGCTTTGTTGTTTTTGGGTTTTTCGTCAGGTTTGCCGTTTTATCTAACTAGTAAGACACCTATCCAGGCTTGGTTGACGAAAGAAGGGGTTAGTTTGACTGCGATTGGTGCTTTTAGTCTGGTGGCGTTGCCCTATTCGTTAAAATTCTTGTGGTCTCCTTTACTGGATCGATATGTACCGCCGTTTTTGGGGCGGCGGCGGGGTTGGCTGGTTTTGACACAAGGAGCTTTGCTCGTGGCGATCGCTGCGATGGCTTTACAAAAACCAGAGCAGGGTTTGCAATTGTTGGGAATTAGTGCTATAATAGTTGCTTTTTTAAGTGCAAGTCAAGATATTTCGGTTGATGCCTACCGCACTGATGTATTAGAGGAACCAGAACGAGGTGCAGGAGCGTCAATGTTCCTTCTGGGCTATCGTATTGCTGTTTTGATTACGAGTTCTTTAACTCTGTTTTTGGCAGGTTTTATGCCCTGGCAAGCTGTTTACTTGTTGATGTCGTTATTGATGCTTGTGGGCTTGGTAAGTAGTATATTCGCTCCTGAGCCAATAGGACGCGATCGCCCTCCTGCTAGTTTATATGATGCTGTCACATTACCTTTTATTGAATTTTTCCAGCGTAATGGCTCTTTGCAAGCAGTTTTCATTTTGCTGTTCATTGTCATCTATAAGTTGGGAGATTCTTTACTCAAGAATGTAGCCACTCCATTTTTGTTAGCCAAAGGTTTAAATTTTACCGAACCCGAATTAGCATTTCCCAACGCTTTGGGGATTTTCGCTGTTATTGTCGGCACTTTGGCAGGGGGAGCATTGATGACTAAAATTGGCATTAATCGCTCTTTGTGGATCTTTGCTATTTTGCAAGCTGTTGGCAACCTTGCCTACTTTGCTTTGGCAGTGGTGGGTAAAAATTACCCTTTGATGGTGGCAGCAATTAATATTGAAAATTTTTGTGCTGGTTTAGAATCTGCTGCTTTCGTAGCGTTTTTGATGAGTCTGTGTAATCCGGCTTTTTCAGCCACTCAGTATGCTTTGCTTTCAAGTTTGCAAGCTTTTAGCCGAGATATTCTGACAGCACCAGCTGGCGCATGGGCAGAAGCTACTGGTTGGTCTTTGTTCTTCCTGATTACAGCCGCAGGGGCTTTGCCAGGATTAATGCTGCTGCCGTTTTTTGCTCCTTGGAATCCCCAACCAAATCCCATCGCCAAGCCCTGAACTGGAAGAAGAAGACTTTCATCAGTTGTAGGATAGAAACAGATAAATTAACAAATCTTCAGCTACCTCTTACAGCTATAAACATGGCTATCATTCGACAGTATATTGCTCCGTTACTCGTAATACTGGTATTTTTGGTGGCACTAATTGCAGTCAGCGCCAGAATCTTTCTACCCACAGATATGGCAGCCCCAGCACCAACAGAAACAATCAATCCCAATCCTAAAAATGCCCAAGCTGAGTTTTCAGGGGCTGTGGCATTAGTGCAACTTGAAAATAACCAAGCTTAAACGTATTAGTTTTAGTGTCTGAACAACTGCTACCTGGTTACACCATACACGCTGGCTCTAGCCTTGATCGGGCGCTGCTAGTAAAGTTTATGCAGTTGACTTATCAAGAGTTGTTTCCAGAGCAAGATTTTTCCCACCTAGCCCAAACAGTCGAACAATTCTTCTCCAAAGAAACACCCCTTTGGTGGGTAGAATCTTTAGGCAAGGGGCAAGGGGCAAGAGGCGAGGGGCAAGAGGAAGAATCTACCCCCTCAGCTTGCGGGGCAACGCCTGCCCCAATTGGATGCCTCTGGGTGGGTAATGCTATAGATCAAGTACGAGGCGATCGCCATGCTCACATCTTCCTACTCTACGTCAAACCGTCACATCGGCGACGAGGTATAGGCACGGGTTTGATGCATAGGGTAGAACACTGGGCAAGTGCTAGGGGGGATCGCTCTATTGGTTTGCAAGTCTTTCAATCCAACGCAGCAGCATTAAATCTTTACCACCAACTCGGTTATCAAACTGTGTCCCTTTGGATGGTCAAGCAAGTGCGATCGTGAGCATTCGGGGCGATTATTTAATTATATCGAGTCAGAAGGAACAAAGAAGATATGTTTCAACCGATTCGGATAAAAGTTATTGGTTAGGTAATGGCAAAGTAAAATCATTGTAGCTAGTTTAAATGTACCCACTGAAGCCAAAATGGTGAATGGGTGTAGAATACTGATCACTCATGTATGACGAAGACGACTTAAGCTTACTCGATGCGGCAATAGAGCTAGACAGTCCCTTGGATCATCTAGAACCTCACAGTGCCGATGCAGAGGCGGAAAAACCTAATCCAGAGGCAATGCTTGCCCTGCTAGAGAACCCTGAACCACAACAAAGGATGCTGGCGGCGCGAGCTTTTTGTGAGCTAGAAGATAAACGGGCAACTCCCCAATTGATTCGCCTGCTAACTGATGCCTGCCCATTAATACGAGTCAGTGCGGCTTATGCTATTGGACGCAATCCTAGTCCAGAGGCTGTGGAGCCTTTGATTAATCAACTCAACCGAGATTGGAATGGATATGTGCGTAAGGGTGTAGTTTGGGCTTTGGGCAACTGCCGCGATCGCCGTTCCCTTGCACCGCTAGCGTCCGCTTTAAAATCTGATATTTCTGCCGTTCGTCTGTGGGCAGCTAGTGCTTTAGCGCAAATGGCACAGGTGGGTTATGAAGCTGTTTTGGCAGCCATGCCACCCCTAATTGAAGCTTTGATCCAAGATCCCGTGCCTGCTGTGCGTAGTAACTGTGCTTGGTCGATTGGACAGTTATGCCGCGAACTACCTTCCAACGTTGTTTATGCCACTGCGATCGATGCTCTGATTCAAGCCTTTGCCGAAGATGAAGACCTGGGAGTGAGGGAAGATGCCAAAGCTTCCCTGCTAGGAGTGGGCGATCCTAGAGGACTCCAGCTGATTGAAACCTTGGAACAAGAAGGATGGTTTTAGAGGGACTAGGGGCTAGGGGCTAGGGACTAGAGGATTTTGGAGCCTTGAATTTTGAAAAGAAGAATCTTCCTTTTGCTCCCTTTTGCTTCCTTTTGCTCCCTTTTGCTCCCCCTCTCCCCATCTCCCTAGCCCCTAATCCCTAGTCTCTAGCCCCTCACTCAGCCCATTCCCAACAGGCAAAATTCCATCCTTTTCCTTCGACAGCTAAGGCAGCAGCATAATTTGGCGCTGGCGTCAAGTCTTGAAGTGTCCAGCGCTTTGATATTGCTCTTTCGCTTTTGATTCTTAGTAGTCTGGCTGGTTCACCAGGAGCAAGTGAGACATCAAAAGAATCGAGGGGTAAAGCCAACCCCTCACCAACGGCTTTGATGAAAGCTTCCTTACGAGTCCAGCAATTAAAAAATGCTACTTGTTTTTGGTGTGGAGGAAGGTGTTCAAAGACAGTCTTTTCATAGTCTGAAAAAAAGCTTTTGACGATCTGCTCAATATCGGCAATTGGACGAATGTGTTCAAGATCGATGCCAATAGAGCGATCCCAACTCACTGCATACAAAACGAGTCCTTGGGAATGAGATAAGTTAAACCGCAGCCTATCTCCACCTGACGTTTTTGTCAAATCCGGTTTACCACGAGAGCTATAACAAAACTGTAATTGATTGGCAGCCATACCCAAGTAACGACTCAGGATTGCTCTAAGTAGCCCTCGACCGACGATAAAACGCGCTCTATCGAGATCAAAGTAGAAACGTTCCGCCCGAAGATGTTCGTCAGCAGAAAGAGTTTGTGCTAGCTGTTGAATACGTCCTGCTGGTTGGTCGAGACTAGCACGCCAAACATGAACATCACTCTTGGATAATGTTAATTCTATGGGTGGTGGATGCCACATCCCATGACTATTTAACACACTATATGTAAAAATATTACTTTACACCATTTATTTTTATTGTTGCAAAAACAATATTTTTGAAATTCCCCAATGGAAATACTTCTACAATCTTGAAATCTAAAATCTGGAATCCTATTAGATACCCAGCACTTCTTGGGACTTCTTAAGAATTTCATCAGGATCAAATGGCTTGGTAGTATACATATCAGCTCCAACTTCAATGCTTTTTTGCCTATCAAATTCCTGACCTTTAGCAGTTAGCATAACGATGTAAATATCTTCAAGACCCAATTTATGCTTAACCCAATTGCACACGTCAAAACCGTTCATTTTGGGCATCATCACATCCAAAAAAACGAGTTGAGGTTTTTCGTTTTTAATTATTTCTAGCGCTAATTCTCCATTTTCCGCAAATAACAGCTCTACTCCTTCATCTTCTAACTCTTCCAACGTTTGCTCTATTAGTAGCCTGACATGGGGTTCATCATCTACAATCAAGATTTTCTGATTCATGCAACACCTTTGAATATCAAAATATAACTTTCAGAAGTTTACAAATATTCTCTCAATATTTGACAAGACTCGTACTAAGGTTAACCAAGCTATTTCTTTATTAGTAATAATTGGTTTAAAGTAATAAAAATTCATTTTTTTTACTACTAGCTAGATTGTCTGCTAATAAGATAAAGAAGACATTTTCCAACCCTTTTTCAAACTGTAAGGTTTTAATGACTTCAGATTGCCAAAGGTTGGCATTGGCAACAATCATATAGGGTACAACTGACATTGCCTTTTCGCGCAGTTCCTCGGCGTTAGTTACCTCAACCACGCTGTATCCTTTTGCCTGTAATACCTCAGACAAGGTTTTAACAGTTGACAAATCTTCATCTACCACTAAAACTTTTTTGCAGGAATTGCCTTGAGAAATCAATGTGCCAATTTCATGTAACAGTGTTTCGGTTTCAATTGGTTTCATTAAATAGCGTTCGATTCCCAGACGATAGCCCCGTTCTTTGTCTTCGACAATAGACAAGATAATAATCGGAATTCCCATAGTTTTAGGATCATTTTTTAGTACAGCAGCAACATCAAAGCCGCTCATTTCAGGCATCATCACATCTAGAATAATCAAATCGGGGACGGATTTTTTAACCTGTGCGATCGCCTCTATCCCGTCCTTTGCTTCTCTGATTATGTAGCCTTCAGCTTCTAGTTGTTGCCGCAGCAGTTGCCGGATATTGGCATCGTCATCCACCACTAAAATATTTTTCTGACGGGCTGCCGAAACAGATGAGTTTATGACTACGTGTTCCCGCAGCTGCTTGACCAAAGTATCCATATCTAAGGTCTTGATCTTCATTTCGCAAGCAGTACTTATCGGTAAGGTAAAGGAGAAATTACTACCCTTGCCCAGTTCGCTTTCAACCCAAATTCTACCCCCATGATGTTCCACAATTTGTTTACAGATAGGTAGCCCTAAACCAGTGCCTTTGGGTTTGTCAGTGAGTGTATCACCAACCTGCTTGAATTTCTCAAATACCTTGTCTAGGTCAGACGAGGCAATACCTATACCCGCGTCAATTATGCTAACGGTAATTGTGTTGTCATCTTTACCCACTGTGCAAGTAACTGAGCCATTGTCAGTAAACTTCACCGCATTGGAGATCAGGTTAATGACTACTTGGATCAATCGATCGCGATCGCCCATAACAGAGGGCAACCCTGGTTCGATTTCCTGAATCAATTTTAGGTCTTTCTGTTGGAATAGAGCAGAGGTAGCAGCGATCGCCCGTTCTACAACCTCAGTTATCTGCAGCGGTTCCATTTTCCATTCAATCTTGCCTGCCTCCATCTTAGCGATGTCTAGAACATCGTTGATCAAATCGGTCAGCCTGATGCCTTCTGATAAGATAATGTTGATATTGTCTCCTACTTGCCGTATATTGCGCTGAACTTTCTTATCATCAGGGCTTAGTAGTGGAAATATTGTCTCATCCAGTTTTTTCTTAATAATCTTGGCAAAACCTAGTACGGAAGTTAGCGGCGTTCTCAATTCGTGCGAGACTGTGGAGATAAAATCAGTCTTCATCTGATCCACTTCTTTATCAGATGTGATATCTCGAATTAGCAGCACTGAACCAATAGACTGATTGTGTTGATTTTTGTCATTTGCAAAACTCGAATTTCTCATAATGGCAGTTGCCACTGCCTTACCCGTTTTTTCACCTGTCAGGGCAATTTCCGCAACAAAGACTTTTTCTGGAGATTTGCGGGTCTGTTCCACTAGTTCTACAACTTTGCGATTGAACACAATCTCAAAATTGTGATCGCTCAACTCGGTGTTTTCAAAACCAAATAGTGTGAATAGAACCGGATTCGTGCGAACAATCTTGCCATTTAGGTCAACCACCAGTAGACCGTCTGCTAAGTTATCAATGATGGCACTTAAATAGGCAGTACGCTCCTCGACTCGGAGTTCTAGCTCAAATACCTGGGGCAAAGTAGTCCAGCAGGCGATCGCCACTCCTATAAATGCAACGATCATCATCAGTACAAGAATGAGGTTGTTAGATTGCTCAGCTGTACCTGAATTTAAAAGCGATCTAAACCCCCAACCAATCAAAACTGCTCCACAGATCAAAACGATCAGGACAGTGACTTGGAAAATTAGTAGGTCTTTGATCCTGATCGAAGTATTTGCTTTATATCGCTGTATCCACCAAGTTGGGCGAAAGGGAGCAAATCGAATACGTCGGATGGCAGCATCAATCGTCAAAATCCCAACCGGAGCAAGCAACCCAATCAAAAAGTATTGCCACTCCCAAGCTATTCCACCCACGAACAGGACAATTACTTCCAATAGAAAAATGCCCAAGGATAATCGCGGAGCCAGAACCTCCGCTCTACCTCGTTGTAACCAGACAGATAAATGCAGCAGTGTGAAGGACACGAACCAGCTTACATTACCGACAACCACAATATGGGCAACATCTCCCCAAAGGAGAAAGAACATTGCCAGCCCGAAAACTAAGGTTAATGCGGGACCAAATACTCCCTGCCGTGACACAACGCTAAAAACTGGTGCGAGATGCTTATCCAGGGCAAGCTGATACAAGATTCGGGGACAGTTGGAAACAGCCGTTGCAATAGTAAGCAGGCAAGAAGATCCTAGTAAGAAGGTGACAATCAGTGATGCAGATTGACCCCAAAAGGGTTTGGAAGCAGCCACTAGATTTAGAAACGGATCGTCTGAATTACTTGAACCTAAAGCTGCACCAGGAGCTAATCGCATTACTACCCAAGCCCCACCAATAAAGATGATTGCACCCGTCCAGGCAGCAAAGTCTAGGAAGCGAAGGGTTTCAACAGGGCGGCGACTATCGGCAACAAACGATGAGGCGGTTTCACTACTGTAGGTAACAAAGGTTGCGAAAAAGAACCACTTTGCCCAGGAAGCAAAGTTAAACTCACCCCAACTCGTGGGAAAAAAGCCAGGACTATCTGGAGACAGTGCTAGCCAGCCCAGCCCCTGTAGACTGAATACCACGAGCAGCCCAATAGATGGAAGAATAAAAAATAAGAGCAGGATGCTTAAGGCACGGGTGCCACTAAGTGCCAATATAAAGGGCAACAGCATAAAACCGACGCGCACGAACATTGTGGGCAGCGTAATGCCAAATACCTCAAGATTGCCCTGAACCAAGTCGGTGAGGATAATGGCATTTAGTGATATACTTGAAACCCAATTGAGCAGATACCCAATTGCAGCATAGCGAGCAACAATTGGGTAACGATTGAGCAACCTGGAAATGTAGTTAGGTGTACCCCCAGCTACGTCTACCTGAGACATCCCCAGACGCTTCACTTGGTAGTTGATTAACACCCCAATCAATGTCACTGGAATCCAGACAAAAATAGCTTGTGAAGCTAGCGCCGCATGGATTAGCCCAACTACACCTGTCCAGCCAGGAGGTCCTGCTAGTCCAAAGCCATAGGTTTCCAAAGGGTTGAGAGTGCGAGGAAGATGGGGCGCTGAAGTTACGCCTGCCTGAGTACTCTTCATATTTGGCACTAATAATTAGACTACTAGTACCTAGAATTCCCAAAAAATTTAGCTAACTCTCTTTATAACTAAATCCCTTTAGTTTTGGAACTTCAGTTAGGCTAGCCCTTTTAGATGAATGTGAAATTGTTCAAGTTATTTTTGCCCGCTGCCTACTAGTAGCTGTAACTTAGTCTTAGCTTCTAGTATCTGGTCGAATACGAAGCTTTCCTTAACATCCACTAAAGGAGGTTGTAGAAAACCACTACGACTGAAATAGGAAAAGTAAACATTCAACAGTTGGGCATCGACTGGTGGACAAACAATAGATGTCCCTATAAGCCCGTCGATTGTGTTCTGGCAATCGAATGTCTGGGATGCTAGCAAGGATATCTCTAGATAGGACAGTTGTTGTTCAAACCTCTTAGTTAGTAGAAAAGACAGCGGACGCAAAACATTTTCCCGCGAAAAATCAGGCTGTAGTAGCTGTGAAAGCCACTCATCGTAAGGAATCTGCTCAATGGGATAGCCCAGAGCGCGGATCTCACTAACAAATTCGCTCAAGTGTAAGGGATGGGAATTGTTCAGGTGAAAAGCTTTCCCTATTGATTCTGGCTGCATCGATAAGTGAACGATCGCCCCGCTCACGTAGTCTACTGGAGTCATGTTAATCATACGATCCAACTGGGGCGCACTTTCCATTTGAATCATGCCCTTGATCAATCTGCACATTAAATCATTTGTTTGAGAAACCCCTGTATAGCTATGACCTGTCACCATTCCTAACCGATAAATACAGACAGGAATCCCCCTCTCTCGTGCAGCCGTCATCAACTTTTCAGCTACCCATTTACTTGGAGCGTATCCATTGTAATAATCTTCACTATAGACGAGGTCAACATTTTCAGGAATGACATCCATCTTAGAGTAGAAAGATGATTGGAAGATATCAAGAGTAGAGATGAAATGGACGGGAGTAACTTTGACAAGACTGGCTAATTTTAAAACTTCCCCAGTACCCAGTACATTAGCTGCTCGAAGTTCAGAGTATGGATAAACCATATTAACGAATGCACCATTGTGATAGATTGAATCGAGCTTCAGTGCCAACTTAGAAAACTCTTGGTCACTAAGTCCTAACAAGGGTTGCGTTAGATCCCCTAATACTGGAATGATTCTGGAACTTAACTGTTCATTCCAAAGTAAGTAGCGTTCTAGATTACTTTGAATTCTCTGCCCCGCTTCCTCAAGGCTTCTGGAACGAACTAGACAGTGGATGGTTGCCCCAGTTTTCTCTAGAAGCTCGTGTAGTAAGAAAGCACCGAGAAAACCAGTTGCTCCAGTCAAAAAGATATGCTTTGGCTCTGTTGTAGGCTGAACGTCAGGAGTCTTAGGACTAATCGTGGGGTCGAGGACAACATCGGCTTGTAAGTCTATCTCAGTTTCCTTGTCTACAGCCGCAGAACTTAAGTTCTGAACTACATTAATCGCTTCGATCAGTCCTGCTATGGTTGGTTCCTTAAGAAGGTAAAACAGAGGCACATCTACCTGAAACGCTTCTCTTACCTGAGAAAGTAATTGAACCGATAAGAGCGAATGTCCTCCAAGCTCAAAGAAATTGTCATAGATACCTATTTCCTCAATGCCTAAAACCTGCGACCAAATCTGGGCTAATTGCTTCTCCATTGGGGTAGAAGGTGCAATAAATACCTCTGCTAAACTCTTTCTGCTGTTTTTCGGATCGGGGAGCGATCGCCGATCAATCTTACCACTAGGAGTTAGGGGCAAGGATTCCATCACAACAAATACTGAAGGAACCATGTAGTTGGGGAGTTTTTCCTTCAGAAATACGCGCAGCTGTGGAACCAGGTTTTTTTTCTCAGATGGCTCTAGCTTTGGAACAATATATGCAACTAGACATTTACTACCAGAAGCATCTTCTTTGGCAACAACAGCAGCCTCTGTGACTACTGGATATTGACTCAGCGCTGCCTCAATGTCTCCCAACTCAACTCGGAAACCACGAATTTTAACTTGATAGTCAATACGACCGATGAACTCAATGCTGCCATCTGGTAAGTAACGAGCTAAATCCCCAGTCTTGTAAAGGCGTGCGTCAGGATCGTCACTGAAGGGGTCGTGAATGAATCTTTCGCTCGTGAGTTCAGGACGGTTTAGATAACCGCGAGCAAGTCCTACCCCACCAATGTAGACTTCTCCAGGCTCTCCCACCCGAACAGGTTGTAATAAGTCATCTTTCCTACGTGCTGGTCCATGTATGAGATAGATTTGCGTATTTGCAATCGGATAACCAATTGGTACAGGATTGATTCCAGGCTTTACTTGATAGACTGCTGACCAGACAGTCGTTTCAGTAGGTCCGTACATCTGCCAAACAGAGCCACCTTTTTCGAGCAGTTGATCGGCTAGCGATCGCGTCATTGCTTCCCCGCCGCACAGCATTTTTAGCTGTTTATTTCCTTTCCAGCCTGCGCTGAGCAAAAGTTGCCAAGTTGCTGGCGTAGCTTGCATGACGGTAGCGCCAGATTCAGATAAAATCTTGGATAATTGGGCAGGATCGCTCCCCGCTTCTCGTCTAACTAGAACAATTCGCGCACCTACTATCAGGGGTAAGTAGAGTTCTGGGACTGACATATCAAAGGAAATCGTAGTAATTCCCAGGAAAATATCTGACTGGGTGAGTCCTGGCTCTTGTTGCATAGACTTAAGCAGGTTAACAACAGCACGATGGACGATCTGCACACCTTTCGGTTTGCCAGTTGAGCCTGAAGTATAAATAGTGTAGGCTAGGTTTTCGGGGCTAACTGGGCTGTCAAGATTCTCTTCTGTGTGCTGAGTTATTGCCTGCCAGTCTGTATCTATGCATACAATTTTTAATCCTTCACGCTCTGGCAAAATCTCAAGCAAATGTTGTTGGGTTAGCAGAACTGGAACTTCTGAGTCCTCCAGCATGAAAGCTAACCTTTCTTGGGGAAAGGAGGGATCTAGCGGTACATAAGCTCCACCTGCTTTGAGAACCCCTAACAGCCCAATCAACATTGAGAGACTTCGCTCTAGACAAACTCCAACTAGCACTTCAGGTCCTACATTTAGAGTTTGTAGATAATGCGCTAATTGATTAGCTTTTTGGTTGAGTTCGCGGTAGGTCAGTTGCTCCTGACCAAAGATCACCGCTACAGCATCAGGGGTTTGTAAAGCTTGGGACTCTACCAATTGATGAATAGATGTAGATTCTAAATTGTTCAGCATTATTTTTTACCTTATTTGAATCGGGAATAAGCAATCACAATCAGCACAAAGCGCTCTTCTACTGAAAACCTACGATTTTTGCTTCAGGCAACCTGGGCAAGCGATCGCTTTGAGTTAAAAATTCCTGTTGTGCCAGTAGAAGAATGAAATATAGGTTGCAACATAATTGTTGGCTTGACTGGAATATGAATCGAAAAGATAGCCCCTTGCCCAGGTTGGGATAGGCATTTTAGAGCCCCACCATGCTTCTCGATAATCTGATGACTAATAGAAAGCCCTAGCCCCGCGCCCTTGCCTTGCGCCTTCGTGGTAAAGAAGGGATCAAACAGGCGGGCAAGCATCTCTTGATTGATTCCAGAACCGTTGTCTTGAATACGTATTACTACATAGGTAGTAGGAAGTAGCAAGTCAGGAGACAATTCTTCCCTCACTTCTGTATGGATCGTGATGATGCCTGGTTCTGTCTGATTCTCTAGGGCATCGATCGCATTAGCAAGGATATTCATAAACACCTGATTTATTTGACTGGCATAGCATTCCACCAGAGGCAGTTTGCTGTAATTTTTCACTATCCGAATGCCAGAATGCTTGCCCATTGGCTTCAGGCGGCTCTCCAAGATTAGCAGGGTGCTATCGATACCCTCGTGGATATTGACAGGTTTCATCTCAACCTCATCAGAGCGAGAGAGGTTTCGCAGCGAAAGCACGATCTTGCGAATGCGCTCTACGTCAACTTTCATAGAAGTTAAAGTCTTAGGTAAATCCTCGGTGAGAAATTCAATGTCTATGTCTTGCAACAATGACTTAACTTTGGGATCACCCGTAGAGTGGCACTGCTGGTAGTGGTTAACCAAAGTCAACAGATTCTGGGCATAGTGACTAACGTAGGTAAGATTTCCATGAATAAAGTTGATTGGATTATTGATTTCATTGGCAATTCCTGCCACAAGCTCTCCCAAGCTAGACATCTTCTCACTCTGAATTAGGTGAGCTTGAGTGTGTTGCAACTCGTATAGGGCTTGCTGTAGTTGCTGTGCCTGAGCCTGTGCAACCGTAGCTGCGGCACAAGTTTGCTCATAAAGCAGAGCATTTTCAATTGCTACCGCCGCATGGAACGCAAACATGGTCAAAATTTTCAGATCTTCGGAAGTGTAGGTAATCGAGCTTTGACTATTATTGTCATTTGTACAATGGCTCCAAAGGAATATCACCCCAATCATTTGCTCCTTCGTCTTTAGCGGTACACAAATGAAAGAGTTGACTAGTTCTTGATAATGAGTAAACCTGAGATCAGAGAAAACATCATTGACAATCTCACCCTTGCCTGTTTGAGCAATGCTGCCAATAATTCCCTCTCCCAATTTCAGAGGTTCCTGGGAAGGAAAAGCTTGCCCAAATGTCGAGAGTGGCTCCAGCTGATTTGTTTTTTGATTGAGTAGTAAAATTGAACCTCCCGTTGACTCAATCAGTTTCCCCACCCCCTCAATTACTAATTGGGCAACCTCTTTCAAGTCCAAACTGCCAGTAATTTGAGTAGCAATATTATGAAGTAGGGTGATCTCTCGGTACTTATCTAGTAATTCGTTGGTAAGTGCCTTCTTCTCAAACTCCTGTTTTACCAGGTAGGAAATAAGGCTAGCAGCAACGACAACTTTTTCCTCGCCAAGCACCCAACCAATCACTTTGTCTGAAAGTTCTATCGGGTATTTATGGGTAAAATTCTCGCTGTTCGCTCCGATTAGTTTTTTACCTGCTGCATCCTCAATCTGAATGGCAGCCCCTGTTTCCTCGGCAAGGTAATTCAAAACGGCAATTACTTCTTTCTTGCTGACAATTTTCTTGAGATTAATTTCAATCATCTGCTTCTTCTTTCAAGAATTTCAAAAATATAATGCTTCAGTTAATAAGTTTTATTTAGTTTTTATTATATTAATTGCAATAACTAAGCAGTATTGTTACAGGTTAAAGACGTGAAAAACACGATTAAACTTATCTGTCGTATGTTACTAATATTCCATTAAGTACCTGCAATAAACAAGCTATTTTATTAAATTATCATTTAAACCGTTAGCAATTGAAGATTTGAAGTTTAAGTTTTAATTTAAGTATTTTTTCGGTTGTTTTTAGGGTGAGATATATATTTAATATAAATTGTTATGTTAATGTAATTCGTAGAGTAGCATTACCTAAGCCCCTGGAGCAGTAAGGTAACATTGATAGTTTCTAAAAAACTAATGAAAGAGTTGACAAGAGACTGGTAGAGGACTTTGCTAGAGTAGGCTATAGCAACAGAAATATGATTCGATATTTTAGCAAGCTAATCAACAAAATAATTTTGCTTGAATATAGCTTTGGAAATAAAAACTGGGAGAAAATACTTAAATTTAAGTAAAAAATAATTAGAGCAATATCTTAATAAAGATTCAGTGAATAAAAAAAATAATGGTTTTTATTAAGTAAAACTTAGTCATATTCATATTTTAGAGAGTTAATTAAGTTTTGGATACAAATATATCTGCTTTAAAAGCTTTAGAGATTTGATACCAGCAGGAATACTTAGCAAAAATTTTTAGTTCAGGATGTATAGCTAATTGATATGGAGAATCTGGGTCTAAATCAGCCTTCGTCTGCACGCCTAACCTGCAATCAGTATTTTTTTGCCTCCTTTCATCCTCAATGGTGGTGGCAGCATTACACTAGATCTGCGACAAGCATTGCCTTTAACTTTGTAAACCCTCAAGTATTGAGCCTACTGCTTTTGCTGTGCAGTACTATTGTTGTTAGTTATCTGAGTACTGGGCTAAATAGCGTCTCTGGTCATTCCAGCACCCAGTTATTTGTAATAGTGTTAATTACTTTAACTTTTGTTGGATTTGCGATCGCCTGCTGGTCTATGCCTCAAGTTGGCGCTGTTGATACTCAAGAACAAGCAACAGAGCAATTTAAAGCTGTTCTGGATGCAGTTCCTGCACAGATTTATTGGGTGAGTTCAAACTTAAAATATCTTGGAGTCAACCACCAGCTAGCTAGAGCTTTCGATTTATGTCCTGAAGATTTTATTGGTCAGCCTATTGACTTTCTCAACAGCAGCCCAGAAAGGATCGAATTTGTCAAAGATTTTTTTGCTAAACCAGCAACAAGAAGCTCTTTAGAAATTAATACTCAAAATAAAGCTAATTGTCGTAGCCACCTGATTATTGCTCAGAAATACACACAGGAGCAAGCCGCAGTTTTTATAGAAATTGATATAACCCAGCGCAAGCAGATAGAAGCAGCACTGCAAGAGAGTGAAGAGCGCTATGCCCTTGCCATGCAAGGGATCAATGATGGGCTGTGGGACTGGAACCTGAGAACTAACGAGGTTTACTTTTCGCCGCGATGGAAATCAATGCTGGACTATCAGGAAAGCGAGATTGGGAATACTTTAGATGATTGGTTCAGTCGCATCCATCCGGGAGATGTTGAACGAATAAAGATGGAAATTCTGAACCATCTGGCTGAGCTAAGCGTGCAATTTGAAAGTGAATACCGCATTCTATGTAAAGGCAGAACCTATCGTTGGATGCTCAGCCGCGCCGTTGTAGTGAGGGATGCATCAGGAAAAGCCTATCGCATAGTTGGGTTACAGACGGATATTAGCGCTCGAAAATATACCGAAGAAAAATTATTGCATGATGCCTTACACGATGCCTTGACAGGGTTGCCTAACCGAATCTTATTCATGGAGCGGTTGAGCCATGCACTTTCTCTGGGAAAGCGGCGTAGGAATTATTCATTTGCAGTACTTTTCTTGGATCTTGATCGCTTTAAGCTGATTAATGATAGTCTTGGTCATGCAGTTGGTGATCAGTTGTTAATTGCGATCGCCCGCCGACTAGAGAAGCACCTACGGATTGGTGATACAGTCGCCCGTCTGGGGGGAGATGAGTTCACAATTCTGCTAGAAGATATTAAAGACGTTAGTGTTACAACCAATATTGCTGATCGGCTGCAAGAAGAATTAACAATGCCCTTCTATCTAGATGGACATGAAGTATTCACCTCAGCCAGCATTGGTATTGCTTCTAGTACTATTGGTTATGAGTGCGCGGAAGACCTGCTGCGTGATGCTGACATAGCGATGTATCGTGCAAAAACATTAGGAAAAGCTCGCTATGAGGTATTTGACACCACTATGCACACGCGAGCAGTTGTGCTTTTACAATTAGAAACTGACCTACGACGCGGAATTGAGCGCGGGGAATTTCAGCTATATTATCAGCCAATTGTTTCATTACAAAATGGTAAAATTACAGGATTTGAAGCATTAATTCGCTGGCAGCACCCCCAACGGGGTTTAGTTTCTCCAGCAGAGTTTATTCCCTTAGCAGAAGAAACTGGTTTGATTGTACCAATTGGGTGGTGGGTATTCAGAGAAGCTTGCCGTCAGCTGCGCCTCTGGCATTTGCAATTTACCGAATATTCATCTTTAGTAATGAGCATAAATCTTTCTGCTAAGCAATTTGCTCAACCAAATTTGATAGCACAAATTAAACAAATTCTGCTGGAAACAGAATTAGAGCCTAGTAGTTTAAAGTTAGAAATTACCGAAAGTGTAATTATGGAAAATACCGAGTCTGCAACTGCTATGCTTTTGCAACTTCAGGCTCTAGGCATTCAATTTTCCATTGATGACTTTGGTACAGGTTATTCATCCTTAGCTTATTTGTACCGTTTGCCTACCCATACATTAAAAATTGATCGTTCTTTTATTAACAAAATCGATACTGATATCGAACAATTGGAGATTGTTCGGGCTATTATGGCACTTGCCAGTAACTTAGGAATGAGTGTAGTTGCTGAAGGGGTGGAAACAGTGAAACATCTGGCTCAACTTAAAGATCTAAATTGTCAATTTGGACAGGGATATTTATTCTCTAAACCTGTAGATAGCCAGGCTGCTACAACACTTTTGCTAAGTAAGCATATCATCCCATCACCAACTTCTTCAAAAATCCTGTCAGCTTAAGCCAGGGGTTGACAAAATGAAACAAGCTCACTTCAAATATAGCAACCCTAAAAGTTTCACGAATCTTTTAGCTCGCTGTACGAGTGTTATTTGTACGAGTGTCTGCGCGTCCTAAGCTGTTAGGCATTCAATTTACTCGTATAGATTGAGGGGGAGAGGGGGAGAGTGGGAGAGTGGGAGAAGGTTTGACCGTTTTTGTTCTAGTTAATCATATGCAATTTAAATGCGCTTTAGCTTAGCAGGATCAATAGCGTCTATGTCAAAAACCAATAAACAATGAACATTTAGCTAATAGCTAATAGCTATTTTGGTTAGAGTAGGTTGAATTCTTGAAGTGCTGGTAAAAAATTTTTGTTTTCATGGCTGGGACGGCTAAGTTTAATTAAGGCAAAGCGTTGTAAAGGAGTAAGGGAAGCCCATTGTGGTAAGGCGATCGCCCCTCCGACTTCCTGAGCTTTTTCTTGCACAAAAGTTGGAATAGTGGTATAATCCATCCACGCTGGATGTGACTCGACTGGTAGTTCTGCTGGTGGTGCGCCATTGTATTGCTGCACCAATTGTTGAAGAAATTCTCGGTAAGTTTGAATTTCAGTTTCAGTGTGACAAGGCATCTCAACCAAAGCTTGCCTTTGTGTTGCATTAAAATGGTTCCAATCAGACAGTTGCAACTTGATGCCGCAAGTGTCAAGCTTCAATCGCACCTGCATAGGAATACAACGTAGACTATCTACAAAATCTGCCTCGAATTGAAAGAATGTCATAAGGCTGTACCCTTGCTGAATCTATTTGTTTGGCTTGGGCGATCGCGTCGTAACTGATTTATCTGGTATTGCAAGCGATCGCTACCCTACTAGATTTATTACAGTTGTTTTTCCCAAGTCAAGAATAATCAGGATTTACACACAATCGGATCGTAAAAAGTAGGAAATATGCACCATCTGGCGGCTACTTCCAACAGACAGAACAATTCGCAATTCTCCCTTTGGCTTCCTTTGGCTTCCTTCTAGCCCCTAACCCCTAGCCCCTAGCCCCTTCCATGATTGCATTACAGTAGCTAATCAAAGTTTGCAGGCGCAAATGAATTTGGTTTTGTCTAATTGTAGCCGTTTGTTGCTGGCGCGCCGCTTGCAAAAACATCACATCTATGCTTAACAACTGTAGTTGTTTACTGATCTCCGTTTGATATGATCGTACTCTAGGTTCATCAGCTGGCTCTAAGTCACTATTGTCCAAACTTACTATCTGCTGCTGAAAAAATTGTTGTGCTTTCAAAAAACTCTCTTGAAGGGTAGGTGCATCTATCCTCGCCCCAGCTGCTGCCGCTTGTTGCAACTGCAAAAGCATCATGGCAAAGTCGTTATAGCGCTGAATATAAATATGTGGCAACATACATCCCATTCTTAGGATAGTATTAATGTAAAGAATTTTGGTTATAGAATAAACCCTATTCAACACTGAGGATAGCTACAAAGTTTAAGCAAGCTTGAGGTTTTTTCAGTCTAAAGTCAAATCGTCCGTCAAAATCTTTCGATAGCCGCGCTTGAGGCACACAGCAAAGGCAAAGCTATTACTCTTCAGACTAAAAATGTAGTAATAGCCGATTTTTGAATACCTCAATCCTGAAGCATTGTAGTTTATGTTACGTTTCCCTAAATCTACATATAAGAGTGTTTGAAGCCCGTCCCTATGAACACCCTGGCTCCCATTACCCCCTTTGATGTTGCTATTCCTGATTGGCTACAAAACTGTTTAATAGCAGCGCCAGATAGCCATGCAAACTCAGAGCGATCGCAGCAAGACAATAGCCTGATTTGTCGAGCCTTTGAATTTGCCTACAACCTGCATAAAGAGCAATACCGCAAATCAGGAGAACCTTACATTTGTCATCCTATCGCCGTTTCTGGGTTGTTGCGGGACTTAGGAGGTGGCAGCGCTATGATTGCTGCTGGTTTTTTGCACGACGTGGTTGAGGATACGCCAGTCACGCCAGAAGAGATAGAACAACGCTTTGGTGCAGAAGTCCGGCATCTAGTCGAAGGTGTAACTAAGCTATCAAAGTTTTCGGAAAATTTCTCCAGCAAGACTGAGCGCCAAGCCGAGAACTTCCGGCGGATGTTCTTAGCAATGGCTCAAGATATTCGCGTAATTGTAGTCAAGCTAGCGGATCGGCTGCACAATATGCGTACACTCGAACATTTGCCAGATGACAAACGCCGTCGCATCGCTCTGGAAACACGAGAAATATTTGCTCCCTTGGCTAATCGGTTGGGGATCGGGCGGTTTAAGTGGGAATTGGAAGATTTAGCATTTAAGTATCTCGAACCCGAAGCTTATCGTCAAATTCAGGAATTAGTAGCTGAAAAACGAGCAGCTAGGGAGGAAAGACTCACAAAAGTTACAGAAACTTTGCAGCAGGGGTTGGCGCACTCTGGCATTCAGGTATTTGACATCAGTGGTCGTCCTAAGCACCTTTATGGAATCTACCAAAAGATGCAGCGGCAGCAAAAAGAATTTCATGAAATTTACGATCTGGCAGCAATTCGGATCATTGTGAAAACGAATGAGGAATGCTACCGTGCTTTGGCAGTGGTGCATGATGCCTTTAAACCGATCCCTGGACGATTTAAGGACTATATCGGTTTGCCCAAGCCGAACCGCTATCAGTCTTTGCATACTGCTGTCGTCGGTTTTACAGGTCGTCCCCTAGAGGTGCAGATTCGGACGGTGGAGATGCACCAAGTAGCAGAGTATGGAATTGCCGCTCATTGGAAGTATAAGGAAACAGGTGGTTCTAGTAATGCCAAGCTCACACCTGTAGACGAGAAGTTTACTTGGCTAAGGCAGCTATTGGAATGGCAAAATGACCTCAAAGATGCCCAGGAATATCTAGAAAGCATCAAAGACAACTTATTTGAAGATGAAGTTTATGTCTTCACTCCTAAAGGAGATGTGGTTCCCCTAAGTCCAGGTTCAACGCCAGTGGATTTTGCCTATCGAATTCACACCGAAGTAGGAAATCGTTGTGCTGGGGCGAAAGTCAACGGGCGGATGATGACTCTGGACACAACGCTGAAGAATGGGGATATTGTAGAAATTATCACTCAGAAGAACAGTCATCCGAGTTTGGATTGGTTGAATTTTGTCACAACGTCAGCAGCGAAAAACAGAATTCGGCAGTGGTACAAGCGATCGCGTCGAGAAGAAAACGTCGCTCGTGGTCGTGGATTGTTAGAAAAGGAAATGGGTAAAACTGGCTTTGAAGCTTTGTTAAAGTCAGAACCAATGCAAACTGTAGCAGAGCGATGTAATTATCACAGCGTTGAAGATTTACTCGCCGCTTTAGGTTATGGCGAAGTTACTTTGAACTTGGTGCTAAATCGTTGGCGAGAAGTAGTTAAAGCACAGCAACCACTTGTTACTAACTCGGAAGTTCCCCCCAGCTTGCCTTCTAATAATACAAAATCGCTGCGAGAAGCCGCTGTTTCACCCCCAACCCGTGCAAGTGAATCGCCTATAGCCGGAGTAGAAGGGCTACTTTATCATTTGGCAAAGTGTTGTAGTCCAATTCCTGGGGAATCAATTATCGGTGTGGTGACGACACGCAGCAATCGGGGAATTTCGATTCATCGCCAAGGATGCCAGAATGTAGAAAATGTGCAGTGCGATCGCCTAGTACCAACGAGTTGGAATTCAACCGACTCACAAAGAATGCGTCCCCAAACTTATCCGGTTAATATTCAAATCGAAGCAATTGACCGAGTAGGGGTACTTAGAGATATCCTGTCAAGATTGACTGACGTGGGGATCAATGTGCGTAATGCCCAAGTGAAAACTGCTTATGGTCAGCCAGCGGTGATTGAATTGGGAATAGATGTGCGCGATCGCAACCAACTCGAACACGTTTTTACTCAGATTAAGAAAATGAGTGACATTATTGATATGCGCCGCGTTGGTGAAGTTGAGGAATAAAGCGAAAAGTAGTAGGGGCGGGTTTATCAATCAAAGCGCCCGTACCCACTCCTGCTTGCTGCAAACGGCGGTAAAGCAGTTTGCGGATGTCTACCGATAGTAGTTGTGACTTGCAGACAAACTCCTATTCAGCCAGTCGTCATACCAGTTATAAAAACTCAAAGGCTGCTGCATATCTTCATCTTCATGGCAATTATCTGCTTTGCTTTCATGAAGAAAATAGCAAACATTGCGAGAAAAAGGATATATACCACCATCATTACTGCGATCGTCCATCCAAATATTTCCGCGCTGCTCCCCTGTAATAACTAACCGTGCAAACATTCCACAACCATAGTGTGCAATTGTGATAGTGCCTTGGATGAATTTGTTATCAAAGTAGGCATATTCTTCTTCCTGTTCATTTTCAATCATTAAATCTAAATCATTCCATGCTTCCTTTAGTAGAAATGGCTGAGCCAAAAATTTATCGCTTTCTTCATTCAATGTTTCAGTCATTTCACTTTCATATCCTATCCCAAGTAAACCATACCCAGGACCTGCACCCCCATTACCAACTTAAGCGCAAAAAGTTGCGATAATCTTGTGGAAGTGTAATTTTGTATTCTCGCTCAAATGCTTGGATTTCTGCCGCTGCTAAGCAAGTATTTAGTTTATATTGATGGAATTGGGAAGCAAAAATAGTGATTTTTTTATCTATACTAGCTAATTGATTCAATTTAGATTTTAATACTAATATATTAATCATCTTGTGCCGCTGGAATTAAATTTGTCAGTAGGGTGGGCATTGCCCACCACAGGAATTTAATTTAGATTTTATTTGCAATATATTAAACATATTGTGTCGCCATAGATTAAATTTCGCTTTTTTGATTAATTTATATTTAGGTGGGCATGGGTGGTATACTACGATCATACTTAGCTAGGATCGAGAGCAGAATGAATTAAATTTTGCTCCTCATGATAGCTACAACTCCAAATAACTCCAATTCTTCCAACCCCTTCCTTACCCTCAACTACGAAAGCGCGATGGAATCTTTGGGGGGTGACTTTTTCGATGAAGTCGAAGCGGCTGAATTTCCCCAGCACATTTTGCGCTTTCGCAACGATCGCCTACTACCCAAGCTAGGATTAGATCCCCAAGCTGTAAGTGACGAAGATTTTATTGAAGCGTTTGGCAAATTTCAGCAAGTAAAACCTTTTTTAGCTCTACGCTATCATGGCTATCAATTTGGTGAATATAACCCCTTTCTGGGTGATGGTAGAGGCTTTCTATATGGTCAAGTGCGGGGTGTGGATGGCGAACTTTATGACTTTGGGACGAAAGGTTCGGGCAAAACTCCCTACTCTCGTGGTGGTGATGGTAGGTTAACACTCAAGGGAGGTGTGAGGGAAGTCTTAGCAGCGGAAGCACTACATCAGATGGGTGTGCGTACCTCTCGCTGTCTGTCCATGCTTGAAACAGGTGAACAACTTTGGCGAGGCGATGAACCTTCGCCAACGCGATCGTCTGTAATGGTGCGCTTTAGCCGATCGCATATTCGATTTGGCACGTTTGAGCGATTATATTGCATCGAGCGTCCAGATTTAATCAAAAAGCTGTTAGATCATGTAATTGAGTATTACTACCCTTCTTTCCAGGGTAAACCAGATTCTTATGTTCTGTTTTATGCAGAATTAGTCAAACGGGTAGCACAATTAACAGCGCAATGGATGGCGGCTGGCTTTTGTCATGGAGTACTAAATACTGATAATATGTCAATTACGGGTGAAAGTTTTGACTATGGTCCTTATGCTTTTATCCCTAGCTATGATCTCCAATTTACTGCCGCATATTTTGACTATTCCCGCCGCTATAGTTATGGCAGGCAACCTGCTATTTGTCAACTTAATTTAGCAGCACTGCAAGAACCGTTAGGGGTTGTGATTGACCCTACCGATATGGAAAATAGTTTAGCTCTTTTTGGTGAATATTATCAAGCTGAATATAAGAATTTAATGCTGAAAAAGTTAGGTTTTTCTCAGATTGAATTACCCCAGTCAAATCAGCTTTTTGAATTTACAATTCTGCTTTTAAGAGATACTCAAATCGGCTACCACGATTTCTTTTCACAGTTGGCACAAAGTTTTTCACCCTTTTGGCGCTCTGATGCTAATTCTATACTCGAATTAGCCGATATCCCAGCACAATATTTAAATAACTGGCGTAATCTATACCACGAAATTTTAACTCAGTTGACCTTGGATGAGATGGATAATGTTGCTCCTCGATTGAAGCAGAGTAATCCTAAGACTGCATTACTTAGACCAGTGATTGAGTCAATTTGGGAACCGATCGCCAACGAAGATAATTGGCAACCTTTTTATGATTTGCTCAAGCGAATATATTCTAGGGATTAGGACAGAAATTTTATAGACGCGATCGCGGCTTATAGTTGGCAAAAAGCCTCTTTGCAAAGGGGCTGATATTTTATTTTATCATGATAAAATAAAAAAGCGCTATATCTTAAAACTTATTGATAATATTACCTCTTTCTTAGGTAAGAAATTGCTGATACCATTTTATTTTATTGCAGCAAGACTTGGAATGCTGAAACTCCCACTATTATAAGGCTTTCACAATCTTTAAATCTAAAATCTAAAATCTAAAATGGTATGATTATTGCTAAACAAGAACATCCAAGTGTGTCAGTCAATTATCCATCACATTGAATATTTTTAAATAGCATTGCTTTAGCTAAGTTATTTATTAGGTATTTCTCGACACAGAGTTCATGAGGGAATAACTAATGAATAACGTTTTTTTCAAGCGGGCTTCTTTGTTACTTAGTCTCACTAGTGTGACAGTGCTTGCAAGTGGACTTTCAGTTCAAGCTCAAACTATTAACTCAAATGTTGAGAGAAAAGACAATAAGGTTTTAACTTCTGCTTCTGTGCTAAGGAGTGAACCCATAGATACTAGGGTGGCACAAGTAGATCCTACTGCTCCAGATAACACCACACCTACTACCCCAGGTACAGGTGGTAGTGTCACACCTACTACCCCAGGTACAGATGGTACTGTCACACCTACTACCCCAGGTACAGATAGTACTGTCACACCTACTACCCCAGGTACGCAAACTGTGCCACCTACTACTACCCCAGGTACAGATGGTACTGTTACACCTACTACCCCAGGTACAGATGGTACTGTTACACCTACTACCCCAGGTACGCAAATGCCACCTACTACTACCCCAGAAACAACACCCACCACACCTTCACAGGAAACTGCACCTTCACAAGAAAGCACACCTACCCAGCCAAGTTTTGGTAGTGATGTTAGACCTGGTAGAGCTACCCGTTCTGGATCTAGCTATGTTGGGGTGGCTGGTAACATTGGTTTAGGTGGTGGTGGAACAGCATTGGGCTTGGGTAACTTTACGATCATCAGCAAAATTGGACTCACAAATTCTATATCTGTGCGTCCGTCGGCGATAATTGGGGATAATACGACTGTTTTGATTCCTATTACCTACGACTTTAACTTAAGATCAACAGGTATTGACGAAGAAGCATTATCTTCTTTCGCTCCATACTTAGGAGCTGGCATAGGCATTGCGACTGGTGACAACAGCGATGTCGCACCAATGGTAACTGCTGGTGTAGACGTTCCTTTAACTCGCCAATTTACCGCAACAGCTGCGGTCAATGCAGGCTTTTTTGACAGCACTAGTGTCGGGCTGGCAATCGGAGTTGGCTACAACTTTAACGGGTTTTAAACTCTTTCTTTTCCTGATTGTGAAGCATGATTTTGTAGAGACGCGCTACCTGTCGCGTCTCTACAACTCAAACAAAGACAAGTACTATGCAGTTACAACAAATAACGCAGCTACTGATTACAGGTGTGAGTGTTGGTAGCTTGATGTTTGTGGCGTATACTCAAAAACACCAGTTCGATACGTTGGTACTAGCCCAAGTAAGTGCGCCTACTACTCAACCCCAACGTCAGCCTGATGTTCCCTACGTACCAACACCTGGAGCAATTGTAGACCGAATGCTGGCGATCGCCAAAGTCAACAAAAATGATATTCTTTATGATCTGGGTAGTGGTGATGGGCGGATCGTAATTACCGCAGCACAAAAGTACGGTACGCGCGGTGTGGGCCTAGACATTAACCCCAGGCGGATTGAGGAGGCGAATGCAAATGCCCAAAAAGCTGGTGTCACTAATCTGGTAGAATTTCGTCAACAAGACTTGTTTGAGACTGATTTGAGTAAGGCTACGGTAGTAACTCTTTACCTGCTACCGGATATTAATATCAAGTTGCGACCGAAGTTGTTAAAAGAACTCAAGCCTGGTACTCGCATAGTGTCCCACGCTTTCGATATGGGAGAGTGGAAACCACAGCGCAAGGAACTGGTAAACGGCAAATTGATTTACTACTGGGTTGTACCTGAGAAGATTCCAGAGAATTTGTTAAGGTAATACTATTTTAGATTTTAGTAGGGTGGGCAATGCCCACCAAATCTGAGAATGGTGGGCAATGCTTATAACCGTTAATTACGAATTACGAATTACGAATTACGAATTATTTAGATAATGGTGGGCAATGCCCACCCTACTATAAATTTCACTTATAACCGTTAATTACGAATTACGAATTACGAATTACGAATTACGAATTATTTAGTTTTCCTCTCCAACTGCGATAATTTCTGTAAGTAGAGGAGAAAGTTTATTATCAAGTCGCCCTGCTCTGATTAATTCTGCATAAGTATCAGCTTCAATGTTTAACAGTTTGTCTTGAAGTTGTTCTAATACCAAGGTACGTAAATCAGGATACTGCTTTTGTATTTGAGTAATTTCTTCTTCTATACTTTTGAGTTGTCCTTCTATAAGTTCTGCTTGGTAACGGCAATATTCTGGCTCAATTTCTTGATATTGGCTTGCCGCAGATAGATAATTTAATACCCGATTTAGGGCAATGCGACGGGCAACGGCTTCTAGATATTTTTGACGTAGTGGCTGCTGTTGGCTAATAAGTCCTAGCTTTTCTAGCAATATTTTAATTGTCAAACCTTGGACTAGCAGTGTAAATAAAACTACTCCAAATACAATGTCAATAATCGCCTTGCGATCGCTGATGGATTCTGGCACACTTAAAGCTAGAGCGATCGCTACAGAACCGCGCAAGCCACCCCACCACAGTACTGTTTGCTTTCGTAATCCAATTTCTGACTTGGCTAACCAATTGCTCAAGCCTCCCAGTCCATAAATGGCGATCGCTCGTGTTAAAATCATCGCTGCGATCGTAATTGCAATCAAACCTAGATTTTCGCCCAAACTGGCATAGTGGATTTGATCGCCAATTAGCAGAAAGACGATTGAATTGACAAAAAAGGCTAAAAACTCCCAAAATTCAGTCACTACGAGCCTGGTACGGGGATTCATACCAATTCGAGAGCCAAAGTTACCTAAAATCAGACTGACGGTAACTACACCAATTACACCCGAACCACCCAATTTCTCAGTAACAATATAAGTGCCATAAGCTGAAACCAGAGTAAGGGATTGTTCCACTAGGGGTAAATCAAACCTTTGGGTGAGGTAGGAAATACCAAAACCGATCATACTACCTACACCAATACCGACTCCAACAACCACAAAGAAACGAGCGATCGTTGTGGGAATATTGAACTCCTCCAGCCCTAATGGAATTCCTACCAACAAACCGAAAGCAACAACCGCCACGCCGTCATTGAATAAACTCTCTCCCTCCATCAGAGTGTTAAGACGTTTTCCCGCCCCTAGTTCCCGAAACAGCGCAATTACGGAAACTGGATCTGTAGCAGCTAGACTCGCCCCCACCAACAGGGCTATAGGTAACGTCATACCAGCTATTTGATTTAGGGCAAAACCAATACCCACAACAGAAATGATTACACCGACAACCGCATAAAGAGTGACTGGTACTAGCTCTCGCAGCAAATCCCGCCATTTCAAATTCCAGGCGGCTTCAAACAGCAACGGCGGCAAAAAAATCTCTAGAATCAATTCTGGTGAGAGGCTAACTAGTCGCACATCTACGAAGGCTAAAACCAAGCCGACAATCACCAGTAGTAAGGTGTAAGGGATTTGGCGAAACCAAGTGAAAACGCGCGAGAGGGTGGCGACACTGAGGGAGACGGAAAGCACCAGCAGAAATTGCTCTATATTTTGCTCAATTGCAGATTTAGCAGCATCTAAAGCCATAGGGAACTAAAATGAAATTCATCAGTTCCCTACAGTACAACAACATAAGCAGACTGAAATCAACTTTGGTGCGTATAATGCATTTTGCTGATGGAGGGAGAGGATGGCAAATAATATTAGGCAGCGTTTTAACAATCTCAAAAATAGAAAAGTTAGCTCGGAGAATCTAGAGAAAATACAAGTCGATCTGTTAGAAGAATCAACTTTAGATCGCAACTATATTGTATTGATTATCGGTTCGTGTGCGTTAGCGAAGCGCCTCCTACGGAGGTTCGCTACTTTGGGGTTACTCTCCAACAGTGCGGCTGTAATTATCGGTGCTATGCTCGTTGCTCCTTTGATGTTACCAATTCGAGGGTTAGCATTTGGAGCTTTAGAAGGTAATGTTTTGCTGTTCCGTAGAGGTTTAACTGCAATAGTAGTAGGAACACTGGCAGCAATTTTTTTAGCCCTGCTTCTGGGTTCTTTGGTGAGACTACCAGAATTTGGTAGCGAAGTTGTAGCCCGTTCTCGACCAAATTTACTAGACTTGGGAATTGCAGTCGCTGCTGGGGCGATTAGTGGTTTTGCCAAAGTTGAACCCAAAATTTCTTCTACTCTAGCAGGAACGGCGATGCCTGCGGCAAGGACTTGCGTCCTACGCTGTTGCTCTGATGCCGCCAGTTTGTGTCGTTGGTTTGGGTTTATCTCAAGCAGATTGGCCACTAAGTCAAGGTGCAACAATATTGTACCTAACTAATTTGCTGGGAATTACTCTCTGGTGTATGTTAGTCTTTTTGCTCACAGGCTACACCTCGCTGCGCCGTGCTAGTAAAGCCCTTGGTTGGACGTTAGGTTTTACAGCTATCCTCCTGCTTCCTCTAGGTGGTAGCTTTGTGCAATTGATCAAGCAAGCCCAACTCGAAGCTAGCCTAAAGCAAGCGTTGCTGAATCGAACGATTACGTTTCAACGAGTGGTACTGCTTAAAAGTGATGTAAATTGGTTAGCTACTCCACCTGAAGTTCGCCTAAATGTTCGCGCTAAAGGAAAGTTGACACCGTATCAGGTGAAGCTTTTAGAAGAATTTATCGAAAAAGAAATGGGTCAAAAGTTTACCTGAATTTTTGAAGTCGGTCAAATTGAAGAAGTTAGGCGAGAAAATTAACCAGGTACGCTTTAAGAGGGCGTTGCTGAATTGAGGTATGAATACTCATGTAGAGACGTAGTTACTGCTACGTCTCTACAATGAGGGGAGAGGTGAATTAATATCCGCTTTCTTCTTCGTATTCTGGCTGTTTAGTTTTCTTGGGAATATTGAGCGGTTTTGGCTCGTCATCCCAAGGATTTTCTTCTAATTCATCGTAGTCTTCTTCGTATTGCTTCGGCTGATAGGGTTTTGGTTCGGAATATCCCCGTGCTGGTGGTGTGCGATCGCTTGCTGTTGCTTCACTCCAATTTTCCTCTTCCTCTAAATCCTCCTCGTACTGTATTGCTTCGTACTGGCGTTGACGCAATGGCTGAGGCTGAACAGCGGGTTGCACTGGCTCGTATTCGTAATCATCCTCATCCCAAGTTTCCTGAACTACGGTTTGAGGAACACGCATCGGTTGCGCTTTTGGTGCTTGTAACGGTACACCACTGCTTAGCTGATTTTCCGGTTTAATTGTAGAGGGAGTATAATATTCTTCATCTCGCTCCCAAGGTGCTTTACCAATACCAAGGCGTTCTAGTAACCCTACGGTTAACTGGTTTACTCGCTCTTCTGCTCCCTCAAATACAATTAGTCGATTTGGACCACTGCTAACAATTTCTTCAATTGGCAACTCGTAGGTACTCAGAACTTGATCGGGAATTTGGGGATAACCAAAAGAAGCAATAATTAACGAGTAAATCTTACCAGTTTCACCGTTGAAGGTAAAGCCGCGCACCCGACCCAACAGTTGACCTGTTTCTGTAATTACTTCACAGTTGACTAAGCTACTGTAAGCCTCAACGTCGATGTCTTCAATTACATCCTCGTTATCTACCAGGACGACATCGCCGATCTTACGTATGCTACTGAGGAACATATATCGGGGAACACTGGCGAATGCGATCAGGTTGTCTCGCAAACCAAGAGCTACAACCTCTCGTCGATCAATGTCCACCCATAATTGACTGACTAACCCTAGTACTTTGGCGTTGTCATCTGTAATCACCTTGGTGTTCAAGATGTCGGAGCGTTTAATAATGTTTTCAGAGGTCATTGCTATGCGGAGTCCTGATCTCGAATCCGGTTTATAATCAAATAACTAACAATACTATTATTAACAAAACCCTAAACGTAGTTGTAAGAGGGCTACAATTTTAGTCCTAAAACTTGGGTATAAGCTCCTCGTGCTTGTGTAACGCCTATGGTACGTTCGGCAGATTCTATCATGGGTCGGCGCAGACTCACTACAATAAACTGTGCTTGTTTAGCCTGCTGTTCGATCATTGTAGCTAATCGTTCTACGTTTGCCCCGTCTAGAAACATATCAACTTCATCAAAAGCATAAAAAGGTGAGGGGCGATAGCGTTGCAAGGCAAAGATAAAGCTCAGTGCAGTCAAAGATTTTTCACCTCCAGACATGGAAGCTAGCCGTTGTACAGGTTTGCCTTTCGGGTGTGCAACTAAGTTCAGTCCGCTGTTAAATGGATCTTCGAGATCGTCTAGTTGCAGATAGCCATCACCTTCTGATAGGGTGGCAAATATTGTCTGAAAGTTTTGATTCACAGCATCGAAGGCTTCGCTAAATGCACGTTGCCTGAGTGTAGTAAAATTTTCAATCCGCAATAGTAATTCGGTACGTTCGGCTTCTAATGTTACTAATTTTTGACTCAGTTCATTCAGGCGGTTATTAGTACGTTCGTATTCTTCCAAAGCCAGCATATTGACTGGTTCCATTGCTTCGAGGCGTTTGGCAAGACTTCGGATCTCTTTTTGCAGTTGTTCTAAATTTACCCCTTCTGGTACTTCTGGCACTGGTGAGGGTAATTCCGCCGCCTGGGCTTGGATCTGAGGAAGCAAGCAACCTAGTTCCTCGCGCCTTTGATTGTGAGTTTCTTGGAGTTTTTGCTGTTGCCATTCTAGCTGTTGCCCATTTCGCTCCATTTCGCGCAGTTTCTGTTCAGTGCGATCACGTTCTTGTCTTTGGGTTTGCATCCGCTGTTCGAGCAATTTCAAATCAGCTCCAATCAGCTCTATATGTTTGCTATTTTCTTCCATTTGGGTATTGACAATTGCCAGCTTATCCTGTAAATCTATTTGCTGTTGCTGATAATCTTGCGATCGCTCTAGACATTCCTGAATTTTCTCTTGCCTCCGCTGGCATTGATTTTCTAGATCTTTTAGCTGTTGCTGGGCATTTCCTAGCGCTTCAGTACATTCTTGCAATTGTTGCTCTTGATTTCTAATTGTCGCCCCGATTTGTTGCCACTGGCTATTAGTTTGAGATTGTTCTAATTCACTCAAGGCAAGTCGCAGTTGTTGTAATTGCGCCTCCCCAGATGGTAAATTTTGGTCTAAGACTTGTAGGCGAGAAGAGGCGGTAGCTAGTTGTTGAGTAGTTTGGCTGTGTTGCGATCGCCCGATTTCGACTTGCTGCGTCAAATTTCTAATTTCTTTGTGTAACTGTTCCTTATAAAGCTGATTTTCCCTGTACCCCGCCTTTGCCTCTGTCAGTTCTTGAGATAAATGTTTTACCTTGCCAGCTTGGGAATTAATTTTTTCTCCACAACGAACTAGAATTCGCTCAATTTCTTGCAGGCGATCGCGCAAAAGAGCAATTTCGTCTGATTCTGTCGCCTCACTTGTACCAAAATGCATCCCAGAATGGCTGCTACTACCACCTGTCATCGCCCCACTAGCTTCAAGTAATTCCCCTGCCAAAGTAACGATCCGATGTTGTCCTAGATAGCGCCTAGCTGCGTCCAAATCGGCAAATACGACTGTACTGCCAAAAACGTAGGCAAACACATCTTGATAGCGGCATTCGCACTCAATTAGATTAATTGCATAGTCTATAAATCCATTCGCATAGCGCAAAGACGCGGAGGGAGAAAATCGAGGCGCTTGAATTTTATTCAAGGGTAAAAAAGTCGCCCTACCAGCCCGTTTTTGTTTGAGTAGTTCAATTCCGGCGGCGGCAATACTGTCATCTTCGACCACTAAATGTCCCAACCGCGCCCCTGCTGATATTTCCAAAGCTAATTGATATCGGGGTTCTACTTTTCCTAGCTGTGCCACCAATCCACACACACCACCCAGCCCTGATTGTAGGATGAGTTTGGTTGCATACGTTCCTTGGGTTTCTTGCAATGCTTGGGATTGAGCTTCCAATTTATCTAAAGCGCGTTGTTTTTCTCTTTGCTCTTGCAGTAAGCGATTTTGGGTTTGCTGACCGATTTGCAGTTCTGTTTCTGTAGCTGTTAAAGATTGCGAGATAGATTCAATTTGGGTTGCCTGAGCGATTAAAAGAGTTTCTAAATTAGCCAATTGAGTTTGTTTTTCGGCAATTTCTGGCTCTAGAGTTTGAATTAAAAGTGTTTGCTCTTGAATAAGCCGTTCTAATTGGTTATAGCGCTCTTTTAGCTTCGCTTGTTCTGTGCGCTGAGGTTCTACGGTTTGCAAAAGGCTTTCGATTTGGCGGCTGAGGGCTGTATGTTGCTCCGCCCAAGCTGAGCTAGCATCGGCGATCGCACTTGCTTCTATGCGACTTTGATCTAAAGCTTGTTGGGCTTCATCTCGTTGTTGTTTTAACGTGTCAAGCAGAATCGTTTCTACTTGCTGTTTTTGTTGCTTTAGTTGTTCTAGGGAAAGTTCGTGTTGTTGAATTTCTAATTTTTTTTGTTTTATGCTATTGTGAGTAGTACACTCCTGCTGGAATAGTTCTTGCTGCTGGCGCTGTAGTTGTCGTCGTTCGGCTTCCTCAGTCGCAAGGGTAGATTGTAAAGTCAGAAGTTCTTCTTCTCCCAGAGATTTAACTTGTGCATTGAGTTGATTTAACTCGTCTGTAAGCTGTTGAATGTCTGAATTAAGAGCAGAGATCTGGGTAGTTAATTGTGTCTGGGTGCGATCGCCTGCTTGAATTTGGGCAATCAGATTTTCTTGTTGTTGTTGAAGACTTCGCCACACTAAAACCGCTTCCCACTGTTGCTTTTGTTGGTATTCGGTGCGAAGAAGGCGATATTTTTCAGCTTGAATGCGATCGTGAGAGAGGCGATCGCGTTCGCGGATGAGTTCTGTTTCGATAATGCGACAGCGGTCTTCCCGCTCTTTAACTTCATCTAATGTAAGTCTTGCTTGGGAAATCTTGCGATCGTATGTCGCCACCCCAGCCAATTCATCAATAATTTCCCGCCGTTCACGCGAATGCATAGAAATGATACTAGTCACATCCCCTTGCAGCACGACGTTGTAACCTTCGGGATAAATCCTTAGCCGATTTAGCTGCTCATGGAGTTCCGTCTGAGTGCAGGATGAGCCATTGATGTAATACGTCGAGGTGTAAGTACCTTGATGGCTAACTCGTAGCTTGCGAGTGACAGTCCATTCTTGAGGGGCTAGGGAATTTTGGTTATTGGATTGAATTTTCTCCTCTCTCCCCCTGCTTTCCTGCTCCTCCTCCAAATCAAACGTAACGCTGACGCTAGCTTCTACCGTAGAGCGTCCTCGGTTGCTCTGGTCGTGGTTAACTAAGTCGGGTAGGCGTTCTGCTCGCATTCCCCTAGAGCTAGCAAGACCAAGGGCAAATAGTAGAGCATCTAGAATATTGGATTTACCAGAACCATTTGGTCCCGACACGACAGTAAATCCTGGCAGCAGTGGTATTTTTGTTGTACCACCGAAAGATTTGAAGTTGGATAGTTCGACGCGCTTGATATAGACCATGAGTGCTGGTCAGTTGGAGTTTGAAGAACAAGTGTATCAGAGGAATGATGCCCAACAGGTTAGCACGGGAAATGTAGATATGGCAGATTATTTAAACGGGGAGGGGCTGGGGGTTTGGGGAAGAAAGCAGAGGGACTATAGCACAGACTTTTTATCTTAGCGCCTTTGCGACGAGCGCGCGACACTAATCCAAAATCTAAAATTAAAAAATGGGGTATTGCATTGACAGGATTTCAAAAAGATTAGGTAGAGCAGACGAACAACCAGGTCAACGATATAAGTTTGATGTTCAAGAATTTACAATGGACATTCGTAAGTGATAGAAGGAAGAGAAAAGCAAAAGCAAAGTGAGTAAAACTGCATACTTTTGTTCTCTTCGGGGGTGATTGGAAGTGGAACCAGACAACTTCTGCCTCACCTACAACAAATCCAGCAACAAGCAAGTATATAATCGCCTCATTTTGCTGCAAGAGTATTTTGCCAAGATATAAGATAGTTTCATCAATAGATAAAAAGGCGAAAAATGCAACTAGAAGATTATTTTGATTTTCAACGTCCTGATGATATTCGGGTGAAAGGTACAAGGGTAGGAATTGAAACTATCCTTTATGAGTACATCTATCGCGCTCGGACTCCAGAGGAAATTGCCAATATCTACACATCACTAACGTTGGAACAAGTTTATGCAACGATTCTTTATTATTTGCACAATAAAGAAGCGGTAAGCGCTTATATAACAAATTGGTTGGAGTGGAGTCACAAAATGCAGGAAGAACAGCGTCGTAATCCCCCACCAGTTGTAGTCAAACTGATGAAACTGAAAGCTGAACGAGAAGCAATGAAGAAAGTAAATGACGCTCAAATACCTGCTGGATGAAAATGTTGCTCCTCTGTATCAGGTTCAACTCCGACGGCAAAAACCTGATTTAGTTGTCTGGGTAGTCGGAGAACCTGCTACTCCTCCTAAAAGTACACTAGATCCAGAAATTTTGTGTTGGTGTGAAGAGCATAATTTCGTATTAGTCACAAATAACCGCAAATCTATGCCTGTACATTTGGCTGATCATATTGCACAAGGTCGTCATATACCAGGAATTTTAATTCTCAATCGTAATCTAACTATCGGTCAGACCATTGAGGAATTAATTTTAATTGCCCAGGATTCTTTTGATGATGAATATCAAGACCAGATTATTAATTTACCACTGCCCCAGTAGTGGTAATAACTATTTTTTTTGCGAATAGCGATCGCCTTATAAATCCTGACTACTATACTAAATTTTTATTTGCAAGACTTGTGCGATCGCGCTAGTTTATTAATTGTCGCTCGATTAACTCTACAAAGTCTTGTGCGTTCTAATATTTGCACACCTACTGCATGAGGACACCCATCAAATTCAGCTTTTTGAGCGATAAAGCTAAGAATTAAGTCTATATCGTCAATATTAGCCACTCTAACTTTTATATCTAATTCTATCATGATGTAGGATGAACTAATAGTCGGTTTTTAACATTCTTGCCTACAATGACAATTTCGCGTCCAGCTTTATGGTACTTCAGTGACGGCAAGGGCAGAGCAGAGCTTCCACGCCTTATTTTCATTTTTGGGAATGTTGCATTTGAAGATAAAGCATTATCTTTTCAAGAATACGCGCGAATGCTTAATAGTAAAGAGCTTCCCTTCGACCAACTCCCTGCTCTTAAAGTTGGTGGCACTACGCTCAGTCAATCATGTGCAATTGCACGGTATGCTGCGCGACAAGCAGGGCTGTACCCATCAGATAGCGTACAGGCAGCTATGTCAGATATGGTGGTTGACGCATGGAGAGATTTGTTGGACTTGTTATACGGCTGTTATGTTGACCGAGTTGTAGAAAATGGTCGACTAAAAATGAAAATGAAAGAGCCATCAGTTAGAGTAAAGCAGATCGAAGAATACTTTAACGTGCCTGTATCCATGCATTTAGAAAGGTTTGAGCAGATGATTGCACACAATTCAGGCTCTTCATTTCTCATCGGCTCTTCACCAACTTGGGCTGATCTGGCAGTATTTGACATTTTATGTACGTTAGATGAAGCTGCAAATTTGTGGAAAACTCCATCTACATTTTTCTACATACCAGAACCTTTTGGACCTTATCAACCTTCAAAAAATCTTTTAAAGTCATATCCAAAACTTGATGTATTGAAAAAGACTGTAAGTAGAATACCGGAGATTGCAGTTTGGCTCCAAGCCCATCCATATTAAATTAATGCCTGATTTAAACTCAAATAAAACATATCTTAAGTTTCATAAATGCTAAGTAAAAAAATGAATTAATAACTCCAAAAAATTAAAATCTAATTCGTAATGCTTTTCACTAAATTTAGACATCCGTTATTATATATTAGAAAATATAAGCTTCATGCAGTATTTTTTAACAAGTTTTGAAATCATTGTATCTTATGCTTAAAACACAAAAGTATAAAATATTTTGCTTAATTAGAAATAGCAGTTTTTTGTTTTACTAGTTCCTCGATCAACTACAGCTTTATGAGAGCATAGATAGTTCGGTCATTACCTGAAAATCAATGACAACAACTATAGACTCTAAAAATTTAACTCTAAAAGAAGTTCATCGTCTTTTAGAATTAGAGAGACGGCTTAATAACTCATTTACATCCTTAGTGTCCCTGGAACTACTGACAGAAATTGATATACAAGAATTAGAAAAAATACGCGCTAACTTTGATAACTACTACTGTGAGGGTAAAATCTCCGAAGGTGGGGTTAAATTCTTGTTTTTCGCTCCCTTAATGTGGTTAGCAGGCTTCTATCAGCAGAATATTAAAATAACTCTAGAAGAGAATATCGCTGAAATTTCCATTGAAGATGAAGATACAAGCATCAAAGGAAGGATTGATATTTTAGCTGTTAATAGGACTGAAGGAAAAATAACAGCTACACCATTTTGGATATTGGTGGTTGAAGCTAAAAACATTACTGCTGAAGCTTTAGTGGGTTTACCGCAACTACTCACATTGGCTTACTCTAGCTTGGAGCATCAAGAGTCAGTTTGGGGATTGACTACTAATGGATTGGGTTATTGATTTGTGTATCTTTAGCTAGGAAATCCCCCAACGTATCAATTATTGCCAGAACTAAACTTGATTGATACTGAGCGATCGCTCCAATTACTACAAGTACTAAAAGCAATCTGTAAACTTTAGTACAATACTGCCTGTTCCTAAGCAGTAATGTTAGGAAGTCTACAATTTAAAAAAATATTTTATATACGTTTAACAATACTCAACAAAAGGAGCGTTAATAGCGCCATCTAAAGCGAAAATAAGTATAGAGGGTTTTAAACTAAAGCGCCTACAATTGGGAGTGTGGCATCAGTGGTATTACAAATAGAAACAAGCACCTACGAAGCTAAAACTCAGGAAATCGCAAAACAACTCTTAGCCGCGACGCGGGAGAGTAGATCATTTTTTGCTTCCCTGCGTGACACTATGCGCTGGGATGATAAACTACTTGCTTGGGCAATGGCTAATCCAGGGCTACGGGTGCAGCTATTTCGCTTCATTGACTGTTTGCCTGCTCTACACAGCAAACCAGAAATTGCTGCTCACTTACAAGAATATCTAAGTGATGAGTCAGTTGAACTCCCCGCAGCTTTAAAGGGAATGCTCAACTTTGCCTCTCCAGATTCTATGCCTGGACAAGTGGCTGCTACAACAGTAGGTACAGCTGTGGAAACCCTAGCACATAAATATATAGCTGGGGAAAACATTCAACAGGTGATCAAGACAATTGAGCGGCTGCGGAAGGAAAAGATGACTTTCAGCATCGATCTTTTGGGTGAAGCTGTCATCACAGAAGCCGAGGCGCAGTCGTATTTAGATCACTACCTGGAATTGATGGCGCAGCTGACTCAAGCGTCAAAAACTTGGAAACCAGTAGCGCAAATTGATGAGGCTGGTGGTGAATCTTTGCCGTCAGTGCAAGTATCGGTCAAGTTAACAGCATTTTACTCGCAATTTGATCCACTAGATGCACAAGGCAGTGAGGAAAAAGTAAGCTCACGCATCCGCACTCTCTTGCGTCGCGCTGGAGAGCTAGGGGTAGCTGTTCACTTCGATATGGAACAATACGCCTACAAAGATATCACTCTCTCCATCCTGAAAAAACTATTGATGGAAGAGGAATTTCGTAGCCGCACAGATATAGGTATAACGATCCAAGCTTACTTACGCGACAGCGAACAAGATACCAAAGATTTGATCGCCTGGGCAAAACAGCGGGGTTATCCCTTGACGATACGTTTAGTCAAGGGTGCATATTGGGATCAAGAGACTATTAAAGCAGCCCAGAAAGATTGGCAGCAACCAGTATTTAATGATAAAGCAGCAACAGATGCTAATTTTGAGGCAATAACCCAGTTATTGCTAGAAAATCACGAGTATGTATACTCAGCAATCGGTAGTCATAACGTGCGATCGCAAGCTCATGGGATCGCGATCGCCCAGACTCTCAATATACCTCGCCGTCGGTTTGAAATGCAAGTCCTCTACGGCATGGGGGATAAACTAGCAAAAGCTTTGGTAGATCGTGGCTACCGAGTACGAGTTTACTGTCCTTACGGCGATCTATTGCCTGGTATGGCTTATCTAATTCGCCGCTTGCTGGAAAATACAGCTAATAGTTCCTTCCTACGGCAAAGTTTAGAAGAACGCCCGATTGAGGAATTGTTAGCACCCCCTGTTGTGGGAGAAGTAGGGGCGGGTTCAATAGACAAACCTATGGGAAAACAAGCAAACTTGAAAAACCCTCCCCTACACAATACCCCGCACCCATTTCACAATGCTGCGGATACAGATTATGCCGAAATAGAGGAAAGAGAGGAATCAAAACGAGCTTTCCAAAATGTTCGCGCACAACTTGGTAAAACTTATCTACCGCTAATTAATGGTGAGTACGTTAACACAGCAGAAATTGTTGATTCTGTCAACCCCTCAAATTTCAGCGAAGTAGTTGGTAAAGTCGGGCTTTTGAGTGTCGAACAAGCGCAACAAGCGATGCAAGCAGCAAAAGCTGCCTTTCCAGCTTGGCGACGCACACCAGCAAAAGAAAGAGCTGGGATACTGCGAAAAGCGGCTGATTTGATGGAACAACGTCGTGCCGAATTATCAGCCTGGATTGTGCTAGAAGTCGGTAAGCCTGTGCGGGAAGCAGATGCAGAGGTATCAGAAGCGATTGATTTCTGTCGCTACTACGCATCGGAGATGGAACGGCTGGATCAAGGGTATAACTATGATGTCGCTGGGGAAACGAATCGTTATCACTACCAGCCAAGAGGAATTGCTATCGTAATTTCTCCCTGGAATTTTCCCCTAGCGATCGCTACTGGTATGACTGTAGCAGCACTGGTGGCGGGTAACTGTACTCTTCTCAAGCCAGCGGAATCATCTTCGGTAATTGCGGCGAAATTGACTGAAATTCTGGTAGATGCAGGAATTCCCAAAGGTGTATTTCAATATGTACCAGGGAGAGGTTCAAAAGTCGGTGCATACATGGTGAATCATCCCGATACTCACCTAATTGCTTTTACAGGTTCGCAAGAAGTGGGTTGTCGTATTTATGCAGATGCAGCCATTGTACAACCAGGACAAAAGCACCTCAAGCGAGTAATTGCTGAAATGGGCGGCAAGAATGCGATTATTGTGGATGAGAGTGCTGATTTAGATCAAGCTGTAGTTGGCGTAGTACAATCAGCTTTTGGTTACAGCGGTCAAAAGTGTTCTGCTGCATCCAGGGTGATTGTGTTGGAACCGATTTATGATGCTTTTGTCCACCGCTTGGTAGAAGCAACGCGATCGCTTAACATTGGTGAAACTCATTTACCTGGTACTCAAGTAGGTCCCGTAATTGATGATAATGCTAGAAATCGAATTCGGGAATATATTGAAACAGGACGAAAAGAAGCACAAGTAGCATTGGAAATACCAGTACCCCTTCACGGGTACTTTGTCAGTCCAACAATCTTTACTGATGTACCGCCCAATGCGACAATTGCCCAAGAGGAAATTTTTGGTCCTGTTGTGGCTGTGATTCGGGTGAAGGATTTCAAAGAAGCGATCGCAGTTGCTAACAACACCAACTATGCTTTGACTGGTGGAATTTACTCTCGCACACCATCCCATATTCAGATGGCACAAGATGAGTTTGAAGTCGGCAACTTGTATATAAATCGTACTACTACGGGAGCGATCGTTGCTAGACAACCCTTTGGCGGATTTAAGCTTTCTGGGGTTGGTTCTAAAGCAGGTGGTCCAGACTACTTGCTACAATTCCTAGAACCGCGCACAATAACAGAAAATATCCAACGCCAAGGTTTTGCCCCAATTGAAGGAGCAGATTAGTAATGTTACTATAGCGCTCAGTTCTAAATTATACAGGTTTATTTGTGAAAAATAGATTAACCCAGAACTGGGCGCTAGGGAAGGAATTGCGGTTTTTCTTCATCGTTGTATTGATACTGGGTATATTTTTTCGCTTGGTCAATCTCGATAGAAAAGTTTACTGGATTGACGAAACATATACCTCCCTACGGGTTTCTGGCTACACAGAGACAGAAGTAGTGCAGCAGATTTCAAACCAACAGACATTTGGGATTAAAGATTTACAGAAGTATCAGCAAATCGATGCTGAAAAAAGCGTCATCGATACTATTAAAGGCTTGGCGCAAGAAGAACCGCAGCTACCACCACTATATTTCATCATGGCGCGATTTTGGGCGCAGACATGGGGTAATTCTGTAGCAGTGATGCGAAGTTTACCTGCCGTGATTAACTTGCTAGCATTTCCATACATCATGTGGCTGTGCTTAGAATTATTTGAATCATCGCTAACGGGATGGGTAGCGATCGCTATATTTGCAGTTTCCCCGTTCCAGGTGCTGTATGCTCAAGAAGCAAGACCATATAGCTTATTTGCCGTAACTATTTTACTCTCAAGTGCGTCACTGCTTAGGGCAATGCGGCTAAACACCTGGCGCAGTTGGGCTATTTATACAGCAACAATAGTACTAGGACTTTATTCTTATCTGTATTTTGCCTTGATTGCAATTGGACATGGAATTTATGTTTTGGCGATAGAAGGTTTACGACTAAAGAAGATAAAAGCTTATTTGCTTGCTTCCATTGCCGGATTTATCCCTTTCTCACCTTGGATAATAGCTTTAATTACTAACTGGGGCAATGTTTCTAATAAAACGGCGTGGCAGAATCCAGAAGTACCACAGCCTATTTCAGTTTTAGCGAGATTTTGGATTAGTAACCTCAGCCGTGTTTTTATTGATTTTGGGTTAGTGGAAGATTTGCCAAAAATACTAGCTCTTGTGCTAAGAGCTAGTAATTTAATACTACTTATATTGCTAGGATATTCAATTTATTTTATTTGCCGTAATACTCCAAAACGAGTTTGGATATTTATATTAACTCTAACATTTCCTACAGCGCTATTCCTCGTTTTACCAGATTTAATTTCAGGAGGACTTAGATCTACAGTAACTCGGTATCTAGTTCCCTTCTATCTGGGTATTGAGCTAGCAGTTGCCCATCTTTTAGCTACTAAAATCGCTTCCACATCACTTAAAAACCAAAATTGGCTGTGGCGGCTTGTCACAATTACGCTATTATCATTCGGAGTTATATCCTGTGTAATCAGTTCACAAGCACAGACGTGGTACACCAAGTATACCAATTACGACAATCCACAGATTGCTCGTATTATTAACTCGGCTGCTCAACCTCTTGTGTTAGCTGATACGAAGGATCAGGCAGGTTTGATCAATTTTAATAAGTTAGGTACGTTAATGTCTATTAGCTATCTACTTGAGCCAAAAGTTAAGGCTTTGGTAGGAGAACCAAACCTACCCAAAATTCCTGATAGCTTCAGTGATGTGTTTTTAGTACAAAAGCCATCAAAAAGATTGAAAGCTCAAATTGAGCAAAGCTACAAAATCAAACCGATTTATCGTAATAATTACGGAGATATTCAGTTATGGAAGCTTGAAAAATAGTTAAAACTTGAAAAAACTACATACCCCGAAAAGCTACACCTGTGGAAAATAGCAAATCAATGAGAAATTGAGGTGTGTATTTGATGATACTAACTGTTAAAAAGATTACCTTAGCAGAATTTCCCCAGGCGCAGACAATTAGAGAATTAGTTTTTCAACAAGAACAGGGAGTCTCGCCAGCATTAGAATTTGACGGACAAGATGAAATATCTGAGCATATCATTGCTTATTTAGATACTCAGCCTGTGGGTACGGCAAGAATTAGATACTTGGATGAGAAAACAGCAAAAATAGAAAGGCTTGCTGTCTTGCCTACAGCTAGAGGCAAAGGAGTTGGCAAGCAGATTATGCAACTCGCTTTAGATATAGTTGCTAAAAAGAATATTGAAGAAGTGGTGATTCATGCCCAACAATATATTATGGGTTTGCATCAAAAATTAGGATTTGAACCAGAGGGAGAAGTATTTGAGGAAGCTGGTATTCCTCATGTCAAAATGAGGAAAAAATTAAGATGATACGCGCAAGTTTCCTGTCTAAAAAATCTACTCAAATCTCAAATTTAATCGTACTGGGGCTGATTTGGCTAGTAGGGAGTGTGAGCGATCGCCTTTGGTTTGCCCTCGATCACTCAGTTCCCGCCTGGGATCAGGCACAGCATTTAAATAGTTCGTTGAATTACTGGCAGGCTTTACAACAGCCTCACTGGTTAGACAGACAATGGTGGACGAGCTTTTGGCAGTTGTCTACTAAATTCCCTCCTTTAACTTTCATTGCCACAGCGATTGTAGAGCAAATTTTTGGTACAGGAATAGACTCTGCCACACTGGTAAACCTTTTTTTCAGTGCAATTTTACTAGCTGCAGTCTATGGCTTAGGGGTACAGCTTTTTAGCCCGTCTGTGGGTTTATGGGCGGCTGCAATATGTCAACTATTACCTGGTTTGTATCGAATACGCTTGGATTATTTACTAGATTATCCCCTTACAGCGGTTGTTACCTTAAGTTTTTGGTGTCTGACAGTTTGGCGGGATATTGGACAAACCGCCCCACCCCAGACAGACAAAAGGATAAAATTACCAATTACCAATTACCAATTGGGCATTGGTTGGTTTTGGGCAGTTGCTTTTGGTATTTCTTTTGGGTTGGCGCTGTTGGTGAAGCAGACGGCGTTGTTTTTTCTGTTAACGCCAGTTTTATGGGTTGGGGTGGAGGTTGTTCGTAGGCGCGACGGTTGGCGGATATCTCAATGGGTTGTGGGGTTGTTGCTGACTGTGTGGGTGATTTATCCCTGGTATCGAACAAATTGGCTAGTGATCCTAACTAGCGGGAAGCGGGCGACGATAGATTCAGCAATCAAGGAGGGAGATCCAGCCCTAAACACATTAGCTGCTTGGACTTACTACTGGCAAGAGTTGCCAGAGCAAGTTTCTTGGATATTATTGCTAGTGCCAATTGTGGGGATGCTACTTTATTGGAAGGGGCGAGGTAGAGGGCCACTTTGGCAGAGGGGCAGAGGGGCAGGGGAGCACTTTAGCAGGGGAGCATTTCTAGCCACTAGCCACCAGCCACTAGCCACTTTGTTGATCTTCTGGATTGGCGCTTATTTGCTTTGTTCACTCAACATCAATAAAGATTATCGCTATGTCTTGCCTTATTTACCCGTTGTGTCGCTGTTTTTGGCATATGGGATGACTTGTTGGTACGGGCGTTGGGCGGGGCGGATTCGTTGGGGGACTATTTCTATAGCACTTGGGCTGATGTTTGTCAACCTGTTTCCCGTCTTACCCAATAGCATCACTCAAACACTCAGCCCTAATGCCCAGCACTATGCTTACTTAGGACAAGAGTTTCCCCACGCTCAGGTAATTGAGGAAATTATTCAGACAGCGCCTTATCTTAACTCAACACTGGGGGTATTACCTTCTACACCAGAAATTAACCAACATAACTTGAATTATTACGGGGCCCTGCAAAACTTCCAGGTTTATGGGCGGCAAGTGGGAACGCAAAAAAAGCAGATTTATCAAGATGCGCGAAGTCTCGGTTGGTTCCTAACCAAAACTGGCGATCAAGGTTCAGTTCCACCAGCTCAGTCTGAAATTGTTCAAATGGTAGAGCAATCCCCAGCTTTTTATCTGCACAAAACTTGGGACTTACCTGATCGTAGTATCCTGAAGCTGTATCATCTGCGTACGCCGCTAGTGCAGGTGCAGCCTGATGGAGAACTGGGGAGCAAAGGGGAGAAAGTTACCCTATCGAAGGTTATAGTACCACCATCCGCGCCGTCGGGGAAACCAGTGCCAGTTACCTATCAATGGTGTGGTAGTTGGGAGCAATTGCAAAAGGGGTTGGTGTTACTAACTTGGAATCAAGCCTCTAATCCTCAACATCGCTGGTTGCACGATCACGGTATCGCTATGGGAAGTTTAGCTAGGGAGAAGAGAGCAGGGGGAGCTGGGGAAGCTGAGGGAGCTGAGGGAGAAAAACCTCTCACCCCTCGCCCCTCGCCCCTCGCCCCTCGCCTCACGCCTCACGCCTTATACCACGTAACTGAACGTATGGCAATGCTACCTCCAGCGGATTTGCCAGCGGGAATTTATACTTTGGAGGCTAGATATCTCAACCGCAAGAGTGGGGAAACTTACCCAATTTCCGTCCCGCCAGTCACACTGAAAATTGACCCAAATGTTGCTGCAACGCCTGCACCAGAATTGGATTTACTCACCCAACAGCGAAATTTAGCAGCGGCTTTACCTCAAGGTATAAAGGCACTAGAGCAAGTCTTTGCCGAAATTGGTCGGATTAATCAATATGATCCAATTCAAGACTACCTAGTTCAGACACAGCTAGCAATGGAATACCGACTGCAAAGGGAACCACAAAATCTCCAGTGGGCATATAGTTTGGCTTTAGCAAACGTGTTGCAACAAAAAGTTTTGGGTGCGATCGCAGCCTTTGAAAGAGTCACCCGCCTAGACTCACAAAACCCCTACGCCTACGCCTACCTTGCTTTTGTCCATTTATACAACTGGAATGGCGCAGCCGCATCAATTGCCCTCAAGCCAGCTTTGACACTAAACCCCAATATACCAGAACTACAAGTACTCGACGGCATTGCTGCCCTCATGCAAGGTAACTTAATCAAAGCATGGCACGATCTCTCACATCTAAGGCGGTGAGGAGACTAGCGAAGCATGAAGGGAAACAATGAACAATGATCCACGATCAATGGATATCTTACTAACACAGAAAAGTTAATTGATAATTGATACAGGTAGTTATTAGCACCAGCTGCAATAAAACGATCGCATTCGCCTGCCTTTGTTGTTTATGTTACTATTACTACTGGCAAATGTTGCCCTTCTGGTTCTTGCCTGGGCGATCGCAACATATCCAATCGGGTAATACTATTTTGTAACTGCACATTCAATAAAATCAAATCTGGTTTAAAGGATAGCACCGTGTCCAAACTATTTAGCTGTTTAATGTGCTTAACCTGGTAGCCAATTGTCTCTAGATAATTATGCAGCAGCCTAGCCCCAGGCTCGTCATCTTCGATCATCAAAATGGGTTTGCTTAGGGTTGTTTGTTCAGGCGAGGTTTCTTGTTCGAGCGATCGCCTGTTTGTTGACACATAACACAATCGCTCGGGCGAAGAGTCTGGCAGTAAAAGCGTAAATTCACTACCTTCACCCACCTTGTAGGGCAGATTTTGCAATTCAGGATTGTTTATTTGAGCGGTGATACTAGAATTTACCCACTCAAAGCGCTGACTCATCAAGAGTCTACCTGTAGCGGGATGACATCTTTGAAAAAGATGTAAACTTGGTCAACACGGCAAGCATTGCCCAAAGTTGAAAGGGCAAGTTTCATAGCAGCCGCCACACTTGCTTTGTAGGCGATCGCGTTCTTTCAGATTTGCTTGTGCCGGATGGTACTGTGTCAGATATTGCCCGATGCTGATCTAGGAGATAGGCTTGCCCAAATCATCCCGTTGAGCAAAAACAAACACTTCAACACTTACCAATATACCCCACTTTTTTGCACTTGCTTGAAGATGACGCAAAAGGTTGGAGTAGGGTCGAAAATTGCCGCTAACTGGTAACTGATTGTTAGGAGTATAGGTAATACTAAAGGCTGATTCTTTGTCACCCAACCTCAAATAAACTCTTTCTAGAACAGGTTTAATTTATTAAATTATCAATATAAATTCTTATTAAATATATATATATATTTAATAAGAATTTCAAAGAATTTTGACAATCAGCAACTAAACAGAAAACAAATTAATGAATGCACAAAATCTAAGAATTGTTTCTCTGCTTCCAGGGGCTACCGAGATTTTAGCCGCCTTGGGGTTAAGCGACGCGATTGTAGGGCGATCGCATGAATGCGACTATCCTACAGAAATTCAAGACCGTCCAGTTTGCACCTGTGCGCGATTAAATTCTGGGGCAAGTAGCGCCCAAATTGATCGGGATGTTAATAATTTATTGCAATCGGCACTAAGTATTTATCAGATCAAAACCGATGTTTTGGAGCAGTTACAACCAACCCACATTATTACCCAAGATCAATGTGATGTTTGCGCTGTCAGTCTTAAAGACGTTGAAGAGGCGCTACCGAGCCTCACCCATATTCACCCAGAAATTATTTCCTTAAAACCTAACGTTTTAGCTGACGTATTCACAGATATAGAAACAGTTGCTGACGCTGTAGGAGTTGAATCGAGACGATTAGTAGAAGATTTACAATGTCGTGTCAAAATTTGTCAGCAAAAAATCACAGGGCTGTCTGTTACTGAATTGCCTACTGTTGCTTGTATCGAGTGGATTGATCCGCTAATGACTGCTAGCAATTGGATTCCCGAATTAGTGACTTTAGCGGGTGGACAGCCATTATTTAGCGTTGTGGGTCAACCCTCCGGTCGAATCACATGGGAGACACTAGTAGCGACTAATCCAGATGTAATTATTTTCATGCCTTGTGGCTTAGATTTAAACCGCACTCGCTCGGAAGCTCTAACATTAACCGAGCGTCCAGAGTGGGAAAACCTACGTGCTGTCAGAACTCAAAGAGTTTACATTACTGATGGTAATGCTTACTTCAACCGCCCTGGACCACGACTTATAGATTCCCAAGAAATTTTGGCAGAAATTTTGCATCCAGAAATATTCGAATACGGATACAAGGGAACTGGCTGGGAATCCTTTTCGCTAGTGGCTAGTGGCTAGAAAGGGGACTCGGGACTCGGGAAATATTCTCCATGAACAATAAACAATTGATAATTGATAATTGACTCCCCTAGTCTCTAGCCCCAGCGCCCCAGCGCCCCTCATTAAAGGCGCTGGAGTAGGCTACGACCGTGAGTATCTGTGCCGCAGGTGCTTAACAAGCCGTGAGTTGCGGCTAGCTGTTGTATTTGGTTGGTTTCTTTTGGACTGGGTTGCCAGGGGCGAGGGTTATTGTAGGCGTAGTATGTTTCTATACCGTCGATCCCTAATTGTGCCGCAGCTGGAATTAAGTCAAAGTGCGATCGCTTATAACGCGCTGGGTGAGCTAATATTGCCAATCCTCCAGCTTGATGAATAGCAGCAATCACGTTAGCTGCACGATAGTCTTCACCGCTAGTAGTGTGTCTTTGAAGATAGGGTTGAATGCCCAGGTGAGCCGGATCAAAGGCATAACCTAGAATATGTACATCGGTTTCAAGCAACTGAGCATTAATTTCCACCCCAATCCATAGCTGGGGAGTGCGGTTTGCTTGCCCTGGATTACGCCAGCGCCAATCTTCTAGCCACCGTTGGGCAATCTGGAAGCCAGCTATTGTGTGGTGATCGGTGATAGCAAGCCCCTTTAGACCAATAGCGATCGCCTGCTCGATTAATTCTTCCGGCTGCAACTTGCCATCGGAAATGACAGTATGCATATGGAAGTTGAAAGCTAGGGGACAACTTTTTGCATCTATATGCTGAAAAACTCGCTGCAATTGCACACTTGCAGGTGTAATAGTTCGGGCAAAATCGACCGTCATAACCGCCTCTGAACGAATATACGTTCATCTAGTTGCTTTACACATATTGCCTCTAATACACTGCGATCGCACTGACTACAAATCTCTTCTCGACTTAAGTCATTACCATTGACTGGCGTATGAGGCAAATTTTTTTCATTATATTAAGACTACCTTAGCAAAACACAACATTAATGATCATCAGTATCTGTTATCAGAATGTTAGATAAATCCGAGTCAGGGGATAGGGGCGCTCGTGCGCTCGTGCGAGAGGGAGGTGAATTCTCCCCTTGTCACCTTGTCGCCTTGTCGGGTTGTCCTCTTCTAGCCCCTACCTAGCGCCCAAGTTGCTGCTTCTTCCCAGCCTTTACCCTGCCGAGTAATAATTGCCTTTTCTGCCGTTAAGTCGATAATGGTAGAAACTTCATATCCTGGTTCTGAGCCATCATCTACAATCACATCTACCAACTTGTCTAAACGGTCGAACAGTTCCACCCGTGAGACAAAGTTGCTTTGTATTCCCGCAAGGGGTGACAATGCTTGCTCATCCTCCGGTAGGTGAGCGGAGGTAGAAATAATTGGATTGCCTAAAGCATTCATCAAAGCCATGCATACAGGATGATCTGGCACTCTAATTCCGGTAGTTTTGCGCTTGGGGTTTTGTACTAATCGCGGCACTAACTTTGTTGCTGGGAGGACGAAAGTATAGGAGCCTGGAATGAGATGTTTCATAATCCGATATGCTGTATCACTCACCCTGGCATAAGTTGCCACATTGGAAAGAGAAGGACACAGAAAAGTTAGTGGCTTATCGTTCGCTAGCTGCTTAAGAAAGCGCACTCGTTCGATCGCCGACTTTACATTCAAATCACAACCGATCGCATACACTGTATCCGTAGGGTAAAGCATCACTGCACCAGAGCGCAGGATGTCCCTAATCTGCTCTATCGTACGGACTTGGGGGTTATCTGGGTGAACTTGGTAAATTCTCGCCATATTGAATGTAGGGTAAAAGTGAAAGGAAAAAGGGTAAAGAGGTATTGCGGTAAAGGTAAAAGGTTGTACGCTTCGCGTTCCCCACGGGTAGGTTGAAGAGGTATTGCGTTAAAGAGGTATTGCCCGAAAGGGGAATTAAATATTCCGCTATTCCACTCTCCGGCTAATGTTTTCCGACTTCATCCTTGATCGAGCATCCTTCATCCTTCGCTCCTACATTCTTCATCCTTGATCGAGCATCCTTGATCTTTCATCCTTCATACTTCCTCTAGCCACTGGTTCCACTAGTCACTGGTTCCACTAAATATTATGACCAAGCTAGCTTATCTAGAATGTCCCACTGGTATCGCAGGTGATATGTGCCTGGGAGCGCTGATAAATGCTGGTGTTCCCCTAGAGTACCTGACTGAACAACTCAAAGGATTGCCAATTGAGCAAGAATACCAGTTAAGCGCTCACACCATTAACCGCAGTGGTCAAGTGGCAACAAAAGTTCATGTAGATCTATTATCCCAGTCTCACCACCACGAGCATCATTCTCACCATCATGGACGGCACTTACCAGAAATAGAAAGTTTAATTACCAAAGCTGATTTACCACCACGAGCCGAAGCTTGGAGTTTAGCAGTATTTCGCCAGCTAGCACTAGCAGAAGGGCAGGTACATGGCATTTCGCCCGACAAAGTACATTTCCATGAAGTGGGTGCTGTTGATGCAATCGTCGATATCGTCGGTACTTGCTTGGGGTTCGATTGGCTGGGTATAGACAGTAACAACGAAGGATTACCTTTACTTTATTGCTCAGCCCTACCAACGGGTGGGGGAACAGTACGGGCGGCACATGGTCAAATGGCAGTACCAGTACCAGCTGTATTAAAGTTATGGGAAATGCGCGGTTGTCCTGTTTATAGTAATGGTATTGAAAAAGAACTGGTAACACCAACTGGGGCTGCGATCGCCACTACCCTAGCTACCGATTTTGGTTCCCCGCCAGCCATGACCATCGAGCGGGTAGGATTGGGAGCGGGTTCTCGTGATTTACCAATTCCCAATATTCTACGCCTCTGGCTGGGTGAAACTGTAGGCAAAAGGCAAGTTGCCCGAGGTACGAGGCAAGAGGGAGAATTATCTGCTACTCATGGCAAAAGGCAAGTTGCCCGAGGTACGAGGCAAGAGGGAGAATTATCTGCTAGTCATAAAGAGTCTGAAACTAACGAGAAATCCAGCAGAGCGCCCCTAGCCTCTAGCCTCTCGCCTACACAAAGCCCTTATCTAGAAACTATTTGTGTATTAGAAACCCAAATCGATGATTTGAGTGGACAAGCGATTGGATATGTGTTTGATGCTCTATTTGCTGCTGGAGCATTAGATGTCTTCACCCAATCAATTGGCATGAAAAAGTCCCGTCCAGGCATTTTAATCAGTGTAATTTGCTATCCTGAGCAATTGCCCACTTGTGAAGCCGTCCTCTTTCGAGAAACCACTACCTTGGGAATACGCCGCCAGACCTGGGAACGCGCCATTCTCCAACGGGAAATTCAACAAGTTGAAACTGAATATGGTGCAGTGCGCTTAAAAGTTGCTTGGACGGGAACAGCAACCTCAAAGGCGATCGCCAATGTGCAGCCAGAATATGAAGATTGTGTTCAAATAGCACAGCAACATAACCTTTCTTGGCTGGAAGTCCATCGGCTAGTGCTGCACACTTGGTATAAAAATCTTTCTTAATTGTAACATAATTCTAGCTCCCAGGCAAGAGCGTAGGAGCTAGGAAGGGAGGAGCGAACCTCCGATATGTGGCCAATGCCCACCTGATCAAGAAAACGGCTATAGGCGATTAATCAACCGCGTCCCTGACACTATTAGCTGCTTTGTTCAAACCGCGCTGTGTACTCTCAGCGGCTTGATTAACCTTTGATTGTAGATAACCAGAAGTGTCATCGAGGGTTCCTTTTGCACTGTTATTTAGATCTTTAGTTAGATCTTTAGCTGAACCCTTGACGGCATCAGCTGCTTGGCTAGCACTTCTATTTACGCCTTTAGTGGCATCCAAAGTATTGTCCTTGATATTTTCAGTGCCACGCTTTGTCCCTTTTGACAAATCTTCAGCGGTTCCTTGAGCTTTGTCTACTGCACGTTCAGCACTGCGCTGAAGATTTCTTCCTGCCTCCTCAACGTTCTCACCCTTCTTATCAAGGATACGTTTGGTGTTTTCTCCCAGGCTGCCTGTTTGATCGATCACGTTCCGCTCAGCATTTTCCTTCAAAGCTTGAGCTTTTTGTCCAGCAGCTTCTTGTAAACCTTCGGCTCTAGGATCTACATCAGAAAACTCATTCATTGTAGGTCCACCCTTGAAGGTATTTATCACAGCAGGGTCGGGAGAAGTCGCCGTACCCCCAGGAACTTCCGGTCTGGGGTTCTTAGGCTTCCCAGGCACTGCTAGCCCTCCGGCTGGGACTTCCTGCCTTTCTCCTCTAACTGCTCCTTCGGGAGTTTTTGCTTGTACTGAATTGCAAGCCGTACTAACAAACAACAAGATCCCCGCCATAAAAGTCGTTAAAATTTGTCCTAGGCGAATCTTTTTAATTGCAGCTATCAGTTTGTTCATACCAATACTCCATTTTGTTTTGACTGATTTAGGCGTAAATCAAAAACTGCTCCTAGTATTCTGCTTTGGTTGTGAAATTGAATTTAAGCAGCCGTGAACTGGCTATTGCAACCCACTGATGATCATGAAATCTTTCTTGATGGTTGTACGAGTGTCCTTTGTCCAAAGTATTTACAAATGACTATTGACAGACGAATAACGATCAATACCTAAGTATTTCATGATTCAAATCGAATTGCTATATTTTTGTTACTTTGGAAATCCAAAGTAAATTTGAATACTTGGAGCAAGAATGATTTCTATTTACGTAAAGCAGGATTGCTTTGTGCTTCAGGTCTTTCACCAGCTTCATCTGCCTTTCTTTTCAAGAAGCTTCCAGCTTCTTTAAAAGCCTCTTGCGCTTTCTCAACTCGATTTTCAACTCGCTCTCCTAAATCTGGATTGCGCTGATTTAGTCCACCTTCTTCAGGTTGCATAAAGTCTTTATTGGTGATAATAGGCAGTTCTGCCTCTTTTGCCGCTCTCCCTGCTGGTTCATCAGCAGCAGGATAAAGCATTTCAGATTTTTTATCTTCTCTATTTGCCGCAATTAGCTGCGGTGATAGCTGCAAGTAAGCATGATCGCGATCAGTTGCTGCTGTTTTATTTACTTTAGGGTCGGTGGACATCTTAAGATTGGTGTAACTATCTCCACCAGCCTTATAAGGATTATTCATCCCACCAGCTTGTACAGCAGGATTGTCTGGATTTGCGCCTTGGGCATTAGTTGCACTACTACAAGCTGTGCTAATAATCAACAATGCACCAGCAAAAAAAATTGTCAACGTTTGACGCAGTTGTAGTTTTTTAAAGAAAGCTATCAATTTGTTCACAAAATCCTCCTTTTTACTTCAAACCAGCCAAATTTTTGCTAAAATTTACGACTTTTATCTGTGTTCTGTAAATATTAATTTCGAGGTGGATCTTCAGCTCCAATCAGAACAAGATTTGGACGAAAGAGCAGATTGGCGGTATTCTTTAAACTGGTAGTAATTTTACCACCGATTGTTGATGTTACGTAGTTATCTACGATCGCTACATCTAGCAAAGGTCACATTTACTCTCACTACCAATTAGAGCATTTTCTAACTCTAGAGAGATTCTACAAACGCAAGCTCAATGCAGCAAATTTTGTCGTGCCTCAAACCTTGTAGCCGCTGGTTAATATTGGGCGGGACGCTATTTTTTTTGGCTGATACCTTTAAGGATAATTGGCACGAAGTTGCAGCTATCCGCATCGAAGCTTTAGGATGGGCGCAGATTGCGATCGCTTTAGGTGTCACCCTACTTGCACATATTTGGTCGGGATGGGTATGGACTTGGATACTTGATGAACTAAATCAACCTGTGTCCCGTTCTCAATTTATTCAAGTTTATCTAAAAACCAACATTGCCAAATACTTACCAGGAAATGTTTGGCATTACTACGGTCGAATAAGAGCTGCTAAAAATGCTGGAGTAACAGCAAACGCAGCAACTTTGAGCGTGTTGTTGGAACCCCTACTAATGGCAACCTCAGCTTTAATAGTTGCCTTACTTAGTATCCAGTTTATAGCAATTAACGTTCAAAACAACCTACGAGGATTACTCATACTTGTTCTGGCTACTGTATTGATAGCAGTTCATCCTCTGTTTTTGAATTTAGCAATTCGTTTTTTTAGCCGTTTAAAGCTAAAATCAACTGCTAATACAGTTAACGTTAATACTTTCCAAGTCAAACGCTATCCCTGGCGACCTTTATTAGGAGAATTAGGTTTTATTGGACTACGCGCTTTAGGATTTTTGTTAACTATATTCGCCCTCAAATCTGTGGAGTTCAGTCAAATTCCTTTACTAACAGGGGCTTTTAGTTTAGCTTGGTTGTTCGGTTTGGTAATTCCAGGTGCGCCTGGTGGTTTGGGTGTATTTGAAGTCACAGCGCTTGCTCTTTTGCAACACAGCTTTTCTCCTGGTTTGGTGGTTAGTGCGATCGCTTTGTACCGCTTAGTCAGCATTCTTGCTGAAACCACTGGGGCAGGATTAGCCCTGTTAAGTGGGCTGCGTTCTTAAATTACCATATTGTCTGCATAAATAGCAAACATAATATTAAATATTTCTATAAAGTTACTCATCCAAACCGATTTTTCTGGTAACTTGTCATAATACTTAATTAAATCAGCAATACAAGACTCTAAATGAGTACGAGCAGGTCTACAAATCAGAACGATTTTAAGCAGGAATACAACAACGGCTAAGGGATGCCCCGTCTTCATTAATCTTAATAAAATTTGAGAAGGTTGGCAGCGATTTTCTGTTGTTAAATATTCAATTAATTTATTACAAGTTTTCAGCGTCAGTTTATCAGTTAATGTTTTATCATGATGTACCTCGTACAAAGAATTTAGTTTTAATCCTAAACTGCCCTTTAAAATCTCAACAAATATTTGATCTCCACTAGATAATAAGTAATTTTGCAACTTGGACTTAAACTCTTTATATTGTTTTCCCCGTACTTGTTCAATCAATGTATTAGCCTGATTTGTATAAACAGAAGTATCTCGCTTTGCTACTATTATTTTGATAATTCTTAGAACGTCATCACCTACTTCTGTGGGATTTTGCAATGAGGAATTTGTAGTAGCAGACTCAAAACGAGCCATATACATTGCCAGATCAAACTTAAATCTACATCTGAGTTGTAGCGCTTTATTTCTGGCGGCTTCTCGTTGTTCAATTGGATTTTTAAAATCATTATACTGAGTAGATAATAAAATAGAAGTATATTTCTTACTCCAGTCTTTTTGAGTCTGAATTCGAGTTTGAGCATATAATTCTAATTCTTGATAGTCTTTGCTTTCAATAAAAATTTGTGTCCAATTTCTTAAGCGAGTTATCATGGGAGATAATGATCTTCGCTTAATGATTGGGTCATGAAATGTTTCAATTAATTTTTGAATATAACTGTTGTTTCTTTTGGCGAGCCAATTATTAAGTAATATATAGCAACAACGTTTAATAGTATAGTGAAATTCTGATTGCTTATTATTAAAAACAATTTCATATATAGCTTGGACAGGATTTGATATATCCGAGTCATTATCCCCGATAAATAAATGCCTAAACTCCTGTAAAACTGCCTGGGGAGGCAATTCCTTAACAATGGCCATAAAGAAGCTGTATATAATTTCTTGTGCTTCTTCAATGCTGCCTATTTGTCCAGTTGAATTAAGAGTGTCAAGTGCTTCGAGTTCACTTGGCAAGCCAGTGGTATCAAAGACAAAGTGATTACCCATACAATGCCTTTCTCATACAGTACGCATTCTAGGTTGATGCAAATTTAGGTAGTTTATCATGTAAAATTTTGTTAAAATATTTACAGTATAATCTAGTATTTATCTGGAATTGTCTTATAAATATATGATGAAAGTAAACCGTAAATTTACTGAATAATTTCCTAAGCTATTAGCTGTTAGCTTATAGCTTTTATTAAAAATTTTCTGGCTCTAAAAAAAGCAAAAAACTTAAACTCGAAAGTTTAAGTTTACTGTAAGGCTATTATAAGAGGATTTAGAGGATGTCTGAAAAGTTTTGAAGAGCTAAATTTAATCACGCAACTTGCTTCAACATTAAACGAATTATACCGCTGCGATTCGTTCCTCGAAATGAGTAGTCACGGGGGAAGAGGGCAAGGGAAAGACTAAACGTCAAACCTTGACAACTTAATTACTGTGAGGTGAGTAAATAGGAAAACCTAGAGTACCAGAGACAATTCCCTCCCCCCAGATACAGGGGTAACAGCAAGTCCCACATTGATGAGAGTAGCGACCTAATCAATAAAGCTGGGAATCCGATGTAACCTCTAAAAATAAAGTCAGCCTTCAAAAACGATCCCTCGTGATGCCAACAGATTAACCTAATACAAGGCTGACTTTATGTTTAAGACGGAAAACCCTGGGAATCACGGTGGATAACTGGGAACCTGACCCAAGACTTCCATTTAGCATAGCTACAACACGGACAGGAAAACGAACTCACGCCCCCTCCATCGTTACTCGCAACAAGCCAACGCAGGTTAATAGGCTTCGTGCAAAATGCACAAGAATCTTTGTCGAGCAAATCTGAGTTTGACTCGAAAAAGTTAGGCACTTCGTTGTGTGACCTAATTGTATCCATAAGGATTCCGGTGGATAGTGAGGTTCCGTAAGGTGGCGCAAAACGGTGATTGAGAACGAAGTAACTCTCGCGTATCTCCAAGATTACTTGGTAGGAACGCCAACCAGATGGTATGCGAGAAAAGGATTGTCTCAAAAGCAAATGCCTTGAGTAATGTCTTGGATACGCGCTCCAGAGACACAACAACTTGGAGGTAGAACCTAAACCATAGTAGTAAATAAGTTATGAACACGGAAAAACCGATGTATGAATGGCGAGATATCCCCAGCAGTAAAATCGAGAGGAATGTCGCGCTTGCTACAGGAAAGAATCTACCGAGCCTCAAAGCAAGGCGATGCCAAAAAAGTCCGTAGGTTACAACGACTACTAGAGAACTCCTGGTCAGCAAGATGCCTTGCAGTAAGGAAAGTAACCCAAGATAACCAAGGCAGTGCGGCTCGTTGACGTGCCGAGAAGAAATCCGAAAGCGTCACACCTGCTGTTGGCAGGTCAATAGGGAAGGGTGGAAACACTCGAAACCGAGATAACTTAGTTTCTGTGGAGGTGAAAGTCCTCCCCCTGAAGTGTCCAGGTGACAGCATCGCCCCCAACTATGGAGAGGGTAGCACCGCCAGAATTGAAGCGGGGTGAAAACCGGATAAGCTACCAGCCCAAAATGTAGTGAAACCATAAGCATCTGGGGCAGAACAGCGCTCATCGAACTCTCGTACAAACCGTCGTCATTGTCAACTTGCGGCTGGGAGGCTAATACGCAGGGAGCTTGCATAAGCTTAAGGAAACGGTAGATAGCAGCTTGTCCTTCTGACTATTGACACCTACTAAAACCCGGCGGATTGAGAGGTTCTACAACCAATACCAACGGAAACTAGGAACGAGTTAAACCAAGGGGTCGGCTCTCCACACTGGAGCAGTAGCTAGCGTAAGCCGCCCTTGGAGGGATCTCGTTTGAAGCCAACGCCGCTCTGTAATGGAGAGGATATGCCGACAGACTCACTGCTGTGTGAAAGATACGTTCGCTTTAGTTTGAGTGAATATGTCCAAAACGAGATTACATCACAAGTGGAATGGAAAGACGTGAACTGGCGAAAAGCCGAGTTAGCAATTTTCAAGCTCCGCGCATCGGATTTATCGCGCTTCACAACGTGGAGATGCTCAAACAGTTCGACGACTCCAAAAGAGTCTAGCCCAATCCTGGTCTGCGAAATTAATCGCCGTGCGTCGGGTGACTCAGGACAATAAAGGTCGTGCTACGGCTGGAGTAGACGGGATAAAATCCTTAACACCTCCAGCACGATTAGCGCTAGCTAAAAACCTGAAATTAGACGGGAAATCATCACCGATCTCGTTGCGGTTTGGATTCCTAAACCTGGAAAGCCGGAAAAACGAGGACTCGGAATCCCAACAATTGAAGAAAGAGCCAAACAAACGCTACTCAAAATGGCATTAGAGCCAGAATGGGAAGCTCGTTTTGAATCAGAATCATACGGCTTCAGACCCAGCAGATCTTGTCATGACGCAATCGAAGTAATCAGAACATACATCGCCCAAAAACCGAAGTACGTTTTGGACGCAGACATTTGCAAATGTTTTGACAAAATATGGAGGAGATCTGAAAAAAATGGCAGACCGTCAAACTAGATAACCCTAGCCGCATAACAGATCCGCCAATACACGGTCTGCCATTTTTTTATGTCCTTGTACTTAAACCACGCCAAACTGTTAAGAAAACTTAATACCTTTCCAATCTTTGAACGCCAGATTAAAGCGTGGCTCAAAGCTGGAGTAATAGACTTCAGCAGATGGGCACAAAGGAAGGGATTTCAGAAGACGTTGGAAGGTGTTCCCCAAAGGTGGTAGTATCTCACCACTTTTGACGAACATTGCCCTTCACGGTATGCAACAACGCATAGAAGAACAATTTCCCAGCGATAAAGCAAACAGAATCCGAAATACCAAAAGGTTATTCGGAAAAGAAGTGAAAGCTCCAATGCTTGTACGCTATGCGGATGATCTAGTTGTAATATGCGAAGAACTTACTGTGGTACAACAATGTCAACAGATTCTATCAGAATGGATTGGAGATTTAGGGCTAGAATTGAAACCCGAAAAAACTCGTCTAGTTCACACACTAGAAGAACATAATGGAGAAAACCCTGGATTTAATTTTCTAGGCTTTACTATCGGACAATACCGAGTAGGAAAACACCATTCAGGTGAGACATCGAAAGGAAAGAAACTGGGGTTCATAAACCATCATTAAGCCCTCTCAAGAGAAGCTTTTAGCTCATTACAGAACACTCGATGAATATGTGGAAGAGAATAACAGTAGCAGTCAAGCTGCTTTGATTAGTTTCCTTAATCCAATTATTCGAGGTTGGAGCAATTACCAATCCCCTTGGAACTCAAAGGAAACGTTCAATAAACTCGACCACCTACTCTGGAGAAGACTGTATCGATGGGGGAAACGTCGCCACCCCAACAAGGGTAAAAAATGGGTCGTCAGAAGATACTGGCGAACCATTGGCAACAATAACTGGGTCTTCGCAAGCTCTCGAAAAGAGCAAAATTCCTACCTCCTCCTACTTCACTCGTCGTTTCCGGCGGGTTCTAGATGGATAAAGATACAAGGAACGCGCAGCCCATACGATGGTGACTCAACTTACTGGAGCGTAAGAATGGGCGAAAACTACAAATATCTGGAACCGCACAAAGCAAGACTGCTCAAGCGGCAGAAAGGTAAATGCGCCCACTGCGGGCTAAACTTCAACCCAGGTGAATCAATTGAAAAACACCACCTGAACCCTAGAGCTAAAGGTGGAAATAACGTTGATAGAAACCTGATTCTAGTCCACTTACATTGTCACGACCAAATTCACGGGCAATGTTCAAACTGAACCACGTTGAGGGATTTCCCTAATTGCAGATGTCACAGGCAAAGGTGACAGTCACACACTCAGGAGCCGAATGAATAGCAATATTCACGTTCGGTTCTGGAACCGAGCAGGTAGGGCGACCTGCCTGCTTAGGTTAACAGAAAACAGCAGGCATAGACGGCTTAAAGTCTTTATCACCCAAATTCAGGCTAATTCTTGTCAATAGCTTAATTAAACAAGAGTCAAAACCTGCCCCAGTAAAAAGGGTATGGATACCAAAACCAGGAAGCAATGAAAAGCGACCTTTGGGAATACCGACCATATTCGATAGAGCGCATCAAGCACTAATAAAACTAGTGATGGAACCAGAATGGGAAGCTCGTTTTGAGCCAAATAGCTATGGTTTCAGACCAGGACGTTCGGCACATGATGCGGTTGAACAAATATTCCTCTGTATCAACACAAGCCCTAGATGGGTATTAGATGCTGATATAGCAAGATGCTTCGACCAGATAGACCACACCGCCTTGTTAAATAAAATCGGCACTTCCCCCAGCCGCCGAAAAATTATAAAAGGATGGCTAAAAGCAGGGACTATTGATTGGACAAAGAACGCCGAACAAAAAGGCTATAATCCAACCGATAGAGGTACACCACGCCGGAGGAGTTCTTTCGCCATTACTAGCTAATATATAGTAATCCTAAATGATTTGTAAAAAATTCTATGTCTTTCCCTACGTTCTTAGCGCTAGCCTGCACAGCTTCCTAAGGGTCTACGTAAAAAAGGAATTTTTACACCTCAAATAAGATTGCTATAGCTCTACATGGCATGGAAGAAAGGATAAAACAAGCCTTCCCCAAGAAATGGACTTGGGAAAAAGGGAAATCCAAATACATCGCGCCTGCTCACCTTATTAGGTACGCGGACGACTTTGTAATCCTACACGACGACCTAGAAGTAGTACTCAAATGTCGAGAAATAATCAGCGAATGGCTATCAAACATAGGTCTTGAACTAAAAGATGCAATAGACTTGGATTGCCCACACACTAAACCCAGTAGATGGGATAATCGGATTCAACTTTCTCGGATTTGAAATCCGACAATACAAGGTGGGTAAAAGACACCTCAAAAAGTCAAAGCAAAGATTCAAGACAAACATCAAACCGAGCAAAGAACTCCAAAAGCGCCACTACAAGAATCTAGCTCTGGTAGTAGAAACCCACAAAAGTTCATCGCAAATTGAAATGATTTGTAGGTTAAATCCAATCATACGTGGATGGAGTAACTATATAGCCGCATTCGTTTCTAAAGATGTGATGAGCAGAATGGATAACCTACTGTTCAATAAGCTTAGAGCTTGGGCGAGAAGAAGGCATCCAAAGAAAAACACCAAATGGATGGCTAAGAAATACTGGCAAACCATTGGTAACAATAACTGGATGTTTGCCACCAAGGACTTAAAATCAGTCCTCTACAATCACGCCCGAACTCCGGTGGAATATTACACTAAAGTCAAAGGCGATTGTAGTCCGTACGATGGCAATGTAATCTATTGGGCTAGCCGCATGGGAAGACACCCACTAATTCCGAAAAAAGTCGCAGGACTTTTGAAGAAACAACAAGGAAAATGCAAATTATGCGGCAGATACCTCCTAAAAGAAGACCTGAAAGAGATTCATCATCTTGACGGAAATCACTCCAATAATAGGAGAAACAACATGGCAGTACTTCACCGACACTGTCACGACAAAATACATCGCAAACAAAATAAAACAAAAGAGGTACGTGGGTGAGAAACCACCCAAGATACACGCCAAGTTGGTGAGAAGCCGGATGAACTGAAAAGCTCACGTCCGGTTTTGAATCGCGCGACCTGAACTGGTCAATTAAGATGGATGGCTGAAAT
>CAXTYC010000014.1:54463-122431 GCA_964248365.1 uncultured Chroococcidiopsis sp. | reverse complement strand
GAATCCGTGCTTGGATGGCTCCTCAAGATCAGCCGCATGAACACTTCCAGTTCCCAGAAGAAGTTCTACCTCGCGGTAATGCTCTCTAAGAATAGAGAGTAGGGAGTAGGCAAAAATACCACTTTTCCACCCACTTTTGAGCATTTATCATTTCCCATATACCCCTACCTTGTGGTGGGGGTTTTTTCTAATAATAGGGAGTAGGGGAAGCAAAGGGAAGCTGGGGGAGAAATTATGAATTGCCTTTTCCCCTTTCTCTTTTCCCTACCTCTGGCAAAAGAATCTTTTGCCAAAGGTCTAATTTGTAGTCAATTTTCAAAATCATGTGTTATCTTAAATAAAGTGAAACGAACAGGGCTTAACGCTCTGTCCTCTTGAAACTAAGACCGCTTAGGCAACAAGGAGGTGATGCCCATGATAGAAAGTAGTAAAATTATGGGTCATCAGGTTGGAGTTAGCCGGCTGTGCGCCGGGGCTGTTCTCTAAAGTTAGCTTTAGTCTGTTTAACAGATTAAGATCGCTAAACTGTCTAGGCTTGCTTGGAGTATCCATCCGGCAGTCTGGTTTCAACCTGAAGACCCACTACACCGCTCTAACTCAGATCATCCGATCTGTAGTTAGAGCGGATAGTTTTTTTTGGGTAGTGTTATAGATATATTATATTAACCATAATTGATTGGGTCTTCATCGCCCTAGCTCGCCCTTACTTGTTCTATCTGCCTGGGGCGGTTTGCAAAAACCCCACATATTTTGCAGCTACCTCCATTGCATTTTCCATCAGCAGTAGATGTCCTGCTTTGGGCAACTTGATCGCTTGGCTACCAGCAATACACTCTTGCAGTCTACTCGCCCCACTAATGTCGTAAATCTTGTCCTCCTTGCCCCAAATAGTGAATGTAGGAAACCGAGTTGGTACATCCTGACAGAGAATGTCATCATAGAGATTTACAATGTCCCAAACCTGCTGGTAATGTCGGTTGCGAGTAATGTAATCGTTGACTTTCTCTGCTTTGACAGAATCAGGAATCGTGGGAGAAGTGAAGAAAAGCAGGCTGATCTCCAGATCAAACTGTTCTTTGGTAATTGGAATAAAGGGGTTAATGCCTTGAAAGATTGCTTCTTGGAAACTGTTTGCCCAATCAACAATGCCCAACGGTGAACCGATAAAGGCGACGCTACGTACCTGGTTTGGGTAACGTTGAGCATACAGCCACGCGATCGCTCCTCCCATCGAGCTACCTGCTAGATCAAAAGACTTAATTCCCAATTTCTCCATCAACTCATGTAGGAGTGTTGTTTGGTTCTCCAGAGCATAGTCCCTTAAAGTAAAACCGTTACTGTTACCATAGCCTGGTAAATCTGGGGCGATCGCCCGATAGCCCGCCTCAGACAGCCGACACATCATGGTGTTCCACTGCTCCTTGCTTGCAAATAAACCATGCAACAGTAGAATATCCCGCCCGTTCCCCACCTGGCTGTAGGACAATGTACCGTTGCCGACTAGGGCAGTAAGGCTTGCGATCGTGCAGCTTGTTGCCGACGTTGCGCGATTCACAAACCCCAAGCCGATTGACCCGCTTAATACCAGAATGACAATAATAAATAGCCGAATGATGAACTTTCTCATGGGTTGATGCTCTATTCGTGCTGTTGTAGGGGAGTGTAGCACAGCATCCATCTGGTAATTGAAGGTGTTGTTTTCGCTTGGGTTAGCAGCAAGCGCTCGTCTGGTAGTAATAAGGACATTCGCGATCAATAGACCTCTTGCAAAAGTGGTTCAGTTGTTAACTTTCATAAATTTCTAGTGGTAAACCGTCTGGATCTTTAAAGAAAGTAAAACGCTTATCAGTTAGCTCATCTATTCTGATATCTTCTATCTGCACACCTTTAGATTTTAAGTAAAAGACAGTTGCATCTAAATCATTGACGGCAAAAGCCAAATGCCTAAGTCCACACGCTTCTGGGCTACTAACTCTTGGAGGTGGAGCGGGAATCCGATGTAACCTCTAAAAAATGAAGACAGCCTTCAACACAGATCCCCTATAAGACCAACAGATAACCCTAAAACAAAACTGTCTTCATTTTTTAAGACGGAAAACCCTGGGAAACGAAAATAGCTCAATTTGAGCGTTGCTACCCGCTTGCAAATCTAATTTGTAAGAGTTTCTTGCAGATCTAAAAGTTTCTTTAATAATGGAAAATCCTAAAATTTCTACATAAAACTTTTTTGATTGTTCATAGTTAGAGCAAATTATAGCAACATGATGGATGCCTGACGTTTGCATAAGGTAAAACTGGATAGATAATATTAGGTTGCGTTGATGATGGCACTTTGCTACTGCAATTTACCAAGGCGCTGTCTAACAAACTCATCTTATACGCCCCTCCACAGCAAAATTACTGTTTAGAGAAGATAAATGTTAAAATTTGCTAAAAGCCTAAGTCAAATCTGCAAGGGTTACAAGTTAAATAACCGATACAAACCAGTAGGGTTGAGCGTACTATTTAGCTTGAGTACGGGAGCAGTCCTATTCATCTCTCCAGTATCTTACTCTCAGACTTTAAGGCAAGAGGCGAGAGGCGAGAGGCAAAAGACAACAGGCTTTTCTCCCCCAGCACCACGCCAGTTTGCCCCTGCGGGGGAACCCCCGCACCTTTCAGGCTCCCCAGCCTCCCCTGCATCCCCTGCTATCATTCCCTCACAAAAAAAACCAACTTCCTACGAACTGCGCGGTGTTTGGCTAACGAATATTGATAGTGATGTTTTGTTTAAACGCGATCGCCTTAGTGCGGCGTTGCAAAGGCTGCACTCGTTGAACTTTAACACCGTCTATCCTACTGTTTGGAATTGGGGATATACACTTTACCCAAGTATGGTAGCAAAAAGAGTTATTGGGCGATCGCTCGATCCCACACCAGGATTACAAAAACGAGACATCCTCAAAGAAATCACCCAAACCGGACATCAAAAAGGTATGGCGGTTATACCTTGGTTTGAATTTGGCTTTATGGCTCCTGCAAATTCTCAATTAGCCAAACGTCACCCCAATTGGCTTACCTCACGTCGCAATGGTACGCAGCTTTGGAAAGAAGGTAAGTACAACCGAGTTTGGCTCAATCCTTTTCATCCAGAAGTACAAAATTTTATTAAAGATTTAGTTGTAGAAACTGTCAGTAACTATAACATTGACGGAGTTCAATTTGACGATCACTTCGGCTTACCGTCTGATTTTGGCTACGATGCTTTTACAGTTAAATTGTACCAAAAAGAGCATAAAGGTAAACGTCCCCCTGCTAATGCACAAAATCCAGAATGGGTACGTTGGCGAGCTAACAAAATTACTGCTTTTATGAAACAACTGTTTCACGCAGTCAAAGCACGTAAACCCCTTTGCATTTTATCAGTAGCTCCTAATCCTCAAAGAGTTTCCTACGACTTATATTTAGCAGATTGGAAAAGCTGGGAACAGCTTGGGCTAATTGAAGAATTAGTCATACAACTATATAGGAATGACCTGCAAGCATTTATCAAAGAGTTGCAGTATCCAGAAGTTCAAGCAGCGCGACAGCGTATTCCAGTTAGTATTGGTATTTTATCAGGGCTAAAGGCTCGATATGTTCCTTGGGGACAAATTCAAAATCAAGTACAGATTACCCGTAGATATAGTTTTGCTGGTGTGTCTTTCTTTTTTTATGAAACTTTGTGGAATCTTGGTAGAGAACACCCAATTAAGCGCCAACAAGCATTTGGGCAAATATTTCCAGTCGCAGTCAAGCGCCCCAATCTTTTGGATGGCTGGAAACCATTTGTACTAGAGTCAAAAAAATAATCTTGTCAAACCTCATTGATAATTGATTTACTGCTGCTATCAAAATCAGCTTAAAAAAATTTTTTAACCGAGTAGAAGTTGAAATGCCGCTATTTTTCTGATATGATTATTTTATAATGGAAATATGTGCGATTTAAAAAAAAGCAAATATATTCCCATTATTTAGTAATACAATTATACAACCCCTCCGCTTTTTACAGCTGAAAAAATTAAAAAAAAATTTAAAAATTTAGGAAGAGGTTGAAATGCCGAGAGTTTTCTGATATGATTATTTTATAATGGAAATATGTGCAATTTAAAAAAAAGAGAATGGATTTCCATTATTCAGTAATACAATTATACAACACCTCTGGTTTTCGCAGATTGAATTAAAGAAAAAATTCGGTCGCCAGCATAGTAACAGCAGTGCAGCTTATTATAAGATGTTGTTTGATGGCTGCTAGATAAAAATTAGTGAAACTTATTAGTGGCAAACCATCTAAAATTCAAAATCCCAAGCTAAATTCATAATTTCTGCCTTTTCTGGCGCCCTTTTGCAGTTAAATCGATGGGTGAATTAAAAAAGCTAAGGTTAGTTTCTTATCTTGCTCCAAATATGTTTTGGTTTTACCAGGCAGTTGCAGCATATTTAGGGCGGGTGTTTGGTGTAGAAACAGAGATCGTGCAGAGTCAGTGTGATTCGCTATCAGATCCTATAATATTGCAAGATAAACTAGATATTGCGTTTATCTGTGGCTTGCCATTTGTACAGCTCAATCAATTTGTTCCTGGTCAATTGCAAGCAATAGTCGCCCCTGTAATGCAAGCAAGTCGTTATGGCGATCGCCCAGTTTACTTTTCTGATATTATTGTCAACACACACAGTATCACCACTTTTAAGGACTTGGCAGGTAAAACATTCTGCTACAACGATCTAGGATCTAACAGTGGTTACAACTTGATGTGCCAACGACTGATGCACTCTGGGTATCCAAGTAGTTTTTTTGGCAAAGTAATTCAATCTGGTTCGCATCAAAATTCTATCAAACTAGTGGTTGAAGAACTAGCTGATTGTTCGGCAATTGATAGCACTGTGTTAGAACAACAATTGCGCGATACACCCGAATTAGGAAATCATCTGCGGGTAATCGAGTCAATTGGACCATGCCCAATGCCACCAATTATTGCATCACAGCGCTTAGATTGTATTCAAGAGTTAAAGTCTGCCTTATGCCAACCAGATCCAGAATTGCTATGTGCAATGGAGCAGGCACATATCCGGCGCTATGATGTGGTGCAGTCTGAAGATTATGCCCCACTTGGCACGATCTATGATACAGTAGTCAAGGCAGGTTATAAGATTATTGGTACTTAGGTTAGATTGTTGTGGGCATGGGTGGCATACTACTACTAAAAGCTAAAAGCTAATAGCTAAAAGCTAATTGTTCATTGATTGCTCAATGCTAGCTGATGCCCCTCGGAAGGAATATAACGACCTAATGCAGCCCGTTTTTCCAGTAGCCGCAGCGCTTCATGATTGTGCCTTTCGCGTAGCCAAGCATCGAGATACACTTGCTCAAACAAGTCTCTTTGGGCATGACTACCACCAATTTCGTGTAAGCGTGGCAAAGTTACTCCTATGTGTGCGATCGCGCTTTCCCATTTTCCCATAGCGTGAGCAGCCATTCCTCTTGCAGCTGGTATCGCTACCTCCGCCCATCTCTTTTGCAGATAGGGAAATACTTTTGTGGTATAAGCCTGCATACTAAATAGCATTTCGTTGACTAGCTCAGTCCTACCTGCTCGTGCCAAAGCATATATATAGTGTAAATCTTGGAAAGGCAAGGCGTGTTCGTGAATTCTGGCAGTGAGATATGTAGCGAGTTTCTGCCAGCGTGAGCTTACATCTATCCCTCTCAATTCCAGGCGCAATAGTAGTGAAATTGCACCAACTTGATCTTTAGAAGAATCCTTAACAGCTCGTCCCCAAACATGACTATCATATAGCTCTAATACCTTCTGAATCTCTTCTTTTTCTAAATAATAGAGGGCGATATGCCACCAATTATGAGTGAAAAGCATTGAGTTGCAATTCTCCCAAGTGTCGCACAGGCTTTCCATCCAAGCAATTCCCTCGTCGAGTCTTCCCTGCATTTCCATCACATGAGCTACAGCATGGTGCGCCCAAGGATCGTGGCGGTTCATTTCTACTGCCTTTCGTCCCATTGCTTCTGCTGCTTGCAGATGATGGCATTGCTCTAAACCGAAAGCAATCATGCCGTATAGGTAGTGATTTTCTCTGTTTGCAGGTAAAACTGTTTCGCCAATTTGCAGTAACTTTTCTTTGTTTCCCTGGTAAAAATAGTGATATTGTCCCTGCTGCACAGAAACAATGTCACGGGGATACTTTTGGGCAATTTCTTCATGGTAGGCGATCGCACACGAACTATCTCCTTTCGCCCAAGCATCAATCGCCCACACATAAAGCTTTTCTCGCTCTGAAGCTTTTGACAGGTACTTTTTAGCCGCTTGCAAATGAGGTATTGCTGCATTGTTACCTGCTGTACTCTCCCACGAGAGGTAATGAGCTGCTGCGTGAGCATGAGCGATTGCACAAGTCGGATCTGCTGCAATTGCTTTCAAAATTACCAGTGCATCATCGCCGTAGCTGAGTGATTGCTCGACAAAGCGATTAATAAAGGCGATCGCCTCAGCCGAAAAAGTTGTAACTTCCAGTCCTTGAGCGTCTGTTAACATTCACTGTCCCTATTACAGGTTTCAATCCAGAACAGGTATCCAGACTAGCCAAATCGATTTGAGTAGAAGGTTTACTTAAATCTACGATAAATCGGTCGGAATACTGTTATTTAAGGATTAAAGCGAGTATGTCACAGCTAGGAGACAAAAAGCAAGCGCTTAAACTACGGTTTGTCTATCGGGATATGCTTTTATCAGTCGATTATCTGCTAAAATCCTTGTCAATGTTGGATTTGCGTTGATAAACATCACGCTTTGCACGAGGAGCCGGAATTGAGCAATACACAAACAAAAGCCAGTCATAATCCATCCAGGGTAAGAGATCATCTAGCAAATGAGCGCACTTATCTAGCATGGATGCGTACTGCGGTTGCTCTGATGGGCTTTGGCGTAGTCATCTTGCGCTTACGCTACCTAATTCCACCGCAAGTCCCTCGTACAGGTCAGGGCTGGAAATTAGGGTTAATGTTCGCTGTAATAGGTTTGCTGACAGTATTGCTTTCAACATTGCACTACTTTAGCGTCTGTAATGCGATCGATGAAGACAATTATGAACCAGCCAGATGGTGGGTAGTAATATTCAGCGTCTGTATAGCACTAATTGGGTCAGGAGTTCTCTATTTTCTGTTAACAACTCCGGTCAACCTGATGACTGCTATTGACTGAAAAAGTTGATAATTTGTCGAGCAACGTGTATAAGTCATAAAGGCAATCAAAAGCCCCGCTTGATCCCCCTTCCATCCCCCTTTTAAAGGGGGAAACTAAAGGAAGCTACGCTATTAGTATTAAGGGGGGTTGAGGGGATCAAATCCTCATCAACTTGGGGGAATTAACTCCTCTATCTTTTTGGACACACCTGCTAAATTTTGCAACACCTCATAATTAGTAAACCTGATTACCTTAAGCCCATAGCCCTCTAATATCGCTGTTCTTGCCCTATCATAATCTTTGCCTTCAAACGTAAAATGGCTGTCTCCATCAACCTCAATTACCAATTTCAGCTCTGCACAATAAAAATCAACAATAAAATTATCAATTGGTCTTTGCCTTAAAACTCGGAAGTTAAAATTTTTGAGATAGCTATTCCATAACTTTTTCTCTGCTTGTGTCATGTTTTTTCGCAGTGCTTTTGCTCTTTCCACAAGTTTTGGATTATAGGGTAGGTAAAAATTTGTGGTGAGTAAGCTTTTTTCTTTAGACATTTGTAGGATGATTGTGAGGTTGATCCCCCCTAACCCCCTTTTTTAAGGGGGGAATTAGAGCATATAATTTAGTAAATTATCTTTGCTAAAATTAAACTACAGGTACTTAAAAAAGCGACCGTAAATTTACTAGGAATAAAAAAAGCCCCCCTTAAAAAGGGGGGTTGGGGGGATTAAATCCTGTTTTCAAGTGAGGTTGAGGGAGATCTCTTATCTATAATCTTGACTCTGAATTTCTCGTAAACGAGATTCAGGACGCTTGAATCGATCCATTTGACTTTCAAAAAAAGCGCGATTTGCTTGTAAATGCTTGGGATTTGGATCGTCTAAAGGATACAAAAGTGCAGCCCGCAAAGCTTGAATTACTGCTGAAGTAACACAATACATTGAGCGTTGGAAACTGATACCTAGCTGAATTAACATATCCTGTTCACCCCGACAATGTTTGCTGTAGTAATCAACAAGATAGGGGGGAAGAAAATGCAACATATCTTGCATCAGCAGTGTGGGGGGAATGCCAGCTGTACCGACAGGGAATACATCAGCATAGAGAATGCCATAATGAAAATCTTTTTGATCGTCAGGTACTTGCTTTGCTTGAGCGTTATATGATTTTGTTCCCCTAAACGGTGCAGTGCGATAGAAAACAGCTTCTACATAAGGTAATGCTGCTTCATATAACCAAGTGAAGCCTTTTGATTTGGGAATGATTTCGTAGCGTTCACCTCGAATATAAACATGATGATAAATGGGACGACCTGCGATCGCAAATATTCCATTTACCAAAAAATTCATCGCATCAGGTACACTTTTCATGTCTCCAGCGTCATAGCGATCGCTCATTTCAAAGAAAACTGGAGCCATCACTTCCCAGAACAAGCCCAGATTACTGTAGTAAGACATCATACGGCACTGTTCTAAGAACATTTCAGGGAATAACTTATACATTCCCAGCATTGCCGGATTACCCTGGAAGTAAGCCTTAATCGCTCTATCTGCGTTTGCCTTGTATTCTTCCGAATCTAGGTAAGAGTCAAATAGCCCCATGCCCATGTTTCTGCCGTGCCACAGCATTGCTTGCATACAGGCTTCGGCAAACTCCATGTTTATCCTATCATGCCATAAATGATGTAATAACTTTGGCATTTTCAAAGTTTCACCTTTTTCCATAAATGCCAATAGTTCAGGATGGGCAGTGGCTGCACCTTTTTGCCAAATTCTTAAATCGGCATCATCTCCGGCGTAATGGTTATGTAGATCTAAATACTCTTTGGGTAAGAAGTATTTAAAGGCAGGAATGGGATTTAAAAATACATGTTCAGCAATATAAAGAAGATCCCGCCAATAGAAGTCCATTGGTACGGCATAAGCCTTATATAAACCGATAATTTGCATCAAATTTTCTGGTGTGTCTGGTAGCATCGCGCCACCAGCCTCTAAGCGATGAATTACGTGGGCAAATTCATGCTTGGAAGGAGGCAATTTAGCTTTTGTTAAAGTTGCTGTCATGGTTTTATACTATGCGTGGATTTTGAATTTTGGATTGCCTATTGTTTGTACAGATGTTGCAGTCAACTTTTCTACAAATCCTGTATTGTGGGTGCTAGATCAGAGGCTAATTGCTGATTGCTATTTATTTGCACAGCAGTAACCATTGCAGTTGTAGTTGGTTCGCTCCAACGCACTAGCCAATTCGGTTGTACTCCCAAGACGATAATCAGCGCTGTTAGTACCAAAGCTGGTAGACGCTCAGCCCAGTTAACTGTGGGATAATAAGCCTTGTAATTGTCCAATTTGCCGAAACAAGTACGGTTGAGCAAAATCACGAAATAAACTGCTGTTAAACCAGTTCCAACCACACATAACAGCGTTAACAGGGGAAAGACTGGGTAACTGCCTTGAAATACGATGAATTCAGAGATAAAGCCCACCATACCCGGAATACCAGCACTAGCCATACCCGCCAACACTAGTAAACTGCTGACGACAGGTAAGCCCCGAATTGGATTCATTAAACCGTTGAGTACATCTATATCGCGCGTACCGACTTTGGTTTCAATTACTCCCACTAGATGAAACAGCAGTGCCAAAATCAAGCCGTGAGCAATCATTTGGGAAACTGCACCGACAAGGCTAAGGGAAGTAGCAGCTGCACTACCTAACATTACATAGCCCATGTGTCCGATAGAACTATAGGCTACCATGCGTTTGATATCTTTTTGGGCGATCGCACTTAATGCCCCATACAATACACTCACAGTCCCCAAAATTGCTAACCCAGGAGCTACAATTGCCCATGTTTGCGGAAATAACCCTAATCCAAACCGCAACAAGCCATAAGTTCCCAACTTAGCTAATATGCCACCTAAGACAATAGCTACTGGGGGGGAAGCTTCAACGTAAGCATCTGGTAGCCAAGTATGCAAAGGTACTAAAGGAATTTTGATACCAAACCCGATTAGCACCATCGTGAGCAAGATTAACTGTGTCTGTAGGGATAATTCCCCAGTTTTGAGCGACTCGTAATCAAACGTAGCAGAACCACTTAGCCAAGTGATACCCAAAAATGCTGCCAGAATTATAATGCCGGAAACGGCTGTATAAATCAGAAATTTTGTTGCCGCATAGGCACGTTTAGAACCACCCCAGATGTTAATTAATAGGTAAAGGGGAATCAGTTCTAGTTCGTAGAACAAGAAAAACAGCATCAGATTCCTAGCAGCAAAAGCACCAGCTACCCCAGCACTGGCTAGCAGAATCAAAGCGTAATAAAGGCGGGGACGCTCAACTGATTTGCTACTACTATAAATGGCAATCCAGGTTAGTAGACCATTTAAAGCAAGTAAAGGAAAGGACAAACCATCAACTCCTAGTTGATAGTTCAAGCCTAAAGATTCAATCCAAGGCAAAAACTCGTGAAACTGCAATTCCACCTGGCTGGTATTAAACTGACTTCCCAGCCAGAATAACCAGAGTATAACAGTACTGGCGATCGCCAAAGCAAGCAAACGCACTCGACTAGCAGTTAATTGGGGCGAAAACCCAACTATAGCAGCGCCTAATATAGGCAACCAAATCAAAGTACTAAGCATAAATTTGTCCTATTTTCTTTGCTAATTGCTAATTAATAATTGGTAGTTGGTAGTTGGTGAAAGGTTGGTTAAGTTCCAAGTCCCGAGTTCCGAGTCCCTTTTGCTGTTCTGCTATTACCTATTTAACTCACCATACTTACTGTCCCAGTGTCTAGGTCATAGTAACCACCAGCAATTTTTAGTTTGCCTTCATTAATTAGCCCAGATATAACTGGCGATGTTTTCAATTTTTCAATTTGAAGCAGAACATTAGCTTTACAAGCATTTTCTAACTGATCGCCTGCTTGCCCTTTTGACCTTTCTACGGCTGGCTTAATTGCCTCAATTAAACTACCAATTTGACCTGGTACTTGAGCGCCTTTGATAGCAGCTGCTACTGCTCCACATCTTTTATGCCCCATTACCATAATCACTTTAGAGCCTAATACTGAAGTGCCAAATTCAAGGCTACCAATTTCCTCTGTTGTAGCTATATTACCAGCAACACGGCAGACAAATAAATCCCCAAATCCTTGATCGAAAATAATCTCCGAAGGAACCCGTGAATCTGCACAGCCGAGAATAGACGCAAACGGAGTCTGAGTTTTTGAAACTTGTTTAATGCGTGTAATGTCTCGGTTAGTAGAATTTTGAGTTTTTCGGTTGACAAAGCGATCGTTTCCCTCCATTAACTTTTGCAGCGCCTGATCAGGAGTTAGATCAGTTTTGGCAGGAGCTGTTTGACTAAAACCCTTATAACCTAGTCCTAGAGTTAACGCTCCTGTCCCTATAGCACCAGCACCGAATTGGATTAGTCTTCTTCTGGAAATGTTGTCAGGCTGAATTTTTCCGTTCATCTCCTGTTTACCTTTATTTCCAATCTTGATAATTGACTCTTTTGGGTAATTAAAAAGAGTACTTTAAAAAGACCAGTAAGGCAAGCTTAAGATAAATCCCAAAACACCAACACCAAGCAGAATTGTTAGTGCATAAAACTGATATTGTCCTGAAGTGCTGTACTTTAAAGTTTCTCCACCAAAAATTGAAGCCAAGCCAACCAAATTTACAACGCCATCAACGATATAGCGGTCAACCCAAGCTGTAATCTTTGAAACTAGGTCAACTGCAAAAACAATACTCAGGCGGTAAAGTTTGGGTGTGTAAAAGTCGTAGGCAAACAGATCTTGCAAAGGTTTTAGGGGCAGTTTTACAGGTTTGGGCAAAGCATTACCCAGATAAATTGCGCCGCTAATGCTGCAACCAAAGATACTCGACCAAATCAGCAGCATTGCCACGTCTTTATTCAAAGTTTCCCAATCAGGTAGTAAGGACAAGCTTTGTAAAACTAAGGGAAGGTGGAGGTTGAAGCCGAGTAAAAATGTCATGGGTAATACCATCAGCCATAAAGCTTCTGGCGCTCGCACTGTCATTTGTTGGGGTTTACCACCGAAAATTAAACTGAATTCTCTGGTTAAACTAAACGCTGTTAAAGCATTTACTAACACGATCACTCCCACTAATGCAGGCTGTGTTTCCCACAAAGCATCTGTTAGTTTCAGCAATGCCCAAAAGCTACCAAATGGGGGACAAGCGATTAAGCCCAGCGTACCGACGATATAGGCTATACCTGAGACGGGACGGCGTGACCACAGCCCGCCTAGTAGGGTTAAGTCTTGGGTAATGTTGTTCCAGATGATACCGCCCGTCGTCATTACCAACAATCCCATAGCTAGGGCATGAGTTAATACTAATAACAGCGCTGCTTCGTTTTGCCCACTACCTACGGCAATAAATACCAATCCCATGTAGGCACTGACCGAGTAAGATAAAGCGCGTTTGGTGTCGATTTGGGCAATTGCGATCGCTGAAGCACCTACCGCTGTCACCGCACCAATTGAAATCAATGCAGACATAGCCACTGGTGACAGTGCTAAAACTGGTTGCAGCTTAATCAACACCCAAGCCCCAGTTGCTACTACCACCGAGTTCCGTAATATCGTGCTAGGAATAGGACCTTCCATCGCCTCATCTAGCCATAGATGTAGCGGGAACTGGGCGCACTTACCCATTGGACCTGCAATTAAGGCAAGACACACCAATGTAATTACTTTGGGATCTACATTTGCTGTCTTTGCCCACTGTGCCAACTCTGAATAGTTCCAAGTTCCGGCTAAGGGCAATAGGGCAATTACTCCCATTAACAACACCAAGTCTCCCACACGCTTGGTTAAGAAAGCATCTCTAGCCCCCGTTACCACCAAAGGTTGACTAAACCACAAACCGACTAGCAGGTATGTCCCCAGCGTCAGGATTTCTAGAATTATATAGCTGAAAAACAATGAATCACATAGGACTAAGGCACACATCCCACATTCAAACAGTGCCAACAGCGCATAAAACCGCGCCCAACCCCAGTCCATTTCCATATAACCGACAGCGTATATTTGCGCTAGCAAATTCATCCCTGTCACCAGGATAATAGCGCCGACAGTGATTGAGGAAATTTCTAAGGTTAGGGAAAGATCTAAATTAGCTACACGCAGCCAGGGAAATATTAAGTGTTGTGCTGGCTGGTTCCAGGTAGCTGGCAAAGCGATTAAACCATGTATGAAGGCTAAGAAAGTCATCAATAAATTGATATACCCAGCCGGACGAGGTCCTGTACGTCGGATAATTCCAGGCGACCAAGGTATGCTTAAAATTGCCCCTATTAAGGCATAGCAGGGTACTAGCCAGATGGTTGGCAAGAAAAATTCAGCCATCGCTATAAATTCTCAGTTTTTATGACTACTCAAAGTTTTCAGAACAACTTTGCTTCTGCTCGATAAAATTTACTAACTTTAACGAGGGAAATTAATGTTGTTTTAATTTTCTAATAAAAGCTTACACGCTTAGGAGTTAAAAATAAATTATTTAATTAGCCAACTACCAGATATATTACATAAAATTTCCTTATGATTTAGGGTGAGGATTGAATATAAATTATGCTAAGTATTGCTACTTATCTATAGTATAGTTCAATTCCTTGGATTTATTTTATGATATTTATTGATAATTGTCTATTCACTAGACCAACCTAATGCTGTGCATTGATTTTTATTTATAACTTTTGCTAATTAGAGTGGCGATCGCCTACTCGATCTATTAAGTTTAAGATCTCGATTAAATTTCCATCAGGATCGCGTATATATATAGGTAGAATCGCTCCTGTTGCGCCTGTCCTCTGGACAGGAAGGGCTATAATTTCCCCAAGACAAGATTGGATACTCGCTATCGCGTATGACAGGGGGATGCTGATAAGTAAACAAAAGTCTGCCGAACCTAGGGTGGGTTTTCTTGCCTTTGGTTCCAACTCAATGCTTGCTTGATGCAAATTAATCTTTTGCTGTCCGAACTGAAGTGCGATGCTTTCGCCCCCAAAAGTAACCACTTGCATTCCCAGAACACGGGAATAAAACTCACAACTTACCTCTATGTTGCCAACCGTGAGTACGTGGTCAATTCGATCTACCTTCATGGCAAAGATATTCATGCATCCCTAAAAAAATTTAGGGGTCTAGTCGGTTTTCACTAGACCCAGGGCTACAAAACTCAAATTTTTCAACTAGGTGTTTAAATTTACACGACATCTAAGGTTTACAACTCTTGTAATTCCAGCATAGTTGCGTCTTTCCAGACCGTAGGTGTGGCTCTACCTTTCAATTAAAACTAGGTATTTTGCCTCTATATCTATGCTTGGATTTGCTACAAGTGGGCTTTTGACAGGGGACACAGAATCATTTGCCCTTGTTTGCTTGGTTTCTTTTTTGTTTGTGTCCTACTAATTAAGATAGCACTGCAATCTACTAACAGTAATCCCCTTTTTACTAAAGTTAACAAGTCTTGAAAAGTCTCAAACAACAATTCGTAATTCGTAATTTAAAAGGCAATTACTAACCAGGGTAAGAGCATCTCAATCAGGCTTGACACAAGGAATCAGAAGAATCTAATGTATTGTCAAGGAAACAACAACCGAGAATTTGAATCAGATAATTATTATCCATAGCAGCGCGTTTCAGATTCAATGCTTCCAAGTCGATGAACTCAAATACCCGACGGAAGGTGTCATCCGATGGAATGCCCTTTGGTCATGGCAAAAACTCTTCTAACCACTGCTGCTTACTGATGCCATAATTCTCGATGTCTTCCCACCCTTGCTCTCCGGCTATGATTGCTAAAATCGCAATGACTAAGATATCTGTGAGTCGATGTTTCTTTGTTCGCGCTACTGTGGTATCTTTGATATCAGCAAAATGCTTGACTAGACTTTGTTGAATCGTTCCCATCGATGCCACTTGTTTTTGCTTTCTCATAGTACGAGAAATTTTCTTGCCACCTAACGATTCTCTTTCAAAACCCTCTGACATCAGGCGTAAATCCTGACAATTTTCAACTACGGTATTGCTTTCATCTCACTGCTCTTGCTCGGTCGTCAAGTACTTTTTCTCCCAGGGGGTAATGCTTATTCTGTCTTATTTGTCAAGTACACGCTATACCAATTAAGATGAGCTTACCCTGCAATTACCAACTACCGCCGAAAGACGTAGCAGTGCTACGTCTACCAATGACCGCAATTAAGAATTCCAGTTCCACATCACAGGATTGTCGTCTAGATGATCGGTGACAATTCTACCAATGGCATCAATTTCTTGTAGATCATCAGCAGAAAGTTGAATATCTGCGGCAAGAGCGTTTGCTGCTGCTTGTTCGGCGTTTCTTGCACCTACAATCGCATTGGTTTGGGGTTGGGCAATTAACCAAGCTAGTGCCAAATTAGCCAGGGAGGTTTGATGACGTTGGGCTATTGGACGCAGTTTATCGAGTGCTTGCTGCGCTCTTTGATAATTTTCTCCCTGGAACAGCTTATTTTTTGATCGGTTATCTTCGGGAGCAAATTTATGCCCTCTTTCAAATTTTCCAGTTAGTAATCCTTGCGCCAAGGGAGAGTAGGCAAGAATAGAAATATTATTCTGGACGCAATAGGGCATCGCATCTTGTTCTACCCAACGCCAAAACAAAGAGTAAGGCGGTTGTAGACTATCGATCCGTCCGTAAGAGGCGGCTTCTTCAAGCTGGCTGCGGGAAAAATTAGAAACGCCTATAGCCCGAATTTTCCCTTGCTGTTTTAGCTGATTCAAGGCGCTCATTGTCTCTTCAATTGGGACAATCTCACTATCGAAAGAGCCAGAGGGCCAGTGAATTTGGTAAAGATCGATGTAATCGGTATTCAAGTTTTTGAGCGATCGCTCACACGCCTCAATCACTTGGTCATGTTTTAGATGATTGGCAAAAACTTTAGTAGCGTATACTACCTGATCTCTTACATCAGATAAAGCTTGAGCGACAATTTGCTCTGAGTGTCCTGCTCCATAAACCTCAGCAGTATCAACCGTTGTCATGCCTGCGTCAAATGCTGCCCTTATCGCTTTGATAGTGTCTGCATCTTCAATTCCTACCCACTGTTTTTTACCAGCTTGCCAAGTTCCCATTAGGATGGGGGTAATCTTGATGTCTGATGTGCCAAGCGAGCGCTTCTCCATGTCTAACTTTCTACCTTTAATAGTCTACCTTTGTATATGTCTAATGTTTTAAAAAGTTTAATTAATCTTCCTTAAGTGAGTTATCTAACTATGCTTTGTGCCGTTAGCGTAATTTAGATATCTAATCAGTTTAGAAATTAAAGAAGTGTGAAGTGTGAAGGATGAAGTATGAAGGATGGAAGTGACCAAGGGTGAAATTTCAATCTTTATCCTTCTGCGCGATCGCCTTTATCCTTCATCCTTTAACCTTTATCCTTTTTGCTTTTAGCCTTTCTCTCGCACAGCGCCCCTATAAACACTCATGCCATCAACCACTACTGCTGCACTCAAAGAATGGGCTGTTGCCGTCGATGCTCTAGAACAGGGTAAAACAATTATGCTGCTGCGTAAGGGTGGTATTTATGAACGAGGTGGACGTTTTCAAGTTGCCCATGAAAGAGTTTTACTTTACCCCACCTACGAACATCAACAGCCTTTTTTACTTAAACCTGAATCTGCCCCTCTGGTAACTCCAGTTACATCCGGTTGGCATCCAGAAACAATTCGGATTGGTAGTTTTGCTACTGTTACTGATATTTTCCCAGTGGCTGACGAAACAACTGTGAATGCTTTGTTACCATTTCATATTTGGAATGAGCAATTTATTAGCGATCGCCTCAAATGGAAACCGCGTCAACCACTTTACATCCTCTTGCTGCGGACTTACAAGTTAGCTCAAGTACAAATGATTCCCTACGAGTCTGCATACGGTGGTTGCAAGTCATGGATTGATTTGCTTCAACCAATTGCGATTGAAAATTCAGTCCCAGTTTTAAATGATACCACCTACAACCAAATAACTTCAGAAATAGGTGCAATAGTTACCCACAATAAAGATTCTTACATTCCCTCTATATAACAAAAGCATATATTTGTAATTCATAATTCGTAATTGGTAGTTGGTAGAAAAGACGTAGCAGTGCTACGTCTTTCCTGGTAATGGGTAATTGGTAGGACTAGAGGCTAGAAGGTCTAGTTTGTCTTCCTTTTGCTTGCTTTTGCTCCCTTTTCCTGTGCTTTTTTTGACGGCAACTATACTTTCTGGCTTAACTTTTATAGTTGTTACATTCACTACTGATCGCTAAAAGCAAGTGAAAGTAACATATCTTAATTAAACTTTGGAGTATTTATGCTTAAAAGAATGTGCTGGTTATCCAAGACGAGTGGTGATGGTGAGAAAATCTTACACTTACAAACTGCACCCCATGAGGCTTGGCGACCTTATACAGCTTTTCCACAATACGCTGTCCCAGACTACCGCATACCAGGAGGTTCTAAAGGCTGGGCTACTTACCAGAAGTTACTTAAAGCTGGCTGGACTTTAGTACCTAGCTCTCGCGCTCAAGAATTTGCTATTAGTAAAGCAAGCGCCGAGGTTAGGACGTAGGATGGGTTTATCTGTAAAAGAGGGTTATTCACTATTTGTTCCCAGGTTAAGCTTGGGAACAAGACAGGGTTTAATCGACTTATCGGTTGACGATGGATATTTTAGAGAAAATTAGCTAATTGCTAATAGCTTTTAGAAACCTCTAGGGGAACCTTCGCCGCGCGGATCGGCAGATCCTTCTAGCGTGTTATCTGGTGTGACTACGATCGCGTTAGCATTACCCCAGCCTGGTTCCTCTTTAATTTGATGTCCGCGACGACGTAGTTCTTGCACTGTCAAAGCATCTAAGCCCCAAGGTTCTACTCTAAGCTGATCTGGTAGCCATTGATGATGTATACGGGGTGCGGAAACTGCTGCACCAGCATTCATACCGTATTCAAGTACGTTGAGGAGTACTTGCAGCACGGTGGTAATAATTGTGCTACCACCTGGCGATCCAACTGCCATGCGTAGCCGTCCATTTTCTGTGACAATGGTGGGTGTCATGCTCGATAGGGGTGTTTTATGCCCCGCGATCGCGTTAGCATCTCCCCCTACAAGTCCATAAGCATTGGGTACACCAGCCGCCGCCGCAAAATCATCCATCTCGTCGTTTAGTAAAATTCCAGTTCCAGGCGTTACTACACCCGAACCGAAGCCGTAGTTAACTGTGAATGTCAAGCTAACAGCATTACGTTGGCTATCTACTACTGTTAAATGACTGGTGTCGGGAGACTCGTAGGATTTTGGATAAGGGATTTTGGATAAGGGATTTGTTTCGCGCAAAGACGCAAAGGCGCTAAGATTCTTAGGCTCAGCCTGGTTACGAGAGGATGGTACGGGTTGAGTGAAACGTTGTAATGTTTCCCTGTCTATCGGTTTGACTTCACTTGATGGTTTAGCCCGATCCATTGTGATTTCTTGTCGCCGTTTTTTAGCATAAGCCGGATTAATTAGTTCTTGGACTGGTACTTTGACAAAATCTGGATCGCCTAAATATTCGGAGCGATCGGCATAGGCAATTTTCATCGCTTCTACCATCAGGTGCAGTGCGTCTGGATGATGCCATCCTAAAGATTTGAGATCGGTGTCACCAATTATGTTTAATATCTGTAATAGGTGGACACCTCCTGAAGAAGGCGGTGGCATGGAGCAGATACGGCTTGTGCGGAAGTTACCACAAATAGGAGTGCGCCAAATCGGTTTGTAGGATTTGAGATCTTGTAGGCTAATTAGTCCTCCGTTTTTAGCCATATCCCTGGCGATCGCAGAGGCAATTTTTCCGGTATAAAAACTAGAGGGGTTGCGAGCGATCGCTCTTAAACTCTCTGCCAAATCTCTTTGTACTAGCTTGTCTCCTGGTTGATACCCTCTGCCGTTGCGAGTAAAAATTTGACGAGCAGCCGGATTTCTTAAAATCGCTTCTTTTCGCCTTGCGGTTGCCTCAACAAAACGCTCTGACACCACAAACCCATTTTGAGCATAACCAATAGCAGGTGCTACTAGGGTCGCCCAAGGTAATTTTCCATACTGACGATGCACCTGGTACAGTCCAGCCACTGTCCCAGGTACTGCTACTGATAAATAACTATCTACACTCGCCTGGGGGCGCACCTTTCCCTGTGCATCCAGGTACATATTACGAGTGGCTTTTAAAGGTGCGCGTTCGCGGAAGTCCAGCGCCTTGATTTCCCCAGTTTTGGCAGAGTGTAAAAGTAAAAACCCGCCGCCACCAATCCCCGCACTAAACGGTTCTAGTACAGAGATAGCAAATGTCGTTGCTACGGCTGCATCTACTGCATTACCACCCTTGCGTAACATCTCCAACCCCGCCTCACTCGCCAAGGGATGAGCAGAGACAACCATCGCCCGTTTACTTCGCAGTGGTTGGACAAAAGCAGCTTGTATCGGTTCCTGAGTTGCAATCAGCGAGACAGAAAAGCACAAATGAAACACTACCAGCGATAACCGCTTACACCTAGAGAAGTTACTCACGTCAGCCACAGCAGATTTAATCTATTGAGTCTGTTGTGATGTTACAGCGAAACTGAAATTCTGAATTTTAAATTTATCTTTCTCAACCAGGTGTACAACAAAAAAATTTGCTTAAAAAAAATCGCTTTTAATCTTGCGCTTGGGGCAACTTAGCTGTATACTTTTACTATGCTGCTTAATAATGGAAATCTTTTCGTTTTTATTATTTTTGCACAGATTCCCATTATGAAGTAAATCATACCATATTCTTCAGCGCATTTCAAGCAACTTCTATTTTTAAGTCGATTTTTTTTCAAATTGCTTTTTTTATTAATCACTAATATCTAGAACATCTATCGCAATATTCTCTATATTCTTTAGCAATCCCTAGCATTTTTCTGACGATGTCTCTGCCTAAAGCTGCGTAGGCAGAATCTAATAAAGCATAACATTGCGCTCTATATTGTTGGTAAATCCACAAATCTTTTCCCAGCTTTAGTGCTGTTGGAGGATAGCCTTCTTTCAAAGCATTCATTGCCTCATTTGTCATTTGCTGAACTTCTTCGTGTGTTGGTTCGTAATTCCACATCTGAAATTTATCGTCGCCACTCAATAGTTTGTACAAACTGCGAGAAACAACAATTCCCATGCCATCCCTCGTTTGAGCTACTGTCTGCCGCACTTTTGCTACCTGATATTTACCTAAGTAGATTTCACCTGTTTCCAAGCGGTTTGCGGTGTAATATTTCTGAATTTCGGTTCATAAAGCATTCAGTTGTTGAATTTTTTCCTTATAGTCCTTTGTTTGGTCAGAATAATACTCTATTTTTGCTAAACACATTTTGTAGTGTTCTTCTACTACTCCTCTAAGGGTTTCAAATAAATTATCTCCGCTTACTGTAAGTTCAAAAGCGTCATTACTGTAGTAATAAGCTACTGGGATAGGATGATTTGGATCGTCTAGATAATATCCCTAATGTAAACCATCAGCCCATCCAGCCATCAGCGTAAAAAACTCTGGTGGATCATTGTAGTATCTGTCCCATAACAAATTATGTGTTTGAGCATCATAATCAGCTTTGAAAATATTAAAAGCTCCTATAAATTGAACTTCTAAAACATCTTCAATCAATTTCGGTGGTAGAGAGCAGACAAACTCCCAAAACTCGAAGAAGCTACTGGGGAAATCGAAGCCATAGATATTTTTTAACAGTTGTGTTTTATTACTCACACGTTGCTTGCTTACAAAACTTAATATTTAGTCAGTGGACAAACGCTCACCCTAATTGCTGCTTTTTCGACTCACCTAGACAAAATGCGCATATCTTAAGTGAATCTAAATCTACTACATCGCCTCTGACAAATCTACCCTTGTGCTGATGTAGGCGGAAAGTAGCAAAATTTCTCTGCCAACCAGCTGATGATTCAGGGGGAGCAATGCTAGATTGGCAGGAAATTACACCATCATATTGAGCGCGAACGTTTATGTTGCAGCGACGGTCAATTCCTCTTGCTGCTGGGGCGGGGCTATGTTTTCTAGTTGGGGTTCCTTTGTTAGTAACGCAGTCTGTCAACTGGCTGGCGCAATCGACAAACCCAAGCCAGTCTCAGGCACAAATCAGATTGGAAAACCCCAAATCAAGCGTTTTGCGACTGGTGTCACTCTCCCCTGGTGAGCGGATGGTGCAACTGAGTGCGATCGCTCAATTACCGCCATCAATAGAGCGCGATCGCGCCCGTTATCTTTTAGCAAGCGATCTGATTTTACAACGGCAGGGTGATAAAGCGATCGCCGTTTTACAAGATTTAGAAAAAGATTATTCCGTCCTCGCCCCACATATCGCCTTAAAACGCGCTCAAGCGTTGGAACTCACAAACGATCAAGCCAAAACTCAGATAGCGTGGCAAGATTTACTCAACCACTATCTGAATAACCCTATAGCAGCTGAAGCTTTATATGTGTTGGGTAGAACTGAACCGAAATATTGGCTGCAAGCAGTGACGCAATTCCCCAGCCATCCCCGCACAATAGAAATTGCTCGCTTGTTGTTGCAACAAAATCCCCATCAGCCCCAGTTACAGTTACTCTTGGCAAAATATGCTTATACTCAACCTGGGATTGTGCCAGTCTTAGACAACCTGGTAAGTAAATCGGCGGCGCAATTGCAACCTGAAGATTGGGAAGCGATCGCCCTCGCCTACTGGGAAAATAAACAATATGCTAAAGCTGCAACTGCTTACACTAAAGCACCTCGCACACCTGAGAATCTTTATCGTCAAGCACGATCCTGGCAACTAAGTCGCAACAAGCCACAAGCAATAACTACATACAAGCAGCTAATCACCGCCTTTCCCAACGCCAAAGAAACTGGCACAGCTTTAATGCATCTAGCGAGGATAACACAAAAATCTGAGGCGATCGCTTATCTCGACTTGGTAATCAGTCGCTTCCCGAAGCTAGCGGGAACAGCACTAGTACAAGAAGCCGATATTCTTGATTCTATGCACAGTGGGCAATCAGCTGCGTCATTGCGTCAACTATTGCTGAATCGGTATGGTGAAACAGATGCAGCAGCAGAATATCGTTGGAAAGTAGCACAAGCCAAAGCAGCAACTAATGATTATAAGGGTGCATGGCTATGGGCTGCGCCCATTGCGCTACGTAACTCTAATAGTATTTTGGCTCCCAGAGCTACCTTTTGGGTGGGCAAATGGGCGATGAAGTTGAAACGCCAGTCAGATGCGAAAGCTGCTTTTGAGTATGTTTTAAGCCAGTTCCCACAGTCTTATTATGCATGGCGATCGGCAGCGATTTTGGGGCTAGATGTAGGAAATTTCAAAACTGTGCGCCAGCTAAATCCTTCCGTTGTTCCACCAGAACGTATAGTACCGCCTGCTGGTTCCCCTGCACTAAAAGAACTCTACCAGCTAAGACAAGATACAGATGCTGGGACGCTTTGGCAAGTAGAATTTCAAAACAAGACACCAACGGTAGCAGAACAATTCACCGACGGTTTGATGCATTTGATGAAGGGAGAAAATTTAATCGGAATTGCCGAAATTTCTACTTTAGAAGATCGAGAAACCCCAGCAGAAAAAGCCCAATACCAGGCTTTAAGTCAACAATTGACTTATTGGCAAGCACGTTATCCATTTCCCTATCTTAAGGAAATTGAAAAAGAGTCACAACGAAATCAGCTTAATCCTTTGCTGGTAACAGCTTTAATTCGACAAGAATCGCGGTTTGAGCCAAAAATTCGCTCGGTTGCTGGTGCAGTGGGATTGATGCAGGTAATGCCTGATACTGCTAGATATATAGCTGAAAAAATCAATTTACCAAGGTACGATATGGAAAATCCGCAAGATAATATTCTACTGGGTACTTGGTATTTGGATTACACTCATAAGAAATATGACAATCACTCGATGCTTGCGATCGCAAGTTACAATGCAGGTCCTAACCAGGTGTCAAAATGGCTACAAACATTGAATAACAGAGATCCAGATGAGTTTGTCGAAGCCATCCCATTTGATGAAACCAAAGGCTATGTTAGACAAGTTTTCGGTAACTATTGGAATTATCTACGACTATATAATCCCCAGATTTCCCAATTAGTAGCACAACATTCATCTATCCATCCAAAATTACCATCCCTATAGGTCTTGCCTACCTATAAATTTAAGTATGCCACCCATGCCCACTACAACCTGATACATTATGCGGATTAACCAAAGGCGTTGTTTGCTGCTAGCCTGCTACAAAATTACTCTCTACCTGCATAATCGGGAGGTTTCTTAACTGCTTGCGGCAAAATATTTGACTGATTTTTGAAAGCCTGTTCACTACCAAGTTTATATTGACTGAAAGCCAAAAATATGGTAAGGCTAACACTCAATAAGCTAATGCTTGCCAAGAGCAAAGGTAAAATGTAATTGTAGATACTTGGTAGCAAATTTAGATCGGGTGTCTTTTTAACTGCGGATGCTTTGCCTATCGATTCGGGCGAGTTCTGCATCAATCCACTACCCAAATCTTTCTGCAACTGCACATTATTGATTCTTTTCAATTCCAACGTCACCCATAGAAGTGGAGCAGCTGCACCTTTAGCTTTTATGGTTGAAACACCTTCGCTTGAAACAATTGGTATGGCTGAGTAAAACCTTTTATAGTTAGCTTGTACACTATCAAGGACAGTAATGAGTGGTTGTACACTCTGCTCAATTTGTAACTGGCTGATAGGACCGAGTTGAATCAAGTCACACTTAGTAAAGATCAGCGCCAAGGGATATTTTAAACCACGCTGGTAAACTAGAGAGGCAATTCCCATCACTTGTCTCATCATTTCTTCCAGTGACTTTAGGTAAGCTCTTTCGTGTACAAGCGCATCGGCATCAATAAACACACAGCAGCCATGAGAAGTAAGCACCATCCTTTGAAAGTCACGATTATTGCTTATGTCGCAGATCTCCCCAGGAATATCCCACCAGCGGAAATGGCAAAGTGTTTTTTCACTCCACGTATCCTGTCGTTTCAGACTGAAGTTAAAGTTGCTAATTTTCATCGTAGCTGGTGGGTATTGACCAGTTTGAGCAATGTAGCCCAAAAGATGATCCATGTTTTGCTGCACCTGTGTATCCCTGCAATCGAACCAAAACTCTTCAGTTTGAGGACTGTTTATCTGATTAATAGCTTGTAATTCTGTGTAGCTGCCAGCGAGAAAGACTGTTTTGCCTACTCCCCTTTGACCAATACTCAATAGGTTAAATGTTTTTGAGGTCGTTGCAGATAACAATGTCATTATTTTTCTGGCAATCTGTTTATTTTTTTCTTGGGAAGCAATATACCATGTTTGCTTTTTGGCTTTAGTTGCTTTTGCTATTTTTTTACTTAACGCTACTGCTGCCCCGATAAAATAGTTAACAAACCTTGGACTAAGCAAAACCATGAGGCAACCCTCAGACATAGATACTGTCACCACTCCTAGTTCAACCACCGACTTGAAACCGGGAATTAATGCACAGGTAGGGAACGGCAATCAAGACGATGCTTATCTCAATGAGCTACCCGATGAAGTCGAAATGTCTCTGTTTGACCACCTAGAGGAATTGCGACAACGGATTTTCTATGCTCTGATTGCCATTGTGCTGAGTGTGCTCGGCTGCTTTATTGCTGTCAAGCCAATTGTCCAATTGCTGGAAGTGCCAGCACAGGGAGTCAAATTTCTCCAATTAGCTCCTGGCGAATACTTTTTTGTCTCGCTGAAAGTAGCAGGCTACAGCGGCTTGCTGCTGGCTAGTCCGTTTGTGCTTTACCAAATTATTCAGTTTGTCTTACCAGGGCTGACGAGGCGTGAACGCCGCTTGATTGCTCCTGTTGTTTTGGGTTCTACGGTTCTGTTTGCGGCGGGGCTAGTATTTGCTTATGTATTGCTCATCCCCGCTGCGCTCAATTTCTTTATTAACTACGGAGCGGATGTTGTAGAGCAGTTGTGGTCAATTGACCGCTATTTTGAATTTGTCTTGCTCTTATTGTTTAGCACTGGTTTAGCATTTCAAATTCCCATCATCCAAGCACTGCTCGGTTGGTTGGGAATTGTCTCTTCAGCAACAATGCTTGCTGCTTGGCGCTATGTGTTTTTAGGGGCGGTTGTGTTGGGAGCTGTCTTGACACCTTCGACTGATCCGTTGACTCAGAGCTTGTTGGCTGGTGCAGTACTGGCGCTTTACTTTGGTGGAATTGGCTTAGTCAAAATGTTTGGTAAATAAAATTTGCCATTCGCAGGCAAGATAAGTTAATTTGGCTTGACTTTTTGCCTGTTTTGGTTTAGGAAAGTTGTATGGCAGGGGCTTTTGACTGCTGCCTGCTACACGGCTGTTGCGTATTTAGAACTGGGTTTGAGTGGTTGCGATCGCCCTACCTTAAATGCTCAAATAGCAGCTACTGCGCTCCTTCCCCACGTTACCTATAATGCTACAAACACTTGCTGTTATTTGGTCTGATCGGTTTGATACGAATGACTGGATGCAGCACCCAAGTGTTAGAAACAACGGTGATTGGGGACTAAAAAATATAGAGGCGATCGCCACTGGCAGTGATAAATTTTCTAAGGTACTACGAGTTGGCTACCTGGCAGGTGAGGCTAGCCCTACCGTGACTCGGACTCGTAGTAAGACAGTACCACCTCTAGAACCAAGATCCGCGATCGCTTGTTCAATAATCTCCTGATCGTTAACACCAGTAGCAACAAAAGTCAAACTTTGCAAAACGTTGCCATTGCTGCCCAGTAGTTCTGTCGTGCGCGCCCCCATTTTAGGAAACATTCGAGCTAGTACTTGTCCTGTTTTAACCAACGAACCAAGTCGTGCATATAAGGCTTTAATATCTCCACTAACAGGAGCTTGTAGCCGCACAATTCGAGCGTTAATTAATCCATTCTCAACTACAATGTGTGTCAGGCGATACCCGATAGAAGTAACTCCTATAGCTGCTGCTACTGCCCTTAAAGACAGCATTCTTGCACCTACTAGCAAACGCAACATGAGCCGCGCTTTTGTTTTTTCTGTGTAAATTATGCTACTGACTTTCTTGACTTAGGTACTTCTATCATAGACATTTCGCTTTATCAAGTAACAGTTCATAAGTAGAAGGGAAAAGGGACTTGACTTTTACTGCCAGGTTTTGGGCAGGAGCGCATCTTATATTTAATTATGTCCACCTACTTACATAAAATTATCGGTTTTGTATAAAACTAACGTAAAGTCTAACTGCTAATACCGAGGTGAATGATTAAGATTTTATAAAATCAAGCTTAAATATAAAAAAATACTAGCTAATACGTAAAAACACGTAAATAACTTAAGGGGAAAGGGTAAAGAGGTATTGCGGTAAAGGGAAAAGGAATCAATTATCAATAAACAATGAACAATTATCAATGAATAATGAACAATTGATAATTGTTCATTGCTCCCCCTCCCCCACTCTCCCCCTCTCCCCTAACTTCACAGTAGCCATTCAGAGGCGCGTTCTCCTAAATCTAAGGGAATGCTAACTGCTTTACCTAAACGAGGGCGATCGCGGGTTTGAGTAATAAATGTTTGCACAATCGCCACTCCACCAAATTCATGGAGATAACTAGCAACATTATCTAAATGTGCCTGATACTCTGCTTCCGACAGAGGAAAAGATGCTTGCTCCAAGTACTTCCACATTACTTGTAAAAAAACTTTACCTCCAGTACGTCGCAGCTGGACATCGTATGAGCGTCCCCACTTATTTAGTAGCAGCTGGCGTAAATCCTTTCCTGTCATAGCTTTTTTTTGCCGTAACCCTTTTACATTTCGTTACAAGGTGAAGCTGCGTAACTCAGGTATGATACCAATATAAAGAAATGTAATGTTCCTCACTAAACAAGGCTGGCAACATCCTTAATCTGAGGAATTTTATCATGCTTGTGGGTCGTGCTATGGGCGAGTTTAACAATCTTGTTTTTGAGTGTTCAGAATTCTGATGTTAAAGATCGCCCGATTAACCTTTAAGGGTTGGCAAGATTCAAAAAAACTCATTGTTAGAGTTGTAAACAAAGATAAACACGCAAACGAAAAATATGGCTCAAGTTTCTGAATCCATGAATGTCCCAAATATGGGTCGTCGTCAATTTATGAATTTTCTCACTTTTGGGACAATTACAGGAACGGCACTAGGGGCATTGTATCCAGTTGTCAAGTACTTTATTCCGCCTTCTAGTGCTGGATCGGGCGGCGGCGTGATCGCAAAAGACGAGCTAGGAAACGACGTGAGTGTAAATAAATTCTTAGCAAGTCATCCAGGTGTAGGCGATCGCGCTTTGGTACAAGGACTCAAAGGCGACCCCACTTATATTGTGGTCGAAGGAGAGCAAGCACTTGCCGATTACGGCATCAATGCGATCTGCACTCACCTGGGTTGTGTCGTTCCCTGGAATGCCGCCGAGAACAAATTTATGTGTCCTTGTCATGGCTCCCAATACAATAACACTGGCAAGGTAGTACGCGGTCCTGCTCCATTGTCCCTCGCACTGGTTCACGCCAAGGTTGAGGACGACAAGATTACTTTGACTCCTTGGACAGAAACTGACTTTCGTACAGGCGAAGCCCCTTGGTGGGCATAAAGATGCTTGGATTTTAGATTTAAAGATTGAAGTTACAAATCAAGAATTTAAGATCCACAATTTGTGTATTATTTGACGTTGCTTCCCCAATCCTTGCCTTAAGAGATGAGAAAAGTGTTACCGACGAGATTAACTCGTAGTTTTAGAGCAATTGTGAAGAGTGCGATTTTAGCGATCGCCACTATTACCTTCTTCTTCACTAGCGATCTAGCCCTTCCCCAGTCTGCTGCTGCTTATCCCTTCTGGGCGCAGCAAACAGCCCCAGAAACTCCCCGTGAAGCCACAGGACGTATTGTTTGCGCCAACTGCCACCTAGCAGCCAAACTTACAGAAGTGGAAGTGCCTCAATCTGTGCTACCCGATACTGTATTTGAGGCAGTAGTAAAAATTCCTTACGACACCAACGTGCAGCAGGTACTCGCCGATGGTTCAAAAGGTGGGCTTCAGGTAGGTGCGGTATTAATGTTGCCCGAAGGCTTCAAAATTGCTCCGCCTGAAAGAATGACCGAGGAAATGAAAGAAAAAGTTGGCGACTTATATTTCCAACCCTATAGGGAAGATCAGGAAAACGTCGTCATCGTAGGACCATTACCAGGTGAACAATATCAAGAACTTGTCTTCCCAGTCCTTTCACCCGATCCGGCAAAAGACAAAAATATTCACTTTGGTAAGTATGCCGTTCATGTAGGTGGTAATCGGGGTCGCGGTCAAGTTTACCCCACTGGTGAAAAGAGCAACAACGGCGTATACAATGCCTCCGCTGCTGGCACAATTACCAAGATCACTCAAGCAGAACAAGAAGATGGCACAACCAAAAACGAAGTGACCATCCAGACTGAATCTGGTGACGTAGTTGATAAAATTCCCCAAGGACCAGAACTGCTCGTTTCTGAAGGGCAAAAAGTCGCTGCTGGTGAAGCTTTAACAAACAACCCGAACGTGGGTGGTTTTGGACAAGATGATGGTGAAATCGTCCTGCAAAGCTCTACACGAATTCAGTGGTTACTAGCGTTCTTGGCTGCGATCATGTTATGTCAAGTGCTGCTAGTGCTGAAGAAGAAGCAAGTTGAAAAAGTCCAAGCTGCTGAGATGAATTTCTAAATTCTTCACCCTGTTATGATTTGTGGGATAGGCAAGATGCCTATCCTTTTTTATGACTTTTTAGCCGAGCAATACAGGTGCTAGATTGAGTTTAGCCCCAGTTGAATTGAGGGATATGGCTATGACAATTTCAGTGGAATATATCCCAACTCTGATTGAGTATCCAGATGAAGATGGTAAACCGATGGCTGAAGGTGATGTGCAGTGCAGTTATCTGATTTATGCGCGAAGTGCGCTGCGGCTTTATTTCCAAAATCGTCCAGATGTATACGTCGCAGGTAATTTATTCATCTACTACGAACAGGGTAATCCAGAATCAGTTATAGCACCAGATGTATTTGTAATTTTTGGAGTTGAGAAGCGCGATCGCCGCACGTATAAAACATGGGAAGAACAAGATAAAACACCTGATTTTGTCCTAGAAATTACCTCAAAAACCACCCGCACCAAAGACCAAGGCGCAAAAAAAGGAATTTATGCCTTTCTTGGCATCCGTGAATATTTTCAATATGACCCCACAGGCGATTATCTCACTCCCCAACTCCAGGGTTTACGCCTAGTTGAAGGTAATTATTTCCCAGTACCAACAAATACTTTGGCAGATGGTACACTGTCGCTACCCAGTGAAGTATTAGGGCTAGAATTGCGAGTGAAATCTGGAGAAATGCGCTTTTACGATCCAGCGACAAAGCAAAATCTTTTAACCTATGAGGAAGAAGCAGCAGCAAGAGTGCAAGCCCAAGCAGCACAACAACAAGCCCAAGCAGCACAACAACAAGCCGAGGAAAGAGCGCAGCGATTAGCCGCTAAACTGAGAGAGTTAAACATTGATCCAGATCAGATCTAGAAGTTTAGCTTGTCAACGATCGCTTTAATTGGGACAGCATTTATATCGAATCTGAGGTTGAAAAAATGGAAAAAAACACATGATCAATAGCTGAATATGTAGATCAGATGGCTATGGTATTGGATTTGCCACTCAACCCAGAATATCGCATCGGGGTAATAGAGAATTTTGCCACAATTAAAGCGATCGCCTTTTTGGTAAACGAATTTTCCTTACCAGATAACATCGAATCTTCCCAATATTCGAGCCATAAAATGAAGCGTTGATTTTACGAGTTGCTGCCAATCTGGAAGCCAAGGGTATAGTATCAGCACCAATTGTGCGATAGCTATTAGCTTTTAGCTGTAACTGGTAGTTGGTAGTTGGTAGTTGGTAACTGGTAACTGGTAACTGCTAATAGCTAACCGCTATTATTCAACCATGTTGTGCCTTTGTATGGACATAAAAGGGGTGATTTCGCCGCGATCGTTGCGGATGGGAGAGCAATATATTTGCACGTTATATTCAGCACCATCTTTGCGGTAGTTTATTATTTCGCCCTGAAAAGATTGTCCCTGTAACAGGTTACAACGTAATTGACTTAAGACTGAGCGATCTGTTTTAGATCCTTGCAGGATATGCGGTGTTTTACTAGCAATCTCCTCCATGCTGTAGCCTGTCATCTGAGTAAAAGCAGAGTTAGACAAAGACGATTTGGGGACTTGGTTCGTCCAGTTCGGCTGATGTGATAATTATGGGTGCGGTTGCCTTCGGCTGTAAAATTCATTCGAGTGAATTACCATGCGGTTTTGCCTACCAAGAAAATAAGAAGTTAGCGCTGACCAGCAGTTTTTCTGGTCAGTATAGATGTCGTGAAATGGGATGACTAAAGATTAGGCAAGTGCAACCACAAGTGTCTTCTATCAATAGTTTTAACGGCTTATGTGTTTTTGATCACAATCGACCCAACGGCGACAATTTTTACTACAAAGCTTTAGAAAACCATTTCCATAAATACCCAGCGTGGATGATATTTTTCAGGAATCTCACTTTCGAGATACGGCTTGATATTCTGAAAGCCTACTGAATAATACAGTGCTTGTGCTTCGGGGGCAAAAGGGGCGCTGTCTAAACGAATCTGAGAGTAACCTATCTGACGAGCTTCAGTGATGATGGCTTGTAATAAAGACCGACCTATACCTTTTCTGCGATACTCAGGTTGTACATACATCCTTTTAACTTCGCCAACGTTTTCGCCAATCTTTCTCAAGCCAGCACAACCTGTTATCTTTCCTTGATATTCTGCTAAAAGTAAGCATCCTGAAGGCGGAGAAAATTGTTGGAGTTTCGCTATCTGTTGCTCTAGTAATGTATTAACATCAAAACTAATGTTAAATTCGCGGCTAAGCAACAACTTAGTCTCACTTAAATTTTCCCGAAACAGTTCTCGTATATAACAGCTATGTTCTTTTGAATCAGCTTGAATAATCTTCAGCACAATTTGTTTGCTCCTAAGTTACCCAGCTAGAAACCGATGTATCATAATATCAGTTCCTTTCGCACCACATCTAAAGTGGATAGGAGGCTATGCATGATTGGCACTATTTCTTTCACCACTCCCACAATCTAGACGCAGGTGTCTATCGCATCTTTGAACCGCAAGCCTGGGGTTTAAACTTCAGGAAAGCAGAAATTCTGGACTGGTTTGCAAGAGAAGATGTAGCAAAAGCAGAAAAAGAAGATTTTGTCAAGGTTTCAATAGACTTTGACGACAGTTGCGGAGAGTTTTATCGATATCGCGTTTATTTCCTAGCAGCAGAGGCGATAACTACGCTCACGCTTCGCTAACGCCTACTTTCCAGATTGTAGTATAGGTGATGCAATTGTAGAACAGATCCTTAAATCGAGCTATGCCTATTTCAGACAGGATAAGCGAGACTGGAAGATATATCCGCAACCACTGGTTGAATCAGCAAGAGTCGCACTGGAAGTAACAGATAGAAGGCGGGTAATTGCAGCTTACACCCATTTGATTCATACTACCAAAGTCGTTCGATTCTCCACATTGCAGCAGAGAAGTTAGGGAAACTAGATCTGGGCAATAAGAGTGCGATCGCTGCTTTGGTACTGTTAATGCAGGTTTCTGATGATGAATGTTGGTATATAATTGGTAGTTTAGGGGAAATTGGCTGCGGCAATGAAACTGTTATCGCTACTTTAATCTACCTGATACAAACACCACCCAATGAAGACATTTATTGGTTAGCAGTTAAAACTTGGGGGCAAATTGGTTAGGGAAGTCAAAGTGCGTTAGCGAAGCATGAGCGTAGTTATCGCAACCCTTGTTGAGTTCTTACAGACGAATAAAGCCGTATACATTGGTTTTTTTGAGACAGATGAGGTTCTGTTGGAAGTAGCTAGGGATCTGTGGCAAATTGATCCAGGTAATGTAGTTGCGATCAATACTTTAGTTAAAATTCTTGAAGCTACTGGGAGCCAATCTCTCTTCTTTACGGCTGCTGAATATCTTTTGCAAATTGACTCAAGTAACAAAGCGGCAATTACCATTCTAAACCAAAGACTAGAAGCAACAGAAAATGAGCGTCTTCGTCGTCATGTTGCAGTAAGCCTGTTGGCGTTTGAGCCAGGTAATGTAGCAGCATTCAATACTCTAGTTCATTTACTGGAAAACACTCAGGATGAAGGGACTATTTTGAATACAACATTTGAGTTAAGGGCAATAGGTGTAGGGAGTGAAGTTACAATGGCTGCTTTAACTCAATTGCTGCAAACCTCTCAAGATGAAGTTATTTTGAGGGAAGCAGCTTATAGTCTAGGACAAATTGATCCAGGTAATGAAAAAGCAATCGCTACCCTTGTTAAACTAATTCAAACTAGTGAGAATACAGATATTCGTCAAGAAGCAGCTTATAGTTTAGGGCAAATTGATCTTGGTAATGAAATAGCGTTAGCGAAGCGTGAGCGTAGTTATCGCTACCCTTGTCCGATTGATTCAAACCTATCAGGATAATGATGACAATGAATTTGATGACGATGAAATCTGCTTTGCCCAAACTTGGCTCTATTATGAAGACTTGCTCCTATACACAGCTAATTACCTGAGAAAAATATTGCCAAGCGATCAAATGCCTCAAGTTGTCATAGCCTTAAAAGATTATCTAGGAGAACACTACAAGAACAGTTCTTATCGCTACGAGGCTATTTATAACATCATTTGGCATTGCGCCCAAAATATGACTTATCCAGATTTCTACAAAGCTTGGCATAGTTAGCCCTACGTTAAATTTAATCTCATAAATTCTCGTAGTGCTTCAACGCTACGGTATTTTTTATAGTAGTGCGATCGCCACTTATAGCAAAGAGCATAAGGATTAGGACATAATGGAAAAAGTAAAGCTCAAAAAAGGTATTGACAATGGCTGCTCCTTACAGCTATGACTTACGCCAAAAAGTGATTCAAGCTATTGATAATAGCATGAGGAAAAGTGAAGCTAGTCGAGTGTTTGCCCTTAGTCGTAATACCATCGACCTGTGGCTAAAATGAAGAGAAACAACCCAAGAGTTTCAAGCTCATATGGGCTATCAAAAAGGAAGTGGGCATAAAATTCCCAACTGGGACTCGTTGCGAGAGTTTGCACAAGCTCACGGCGAACTTACCCAAGCAGAGATGGCTGAGGTCTGGGAACAGAAAGTTAGTCGCCATACAATTAGTCGCGGACTAAAAAAGATTAATTTTACTCGAAAAAAAAGACATATGGCTATAAAGAAAGAGATGAACAACTGCGCGACTCATTCCGACTTGACATCCAGCAAAAAGACCCAGGCACCCTGATTTACGTGGATGAAACAGGCATAGATAATCGAGACACTTATGATTATGGATGGAATGAAAAAGGAAAAAGATTTTTTGGTTTGAAAGAAGGTAAGAGAAGTGTAAGAGGAAGTATTATAGCAGCTTTAAATCAGGAAAAGTTGATAGCTCCACTCACATTTGAAGGTTCATGCAATCTAATGGTATTTGAAAAATGGCTTGAAGATAGCTTGCTTCCAAAGCTGTCACCTGGTCAAACAATTATTTTAGATAATGCTACTTTTCATAAGTCAGAAAAAATCCAAAAACTGATTGATAAAGCTCAGTGCATCCTTAAGTATTTGCCACCCTATTCTCCCGACCGCGCGGGAGATAGAACATCAATGGTTTCCCATTAAAAACCGAGTCAGAAAAATGGCTTCCAGCAGCGAACCTTTCCGAGAAAAAGTTGATCGTTCTGTGGCAGCTTCGTCCTAACCTTAAAGAACATTGCTATACCTAAAAACTAATTCCATAGAATAAGCATAAATTACATTATAGAATAAACGATTAAACTTTTATAGCATCTGTAGCTTTCATTAAACAGTGTGTTTGAATCAATTTAAATAACTAAACAATTAGCTAAGTCTTATTGAAAAACTAAAATTTCTGTCCTCTTTAATTATTTATATCTCTAGATTTATATTCATGTATTTGTTTAAAAATTATCATTATTAGATTAATATAAAGTGTAATTAGGTATATATAGCAGGTTAATTTATGTTAGCAACTTCAGGTACGCCTATTTCGTTAAATTATATTAAATCTAACTTTATTTATCCTGTTGTTAGTATTTTCTTAACCCATAGATCACAATATTTTCTATATATTAGTTACTATCTTGGTGATAGGAAAAGCCAATGCTGACTGGCAAGAATACGAAGAATATATTGAGTCTATTAGCTGCCACTGCCTTGAGTGCTAATATGCAAGCAGCTAATGCTCGGACAACTAGTATTGTAGGTGACTTAGAGGGTGGCGCAGCGTTATTACCCACAGGTCAGATTATTACACCCGCAGCGACACCAAACTCGACTTTTGCACCTCTTGCCACTGGTTTGCGTAAGGATGATAATGCTAACGCAGCCGAAGCTGTAACAACTGCGCTAAGTCCAGATGGTAAAACTTTACTGGTTCTGACTAGTGGCTATAACCAAAACTTTAATAATGAAGAGACTGGAACCCGATTTACATATCCAGTGTTAGATCCGCAGACTGGACAGCCAAGCGATGTGACAACCCCTAAAGCCGAATGGGTGTTTGTGTTTGATGTCAGCAGCGGTAGTTTAGTTAAGAAGCAGCAAATTAATATTCCCAATACCTATAACGGTTTAGCTTGGTCAGCCTCCGGCAAGAGTTTCTACGTATCGGGTGGGATTGACGATCGCGTTTATGTATATACTAACAATGGCAATCAGTATGTCGCTAATGCTCCCTTTATCCTACTAGGTCACAACTCAAACTCTTCTGCCCCCTTTCCAAAATACGACGGCGGTCAGCTAAAGGGTACGCCAGCAGGCGATCGCGAACCTGCTGTAGTAACAGGAGCAGTTGTAGCGGGAATCGCCGTGAGTAAAGACGGCAAAACAATGGTTGCTGCCAACTTTGAAAATGACTCGGTATCAATCGTTGATACTGCCACTCGCCATATCCTTCAGGAGATCAAATTATTTGTCCCAGGTAGTGACGTTGCAACTGGGGAGTTTCCTTTTGATGTTGCTATTAAAAGCACCCAAAGCGGTGCAGCCGCCAAAGCTTATGTTAGCAGTCAGCGCGACGATGAAGTGCTTGCTGTTGATATTGCGAGTAAAGCAATTACTCGCATTCCTGTGGGTAGTCAGCCCAACAAAATCCTGCTTTCTCCTGACTCTAGACTGCTGTACGTGGCTAACGGTAATAGCGATTCGGTTTCGGTAATCGATACAAACAGCGATCGCGTCGTACAAATAATCTCACTGTCTCGACCAGGTGAAAAGTATAAAGGGGCGAATCCAAATTCCCTAGCTCTTAGCCCAGATGGAACTCTCTACGTTACTTTGGGTGGTGAAAATGCGATCGCACAAGTGAACTTAAGAAACGGTCGGGTAATTGGACGTATCCCCACAGGCTGGTATCCTAACTCGGTGAGTGTGAGTCGAGATGGAAAAAGCCTCTACGTCGTCAATGCTAAAAGCAATTCTGGTTCCAACCCTTCAAATCCGAATAGCAGCACCAACTTGCTAAATACCCGTACTACACCAGCTGGGATAGCACGAAACACCACTTTCAGGAACGAGTATACTTGGGCTTTAGAAAAAGCAGGTATTGCAGTAATTCCTGTTCCAGATCGCAAAACCCTAGCTACTCTCTCAAAGCAGGTAGATAAAAATAACGGTTTTTACAACCGCCGCCCAGATCCGATGATGAGCTTTCTACGAACTAAGATTAAGCACGTCATCTATATAGTCAAAGAAAATCGCACCTACGACCAGGTACTTGGCGATTTGCCCGTCGGTAATGGAGATCCAGAACTAACGTTTTTTCCCCAACCCGTCACACCCAATCATCATAAGCTGGCTAGCGACTTTGTAACTTTCGATAACTTTTACGACAGCGGGGAGTCGAGCGGTGTAGGCTGGAGCTGGTCTACCTTTGCCCGAACCACAGAATACACCGAGAAAAGCCAATCAGTTTTATATGGTAATGCTAGCTTTAATGGTTTAACCTACGATTATGAAGGAACTAACCGCAACATTAATATTGCACTACCACAAACTTCAACTAATCCCTCACAGTTAAACGTCCGAGTGACAGGGTTGCTAGATCCGTCTGGCAAGTCTTCGATTCTGCCTGGAGCCAAAGATGTGAACGCCCCAGAGGGAGATGGCGATCTCGAAGAAAATGCTGTTGGTGGGTATCTTTGGGATGCTGCGCTGCGATCGGGCAAGACAGTACGCAATTATGGCTTCTTCGTCGATCAGGCATACTACAATATCAGTACCAATCCATCCGATCCAACTAGACCAGACTCTAACAACCCATACTACATCCCGATTACGCCAACACCCTTCACATCAGGTATTCCTCAAGCTCCAATTGCCAAGGGGGATTTAGAGGATAAAACTGACATTTACTTCCGCAGTTTCGACCAAAAGAACCCTGATGTCTACCTATACAACGAGTGGGCGCGTGACTTCGCGCAGAATGGGATGCCCGACTTGATGATGGTACGTTTTGCCCACGATCACTTTGGTGACTTCAAAAACGCCGTAGCTGGGCTAAATACTCCTACACTGCAAATGGCTGATAATGACTATGCTGTCGGCAAGTTTGTAGAAGCAATCTCCAAGACTCCCCAATGGAAAGAGACTGCCATTTTTATCATTGAAGATGACTCCCAAGACGGACCCGATCACGTCGATTCGCACAGATCGCTTGCTTACATTATCTCACCCTATACTCGGCGCAAAGCTGTTGTTAGCACTAACTACAACACTGTCAGTCTGCTGCGAACAATGGAGGATTTGTTAGGCATTGGCTACCTGGGTATAAATGATGCCAATGCTGAGCCAATGTCAGATGCATTCACAAAGGAACCCAATTTTACACCATACACAGCGATCGTTCCTGGTAATTTATGCCAGTCTCCCACCGATGAGAACCTAGTACCAGCCTGTAAAGATCCTAGTGCTGTGAAAACGGCTGCTGTTCCTTTATTAAAGGACAAAAATTGGTGGGCGCAGGCAAGTAAAGGCTTCTACTTTGGAGTTGAAGATAAGCTTGACTCCGATGCCTTCAACCGTGTTCTATGGGCTGGGATTAAGGGCGATCATGTGCCTTACCCAGAAGAACGTAATCGTGCAGATTTGCGGCAAAATCGCGCCCAGATGCTAAAGCAATGGCGTTTGAGTCAAGCTCGTGTGAAAAATAGCAAGTAATAATGAACGAAGTACAAGACAAACTAGTGTTCTTCTACAAATAAAAACTGCTGTAGTATTGTTGGACGATCGCACTCACCATCTTTAAAACCTAACTTTGCATCACCGGATCTAACAAAGTATCAGCCCCAAACCGCACAGGATCTGTACAAGGTAGCCCTGTCTCTACTTTTACTTGCTTGATCGCCTTTTGAGCATCTGCTATATTTAAGTGAAACGTATTGAGCGCGATCGCCACTACTTTCACAGTTGCAAACGCCCCCGCACCCCTAGCAACCATCTCATACAGCTTAATCACATCAGGCAAAGGGGGAATCTCTACCTGGGGATGGTTGCGAATATGAGTTTGTCCGGCTCGATGGACTAATATCAAATGGGTTGCCTGGGAACCGCGAATCAGTGGTAAAGTTGCCGTCGAGCCTGGATGCAACAAAGATCCTTGTCCTTCTATATGCAGAATATCGTAATCATTGCCATAGCGCATTACCATTTGTTCAACAGCACCAGAAGCAAAATCCACCCGTATGGCATCGAGTGGCACACCATCCCCAGCAATCATCAAACCTGCTTGCCCTGAAGCAAGAAATTTGGAACGCAAATTTCGTTTTTGGGCTGCCTTATTCAACTCTAGGCTAGTTGACATTTTGCCAACTCCCATATCTGTACCCACAGTTAAGACACGCCGACAAGTAAGCGATCGCGCCTTACCGCTGCCGATAGGCAAGTTAGGCGGTTCTTGTCGCACATCCCAAATCCATTGCCCCGCTTGCAAGCTATTGCGTAGTTCTGGTATACTACTCATTGGTGTATGCAAGCCATTGACTATAGATACTCCAGCTGCTACTGCTTGCCTAATTTCCTGCCACCATTCATCAGGTAGCACTCCTCCAGATGGGGCGATACCAATTGTCAATACATCTGGTGCATAAGCCAAAGCTTCGGCAAGGGTTGCTACAATCGGCACATCACGGGCAATCCCAGTCAAATGGGGTAATGATCCTCCAGCACATTGGCGATCGATCACTACCACAAATTGAGCTTCACTGTAGCGTAAAAGGGCAAGTCCAGTTTTACCCTGAATTCCTTTAATGCCATCATGCAACAAAATGGCTACCCGTTGATTAGGCTGCAAATGCACTGCGTTCTACTCCCAATCCTGGTTTATTATTTGGTAATAACCGCCCTGCCCCGATTATTGCACCACTGAAGGGGTCATCGGTTAAATTGAGGTGACTATCCAAATCGAGATAATCAGCCAATGGTGCTAAATGCGCCGCAGCTGTATTTGACAAGGAACTATCAGAATAGCAACCGAACATCACTTGTAATCCCGATGCTCTTGCTGTATGTACCATTCGCATTGCTTCAGTTAAACCACCAGCTTTCATTAATTTGATATTAATCCCATGTACACTATTTGCCAGCTGGGGAATATCAATGCTAGTGAGGCAGCTTTCATCTACAAAGATAGGTAGAGGTGATCGCTTTTTCAATTGAAGTAAACTTTTTTCCTCTCCTCTAGGCAATGGCTGTTCTACATACTTTACACCTCGTTCGGCTAGCCAGTCGCACATTGCGATCGCATCTTCTAAACTCCAACCGCCATTTGCATCTACAAACAGTTCTACATCTGGTGCTTCTTCCCCTACTGCCATCAACATAGCTCGATCTGCTTCAATTCCCTCTGGGCTACCCAACTTTACTTTCAGAACACGTACATGGGTAAATTGTAGCCAGTCTCGTACTCTTGCCCTTGCTGCTTCGGGCGTATTAATCCCAATTGTCACCGAAGTTGGCACAATGCGCGAGCAATCTAATCCCCACAGTTGCCACAATGGTAATCCCAAACGCTTGCCTAACCAATCGTGCAGCGCCATATCTAATGCTGCTTTTGCCGAAGATGGTACTTGATTGTTTTGCAACAGCAATTCAATTTGCTGCCTTTGCCAAGGATTAATTTTAGCTAGTTGGGGTGTAATTGTGGCGATCGCATCCTTGAGCATTTCGGTAGATTGGCGATGATTTCCCAGGGAAAACGGCGATGCTTCCCCCCAGCCTTCAATTCCATCCTGTTCTACTCTTACCCAAACATTCGTTGTTTGTGCTGTTGTACCGCGACTAATCGTTAGTGGAAACCGCTTGTGTACTGTGAACAGTTCGGCGTTGATTTGCATGGGATTTTGAGGAATTACAGCGTTTTACCCAACACCCAGATTATATTTAATTTAGTGTCACGCAAAGACGCAAAGGCGCAAAGGTGATAAGGGGAAGTTATTAAGCTAAAGGGTATTCAACGCAGCATAATCTGAGATTTTGGCAAAACCCGTCAAATTCTCTCCCTCTGCCCCTGAAGCCCCTCTGCTGCCAACACAGTGCAATTTAAATGCATAACAGCTTACTTATTTGTACAACGGCTAATTCAGCAAGTGTAAGAGCAGCATTAAAAAATGACTAATCTTAGTGTTAACCTCAATAAAGTTGCTTTAGTTAGAAATACGCGCAATTTGGAAATACCAAGCGTTACTAAGGCTGCAAAGATTTGTATGGAAGCAGGGGCGCATGGTATTACAGTGCATCCCCGCCCAGATCAACGTCATATTCGCCCTTCCGATGTATATGATTTGGCGAAGATATTGACGGTTGAGTTCAATATTGAAGGAAATCCGTTTCAACCCCCTTTTATGGATATAGTTCGTGAAGTTAAGCCTACGCAATGTACTTTAGTACCAGATGCGCCTGATACTTTCACTTCAGATCATGGTTGGGATTTGGTAACAGACGCACATCGGCTAATATCCGTTATTGATGAGTTAAAAAAGCTAGGAATTCGAGTTAGTTTGTTTATGGATGCCGACTCGACACAGTTTCAACAGGCGAAGGATCTGGGAGCGGATCGCATTGAATTATATACAGAACCCTATGCTGCTGCATTCGCGCAAGGTGATGTAGAAGCTGTATTTAGGCTATATGCAACAGCAGCTCAAACAGCCCAAAATTGTGGTTTAGGGATAAATGCTGGACACGATCTGAACTTGCAAAATTTGCGAAAATTCTGTTCTATTCCCAACATTTTAGAAGTTTCTATTGGTCATGCCCTAATTGCTGATGCTTTGGAAATGGGGTTATCTTCAGCAGTCAAAGCATACTTGCAAATCTTATCTCAAGTGTAGATATTTCAATTATATATTCGTGTTAAGTGAAATTATAAATCACGTTGCAGCAGGAGATAAACCAGAAACCAAAGCACTAATGGCTGAGGCTAGAGCCTGTAGAACTGGCGAGAGAATTCCTACAGATGCTGCCGCTACAATAATTGTAGTTGCTAGTCTGACAACTTGGTCTGATGCTTTCTGGTAAGTGTCAAACTTGTAATCTAGTTTCTCTACATCAGTTGCTAGTTTCTCTACATCGGTTGCTAGTTTCTTTACATCAGTCGTTAGTTTGTCCAGCCGATCTAATACTTGCTGTTGGAAGTTATTAGGAGTTTCGTTGACTTGCATAATTTATATATAAAATTTTATCTGCTGTATATATTTTAATTGATTTAACTTTATTTTCTTGGAAGATTTGGTATTAACATACATTTTGCACCAGTACAACCCTTGGTCTCGCCTCTACCTGCCTCGTTCCCAGGCTCAGCGTGGGAACGAGGCAAGGGATGCTCTGCCTACTTTGGTGGCAAGAGTCAGGTGCAAGATCTGAGATTAAGCTAGTGGTAGACACTGCCCACTCAGAATATTTTTTTATGCTCACGTTAACTGCTGTAACTTTATTTTCGAGTAATATTTTGTAGATAATCTATAACGAATAATATTACTCCTGTTAGTGTAATAACGTTAATACCCAAATACATCTTACCGTATATATTGTGTATGGCAAATATAAAGATATTGCTGCTCAGCAAGTAAAAAAGAACGTTTCTCCCAGGTTTCTCTAGAAATTCAATTTTTTTCAGCTTACTAGACAATAAGTTAGACGCAATAAAATAGATATACAAGAAAAAACATGAGCCAATAATCCAAAACAAAGATGGTGGAAATCGATTTGGCAATTTATGATGATAGATTAAGTATAGTATAAAGCTTAATGTAAATACACTTGATAGTATTAGTGTTATTTTACTATATTTAATTTTATGTCTAGCAAAATATATACCTACTAAATAGAACGGTGAATATTGAATTACAGGAAAGCAGTAAAATTTATTTGTACCAATCAGCAAGCCTATCTGATTTATATTTATCCACTGGTAAGGTATATATGTAGTCAAAAGAAGTAAAATGTTTGTGAGCAAAAAATACTTTTTATCTTCGATGATTATTTGAATTGGTTTAAATAAAATAATTGCTAATAAAGTAATAACTGCAAAAGAGGCAAGAAATTCAGAATAACCTGGTATATCTATAAGAAGGATAATTTTGAGAATATCTAATAAATGTATTGCCTTTTTCTCAAAAAGAGTTCTAAATGCAATTCCAGAAATGTAGAAAGCTATGAGGATTTTGAAGCTTGTATTGAGCATTCTTAATTTACAAGAACGAAAATCTTTACTAAAATATGCAAAATAGTTTCCATATCCAAAGGCAAACAGAAAACCTGAAAAACTAATGAGATTAATATACTTGGATACAGCGTTTAATAACGAATTATTTGTTATTTCTAGTATTTGAATAATATGTGCTAATATCATGCCAAAAAGTAACAAACCCTTAAATACATCCAGCGCTGAACTTCGGGTAACATTTTTAGATAGTTGTGTGTCTGCCAAGGGTAACTCCAGTTAGTCTAGTGGGCATTGCCCTCTAAATTATTGATAGTGGGCGAAGCCCCGTATTACACGGGGCGGAGGGATGGGTGGCATACTGATAATTGACACTCCCTACACAATACCCGCTTTGATGGCAACTACACGAATTCTGCGGTAGTCTGCCCACCATTTGCCATCCCGATAAAGGGTAGGTTTCAATTGATGTTCAATTGCTTGAATTACTTCTGTTTGTTGTTGAGAGGATAATTTTTCAAGGAAACGACTAGCAAACATCTCAATCCAGTTTCTCATTCCTGCGTCTCCTTCCAAAGGAGTGGGACGATCCAATAGAACTGCGTAAGTTACGTCAAATCCTTGCTGTTCTAGCACAGTGGCATACTGTGCGATACTGGGAAAATACCAAGGACTAATCGCACAAGAAGCGTAACCAAGTGTATCGAGAACGTTGGTAAGTGCGAGTGCGATCGCCCCAATATTTCCCTTACCGCCAAACTCTGCTACAAAGCGTCCCCCCTGCTTGAGTGCAGTGTAAACACTCCTCACAGGAGCATCAGATTCTGGAATCCAATGCAAGACGGCGTTAGAAAAAACAGCATCAAACTGCCCTTCAACTTGGAAATCTCTAGCATCTGCGATCGCAAAAGACAGATGAGGATAGTTTTGTCTTGCCTTCTCAATCATGGCAGCATCCCGATCAATTCCCAATACTTCACACTCAGCAAGGGCAATCTTTGCTGTTAATTGTCCTGTACCACATCCGAGATCGAGAATGCGCTCTCCAGGCACAGGTGAGAGTAATTCAACTACGTCTGAGGCATTTTGCCAAACAAAGGCGTGTTTACTTTCGTAGAGGTTTGTATCCCAACGATTCTCAGGCATTGATAAATTCTCCCTTTTTGGCAACGCAATTGTGTTTGAAGGCTTAACCATTACGGTAGGAAAAGTTTTTATCAATGTCCAATATATTTTTAACTACTAATTAATATTTAAAACATATTATTTAATCAATCATCCGCATTCGTTCCCAGACAAAAGCTTAAAAACGAAAAGCAAATCTAAAATCATAATGGAACTAAGACATTTACGCTACTTTGTCACATTGGCGGAAGAACTGCACTTTGGACGGGCAGCAGAGCGATTGCATATTGCTCAACCTCCCCTCAGTCAACAAATCCGTCAGCTAGAGACAGAATTGGGCTTTCAACTTTTTCACCGCACCAAAAGAACAGTGCAGCTAACCCAGTCTGGGCAAGTTTTTCTTGCCTCTGTCCAAGGGATTTTTAGACAATTAGAGCAAGCTATCCAAGTAGGACGACAAACCAGTCGGGGCGAAATGGGACAGCTGGTGATTGGCTTTGTTAGTTCGGCGGCGTATAATGTTCTACCGACTATCCTACGGACGTTTCGCACTCGTGTCCCTGGAGTTAGCCTAGAACTGCACGAACTAACCACAAACGAGCAATCACAGTGGTTACGGGAAGGTCGAATTGATGTAGGGTTTCTTCGTCCTCCTGTGGAAGAAGATCTATTCAACTTTGAGATTATCTTTGAGGAGGCGCTAGTCGTCGCTTTACCAGAGGCTCATGGGCTAGCGAATCAATCGAGTGTGTCTTTGCGATCGCTCTCTAATGATCCTTTTATCTTGTTTCCTCGTACTTTAGCCCCTGGACTTTTCGATCAAATTATCAGTCTTTGCCAGCAAGCCGATTTCAGCCCTATTGTAGCACAACAAGCAATTCAAATGCAAACAATTGTCAGCTTGGTAGCAGCAGAAATGGGAGTAGCGATCGTACCACAGTCTCTGCAACATCTTCAGCGGACTGGAGTAGTTTACAAACCTATCCAACAGTCTACTACCCTAGTAGCGATCGCTATGATCTGGCGGCAAAACGATACATCCCCTACCGTACAACGCTTTCTTGAGGTAGCCAGATTGTAGAAACGTAAGATCTTACGTTTCTATCTATTGACATTTGTATTCATAACGAGTACGCTTTATTTGTAAATCTTAGTAACTCCGAAACGCAAAGACATAAAGAAAACACTTTGCGTCTTTGCATTGCGCGACACAACGCGACATAAATTTAATCAAACTGGTCTGAGGAAACGAATTCATGCTGACTAATAGAGAGGGGCAAAGAGTTCCTAATGTTACCTTTCGTACTCGTAAGGACAACCAGTGGGTGAATGTTACCACTGATGATTTGTTTGCTGGTAAGAACGTAGTTGTTTTTTCTTTGCCTGGGGCATTTACTCCTACTTGCTCATCTACTCATGTGCCTGGTTATAACCAAATGGCAAAGGCTTTCAAAGAAAATGGCATTGACGACATCATTTGTATTTCCGTCAATGATACCTTTGTAATGAATGAATGGGCAAAAGTTCAAGAGGCAAATAATATCACTCTCATGCCTGATGGTAATGGTGAATTTACCGAAGGCATGGGAATGCTGGTAGACAAATTAGACTTGGGATTCGGCAAGCGGTCTTGGCGCTATTCTATGTTAGTCAGAGACGGCGTGATTGAAAAGATGTTCATTGAGCCAAACGAACCAGGCGATCCTTTTAAGGTGTCTGATGCAGAGACAATGCTTAACTATATCAACCCCGAAGCAACGAAACCCAAATGTGTTTCTCTGTTTGCAAAAGTGGGTTGTCCGTTCTGTGCTAATGCTAAAGAGATGCTCAAGGAACATGATATAGATTACGAAGAAATTGTTTTGGGTAAGGATGTAACAACTCAGTCTTTACGGGCTGTCACAGGTGCAACAACAGTTCCCCAGGTATTTATTGATGGTAAGTATATTGGTGGTTCTGAGGCACTGGCAGAGTACTTGAGCATTGTAGAGCATTAGGCAGCATGGGCGATCGTATCCTACTATTGGTTAGGGTGTGATCGTAAATTGTTTGAGAATTAATCATCCTCATAGGCGGTAATTCGACTTAGCTGTTACATTAATTTGCATAAATAGATATAGTTGACTACTGCTTTTGTCTCTCACGATACAGACGTAAGACATACTTTCCGGCAGGATTTTCGAGAAACTCCTGAATTTGTTTTGCCCATTGGTGGGGAATTTGATCGAGTTGAGGAAATGGCACACCATATTCAGCCGGAAAGACTGTAGGAGCCGCCAAACAAGCAAAGGTTAAGTCAGCTGCCCAAAAGTCATTGCCAAGTAGATATTTACGCCCATCTGCAAGGCGATCGCCCACAGCCTAAAAAATCTGTTGAATTCTACTATGGGAAGCGATCGCACTATCAAAGTTGATATTGTAGAGTTTCCGAGCCTTCCTACGAGCCAAAGGAAAGACTATTGGAAATAATGCTCGCTCCCATGTGGGTACTCCATCACACCAAACTTGCTGCATCAGTTTCCAATCTTCAAAAGCGTAGAAGTATCCCCAGCATCTCACATTGGGAGCTAGTTCGTGATTAAAAGTATCTTCAAGTTCATCAATAGAGCGGCGTAATTCGGGATTGGTAGGATAAAGCCTTTTATCAGAAGATGTCATTTCATCAAGATGATGCAAAATGTCAGCCGAATCAACAAAAGTGGCTGGAGGAGTAACTAAAACTGGGACACTGCTTCCACCAACAAAGACGAGTATATAGTAGATGAAATAGCGGGAGACGTGACTCGACATAAGGAATATTCAACCATTCCATTGCCCACCGTACTTTTTCGCAATAATGGCTTACAGGAATGGTAATTAAGCGAGGAATTGAAGTGGATGCCATAGTTTTAGTTTATATAGCTGGCATTGCTGACTACTTTTTTTCACCTGGCAATAAATTCTTTTCCTTTCATTACTCTTTACCACTAAGTTGGGCAACAGCTGCAACTAACTCCTCTGGCTCAGCAGGCTTGGGGATATGCATTTGAAAACCTGCCGCTAGGGCAAGTTGCTGGTTTTGCTCTCCTGCGTATGCTGTGAGGGCGATCGCCCCAATCAGCCCTCCTTGCTCTGGAGTCAGCGAGCGGATCTGACGCATCAGCGTGTAGCCATCCACCAAGGGCATCCCAATATCAACCACCAGTATATCTGGCTTTGACCGCGCCAGGGCTTGTAGCGCCTCCCCTGCTGATGAGGTGACGGTTACATCAGCTTTATACTGTTCGAGTACGAAAGCGACAAATTCCCGTGTACCAGGGTCATCCTCTACCAATAAGACTTTTATCCCACTCAAATCCAGGGAAGGCTTAGGCTGTTCGCTGTTTGAGTTTGTTTGTAAAGAAGTCGTCATTAGCGGTAGTCTGACAGTAAAGGTTGCTCCCTGTCCAACACCTGGACTTTTTGCCGTGATCGTTCCGCCATGCGCTTCGACTATTTGCCTGGAGATCGCCAGCCCCAACCCCAAGCCCCCAAATCGGCGCGTGATCGAACTATCTTCCTGCCGGAAACGATCAAACACAAACGGTAAGAAGTCTGGGTGAATACCCTGCCCAGTGTCACTGATTGTGACTTGGGCATAGCGATCCACTCGTTCTAGTGTCACCACGATCCAACCGTCCTCGGTCGTGAATTTGATTCCATTTGAAAGCAAGTTCCACATGACTTGTTGCAGTCTACCTGCATCGCCCATGACTTGTCCCACAGTCATATCGAGCATCGTTTTAATATGAATTGACTTCGCTTCAGCTGCTAGACGAACCGTTTCCAGAGCAGCGTTGATCGGTTCGTCTAGGGTGAGAGCAGTTAGATTGAGTGACAATTTGCCCTGTATGATCCGTGAGAGGTCGAGCAAGTCATCGACCAGTTGCATCTGACGTTTGGCGTGCAGCTCGATTTTTGCCAGTACCTCTTGCAACTTCGCTTCCGATATTTTGTTTGATTGCAGCAACCTTGACCAGCCTAAGATTGGCGTAAGTGGGGTTCTCAGTTCGTGGGAGAGCGTTGCCAAAAACTCATCTTTGACTCGGTTTGCCGCTTCTGCTTGGGCGCGGGTAGCTTGCTCGCGCTCTAGCAGGCGATCGCGTTCTGACTCGATGTTTTTGCGAGGGGTAATGTCTCTTTGAATGGCTACGAAATGCGTGATCGTTTCGTTAATATTACGAATTGGGGTAATATGCCATTCGATATAAAATTGCTTGCCGTCCTTGCGGTAATTGATTGCCTCGCCGTGAAAAGGTTCTCCGTCAGACAAATGTTGACGTAAGTCATCTAGAACGCCACGATCAGTATTGGGACCTTGCAGCAAACGCGGAGTTTTGCCCACCACTTCCTCAATCGTGTAACCAGTCATCTGGCTAAAAGCTGGATTGACAAAGACAATCTTAGGGTGCGGTGGATCAATTTTTGCTGTAGTAATGATAATCGAATCTTTGGATTGTTGGACGGCAGACAGCAAGAGCCTGATGGTTTCCTCCGTTACCTGCAAGTCCCTTAAAGTAGTACTTAATCTTTTCAGGGCTTGGCTCATCTGGCTTTGCTGCTGTAACGGTAATTGGCTGGCATCGTGTTGCAGTTCAGCCATCCGTTTGTGCAGGTCTTGAATCTGCTTAACAAACTCGTCTGTGTTCACTTGGTATCTTGATCGCGCTTATTTTGTGATCTTATTGTGAATATTCGGGTTGATCAAAGCATTTATTTCCTCAGAAAGAGCGGGCGCGCTGTTAGCTGGCGCGCGATTAGCTAGAGCGCCAGTAGCAACACAATTGACTAATAAGTATTAAAGACACAAGGGAAGCTAGAAATCTCGCTACACGGCTGGGCTAACAGCTAAATGCTAACAGTGTGACTTTACCGATAAGATTGCCGCTACAGGAACCATAACTTTGCCAAAAATGAGTTTAAAAGCTCCTTTTCTCGTTCAGACTTCGTTAAAAGAATTCTATAGAAATGAACCATAAGCTTGCCGCAAGTACAAAATAGAACCATAAACTTGCCACGAGTATATATTATTATTTTACTTCAGCCGCCCTAAGAAAACAGCCAGTATGCGATTCAGTTCTGCCAGTTGCATTTCTAGGGAATCCGTCCTTTTTATTTCTTCATTGAGTCTATTGTGTAGTTTTGCTACCTGTCTAGTTAAAGAACCTTGTTCTCTTTTATCAGAAACATTACCATCAAGAAACAATAGAGCAATACTGCCTTGAAGTGCGACAGATCGTATTTAGACTACATAACGAAGGCAAATATCCAATTGAAGCTCTTGTCTCACAACTAATCTCCAAACCTGAATACTTTTGCTCCAAGAAAGTCCGAACTGCTTTACGCGAAGCTAGGCATGAGCTTGGACTGGAACCATAAGTTTGCCACGCTTAAATGGAACGATAACCATGCCAAAGCGGCAATTTTATGGGTTAAGTCACAAACAGCGCGCCAGCTAAAGATAAATATTTTATGGAGCTAAGCGGATTCGAACCGCTGACCCCTACAATGCCATTGTAGTGCTCTACCAACTGAGCTATAACCCCTTGAGCGTATACTATTATAGCTTCTTGTTTGTAAATCAGTCAATCCCCAAAAGCTGCTAATACCCATGCAGCAAATAGCTCATACAGTTATTCATCAAGAAGTAGACTACTAGCATAGCAGCAGCACTGGCAGCCACAAGACAACCAGCCAGCATATGAGAGAATTGTTTGCTTGCGAAAGCTTCTTCCATTAGGTGCAGTGACCAAGCCACCAAAGCCACATCAAAAACTAGAATAAATGTCAGCATTTTTAAAAAAAATTAAAACATATTTCATATATCTTAACTCTCTCTCATAAAATAGTGCTTAATTTAAGATTAAGTTTTTCCTGATACAGTAATCTGAATTCTTAATACTACGAGATTTGCCGGACTGGACAAGCGCGATCGCTCAGATAGGTTTTAATTTGCCCGACGCTTAATTGTCCATAATGTAAAAGTGAGGCTAGTAGGGCAGCTTCTGCTTTGCCTTGGGTTAGGGCAGCGTGGATATGTTCACAGTTGCCAGCACCACCAGAGGCAATAACTGGGATTTCGACAGAATTTGCGATCGCCCTCGTTAATTCCAAGTCATAACCGGATTGTGTACCATCCGCATCCATACTTGTAACTAGCAACTCGCCAGCACCACGAACAGCTACTTCTTTAGCCCAGAGTAGGGCATCCAAACCTGTGTTTTCGCGTCCACCTCGCACATAGACATCCCAACCAGGATTAGTAGGATCGTGCCGCCGTCGCGCATCGATAGCTACAACTATACATTGATTGCCAAAGCGATCGCTTGCCCGATTAATTAAGTCTGGTTGGCGCACAGCAGCAGAATTAATGCTTACTTTATCCGCTCCTGCTCTTAACAAATTTTTAATTTGTTCTAAGGATTGAATTCCACCACCTACAGTGAGGGGAATAAACACTTGCTCGGCTGTGCGATAAACTACATCGATGATAATGTCACGGTCTTCGTGGGTTGCTGTAATATCCAAAAAGACTAACTCATCAGCCCCCGCCGAGTTATATACTTTTGCCAACTCTACCGGATCGCCTGCATCCTGAAGATTGACAAAGTTAACACCTTTAACCACCCGCCCCGCTTTCACATCCAAGCAAGGTAAGATCCTCTTAGCTAGCATGATTAATTTTTGCGCTCCTGATGACTCCAGAGATTATATCTAAATACTGGAACTAACTGATTCATGGCAATCATCTCCTCTAAAAAACAGCCGCAAGAACCCCAAAAAGAAAGCAAACAAAAGGTCGATGGCGTTCTTCCCCAATCAGATTTGCTGCAACCCCAAGCAGAGCTAGATGAGCAAGGTAAGCTTGAACAAAGCATCAGACCCCAAAGCTTTGCTGATTATATTGGGCAAAAAGACCTCAAGGAAGTGTTAGAAATCGCCATTAAAGCAGCTAAAGCAAGAGGTGAAACACTCGATCATCTGCTGCTGTATGGTCCGCCTGGGTTAGGAAAAACTACGATGGCGTTAATTTTGGCATCCGAGATGGGGGTAAACTGTAAAATTACCAGTGCGCCAGCCCTAGAACGTCCAAGGGATATTGTGGGATTATTGGTGAGTCTGAAGCCTGGGGATATTTTGTTTATCGATGAAATCCATCGCCTGTCTCGGATGACAGAGGAAATCCTCTACCCAGCAATGGAAGATTACCGCTTGGATATTACGATTGGCAAGGGTTCTAGTGCTAAAACTCGCAGTTTGCCGCTGCCAAAGTATACTTTAGTAGGTGCAACGACAAGGGTGGGGGCATTATCTTCACCGTTGCGCGATCGCTTTGGTTCAATTCAAAGATTACGTTTTTATGAGCCTGACGAATTGATTCTAGTTGTCCTACGTACCGCTGGGTTATTGCAAACACCAATTACCTCAGATGGTGCTTTGGAAATTGCCCGTCGCTCTAGAGGAACGCCTCGGATTGCTAATCGATTGCTTAAACGAGTGCGGGACTATACAGAAGTCAAAGCAACAGGAGTAATTACTCAAGAAGTAGCAGCAGCAGCACTGGAATTGTTTCAGGTAGATCCGTGCGGCTTGGATTGGACAGATAGGCGCATGCTCAGTGTCATGATCGAACAGTTTGGTGGTGGTCCTGTAGGTATAGAGACAATGGCTGCTGCAACAGGTGAAGATATCCAAACGATTGAGGAAGTTTATGAGCCTTACCTAATGCAAATAGGCTATCTCCAACGGACACCACGCGGTCGCATTGCTACCCCATCAGCATACAAGCACCTAGGTTTCAATCCTCCCAATCAACAGTTGACTATAAAGTTTGAAGGATGTACGCGAAGCGTTCCCCAAGGGTAGGATGTAGGTGAACACGAGCGCGAGCGCGAGGAGCGAAGGGGTTAGTGTAGCGTAGCGTCTAGCTGCACCCGTTGGGTAGGATGGAGGATGAATTGGTAGTTGGTAGTTGGTAGTTGGTAGTTGGTAGTTGGTAATAGTTAATAGTTAATGGTTCCATCATCCATTAACCTTGACCATTGACCATTGACCATTACTCATTTTCCTATGATGCGAGTAATTGTAATTTTATTAAGCGTCTTGCTTACGTTCGGGTGGGTCGAGAGTGCGCTCGCACTGGCTCAGCCCACTATTGTGAGTGCAGAGCAATTGCAACAAATAGATGAATTAGCAGACACTGCCTTTAGCTTGACAAATGAAGGAAATTTTGCTAAAGCTGAAGATTACTGGACAAAAATTATTGAGCAATATCCTGAGAATCCGGCTATTTGGAGCAACAGAGGTAATGCCAAGGTGAGTCAGAACAAACTAGAAGAGGCGATCGCTGACTATAACAAAGCGATCACACTTGCCCCTAATGTCACCGATCCTTATTTAAATCGTGGTACTGCTTTGGAGGGATTAGGGAAATGGGATCTGGCGATCGCAGATTACAATCATGTGCTAGAACTTGACCCCAAAGACGCAATGGCATACAACAATCGGGGAAATGCCGAAGCAGGGATGGGAGATTGGGATCTGGCGATCGCAGACTACAAAAAATCAGCTGACGTTGCTCCCAATTTTGCCTTTGCCCGTGCTAACTACGCTCTTGCCCTTTATCAAACAGGTCAAAAAGACGAAGCAATTCACCAGATGCGGAATATTATTCGTAAATATCCCCAATTTGCAGATGTCCGAGCTGCTCTGACTGCTGCCCTTTGGGAACAAGGAAAAAGAGGCGAAGCAGAAAGTAATTGGGTAGCAGCTGTCGGACTAGACAACCGTTATAAAGACCTCAACTGGGTAGCAAATATCCGCCGCTGGCCCCCCACGATGGTTGCAGCTTTAGAGAAGTTTCAGAAACTCCAGTAAATCTGGTATTAACTAGTGTAGATCTAATCTAGAATCCAAAATCTATGGTCCCCAAAATCGATATGACTCATTTTGGTATTATCTGTCCCGCAGTAATTGGTCATCTCAACCCTGGGGAGAAACCTGTAGAAAATTTTGCCCCCTTGGGGAAAAGGAGCGGTATTCTTTGTCAAAAACATGGTTTATTGATAATAAACCGCTCCTTTTCCCCCACATAGTTCGTGGGCTAAGTCCTCAAAACCCAGGTATAGAGAAAAGGGCAAAATTTTCTATAACTTTGATGATACCCGATGTGTGCTTTAGAAAGAGAATTACAGCGACGCGGTCATTGCGTCATTTTAATAAAGCGCGTATTAACAGAAGACTGTTCTAAGCAGAATGCATTGAGACTACAGCGAGCAATTCAAAAGGCTGGTGGAGTTAGTCGTGCAGCAGATATTATCGAGCAAGCTATCTCGACAGGAAAGCCTGTGATGAAACAAATATAAATGTCATTCATCTTACACATCACAAGCGCGGCAACAATGGGACAAAGCAAAACTTACTTGTGCTTATCTTGGTGATACACTATAATCTGAAGGATTTATCCACTGCTCGACACCGCTACAAATAATTAAGGTGGCAAATACATTTTTTGCAAATCAAAAGGAATTAGTACTGCTTTGTATTGACTACGATCGCGTAGGGGCTGAAATTAAATATAAGGGATTAGAGACACAAAAGTTATTTCCTCACATTTATGGTGATTTAAAGGTGGATGCTTATTTTAAAGTTCAACTCCTTTGACCCTGATGTCGATGGCAAGTTTGAGCTACCAAAAGAACTTGCCCCTGGAATCACAAAAAAAGGCATTTAGGTTAGTTGTGATAAATAGTGTAAGATGCCGATGCTAAGGATTGAGGGTATTGTGGTATGAACTTAGGTTTACTAGACCAGGTTCGTGCAGCTGCAAAAGAAGTAGTTGCCCAGGCGACTCATATTCATCTTAAGAGCGATCGCATTCCAGCTTACGTCCAGTCCTTCCCAGTGGAACAAACTATCTCACCCCAGCTCGATCCTCGCTATCACTATTTGTCTCATCCCCACGAGAGTGTAGCCTATATTCTCACGCTCAGTGCAGTTAACTTTGGCTCTGGCTATTTTCCTCACATTCGCAAACGCCCTAACCTCTCAGGCTACTTTACTATTGCTTCTTGCCTGAAAGAGCGATTTGAAATCCAAGGACCTTTTAGTGCTAATCAACTGACTCGCCTAACGCCTCAAGATTGTGCCAAAATATTTGAACAAAATCTCAAGACAGAACCTGTCAGAGAACTAATGAGTCTTTACGCTAGAGCCTTGAATGACTTAGGAAAACACCTAATTACTCACTTTCAAGGAGAATTTGTCGGCATAGTCAATGCAGCTGAATCATCGGCTGAGCGTTTAGTGCATTTATTGGCGAAAATGCCTTATTTTAAAGATGTCGAACAGTACGATTCCCTGCAAGTACCATTTTACAAACGCGCTCAACTGTGTGCTGCTGATCTATCCTTAGCACTTGGCAATCAAAGTTATGGCTTTTTTAATGATTTGCAACGCTTAACAATTTTCGCAGACAATCTTGTCCCCCACGTACTGCGACTTGATGGCATTCTCCAGTATGAAGAATCTCTTGCTTCTCGCATCGACGCAGGAGAATTAATTGAGTCAGGTTCCCCTGAAGAAATTGAGATCCGCGCATCAGCTGTTTATGCTGTCGAACTCATGGTAGAAGAATTACGCAGGATGGGACATAAAGTATCATCTCTCAAGTTAGACTATTTCCTTTGGAATCGAGGTCAACAACCCAAATACAAGGCTCGTCCACGTCATAGAACCCGTACCGTCTTTTACTAGGGGCGCGCGTGAGAGCAGGGGAAGGCTTGGGGAGAGGGGTGACCGAGGAGAAATTACCTTTACTTAGATCTTGCACCTATCCCATAGTCCGCCTGCTAATTAATTAGCAGGCTCTCAAGCCAAAGTCTTCTATAGAAGACTAATACCAATTGGTTTTATTGTTGCTAGATTTGGAACCACTGAAACTGTTTACTAGCAAGCATTTCAAAATCCGTCTTGAAAAGTTTGGCGCAAGCCAAACCGACACCCCACACGATTGTTGCCACAAGGTCGGGAACCCCCGCACCCTCCCTAGCTCAACTTTTCGCAAAATCTAAAATTTATGGCTCCAAAATGCTTAAACATTGGGTTGCAGTCCATTTCAATGGACTTGAGCTATTAACCCAAAAAAGAAGTAAGGGGCGGTTATTGAAACTGGTGCAATATGTGAATTTACTCTTTCCCCTACTCCCTACTCCCTTCCTTACGAATTATGAATGTACGCTATGGTACAAACAAAGTTTCTAGTTTAATGGCAAATGTGTTCGGGGTGTAAATGAAGAAAATTTACAGTTACTAAACCGTGATTTCACCACAAAGTATAAGGCATTTAGATGACTAAAGGCATAAATTCTCAGGAGATTAAAGCACTTCAGGAGCTAGCACAGAAAAACTTGGAAGTAGTGCAGAAAATTTTGGGAATTGAAAGTATTAATGATTATGAGCATGAAAATGAGCTTGAAGTCGAGGCGCAAATTGTCTGCGATCATAAGGATAAAATCCCTATTAAAAAATCTACCGCTTCCCAATTGGCTGAACAAAAGCGCTTTTTAACTGCAAAGTTTGCTGAAAATCAAGCTAGATTCGCTCAGTTAAGGGCTACATTTGTTAGCACACTTTAAAAGAGAATTGCTGCTAAAAAAGTAAGAATTTAAATTACAACCGACAATGTAATTAAAGCACTGTGCAATTCAATTTGCTTCAATGTTGGCGAACAACCTTGGCTTGATCTGAGCGCGATCGCTCTTTGCACCAGAAGCAAGGCTGGATCTACGCTTAATTAACGTTGCGAGGCTGGTGGATATTGGCAGCTTTGAGCATATGATAAGCAATCAATAGCTGTGACAACGCTAGGGGATAACTCTCAAGTGTTTCTCCAGTTGTACCAATCAGCTTACCTATATCTGGATTACCTTCTCGGTTACAGAAAGGCATTAAGGTCGGTACTTCATGACATAATCTATGTTCTAGGTGGATCACGTGTTCTTTCGTCGCATTGCCATCTACTTCGAGGACATCGACGGGCTTGCTCATATCTCTGTCTAAATCCAAGCGGATTGGTGATGTATAATCAGCACTATTGCACTTGACAATTTCAGTAAAATCAGGATGGGGAATTGTGGGACGCAGTACCAGCCGGACATTCAAGTGTCCATTACTTTCTTGGGAATCGTCTTTAGGTGGGTAGAAACTGACCACAATGTCAGACCATTGACGCTGGGGACGGATGTAAGCCTCTGAGTCTGGTTCCCGCTTTTCTAATTCCGCCATTACTTGCTCTGGTGTGTAGCCCCGCTTCATCGTATCGCGCTTGATCTTCCACGTAGCACGGAGATGCTCAGGTGGAGCAAGGTAAACTTTTACATCGTAGCTGTCTCGTGCGCCCCTGGTGGAATAACCAAGTAGTCCTTCAACAATCACGAATTTACCAGGTTTTATGTACTCTGGCGGGTCAAAAGTACCAGTTTTGTGGTTATATATTGGTTTGAGGATTGGCTGTCCTGTCCGTAGTAATGACAGGTGCTGTTGCATGATATCCAAGTAGTTGCAGTCTGGGTGTAGAGCTGTGATTCCTAGTTCTGCTCTTTGAGTGCGATCGTAGCGATGGTAATCGTCTGTACAAATGACCGTGACATTTTCTTCGCCTAGTACCTGAGCAATTCCTTTAGTTAGGGTTGTTTTGCCAGCTGCGCTGTCTCCGACAATACCAAGAATGATGGGGCGATTGCTCATGGTTGCTCCTGGGCAAGAGAAAATCTAGTAGTAATTTTTAAGTTTGTATCATTTTAAAGAAGATTGGCTATCAACTCAATCAAAAGATAGACTTTGTTAATTTATTGATTGTTGAGTAACTAGTCTTTGGATAAACGAAAATATATCTATAAGGGGACAGGTGAATATAAGTAATTTTCCACTATTTTGAGAATTCGCTCTGCCGCCTGACCATCTCCAAAAGGATTAATTGCTGTTGCCATTTTTTGATAACTATCTCTATTGCTTAACAAATCAGTTGCAGCAGCAACAATTTGCTCACAATCGGTTCCTACTAATTTAGCTGTACCAGCAGCAACAGCCTCTGGTCGTTCTGTTGTTTTTCTTAACACTAGCACTGGTTTTCCCAAGCTTGGTGCTTCTTCTTGTAAGCCACCCGAATCAGTTAGTAGCAGGTGACTACGCCCAATTGCACCCACTAGTTGGGCGTAGTCTAATGGATCTGTTAAGAAAATTCTCGGATGATTGCCCAAAAGCTTTTCTAAAGGTTCTCTTACTACGGGATTACGATGTAAGGGCAATAGCAAAGCTGTATCGGGAAACTCTTTTAATATTTGTAAAAATGCTTGTGCAATTCCCTCAAGTGGTTCCCCCCAGTTTTCTCGTCTGTGGACTGTGGCTAGTAAAACACGATATTTATCCCATTCCAGACCATCAATATCACAAGCTGGCTGGCGCTTCGCAACTGACAGCAAAGCGTCGATTACAGTATTACCAGTTTGGTGAATTTCTCCTAGTACTCCAGATTTTTGTAAATTTTCGGCAGCCAAAAGAGTTGGCGCAAAGTGCAACTGAGATAGTTGGGAAATCAGCCGCCGATTGGCTTCCTCTGGATATGGATTAAACAAGTCATCTGTTCTTAATCCCGCTTCCACATGACCGACAGGAATTTTTTGGTAAAACGCGGCTAAAGTGGCAGCAAAAGCCGTCGTAGTGTCTCCTTGCACTAAAACTAAAGAAGGCTGTATTTGCTCAAATAATGTTTCTAACCCCTGTAAACTTCGACAAGTAATATCATGCAACGTTTGCTTTGGCAGCATGATTTCCAGATCCCGATCTGCTTTCAATTCGAATAGCTGCATCACTTGTTCAACCATCTCCCGATGCTGACCAGTCAAAATTACCAATGTGTCAAAAGCGGGCGCAAGCTTGAATGCTTGAATCACTGGGGCAAGTTTAATCGCTTCTGGACGAGTACCTAAGATGATACAAATTTTTCGGGTTTCCTTTGTCATTGAATCAATTATCAGTTAGCGGTTAGCTGTTGCGAGAACGCTGTTAGCTGTTAGCTGTTAGTAAAGCGCGCTGTTAGTATATCCTCTTTGAAGCTAGCTTTTGGAATGTTTAACATGAGGGCGCGTCAATCATTTGCCAATCACTAAAAGCTAATTGCTAATAGCTAAAAAATGAAAAAACCCGGCTTTAACCGGGCAGATGCACTGATTCTATGAAAATCGTACCTTATGTTAGATTTCCATTGACTCAGCTTCCGTTATTACTTTAGATCACAAGTTAACGGACAAGCTGCGTAGACGGAACTTTGAATCTCATCTGCCTCTCCATGCAGCCAGCTTAACCATCTCACTTCTTGGGGATGAACGCCTTTGAAAGTTAACAAACCAGCACCTAAAATTACTGCCAATACGTTTAATGCAATTATGCTTCCTGCTACCAACAAAACGGCGCTTACTGGCATGACTGACTGTAGAACTATTGACAGCAAAAAGGCTACTGTAGCCATTAAAACAACTAACGGAAAACCAACTACTAACAAGCAAACTGCCAGTGTGAAAGTCCAGATCAAAAAGCTTTTGAGCATGAACAAAGAAGCAGATTTTCCAAAACTAGAGCTTGGTGCTAAAGCCATAATTCCCCTCCAAGGGTAATAAAAAAATTGAGATTGGTAAAATTCTGTAGGACTAGTCCACGCTAGTCAACCTTATTGAAATTAAGTATACAGATATAACTTGATTAAATGATCGGATATTTAATAAACTTAACAGTTAATAATTTGTATTCATGAATACTAAATAAGAATTGGCTGAAATGTGTTTAACAACTATGCCTCTATCTTTAGGTAGAGAGTCGCAAAGCCCTATGATCTCGGCATTTCCTTTTTGATCCCCTAACAGTTCCTGCAATTGCTATGTTATTGGGCTAAAGCTCAATTTATCTACGCTGGGCGTACTTAATATTTCTTATAACTTCCACTGCTTGCTCTCATAATTCACTCGGTCAATAGCGAAGAAAACTGAATGTTATAAGGGCTGATTTATTTCGGAATTATTAAATAAAAATAAAAACGGGTTGGGGAAAATTGATGAACTGATGCGATCGCACAATCAGGCTGATGGCTGAAAATCGGTATTGGTAGTGGGTAGTTGGTAGTGGGTAGTTGGTAACTGGTAACTGATTTGCGACCTTTATGTTACACACAGCAACAGCTTGGGAAAACTAAATATGTAGAAGCTGATCAAGTTTAGCTGGCATTTGCTTTAAAGCAGGCTCGCGCTAAGAATGTCTAGATGATTAATCAGACGATTGCGCTTAATCGCTAGTAGCTATCTGTCAAAAGCTCAAAGGTGGCGGCATCTACACAGCCATTGCATAAAAATTGTAAATACATGACAGAACCACAGCGCACGTCAATTTCACCACCGCCCTCCAACCGCGTTCCCCCTATGCCACCGCCACCACCAAGGCAGATGTCTGATCAGGATACGGTAGTAAGAGTTACGAGTGTGCAGCAGATGGCTAGCAAATCTCAGGCAATAGAACCGCCGCCATTACCAGCTACTAGCCCTCGCCTCTCCACTGCGCAGCCGATGCCCAGTTCTGTGCGCCCCAGTTCTAGCAATAGTTCACTAACCTTAGAGCAGCTAGTGCGCGAGGCTTATGACAAAGGAATTTCTGACTTACACTTAGGAGTCGGTGAAGTACCTCGCTTTCGTGAACGCGGTCAAATTATTCATACAGATTATCCAGAAATTACCGAAGCTACCTTTTTTTCCTGGTTAAGGGAAGTTCTCACCCTGCAACAAATTGAGCAGTTTAAAGAGGATTTAGAATTCGACGGAGCAACACAGTATGAAGGGTTAGTGCGGGTACGGATTAATATTTTTGTGGCACTCAATGGTCCAGCAATGGTATTGCGGTTGATTCCGTTGAAAATTCTCACAATGGAACAACTAAATTTGCCGTCGGTATTTCGGGAACTGTGTCACTACCATAAAGGGTTGATTTTAGTGACTGGACCTACTGGTTCTGGTAAATCGACAACTATGGCGGCGATGATTGACTACATCAATAAAACGATGCCTAAGCACATTATCTCGATTGAAGATCCAATCGAATTTGTGCATAGAAGTCAAAAATCGCTGATTAAGCAGCGCGAAGTAGGTATCCACACGTTGAAATTTGACAACGCCTTGAAAGCGTCGCTGCGCGAAGATCCAGACATTATTCTAATTGGGGAAATGCGCGATCGTGAAACTGTTAACACAGCCCTCAAAGCCGCTCAAACTGGTCACTTGGTCTTTGGTACTTTGCACACTAACAGCGCCGTCAAAACCATTGAAAGGATTTTAAACCTTTATAACCCAGAAGAGCAAGGACCAATGCGGATTCAGGTAGCTGAATCACTGGTGGGTGTAATTGCCCAAACTTTGGTACGCACGACCGACAGCAAACGAGCAGCAGCTCACGAAATTATGATTAATACAGATGCAATTAAAGATTACATTATACGTAATCAGGTCGATGAAATTGAGGCAATCATTCCCCGCTGTAGCTTTGAGGGTATGTGTACAATGAATCAATCGCTCTACCATCTCTATGAAGAGGGACTGATTACTGAAGAAACAGCCCTAGAGGCAGCGCCCAAGCCAAATGAGATGGCGATGATGCTGCGAGGGCGCGTTTGAAGAAGGGGCAAGGGAAAAGGGTAAAGGGAAATTGATGATTATCCCCTCTGCCCCTGGAACCCCTCTGCCCACGCCACTTTGCCCCTGCGGGGGTTCCCCCCGCACGCAAGTGGCTCCTCTGCCCCTTACCGCGCGCTCCTCACTTCTTTAAATGAGTCAAGCTAAATCAGTTTTACCCAAACTATTCAAAGGTATTGCCCTTTTTACACCAGGGGAAGATTTAATTTACTGCATCGATCCTACAAAGCAAGAACGTTGGCATTTACATTTATGCATTGGGCTACAGGAAATTCTTGACCTACCAGAACCGCCTCACTTTTTGGTTCCTTGCTTCACCGCGACGATTGATCGCACGTTAAATCCACGTACTGGACAAGTACAAACATATGCTGAAGCTTATCCATTGGTACTACGCCATCAGGCTTTGCTGAACGCAGTTTTTGAAACAGGGGAATTAGTTTGGCAAGCAGCTTCGTGGTTTGAAGGTTCTTGCGATCCGATCGCGCTGGCGACTTATCGTTCTTTATTTGGGCAACTTTGGGAAGATCACGATTTAATTGTACGTTACTCGCATTCAACGAGCAAAACACGGCTCAAGCACAAGTCCGATTTAGTAGAAAATTATTTGCTAAAAACACAGTTACATCTTTCTAGCCCACTGGAGGAACAAAAGCTACGCCAAGGGGATACACAAACTCCCAGTCACGAGTTGCCCGATGAAGTAGATTGCAACTCACCACAGCCTAAAGAGCATCAACAACCAGAAAAGTTGAATTATGTTCTCCGCTTATTTGTGGCAGGGCATACTGCCAACACAGAGCGGATTTTGCAAACTTTACACCAAATATTAGAGCAATCTCTTCCTCATCCTTACACGCTGAAAGTTGTGGATGTTTTCAAGCACCCAGAGCAAGCAGAAGCAGATTCTGTTTCAGCTACACCAACCTTGGTTAAGGTATCGCCATCGCCAACGCGAAGACTTGTCGGTGATTTAGATAATGCCACCAAAATTTTACAAATGTTAGCTTTTCCAGATTAGAGGCGAGGGGTGAGGGGAGAGGGGGAATCAGGGGAGAGGGGGAATCAGGGGAAATTACCGCAATACCTCTTTACCCTTTACCCTTTTTTCTAGCCCCTAGCCCCTAGCCCCTAGCCCCTACAACTTCGTAGTAGGCTGCGGCATGGTTGGTTGTTCGGCTTGCAGTGGTTGAGGAGTTGAAGTTTGCACAGACTGTTCCGAAATCTGTGTCCATTCGGTATGGAAGAAGCCTTCCTTGTCAACACGCTCGTAGGTATGCGCTCCGAAGTAGTCGCGCTGTGCTTGGGTGAGGTTTTGAGGCAAGCGATCGCGTCGATAGCTATCAAAGTAATCCAACGACGCGCTAAACGCTGGTACTGGGATACCTAGCCGCGCAGCTGCTGCCAATGCTTCGCGCCAAGCTGTTTGTCTGTCTAAAATTGTCTGCTTAAACTCAGGGGCTAACAGCAAGTTCGGCAGATTGGGATTTTCTATAAAAGCAGATTGGATTTTACCCAAAAATCCTGCTCGGATAATGCATCCACCCTTCCAAATCCTTGCCATTTCACTCAAATTGAGATTATAGCAATACTCTTTTGATGCCGCAGCCAATAGCGCCATTCCCTGAGCGTAGGAACAGATTTTCGAGCAATAAAGAGCATCCCGAATCATGTTGATAAAAGCTTGCTTGTCTCCCTCATAAGTCCCAGTAGGACCAGTCAGAATTTTGGATGCTGCCACCCGCTCTTTTTTGAAAGAAGACATAATCCGAGCATTTACTGCTGCTGTGATTGTGGGGATACACACACCCAACTCTAAGGCACTTTGCACCGTCCAGCGCCCAGTGCCTTTTTGCCCAGCAGCATCTAGAATCTTATCGACTAGGGGCTGATTAGTATCTGGGTCAATGTAGGTGAAGATATCCGCTGTAATCTCAATCAAAAAGGAATTAAGTTCATCGGTGGTATTCCATTCGGCAAAAATTTCGTGTAGCTGATTATGCTCTAGCCCCAAACCGTTTTTAAGTAGGTCATAAGCCTCAGCGATTAGCTGCATATCGCCGTACTCAATGCCGTTGTGTACCATTTTGACGTAATGGCCTGCACCACCAGGACCAATGTAGGTGACACAAGGACCATCTTCTACCTGAGCCGCAATCTTAGTAAAAATTGGCTCCAAATATTCGTAGGAGCTTTTCGTGCCGCCTGGCATCAGCGATGGACCATTGAGCGCCCCTTCTTCGCCACCACTGACACCCATGCCGATAAATCTGAAGCCAGATGGCTCTAATTCACGGGTGCGACGAGCGGTATCCTCATACAAGGAGTTACCACCGTCAATAATGATGTCGCCCTCATCTAGTAAGGGTTTAAGCTGGTTAATCACTGCATCTACTGGCGCTCCAGCTTTGACCATAATCAACATTTTGCGGGGGCGCTCTAAGGATTTAACAAATTCCTCAATCGAATAAGTAGCTTTAACATTCTTGCCCTGCGCTCGCTCAGCCATAAAGGCATCGGTTTTTTCTGGAGTGCGATTGTAAACTGAGATTGGGAAACCATTGCGCTCGACATTTAGGGCAAGGTTTTCACCCATTACCGCTAACCCAATCACACCAAAGCTTTGTTGTGCCATAAGATTCTTTGCTAACTGTTGCACTACTATGAAGCACGGTTCGATTCCCCTTCAGGGTAGCTCGAAAGATTCAATTTCACCCGTAAAAAAGAGATTAAGACTTCTTTTGAGAATTACAACTAGTTATAAACAGCTATTTATTTTTAATTTGTATTTCAATCAACAATTCTCTTGCAAAATGGAAAGAGAGCTAGAGCAATCCCATTTGAGTCATGAAATACACAAGACAGAATCGCCTTTGAGTCAAGAGTCATTTGTTAAGCTGATGCACAGTTAAATTGCATATTTTCATCGAGGGGGAAAAGCGTAAATCTCTCTCCCCCTCTCCCCTGATTCCCCCTCTCGCGCGTAGGAGCTTTCTTAGATGTTTCACAGCTTAAGAACACTCGGACACTCGGACACTCGTACAAAGGACAAATAACACTCGTACAGTCACAATGGAAGATTTCACGAATCATTCAGGGTTGCTATAGTCCTTAGATACATTAAGGAGTCCCTACGAAATGCTGGCATACATCCTAGCGTTGGCTGTTGCTCTGGGCAGCCTTGGCATATACTTAGCTGCTTTCTTCTTCCCAGAAATCCATCGGAAGTTTGATTTTATTTGGAGTGGAGTGGGTCTGTTCTACGCCTTAGTTCTATGGGTGTGTGCTGGGCGCATTACTGGGGGTTTGTTGTTAGGTCAAGTAGCTGGCGTGGCTTTATTAGGTTGGTCAGTTACGCAAACACTGCAATTACGTCGTCAACTCACGCCAAGCAGTGGGCAAACCCTTTTGCCAAGTTCCGCCCAAGTCAAGAATACTGTTGGGAAGCAAATATCTAAGTTCTCTTTACCACAAAGGCTTTTTGGGTTTGGCAAATCAGCCAGTGGTAGTGCTACCACCGCGAAAGATCGGTTAGAGCAAATCACTGACGGTAGCAAGCGCCAAACCACTGGGGACGCTTCTAGCGCAACCGCACCAGGGGCAACTGGCTTGGGTGAAGTTCCCGCACCCCAAGTAACTGAAATTGCTCCAAAGGTACAGGTGATCGATCATCGTACCCCTATACCACAACAGACAGCAAACACGGCTGCTACACTCCCACCACAACCAGTAGACACGGCTGTACCAGAACAACCAGTAGACACGGCTGTACCAGAACAACCAGTAGACACGGCTACTACAGTCCAACCACAGACACCGAAAGGGGGGGCATTCGTTGTTTCCTCACCCGAAGCGGAAAATGAGCCAATTTTGGCAGAAGAAGAAGCGATCGCATTGGCAGTAGAAAATACTCTAGCTCAAGACACGACCGCCGAAACACCTGAACTAGTTAGACCTCATCCACCCGATCCCGAACTAGTAGAAGCTGCTATTGAAGATGCCCAAGAAAAGCATCAGGAAGCTCACCCCCCAGAAACAGCAGACCATAATGGGGAGCAAACCGATAGGTAGTTGGTAGTTGGTAGTTGGTAGTTGGTAACTGGTAACTGGTATTTCCCCTACTCCCTACTCCCTACTCCCTTTTTATAATAGATTGAACATACCTTGCCCCTAATTCAGACAAGACTGTGACAGAACCAGGAAGCTACGAAACTAATGTCGGCGAGGACACCTCGCCGCCCGTTTCTTACAAAGACACTGTAAACTTACCCAAAACCAATTTTGATATGCGGGCAAACGCTACTAAGCGAGAGCCAGAAATCCAAAAGTTTTGGGTAGAAAATCAAATTTATGAGCGCCTGTCGCAGAACAATAAGGGCGAAATATTTGTTCTACACGACGGACCTCCTTATGCCAATGGTTCGTTACATATTGGTCATGCTCTGAATAAAATTCTCAAAGATATCATCAACCGATTTCAATTACTACAAGGACGCAAGGCGCGTTATGTCCCAGGCTGGGATTGTCACGGCTTACCAATTGAACTTAAAGTCATCCAAGGCATGAAACAAGCCGAACGGCAACAGCTAACGCCTCTGGGACTCCGCCACAAAGCGCGGGATTTTGCCCTCAAAGCGGTACAGGAACAAAGCCAAAGCTTTCAGCGTTATGGAATCTGGGGAGACTGGGAGCATCCTTATCTCACCATGAAGCCGGAATATGAAGCGGCGCAAATTGGTGTATTTGGGCAGATGGTTTTGAAAGGCTACATCTATCGCGGTTTCAAGCCAGTATACTGGAGTCCCAGCTCCAAAACAGCCCTGGCTGAAGCAGAATTAGAGTATCCTGAAGGTCACACCTCGCGCAGTTTGTATGCTGCCTTCCCGATGACAAGTTTGGCAGCAGGGGTGAAACAGTTGGAGCAATTTTTGCCCCATTTAGGTGTAGCTATCTGGACAACCACACCTTGGACAATTCCCGCCAACTTAGCAGTGGCTGTAAATCCAGAACTTAACTACGCGGTGGTAGAAGTAGGGAGTCAGGAGTCAGGCAGAGTTGCCCCCCAGCAGAGTTGCCCCCCATCCGGGGAGAGTGTAGAGCAAAATTCTTCTCTAGCCCCTGCGCCAAAGCCCCTAGCCCCTTTTAAATACCTAATTGTGGCGGCGGATTTGGTGGAGCGTTTGTCAGCAACGCTAGGTACGGGGTTGAGTGTAAAAGCTACTGTGAAAGGCTCACAGCTAGAACATTCTACCTATGGTCATCCCCTATTTGAGCGCGAAAGTCCAATTGTGATTGGGGGCGATTATGTTACTACTGAGTCCGGTACTGGCCTAGTACACACGGCTCCTGGTCATGGTCAGGAAGACTACCAGGTCGGGCAACGCTATGATTTACCGATTTTTTCTCCTGTAGATGCAGATGGAAATTTTACCTCAGAGGCGGGACAGTTTGCCGGAGCGAATGTTTTAGGTGATGGTAATCAAGCGGTAATTCAAGCTTTGGATGAGGCGGGTTCATTGCTGAAGGAAGAACCCTATGTCCACAAGTATCCCTACGACTGGCGTACCAAAAAACCTGTGATTTTACGGGCGACAGAACAGTGGTTTGCTTCGGTAGAGGGATTTAGGGAGGAAGCACTCAAAGCGATCGCATCTGTTAACTGGATTCCCGCCCAAGGCGAAAACCGCATTACGGCAATGGTATCTGAACGTTCTGACTGGTGTATTTCTCGTCAGCGCAGCTGGGGTGTGCCAATTCCTGTTTTCTACGATGAAGAAAATGGCTCACCGTTGCTCTCGGAGGAAACCATTGCTTATGTACAGGCAATATTCGCCCAAAAAGGGTCGGATGCTTGGTGGGAACTGTCGGTAGAGGAGTTATTACCCGAAAAATATCGCCACAATGGTCGGTCATACCGCAAAGGCACTGATACGATGGATGTCTGGTTTGACTCAGGCTCATCTTGGGCAGCTGTGCTAAAGCAGCGACCAGAATTATCCTACCCAGCAGATATGTACCTGGAAGGATCGGATCAACATCGGGGTTGGTTTCAGTCTAGTTTACTTACCAGCGTTGCTACTGAGGGAATTGCGCCCTACAAAACTGTCTTGACTCATGGCTTTACCCTAGACGAACAAGGACGCAAGATGAGTAAATCGCTGGGAAATGTCATCGATCCGGCGGTTGTAATTGAGGGAGGCAAAAATCAAAAAGACGAGCCGCCCTACGGTGCTGATGTATTGCGCTTGTGGGTGTCATCGGTAGATTATTCCTCGGATGTGCCAATTAGCAAGAACATCCTCAAGCAGATGGGGGATGTGAGGAATAAAATTCGTAATACTGCTCGTTTCTTATTGGGGAATTTGCATGATTTTGACCCAAGTAAGGATGCTGTACCTTATGAACAACTACCCGATCTTGACCGCTATATGTTGCACCGGATGAGTGAGGTGTTTACCGAAGTAACCGGAGCTTTTGAAAAGTTCCAGTTTTTCCGGTTTTTCCAAACGGTGCAGAATTTCTGCGTGGTGGATCTATCGAATTTTTATTTAGATATTGCCAAAGATCGGTTATATATCAGCGCCCCAGATGCTTACCGCCGTCGTAGTTGTCAAACCATCCTGGCGATCGCATTGGAAAATTTAGCTCGTGCGATCGCACCTGTTTTATGCCATATGGCTGAAGACATCTGGCAATATCTCCCCTACCAAACTGGCTACAAATCAGTGTTTGAATCTGGCTGGATACAGTTAGATCAAAAATGGCATCATCCAGAATTAGCCCAAGTCTGGCAACAGCTACGATTTATTCGCACCGAAGTTAATAAAGTGCTGGAGAAAGCACGATCTGAGAAAATGATTGGTTCTTCCTTAGAAGCCAAAGTTTTGCTCTACGTCAGCGATCCCAAGTTACGTCAGCAGTTGCAAGCACTTAATCCCACAAACATCACTAATACTAGCCGACCGTTCCAAGCCCCAAACCCCTCTAACAACAAAGTGGATGAACTGAGATACTTGTTTATCACCTCCCAAGTAGAACTGTTGGATTCTCCAGATTTGGCAGGAGTAAAATATAGCGTTACTACAGATGCTTTGGGAATCGGTGTGGTTGCAGCAGATGGGAAGAAGTGCGATCGCTGCTGGAATTACTCTGTACACGTTGGCGAATCAGCAGAACATCCGTTGTTGTGCGAAAGATGCATACCAGCTCTGGCAGGACAATTTTAATTCAATTATCAATTATCAATTATCAATTGTGCATTGTTCATTGATAATTGATAATTGATGAGTGTTCGATGCCCCCCACTCCCTTTTGCTTGTCTGTCCTCCTAATTTTTTTTTCCCACCAAGAATCACTCTATTGATAGAAATTGTATTCTTGTTCACAGACTCACTTCCTACCAAATTTATTCCTTGGGTAGAAGTGGGTCTATTCTTTTGGTAGAAGTTGATGAAGAAAGTAGGAGTTATTCTACTAGAAGCGATTTAAAAATGTAGGGAATACACGTTTTCTGTAAGGGCTTTTCGCTTTGCGTGTCCCAACTGACGAACCTAGTTAACTCAATATGTGAACAGCGAGGAGAAGCGCAAGAAGCTCAATTTAGATTTTTAAGTTGGTAATGGGTAAAAGTTGACAACCACAAACTGTAAATTTATCTAATTACTATTTCCATAAATTAACAGTATAGTTTTTAATCTTCAAGAAGTATCACGAGTTTAAAACATAAAAGGAACCAAAAAGTATGAAGAATTCTAAGTTATCCAAAATTGTTTGGGCTAGTAGCTTTGCATTAAGTTTAGCTACTATGACCTTAACTACGTCAGTTTCTGCTCAAACAAGCGGTTCTTCGGGTGGCACAGGGGGAGGCGGCGCTACAGGCACAACAGGCACAACAGGCACAGGCACTGGTGGCATTGGAACAGGTACAGGCACAACAGG
>CAXTYC010000014.1:0-54363 GCA_964248365.1 uncultured Chroococcidiopsis sp. | reverse complement strand
CAGGCACAACAGGCACAGGCACTGGTGGCATTGGAACAGGTACAGGCACAACAGGTACAGGCACAACAGGCACAGGCACTGGTGGCATTGGAACGGGTACAGGCACAACAGGCACAACAGGCACAGGCACTGGTGGCATTGGAACAGGTACAGGCACAACAGGCACTGGTGGCATTGGAACAGGTACAGGTACAGGCACGACAGGCACTGGAACAACAGGTACAGATACCACAGGTACTGGAACAACAGGCACTGGAACAACAGGTACAGACACCACAAGCACTGGAACAACAGGTACTGGAACAACAGGCACTGGAACAACAGGCACTGGAACAACAGGCACTGGAACAACAGGTACAGACACCACGACCAATACTTCTCAAGGAACTAATAATACAGAACGCGATCGCGGTTTTAATTGGGGCTGGCTAGGCTTGCTTGGTCTAGCGGGTCTAGCAGGTCTACGTAAGCGCGAAGAACCCCAGCTTTACCGAGACCCAAATGAGACAACTCGTACTGGCAGTAGATATTAAAAACTAGCAAGCTCTTGTTAGAGAAAAACTGAAAAATTTCCTCTCGTTACCAGGCTGAGCTTGGTAACGAGAAATCATATCTATACAGTTAGTGGAACCAGTGACGAATGATTTAGTTTTTGCACATTTCTAAGGAGTAGTAGAAATGCGACTCAAGCCAATAAACCAGCAAGTTGTTGCAGTCGTAGGAGCTTCCAGTGGCATCGGACGAGAAACTGCTCTTGATTTTGCCAAGCGGGGAACAAAGGTAGTAGTTTCTGCTCGCAGTGAGCCTGGGCTAAAATCCTTAGAAGATGAGATCAAAGGCTTTGGAGGTGAGGCAACCGCTATAACCGCCGATGTGTCAGAGTTTGAGCAGGTCAGAGCGATCGCAGACAAGGCAATCGAGATATATGGACGGCTCGATACTTGGGTACACTGTGCCGCTGTCAACCTCTACGCTACGTTTGAGCAGACAACGCCAGAGGAGTTTAAGCGCGTCGTCGATGTAAATTTGATCGGACAAGTACATGGGGCAATGGCAGCTTTACCTCATCTCAAACGAGAAGGACGGGGAGCGCTGATTCATGTCTCCTCGGTCGAGGCTAAGCGAAGTCTTCCATATCACAGTGCCTACGCAGCAGGTAAGCATGGAATTGATGGCTTTCTGGAAGCCTTACGGGTTGAGTTGATGCATGAGAAATTGCCCATTAGCGTCACCAATGTGATGCCAGCCTCGATTAACACACCTCTGTTTAATAAATCTCGCACCAAATTGGGTGTGAAACCGCAGGGACTTCCGCCTATCTATTCGCCACGAGCTGTAGCAGAAGCAATTCTCTACGTTGCTGAACATCCTCTGCGTGACATCGTAGTTGGTGAAGCAGGACAATTCATGTATTTCACTCAGCGGCTTTCACCTGCGCTGATGGATGCTTTTATGTTGTTTACGGGCTTTAACGGGCAGAAAACTAGTCAGCCGAAGCCGGAAGATGCCCCAGATAACTTATTTGCACCGATCGCAGGCTTTGACAAAGTTGAGGGAGATTTTAGCCAAAAAACACAGCCAAGCGTTTCTACTTGGTTGGAGACTCATCCGAGTGCCAAGTGGGGAGCGATCGCCCTTGGAGTTGTAGCATTAGGAGCGTTTGCAGCTGGGGCATTCAAGGACAGACTAATTTAGCCACCCCTTTAGCTAGATATCCCAGGGGAATGCATAACAGCTTATCTCCCCAGTTGTGGTTTGGTACAAGTGGATGGGTTTACAAGCACTGGATGAATCTTTTCTATCCAGCACAACTGCCTCATAACCAGCAATTGCCCTTTTATGCCCAGCATTTTACCACCCTAGAAGTCAACTTTTCCTTCTACCGTCTGCCCCAGAGGGCTGTATTTGAAAATTGCCGATCGCAAACCCCATTCGGTTTTGTTTTCGCGGTCAAAGGTAGTCGCTAGCTTCACCCCAGTTGGCTAATTGCTCAAGTATACAACCTACTATAACGTGCAGGCGTAGCCTTGTGCTTGACCCCACGCCCAGATGTGCCGTTGGATATTCGTCTAACTGCTCCTTGGACTTACATTCGTATGCACACTCGTCAGTTTGGGACTGGCTATAGTGAATCAGAATTGTCTACCTGGGCAACTCATATCTCTTCGTTTTTGGGTCTGGGTATTGATGTATACGTTTACTTCAACAATGATCCCGATGGGATAGCAATTCTCGATGGCGATCGCCTTCAAACACTACTAAATCATCACATTCACGGCACTAATATAAAGTAATCCTTGTTACATCCGACTTAAAATCAAGATTTTCCAAACACTAATGCACCGAAAACGAACCACCAGGTGCGTTATACCAATTTTCCTAGATGATGCCACAAAAAGCGATCCCCCTAGCCTCCGAATTTCGGGGGTTGGGGGATTGTAAAAAGTGCAATATGGACAAATGGTATTAGGCTTCGCCGCGAACACCCTACACATTCGCAAAGGGAATGAGGATTAGCTTACCTTCTTAATTCCCCTAAGAAGAGAGTTGACTAACTGATTGTGGCAAAGTTTTGGTTAGCTTGTTGGGGTTTATTTTCAGCAGCAGTATTCAACTTTTGTAAAAACTCAAGAGTTAACTGTGAGAATGATTTCGCCCCAGCTGACTGAGGATTACTCAAAACAACAGGCATAAAACCATCAACTGCTTTTGCTACGTTCACATCCATTGGTATTTGAGTTTTAAAAATTTTGTCAGCAACAAAATCTTGATTAATTCGCTGCATAACTTGCCGCTGGTATCTACCTGTAAACAAGTTGCCAGCCATAGTAAAGACAATTCCTATTAATTGAATACCGATTTTTTCCTCAGCTTCATGGCTTTTTTTCAAGTCAGCAATGCGTCTTTCTAATAGCTGAATTCCCACAATTGATAATGGTTCAGGCTTGGCAGGCAGGATATAAAAATCGCTGGCTGCCAGAGCGCTACGAGTCATGAGATTATACCCAGGGGCGCAATCCAAAATAATGCAATCATAGTTGTGCATAATCGGCTGTAAGATTTGCCTGATTAAGGTTCTTTCAAACCGATTCCACACAACTTCAAAGTCTAACCTATCTACTTCAAAGGCTTTTTCATGAAGCATTTGGGCTACAACAAATTCATCATAAAGCTCAATATCTCCTGGCAATAAATCCAAATTGTTTATTTTACATACCGAGGGATAAATTGCATCGTGAATAGTAATCTTGGAATGAGGATTTGGTTGAATAACTTGGTTGATTAAATGCTTTAAAGTCCGTTTCCTTTTTCTATAGTTAGCAAATTCAGTAGGAGCCATCAAGCTAAGAGTGGCACTGATTTGAGTATCCAAATCAAAAATGAGAACTCGTTTACCATGCTCTTTGGCTAAACAAGTAGCTAGGTTAACACTGAGGGTTGTTTTGCCAACGCCTCCTTTCATATTGGCACTTGCAATTACATATGCCATTTGTCAATACCTCTTTTGCAGCAGTGTTGTTTACGTGAATCACGAGAGTAAGCTTAGCTGCACTTGGATCAGGTAGGTGAAATCAATTGAATATTTTTATGAACAGTTACAAAAGAGTTCTTACAAAAATGGCTCGTCTAGGGGTGGAAATGCCCCTTCATTGTTCCTGGTGTTGGAAAGGATCGTCCTAAGTTAACGGTTCTGTGCGCGATAACTACGCTTCACTTGGGCGCTTACGCATCTTTTCTCACTTCTTTCCAATGTTTCTATCTCCTCAATCAACGCATCCGAGTCGAGTTCCTCCTTCTTTGGCGTGCTTGAGAAAGTAAGCGGTTTGTTGCGTCCATTGGTCAAAGTCTTGCTCGTATAAACTCATTGGAAGCTAGTACCCATTAAAAGCTTAAATTCTCGAATCGCCTGTACGTGATTAGGCATTCTTATAAAACTGTTTTGTATTCACGTTATCATCCCTTCGTCTTTTGCTCGTTGCAACACCCTAGCGTTATGCTGCCAGTCTTTTAGGCGCTGAGCGCCCTGATGGTAGTCTTTATACAGGTGTTGCTTACGACGCTGCACCCGATCTTCTTGCTCGAATAACAACGCGATCGCTTCCCCTAATAATTGAACTGGGGTGAGATCTTCCCTGTACTCCAACAAGCGCAACACCTTTGCAATCACTTCGTCGTCGTGCAGCAGGGGAAATTGAAAAGCGCGACCACCGGAAGGAAGATTTATCAATCCGCTACGCTCGCGCTTTGGCTTGTCGGCTTTTTGCTGTTCCCGCTTTTGTGCCATCAGCTGTTGTATTTGCACTTCGGTTTGAGGAGGAAGCGATCGCAGCTTTACCACCAGCTGTTGATATCGTTTCTGACACAGAGCGAACAAGGTAGGGAGGGAAACTCTTGCGAGAGATTCAATTGAAAAACCAGCAAATACCTGATACAGCTTGGCGTATTTCATTGCTTCGGCTGCACTCTTGCCAATCGATTCTAACTCTTTCTTAAAGGTGTCACCGCGCAAGATCTTCGACAGGCGCAGGTAATCACATCCATCTGCTAAAGCATCCTTAATGCGGCGGCGGTTACGCTCGTGTATCCGGTTAGCAATATCTTCCTTGCAATTAGCCCAGTTAGTTGCAATCGAGGTTGAGTGTTGGGTAGAATTGATGTGTGTCAATCCTATAAGCGACACAGCACTTGGTTTGATGTTTCTCAGGCACGAAACCAAGTGCTTTTTGATGTCTATATTTTACCGCAGGTGATAGCAAATATCAACCACTTTTAGAAGATTTATTAACTAATTTCTTCCAAACTTCCTCTGGAATTACTACGAGCTTTCTATCAGCTATTGCGTCAAGGAAAGTACCGATAGAAGCGCCAGAGCCATAAAGATACCCCAGAGCAGCAGCTATTTCGTGTAATTTGTTAGGTGTTTCTTCTGCCACGCGAGCTTGCATTTGTTTGCGATCGAGCTTTTTCCTGCCTGCCATATCTTTATAAAACCGTCAACTAGTTGTCCGAGCATCAATACGTCAATCACTTTTATGATAAATGGCAAATAGATCGCTGGCAACAAGCACACTAGGCGATAAATCCATTTGCATTGCCGTGATCATAAATGCCCAGCTGTATATTTTGCTATGGTAGATAACAAGATGCTGTATATAGGCGATCGCTGCCAGTTTTCATGAGCGATGGATGGGAGATCGTAGGGGGGCAGAGTTTGAGAGCATTAGTAACGTGGATGCCAACGATAGAAGTAAACCAATGAGGGCAAGATAAATTTAATCATCCCGATTAGATAACAATTCCGCCGCTACCCACTTTTTTTGAATCGCCAAAAGGGCAGCTTGAGTGCGATCGCGTACCCCTAGCTTTTGTATAATTGTATGAACGTGTACCCTAACTGTACCTGGGGTAATGTACAAAATTTCTGCAATCTCTTGATTTGACTTACCTGCTGCGATTAAAGCAAGAATTTCTTGTTCGCGCCGTGTCAGTGGTAAATTTGACTCATCGACTGCTGTATCACTAGCAACGGAATTCTCAAACGTAGCGCGAATCTGGGTAGTTGCAGTTTGATCCCACCAGGAAGCACCAGCCGCAACTGAGCGAATTGCTAATATCAAAGTTTCTGCGGGAATACCTTTCAAGCAGTAGCCACTTGCTCCCACTTCAATTAATTTGGTAATTAAAGACTTTTGGGAATGGGAAGTTAACACTAAAACTGGTAATTTGGGATTTTGCTGCTTGATCTGACGACAAGCCTCAATTCCACCAATTCCAGGTAGCCCTATATCTAAAATCACAACATCCAACCGATAGCGCTTTACTATTTCTACTGCTTCCTCACCATCCTCAGCCTCAGCGACAATTTCTAAATCTGGCTGTTGTTGCAATTTTACGTGCAAACCAAGGCGAAAAAGTTCATCATCTTCAACAAGTAAAAGTCGCAAGGAAACAGGGGACATTTTAAGCAGACGAAAACAATTGAAACGGCTTGACTGGTAATCGAAATCCGAATAGTGCGCCCTGTGGCGAACGATTCTCTGCCCAAATTGTACCGCCATGCGCTGCGATAATTTGACGAGTTAAATATAAACCTAAACCAGAACCTTTAGCCGAGCGATCGTGTCCTTGGTAAAATCGCTCAAATAAGTGCGGTAATTGTTCGGCTGTAATTCCTAACCCATTGTCCAACACCTTCACCAGATGATATTTGCCATTGGACTCAAACACGACTTCAACTCTACCACCGCGTAGAGAATGATTAATGCCATTGGTTAGTAAGTTAATAAAAACACGCTGGAGTTGTAGCGCATCACCGCTTACCCATAAAGCACGACGAAAGTCAGATTCGCCAAAACCTAAACTAATATATACCGAACGAGATGAGGCTAAATCTGTCAGCAACGCGATCGCTTCGTTGGCAATACCAACTAAATTAACTGGTTCTAAGTGTAATTTTAATCCTTCTATATCATTGCGGTAGACATCCAACAGAGTTTCTACCAGTTGCAGGGTAGATTGATGAGAGCGGATCATTGTTGCCAATACTTTATGATGGGTTGGTGTAATTGCACCAAATTTTTCTTGCTCGAAAGCCTTGAGTGTCTCAATTGCACCTAGTAGGGGTGTTTTGAGATCGTGGGTTAATGTAGAGGCGAAATCTTCTCTCACAAGAGCGATCTTGTCTTGCGCTTGCAATTTTGCTTGCTGTTGGGCGATCGCCTGTTCATAGCCAGAATTGCGATCGCTTAAAATTCCTGTTACGATCAACGCCATCGCTGCAATCAATCTATTAGCTACGGTTGAGGGTGAAATCGCCTCACCCCCTGGTATCCATAAGTTTACAATCGTTAATACCACTGCTACTAAAGTGGTATAAAATGTTGCTGCTCGACCTTGACGGGATGTTGCTAGTAAAATTGGTCCAGTGTAGAGATAACCAAATACGCAATTTACAGGAGTGAAAAACTCCAGCACCACGACGAAGGTAAACAGGCTAATGATTAGCCATAGCGATCGCCCAGCCAAATTTTTAGTTACTGAAATATTCTGGCGCTTCAAGACGGTAAGCCACATCTAGATATATTATCTGGACTTGCTACAAAATCACTAGACCTCTTGCACGAGTATATTGGTAGCAAGGGTTTAATTAAGATATTTGTGCAAAAATAAATATTTATGGTATAATTAACCCTTCTTGTGGTACGTATAAAAGACTTCATGCCAGAAGTCTAGTCTTTTGATGTAAGACAAAAGATTACTATTAGCCTATCTTCACTTTTCAGAAAAATAAACATTCAATTAGCGTTTAGAACAAAAATATATCTTCATATATATATCTTGCTGTCATTTGTTTAAGCGTGATGTTTTTTGTTTATATGGTAAGTTATATAATCAAATCTCAACATTCAATACAAATTTATAACTTTTACGGGTTGCAAAACTGGGGAAAAAATTAGAATATTTAATCAGGAGCAAGTATTTTGAGCTATGTTGCTCCTCAGCATTCAAATAGGTATAGTATTCTAGAATGCCGGATGGCAAAGCAGTTAAACTCATTAAAACTACCAGGTAGAATCAAGTGTATCGGCGTAGGGCTAAAACTTGAAGCGTAATACTTTGCAAAAGCTAATGATGTATGTGGCAAGAATTTTTTCAGATTGCATTAACATTGGTTATTTTAGTAGCGATCGCTCCTTTTTTTGGAAGATACATAGCGCGTGTTTTCTTGGGAGAAAAGACGCTACTTGACCCGATAATCAACTCTATCGAGCGAATTATCTATGCTTTGGGTGGTGTCCGTGCCAAAGATAACATGACAGGTTGGCAGTATATCGGGGCTATACTATACAGCAACCTTTTCATGGGTATTTTAGTCTTTTTCATTATTATGAATCAGCAATGGCTACCCTTGAATCCAACAAAATTAGGTGCGCCTACTTGGGATACAGCGCTGCACACTACTATTTCATTCATTACTAATACTGACCAGCAGCATTATTCAGGTGAGACAACCCTAAGTTATGGCAGTCAAATGCTAGCTCTTGGTTATCATATGTTTACCTCAGCAGCAACTGGTTTAGCAGTAGGAATTGCTTTTATTCGAGGTTTAACGGGTAGACCAATAGGCCACTTTTATGTTGACTTAGTTCGCTCAATTACCAGAATTTTACTACCATTTTCAATAGTAGGTGCTTTGTTGTTGCTGATTGCAGGTGTACCAGAAACCTTAGCAGGTCCAGCCACAGCCACAACATTAGAAGGAGCAACTCAAGTTATAGCCAGAGGCCCAGTTGCTCATTTTGAAAGTATCAAACAACTAGGAGAAAATGGCGGCGGCTTTTTTGGCGTCAACTCCGCTCACCCATTTGAAAATCCCAATGCTTTTACTAATTTGCTAGAAACTATTGGAATGGTTGCTATCCCAGCCGCCCTAATTTTTACCTATAGCATCTTTGCTAGAAACAAAAAACAGGGATGGTTATTATTTTGGATGGTATTTATCATCTTTGTGGTGCTAGTGGTTATAACTGCCTCCGGTGAATATCAAGGCAACCCGCAAGTTAACAATTTAATTGGCGACCAACCCAATTTAGAAGGTAAAGAAGTTCGATTTGGTTGGGCTCAAACAGCACTATGGGCAGTTTTAACTACGGGGACAATGTGCGGTGCAGTCAACGGAATGCATGATTCCCTGATGCCACCAGGACTTTTTTCGGCTCTATTCAATATGTTCGTGCAGATGGTTTGGGGCGGTCAGGGAACTGGGACAGCTTACTTATTTATTTATCTGATTTTGAGCGTATTTCTAACTGGTTTGATGGTGGGACGTACCCCAGAGTTTTTGGGGCGCAAAATCGAGAAGCGGGAAATTGTTTTAGCTAGCGTTATCCTGCTCGTCCATCCAATTGTAATTTTGATTCCCAGCGCGATCGCGTTAGGTTTTCCCAACTTCCTAGCGGGAATTAGCAATCCTGGTTTTCACGGTATTTCCCAAGTAGTCTACGAGTATACCTCAGCTGCCGCCAATAATGGGTCTGGTTTAGCTGGCTTAGGCAACGTTCAACCCGCACCAACAGCCTTGTGGTGGAATCTGAGCTGTCTTGTCCCACTTTTAGCAGGACGCTATCTACCAATAGTTGCCCTACTACTATTAGCAGATGGCATGGCACGCAAACAACCAGTACCCGAAACCGTAGGAACTCTCAGAACAGACACACTGCTATTTACATCTGTCACAGCCGGAGTAATTCTCATCTTAGGAGTACTAACCTTCTTCCCCGTCCTAGCACTAGGACCAATCGCCGAAGCCTTTCAAATAGGGGCTGGGGGCTAGATAAGTATGAAGTATAAAGTATTTCGTTGGAAGTATAAAGTGTGAAGTATGAAGTATGAAATTTAATCTTTTTGCCTTTAGCCAACAACTGCGCGCCGACGGCAACTAAGGGAACATCCTTCAACCTTTTCCTTTTCCCTTTACCGCAACACCTCTTCACCCTTTATCCTAGCCCCTAGCCTCTAGCCCCTAGCCCCTCATTTATATGGATTCTGCAAATCCTTCCACTCGCCCAACACCAAGCGGTCCTCGCGGTTCCCGCAAACATACCCCCAAAGCAAGCACTCAAGGACTTTATCAAAGAGCAATCAAAGATGCCTTTGCCAAACTTAACCCGCGAGTAATGCTCAAAAACCCCGTCATGTTCATAGTATATGTCGGGACAATCGTTACCGCCTTGGTGACAATCGATCCAAACTTGTTTGGTCCAACCCAAGGTAAGAACCCGCAATTATTCAACGGTTTGATTACGTTGATATTGTTTTTCACCGTCGTGTTTGCCAACTTTGCTGAAGCTGTAGCAGAAGGACGAGGAAAAGCGCAAGCTGATGCCCTGCGTTCAACCAAGTCTGATACGATCGCTCGTAAACTTCTCCCTGATGGCTCAATTCAAGAAATATCTTCCACCCAACTGCATCGGGGCGACGTGGTAAAAGTAATTGCTGGAGATATCATCCCTGCGGATGGGGAAGTTATTGCTGGTGTCGCTTCGGTCGATGAATCTGCAATTACAGGTGAATCAGCCCCAGTATTAAAAGAACCAGGATCAGATGTTGCAAGTTCGGTGACTGGCGGAACCAGGATTCTCTCGGATGAACTTACTATCCGCATCACATCCGATCCAGGTAAAGGATTTATTGACCGGATGATTGCCCTAGTAGAAGGTGCAGAACGCAGTAAAACACCAAATGAAATTGCTCTGACGGTATTACTGGCGGTTTTGACGCTGGTGTTTCTGTTCGTGGTAGCGACGCTTCCCTCCTTAGCCAACTTTGTTAATAGTCCCGTTAGTGTAGCTGTTTTAATTGCCCTGTTGGTAGCATTGATTCCCACTACAATCGGGGGTTTGCTCAGCGCGATCGGCATTGCTGGTATGGATCGTGTCGCTCAGTTTAACGTAATCGCTACCTCTGGACGGGCGGTAGAGGCTTGTGGTGATGTGAATACCCTGGTATTGGATAAAACAGGCACGATTACACTGGGCAATCGTTTAGCAGAAGAGTTTATTCCTGTCAACGGTCACTCGATGGATGAAATTGCCTCAGTGGCTTTGGCAGCAAGTATATTTGATGAGACACCAGAAGGTAAGTCAATTGTTCGCTTGGCTGAAAAACTGGGTCAGACAGTGGATTTTGACCGCAGCCGCGCTGAAGGGATTGAATTTTCCGCGAAAACGCGTATGAGTGGGACGAATTTGCCCGATGGGACTGAGGTGCGTAAGGGGGCGGTGGGTGCGATTAAGGGATTTGTGCGTTCGCGTAATGGACAAGACTCGCCCCAACTCGATGCTGCATATCAACGAGTTTCTGAACTAGGAGGTACACCCCTAGCTGTCGCCCGAAATAGCGAGATTTACGGCGTGATTTACCTCAAAGACATTGTGAAACCTGGTATCCGAGAACGTTTTGACCAGCTGCGACGCATGGGAGTGCGGACAGTCATGTTAACTGGGGATAACCGGATTACTGCTTCGGTAATTGCTGGGGAAGCTGGGGTAGATGACTTTATCGCCGAGGCTACGCCAGAAGACAAAATCGAAGTAATTCAACAGGAACAAGCACAAGGTAAGCTAGTGGCGATGACGGGGGATGGTACGAATGATGCCCCAGCTTTGGCACAGGCAAATGTCGGAGTAGCGATGAATACTGGCACTCAGGCGGCGAAAGAAGCAGCTAATATGGTGGATTTGGACTCTGACCCCACAAAATTAATTGATATTGTGTCTATTGGTAAGCAGTTGTTGATTACCAGAGGGGCGCTGACTACTTTTTCAATTGCAAATGATATTGCTAAGTATTTTGCAATTATTCCGGTGATTTTTGCTGGGGCTAGGCTGCAAAGTTTGAATATTATGGGTTTGACTAGTACGAATTCTGCTGTACTGGCGGCGCTGATTTACAATGCTTTGATTATTCCGGCTTTGATTCCTTTGGCGTTGAGGGGGGTGAAGTTTAGACCTCTGACGGCTAATCAGTTGTTGCAGCAGAATATTTTGATTTATGGGTTGGGTGGGGTGATTGCGCCGTTTATTGCAATTAAGTTGATTGATGTTTTGGTGACGGCGGTGGGTTTGGCTTGAGAAACGAACCGCGCTCGTACGCAAGCCTGGGGTTTAAACCCCAGGGAAACGCAAAGGTAAGAAAGGAGGAGGAAGATGAGGCACACAACAAAGCAGGAGAGCAAGGGGGTTATGGTGCACAGGAGCAGGGGAAGAATAACTACTTACTACTCACTACTCACTACTCACTCCCAATTACCAATTATTGAATGGCGTAGGCAGAGAATACCGCTTGCAATTTTTGTTGTTTTGTGCTTCAACTTATTGCTTGCCCCAGTTGTTTATGCAGCGGCTGATGGTACTTTGGAGCGGAAATCTGCTTATGCGATCGCTTTACTCGGTTTGGTAACTCTAGGATTGGTGGTTTATTTGTTTGTCGTCGTTTTTCAGCCGGAGCGATTCTAATGTCAGTTCTTCGAGAAGTTTCTAGGGCGATTCGTCTATCTCTGGTGCTGTGGGTGTTGACGGCGGTGATTTATCCTTTGTTAATTCTGTTGGTGGGTCAGTTGCCGTTCCTGCAAGCTGGGGCTAATGGTAGTCTGGTGCAAAATCTCAATGGACAACTCGTGGGTTCGGCTTTGATTGGTCAAGTTTTTACTTCTGATAGATATTTTCAAAGTCGTTCTAGTACTGTTGATTATTCTCAAGGAGAGAAGGCAGGAAAAACTGGTGTTTCTGGTGCTAGTAATCTTGCTCCGAGTAATCCAGATTTGCTTAAACGTATTGAAGCGCAAGCCGGACAATTACAAAAGGTCGGTATCCAACCCATCGCCGATCTGGTTTATACGTCTGGTTCTGGTTTAGACCCTCATATTACACTAGAAGCAGCCCAAGCTCAGCTAGATAGAGTTGCTAAGGCGCGAAACTTATCTACTGATAAAATAATTCCTTTGATTAATAAGCATACGCAAGGCAGATTTTTGGGAATTTTTGGGGAACCAGCGGTGAATGTGTTGAATTTGAATCGGGAGCTTGATGTTTTGCAAACAGCCAAACAATAAGAAAACGATTAGCTATTAGTTATTAGCTGGCGCGCTTTTAGCAATTAGCTTTTAGCTGTAACTGGTAGTTGGTAGTTGGTAGTTGGTAACTGGTAACTGGTAACTGTTAACTGGTAACTGCGCTTGGCTAACAGCTTTACAAAAGTAATAAAATAATAGAGAAAAAATGTAGTTTTGTTAAGTAGGATGCACCCATGATTAATAAGGGTGAAATACTTGGAGAAAACAACCAAAGAACAAGCGTGTCAATGCCTAATGGTAATTCCACTATTCGTCCAGCCCGACGCGGTAAACACAAGATATTTATCGGTATGGCTCCTGGGGTGGGAAAAACCTACCGAATGTTGGAGGAAGCCCATGCGCTCAAACGGGAAGGTATTGATGTCGTAATCGGGCTGTTGGAAACTCACGGACGCAAGGAAACAGCAGAAAAAGCAGGTGGGTTAGAGACAGTACCTCGCAAGGAAATTCCGCGTGGTGGACTAACGTTAACCGAGATGGATACCGACGCTATTATAGAGCGATCGCCTCAGTTAGTGTTAGTGGATGAACTGGCACATACTAATGTTCCAGGTTCTGAGCGAGAAAAGCGCTATCAGGATGTAGAAGTAATTTTGGCAACGGGAATTGATGTTTACTCGACTGTCAATATTCAGCATCTGGAAAGCCTAAATGATTTGGTGGCGCGGATTACGGGTATAGTCGTGCGAGAACGCATTCCCGATCGCTTGCTAGAAGAAGCTTTGGAAGTCGTGGTGATTGATGTCACTCCAGAAACACTGCAAGAACGATTAAAAGAAGGCAAAATCTACGCTCCCACTAAAATCGATCAATGTCTGCAAAACTTTTTCCAACGCCGCAATTTAATCGCCTTGCGAGAATTGGCGCTAAGGGAAGTAGCAGATAATGTTGAGGAAGATGCGATCGCATTAAATGAACGTGCTAACACCAAGACGCTAGATGGAGAAATTTGTAATATTCACGAGCGGGTTTTAGTATGTGTTTCCACTTATCCCAACTCAGTACAGTTGTTGCGTCGGGGAGCTAGGATTGCAGGTTACATGAATGCCCCGCTATATGTATTGTTTGTGAAAAATCCTGACCGATTTCTCACTAGAGAGGAAAGTTTACATATTGAAACTTGTGAGAAGCTGTGTAAGGAATTTGGCGGTACATTCATTCGTGTTAAAAGTAATGAGATAGGTAAAGCGATCGCCGATGTGGCTTGCGAATATCGTATTACCCAAATTGTGATCGGTGAAAGCCAGCGATCACGCTGGAAAATACTATTTGAAGGCTCTTTGACTCAAAAGTTAGTGCGATTGCTCAGACACGTCGATTTACACATCATTGCAACTGGGAAAGACTCATCTAATCGTCTAGCAACTGAAGAAGTACCAAACTGATTTTAAATTTGTTTCACGCAAAGCCAAGGACACCCAGGTGGGCGGGTTTCCCGACAGGAGGCAAAGTGTCCGTGCAAAGACGCAAAAGATACAAGAGAGCCTTTGCGCCTTTGCGTTTTAGATTAATCTAAAATCTAAAATCTAAAATCTAAAATCGAATGGTTGTTGTAATAGGTTTGATGAGCGGCACTTCAGTGGATGGCATTGATGCTGCCTTAGTTAACATTAGTGGGAATGAAGATTTAAAAGTTGATCTGTTGGCTGGGGCTACTTATCCCTATCCGGCAGACTTGCGATCGCAAATCTTAGCCTGTTGTGGGGGTGCAGCTCTAACACTCGCCCAATTAGCCCAATTAGATGACGCGATCGCCTTTTGTTTTGCTCAAGCTGCCCAAAATATTCAAAAAAGTCATCCCACTGCCGAGTTAATTGGCTCTCATGGGCAGACGGTTTATCATCGCCCACCCTTTGTAAGAGCTGGGGGAGCTGGGGGAGATGAAGAGAATTCAAAATCCCTTATCCCTTATCCCTTATCCAAAATTGGGTATAGTCTACAGTTGGGAAGAGGAGCGGCGATCGCTCAGCTAACTGAAATTACAACTGTAAGTAATTTTCGGGCTGCGGATATCGCTCTAGGAGGTCAAGGAGCGCCCCTAGTGCCTAAAGTAGATGCCTATCTACTCGGTCATCCCCAAAAGTCTCGTTGTATTCAAAATATCGGTGGAATTGGTAATTTAACGTATCTACCTGCTCGTAATCAAATCAATTGGGAAGAAAAAATCAGAGGTTGGGATACTGGACCTGGTAATACACTACTAGATCTGGCAGTGCAGCATTTAACCGATGGCGCTAAAACCTACGATGAAGATGGTAATTGGGCAGCAAGTGGTACTCCTTGTTATCCATTGGTAGAAAAATGGCTGGGCGGCGATTTCTTTCAACAACCACCACCCAAATCTACAGGTAGGGAATTATTTGGTTCGGAATACCTACAGCAGTGTTTAATAGACGCAACAGCATACGAGCTTAGTCCAGCCGACTTGTTGGCGACTTTGACAGAATTAACAGCTGCTTCGATTGTTCATAGTTACCGCACTTTTTTACCTCAGCTACCCCAACAAGTGCTATTGTGTGGCGGTGGGAGTAGAAATCTGTACTTAAAACATCGATTACAGATATTGCTCGAACAAGTGCCAGTCTTGACTACAGATGAAGTAGGATTGAGTGCAGATTTTAAAGAAGCGATCGCCTTTGCTATCCTTGCCTACTGGCGACAAATAAGAATTCCTGGCAATCTTCCTTCAGTTACTGGCGCAAAACAACCAGTGCTACTCGGAGAAATACATCTATCTACAGAAATAAATTGAAATATTGCCTCCTCAGCCTCCCCATCCCCTCTTGCTCCCCCAGCTCTCCTAGCCCCTAGCCCCTAATGCCTCACTTTTTTCCCACTCTTAGATCACTAAATGCCTATCTAGGGGAAGAATATGGGTAAAGGTAGATAATACAAACGCGCCCTAGCTAGCTATATAGCCTGATTCTCCATGAAAGATCAAAACATAGACGATATACTTGCCAAGCGCTATCAGCTCAAAGAATTAATTGGAGCAGGAGCAATGGGGCAAGTTTATCTTGCCAAAGATCTTTTGTTGGGAGGCGTACCCGTTGCGGTTAAGTTATTAAGCCTTTCTACTCACAATCAAAAAAATCAGTTACAGGAACGCTTTGAACAAGAAGCGAAAACCTGCGCCCTATTGGGTCAAAAAAGTATTCACATCGTCCGCGTAATGGATTACGGAGTGAACGAAAAAGGCTCTCCTTTCTATGTGATGGAATACTTACAAGGAAATAGCTTCACCGATGTCATTCGCCGTCGTACTCTTTCCAACGCTAGATTTTTGAGTTTAGCGCGTCAAATCTGCCTTGGTCTACAATGCGCTCACCAAGGCATTCCTATTGACGGCAAAAACTACTCAATTGTCCATCGGGATATTAAACCAAGCAATGTCTTGCTTATTCAAGATCCAAGTTTGGGTGAGTTGGCAAAAATTTTGGACTTTGGGATCGCTAAGTTACTCCAGGCTGATAGTAATCAAACCAAATATTACATGGGGACTTTTGCTTATTCTTCTCCAGAACAAATGGAGGGTAGCGAACTCGATAATCGCTCTGATATTTATAGCTTGGGTGTAATGCTGTTTGAGATGATTACAGGAATTATACCCGTTCAAGCAAATACTCAATCTTTTGGGGGTTGGTACAAAGCGCATCACTTTCAATCGCCACGTTCTTTTGAGGCGGTGGAAACTAAGTTCACTGTTTTGCCCCAAGTCAAGGATTTGGTGATGAGTTGTCTGGCAAAGTCACCAAGCGATCGCCCTCAAAGTATTGGTGAAATCATACAAATTTTAATCGCTCTAGAGCAGCGAATTGCTACTCGACCATTAGCCAATCAGAATTTCAATTCGGCATCAAACAAGGCGATCGCACAGACTGATGATAACTCGACTAAGCCATCAATCTCAACAGATGCAATTTGTCGGCTAATTTCTTGGCCCAAAAATAAACCGATTGCTGATATTGTCTTTCCCTATCCCATCCAAATTAACGAGCAGAAGATAGCAGCTTTATGGGTGATGTTACCGCAAGCGGTAATTTTTCAGCGTCTACAAAGCAGAACCTATAACCAATTCCTATTTATTACCACTCCCTACCCAATGATGCTATGGCTAACTGTCCTTTACCACCAAACTTATGGTGCTAAGTGGTTGCCATATTATCTGGATTTAAAAACTAACAAGGGTCAAGAAATTACACAACTGATGGCAGAAAAAGGTTACTACCGAGTGTTATTGTTTGGGCGCGAATCCCCCCATACTGCCAGTACGTCTTTGTTGCTTAACATTGCTCCTACCCAACGACAACTACTACAAGAATGGGTTATGCTCAGCCGAACTATATTTACATCTGCTGACCCCCAATTTGCTAAAAATCTGCTCAAGCAGGAGTATGAAAAGCTTAAACCCCAGATTCTGATGAAGTTGGAAACTAGTTATGGGTAATTGGTAAATAAAGAAGGGAAAAGGGAAAAGGGGAAGGGGAAAAGGAATAAGAAATAAGGAGCAAGGGTGATAGGTATGGAATAGTCGCGCTCTGGTTTGTAGCTTCATAGTTTCATTCAAAAGAAGCGCGTCCACCCTTTGATCACCCTACCTTTTTCCTTTTGTGTGCAATCCCATTTCCCCTTTTACCAATTACCAAATCATCGTTGTAGTTGACAAAGTATTAAACCAAACCACTGTTGTGGATCACTCCAGGTATGAAGAGGTACTAAACCCCGTGTTTGTAGTTGTTGCTGCAATGAAACGAGGTTGAACTTACGGGAAATTTCGGTATGAATTGTCTCGCCTGGAGTAAATTCAACTGTCAAATCTAGAGCGCGTAATTGAACAGTTTGCGATCGCAAACTGCGTAAATGCATTTCAATTTGATGCTCAGTTTCGTTATAAAACGCCCAGTGTTCAAACATTTGCAGGTCAAAATCACCATCAAAGCGCCAGTTGAGATGTTGTAGCATATTCAGGTTAAATGCTGCTGTGACTTTGGAGCGATCGTTATAAGCTTTTTCCAGCACTTGTTTTGGCTTTTGCAGATCTACTCCCAATAAGAAATACTCACCCCAATGTAGAGCATCTGTAATCTGGGAAAAGAACACATCACAATCGGCTGGGGTCAGATTACCCAAAGTGCTACCTATAAAACAAATCATTCGACTAGGCAACTGCCTTGGTGCGAGTTTCTCCAGCGCTCCTTCGTATGTACCTGCGATCGCGTGAACATTCAGCGAGGGATAATCAGCTAGTAGCTGCCTAGCACTGCTTTCCAAAATTCCCGCACTCACATCAATTGGCAGGTAGCGCAGAGGGTATCCTAGTTGGTTGTAGGCATCCAGTAAAATTCGTGTTTTAGTTGAGCTACCGCTGCCCAGTTCCACCAGCTCACACGCGCCAGTCATCTGGGCAATTTCAACCGCGTAATTACGTAAAATGGCTGTTTCCGTACGTGTTAAATAATACTCAGGCAATTCACAAATTTGCTCGAATAACTGGGAACCTCGGTCATCATAAAAGTAACGAGCAGGTAGAGATTTGGGAGTTTGAGTTAATCCTTTAACCACATCGCTACCGTCAGCAAGCTGGTTAGATATTATTACATTTGGGTTCTGGAGATGTTCTACCTGCAAGCGTTGCTCAATTGTGGATTGGGGATATTTGCTGCTTGCAGCCTTAGATATTGACATTCAACCTGCCTTTCTAAACAACGTGTCAGCAATTAGCTTTTAGCTGTTAGCGATTAGCTTTTAGCGAGTAGCAACACTCATTAACTCATGAGTATTAGAAACTTACTTTATAGCTAGAAACTATTAAAAACTATCTTGCTACACTAAGCGTTTTTAGCTAACCGTGCTTAGCTAACAGCGCGCCAGCTAACAGCGCGCCAGCTAATAAGCACAGCGAAACCCAGCTAGAATCTGACGGATGCCAGGGTGATACCAGTTGCGAAAACTAGAGCGTAGCGCCCAAGGAGGTGTCGCCCAGCTGCCCCCTTTTAGTACTTGGTGTTGTCCATCAAAATAAACCTTGGAATAACCAACGTAAGGGTAACTGACAAAACCTTCATAGCCGTCGAAGACACAACCCGTCCATTCCCAAACATTGCCCAGCAAATCGTAGCAACCATAGGCACTTTGTCCTTTTGGGTATGCGTTAACTGGCGTTGTTTGCCCGATCGCGTTGTTGTGATTACACGAGTCGGTATCCGGCGTTGCTTCTCCCCAAGGATAGGGTTTGCGATCGCCCCTAGCAACATCCCAACTGGCTGCTTTTTCCCATTCGGCTTCTGTAGGCAATCTTTTACCCACAAATCTGGCATAAGCTTGTGCTTCATACCAGCTAACACCACAGACAGGATGATTATCCCATTGAGTATTATCTGACCAGTAGAGCGGTTGATTAATCTGCTTGCTAGCTCGCCATTTCCAACCATCCTTTGACCACCAGTGAGGGTTTTGATAGCCTTTTGCCTCTATGAATACGCGATACTGCCCACAAGTTACTGGATAGCGATCGATCCAGTAAGTGTCCAGGTAGACTTGATGCACTGGTTGCTCGTTATCTAGGGCATCAATTGAATCATTCCCCTGCTCAAAGTACCCAGCAGGAATTTTTATCATTTCATCAAGTTGAGGGGCGAGGGGCGAGGGATGAGGGGTGAGGGGTGAGGGGTGAAGGGAATTTTGAATTTTGGATTTTGGATTTTGGATTAGAATTTCTCCTGTGCACCTCTGCCCCTCTGCACCTCTGCCTTCTTTGGGCCAGCGTTGTAATTGCAACACAAAGGCGATCGTTTCGCTGTGTTGACTTTCATGCTGAATTATCCACCGCCAAAGGCGTTCTTGTTGATCTAAATCAACTGTTTCCAAAACAGACAAAACTTGCTCTCTAACTGCATCTAGGTATTGACAAATTACTTCAAATGTGGCTATATTGACACGCTCTGACTTAGGTAAGCCATCAGCCACAAACAGGCGACGGTATTCTGGGAACATTGGAGGTAGTCCGGCACTGCGTTCTAGTAGCCATAAAGATTCAGTATATGCAATATGCCCCAAATGCCAACCAACTGGGCTAAAGTCTGAATGCGCCTGACAGCAGAATGTCGCCTCATCTACCCAGTCGAACAAAGCTAAAGTTCCCCGACGGCACGAGTTTAGCCACTGTTTCAGTTGTTGTCGCCTAGAAAGTTGCAGGATGTTTGTATCAGGATTTACGTCTTGACAACCTACTGGTTTAAACTTGATAAATCTCGATTTCAAGGTCTTGTCCTACACTAACGATGCTCTGTTGGGGAAAAGAATTCCAATTACCTTCAAATAAGGGTTCCGAAGCAATAATTACCGCCTCTGGGAATGCCGGATCGTCTCGTAGCCAATAAAGCGAGGGAGCATTTTTATCGCTGGCAAAACGAGATGCCACTAGGCGTTTTCCGTCACTAACAATCATGTTGGCAGAAGCTGCTACCTGGTGCGACTTTGCCAGTTGCTCTATCTGAAGCAATGCTGTGTGCAAAGCCAGATCTAGCGTAGCAGATTGATTGGTTTGCAATTCATCGAGTACTAGGGCGAAAATGTGTTCAGAATCGGTATTGCCTTCGATAGATTGGTATGCGATATCCCCCAGGCGATCGCGCATCGGTCTGTATAATGTCTGTCGGAAGTTTTCAATTCGACCATTGTGAATGCACAATAAGTGATCGTACTCAAAAGGTTGACAGTTACTTAAATCCACTACTTGTCCCGCCGTAGCACTACGAACATAGGCAAGTACACACCCCGACTCAACATAACGGCTCAAACTGGCGAGGTTGGTGTCGTTCCAAATCGGCAGAACGCTTTTGTAGCTAAAAGGGTTGGTATCTTTCTGTGAGTGATACCAGCCAACACCACAACCATCAGCGTTCACCACTCCCGAAGTCATCTCACGAGGTTGATAACTTTGGACAATCAGTGAGTGTTCTGGTTTGTACAACAATTTATCTAAAGCAATCGGTGAACCAAGATAGCCAAGCAAACGGCACATTCGGCAGATATTCCCTACATTACCAATTGATCCTAATACTATTTAGCCGTTTGCAATTAAACCAGATGAATCGCAATAAAAGAAGAGAATAATTGCGAATTGCCCACGTTAATTGACAATTGAATTTCTCACATTAGTAACTTTAGCTCCAATTACCTTAACAAAAATTTATATAACTTAATATTTTTCTGGTTATATTTAGACTACTAGACTCTAATAATAAGTACTTTTTTTTCTAAGTGCTACCAAAAAATAGTGTTATTTTATACAATAATATACAGTATAGTTACGGTTTTTATATAACTGATTTACAAAGTTAAATACAATTTTATTTACTTTTATCAGGGTAAAGGCAAGGGCTAATGCAATGATGGTTATTTTTCCTTATAAATGCCAACAAACATGGGTATTTGATGATGAACAAGTCGGATTATGCAAGGAACCATTTATTAGTGGTGTACCTGAAATGATTGATTTGCTAACGAGAGATATTCTCAATGTTGATGAAGGTTTTAGATTACTATTTTCTGCTCTTCCTTTTCCAGGATATCAAGTAGAGCTAATTTGGCTAAAAGAAGAACACGGCGGTAGCTGGTATTGTTGGCAGCAAAAAAATCTGGAAGGATGGCTATGCCCAGCTTTATTTAAATATTTCAGTGAAACACCAAAAAAAATTTATTGTAAAGCAGAAAGTCTTTATAAGTAGAAGGGAAAAGGACTTTTACTGCCAGATTTTCAGCCCACGCGCATCTTACATTTAATTATGTCTACCTACTTATTTAATTATTTATCTTTCATCAGTAAGCATGGCAGTTCAATTATCAATTATCAATTACTGGTTTTGTTCGTTGATAATTCCTCATTGTTAATTATTAATTGTTCTGCTTCACAATTAGCCAATGGGATAATTGTTAATTGATTAAAGAAAATCCACACCGAATCAAACCGTTACTTTATGTCTATAGGGTGTTGTTAACTGGTATCTACCTAATGCAAACAGGCAAAGTAGAAGCAAATCTAGTACAATTAAATGAAGAATTTAAATTACCATTAATTTTAAATTTAGTCCCGCGCAAACTATCAGGAGTGAAAAAATCTATTTTAGAAGATGCTGAGCTAGAATTTTAATAATTCTGCCGACAAGAATATAAGCGCTTACTGAGTGAATTAGAGCAAGCTTATCAAAATAGCAAGCTAGCTAAAAATCGTTCTTATCAAGCGAGGAAATAATTTATTGGTGAGGTTGAGGTTAGCTTGTATTATTAAGTAAGGCGGGCATTGCCCACCCTACAGACAGAAGATTATGACTTAGCACCCATTTCAATTACTAAGCTACGCATGAAATTAATCCGCTGCTCGAAATCAAGTTGCTTGATTTGCTCTACAAACTCGTTGGTTTCCGAAGGCAGTTGATAGTCAGACGGCACTTGAATAATAACACCTTCTTCCATACCTTGTGATAGCCGCAACCATACGTCTAGTTTGCCACTAGAACTCAATGAGCTATAGGTATGACTAATATCAGAATTTGCTCCACTAACAATGTCGCGCTGAGCTTGCAACTGTTCTTCTTTAGACATTGCCTTGATTTGATCGTATACCGCTCCAGCAGCATCTTGTGCAGAAGCTGAGTTTCCAGGGTTCAGTTTGTCTTTGAGATCCAAATAACCAAACCACAGTAAACCAAGCTGAGTATCTACATCAAAACCTTTAAAGGTTTCTAAGGATTTTTTTGTATTCTCATCAGTAGCGAAAGTCATTAAACCCTCCGATTGAATAAGTCCAGGTCGTTTTGATATTTGCGTCAGGTTAATGTGTTTAACCCCTCTAACCTGATTTAATAAGCCGATCGCTGTGATTTAACCCCGCTAAAGATAGATAAATAAATTTCAACCTTAGACAGATGAATGTATATGTTTTTATTTTCAATCCTTTAAATAAAATAATTAGAGCAACCGTTTGCTACCGATGCCCACAGAACAATAAATTTGAAGACTGTCTTAGTAAAATTGTATTACTTTAAACTAAAAGCAGCGATCGCAACAACTGCCCAACCAGCAATAAAAGCGGCTCCCCCGATTGGAGCGATCGCGCCCAATATTTTAATATTACTTAAACTCAAGACGTATAAACTACCTGAAAAAAACAATATACCGATAATAAAAGCCCATCCAGCGACGCTGAGTGTAGGCTGAGGGATTTTGTCTTGTAGGAGTAACAAAGCCACCAAAAGAAGCGCTAGGGCATGATACATTTGATAACGAGCAGCAGTTTCAAATATTTCTAGCGATCTTTCACTTAATCTATCTCTTAAAGCATGAGTTGCAAAAGCACCAGCACCAACAGATAAAGCGCCAAAGATAGCAGCGATCGCTAGAAAAATTTGACTCATCAATTTACACCCTTCTAAACTACTTAACTATTCTCACTCCTTTGCTTACTATAATTCGTACTTAATTCTAAATTCCGAATTATTCCCTCGTTGCTTCTATCAAACGTGAAAAGTAAAAGCGCGTTTGTGTCATTGACTGTCGCTCGATGGAAAAACCATTACTTTCCAAAATCTTGATTACATCATCGGCGCGGTGTAAATAAGCACGGGTTGCTTTACTAGCTCCAGGAAAGAAACTACCGATTTTCTTAAGTAAACTAAAAGCAAAGGTTTTTGGTGCAAAGCTGAGAATTAGGCGTGAGTGTGCCATCGAACACAAATGAGAAATCATCTTATCTGCCTGCTCTTGGGGATAATGGATTAAGACATCTAGGCAAATAACTGTGTGATAGCGACCGCTTAATGTCTCCAAGTCCTGTACAGCAAAGGTAAGATGAACATCATTACCTAATTGTGCTGCTCTGTCGAGGGCTTCTTTGACCATTTGATCGGAGATATCACTAGCGTGAACTTTAGCACCTGCTTGCGCTAGAGGAATACTAAGACTACCTACACCACACCCAGCATCACAGATTGATAAGTCTTGCAAGTTACCGTCTGCTTTTAGCCAGCCTAAAACGGTATCTACTGTCTGCTGGTGTCCATTGCGGATATCTAACTGAACTTTATTGACTTCGCCATCTCCATAGATGCGCCGCCAGCGATCAAAGCCTGTGGAATTGAAGTATTCTCGAACAATTGTTTTATCGTCTGTTGCGGTCATAAAAATGGATTATTTTTGTTTCACAAATGTTAAATTTACCATTAGACCGCTTGCAAAAGTCATTTTGCAGTAGAATTAAGCATTTACTAATTTCTCCCTGCTAGAGAGATGTATCTCCTAATGCTAAAAATTGTTCAGAGTAGTATGCTGATTTTCCCAAATATTATATTTGATCGCTAAGACACTTTTGTAAGAGGTCTATTGTTACGAACCGCGTAGAAGAGAGCCACGCGATCGCCTCGTGGAGGATTTGGAATCCGCGATCTCAAAACTCAAATTCTGATGTCAGGCTTAAAGATAGTGGTTAATTTACACCTGTGTTAAGTGTGTTGTGTCATAGTGCCTATTTCTGGAACTCCCTAGGCTCAGAATTAGCATACACAATTATCAAGGTTAAACCCAAGATTACAAAGGTAACTATGCTGACTATATAACCAATCGTAGACAAGTCGATGCTAGACACTTCAACCACCTTATTATCAGCTGGTTTGAACATAGCTGCTGCCATTCCCGTATAGTGCATTGAAAGCACAGCAGCACCCATAATAATAGCACTGACTATCTTCCCCCCTTTGCCTTCAAATCCAGTGGTGTTACGAAATTTAAACGAAAGCTTTAGAGCTACTAGCGACACAACAATCGCAATTGCTATAGAAAGCGCAAATAGGTTAGGATTATAATTAATATCTGCCCGCATTTCCATTGCTGCCATGCCAATGTAGTGCATTCCCGCAATAGCAATACCCATACAGGTGCTACCAATTAGCAAAGTAGGAAGATTAATAATCGGGCGGCTAACGATGAACAATGCCTGTCCAGATGCTAAAACTGCTGCTAGCAGTGAAACCAGCACTATTAGCAAATTGTAGTGAATGTATATTGGTATCGAGAAGGCTAGCATTGCGATGAAGTGCATTGACCAGATGCCTACCCCCATGTCAATTGCACCCACTGTTAGCCAGAACTTGCGCTCAAAGCCTTGTGCTGCTCCTACCTGACCAGCAATCTCAAGCGTAACGTAAGAAGCAAGCATAGCAATCAAAGCTGAAAGTACCACAAGGTAAAAATTATAGGTGACAGCCATAATTGTTTAAACTCCATCTTTTGATGTTGCGAATCTACAAAAGAGTGTGGGTTCTTTGTTAGAAATTTCTATCCGAACGCCCACAGCACTTTAATTGAGCGTATTGGTGAGCCGCTCAATTCTTAAATTGTTTACAGTTAACTTTAGCTATCAGCCATAAGTAAGTCTTCAGTAAAAATAAGCAAATAAAAAAGAGATTAGTAGAAATAAGTAGGTAAAAGCCCGTAAGAAGCCAACCGCATTCATTGATAATTGTTCATTGTTCATTGATAATTGTTTCCGCAATACCTCTTTACCCTTACCCTTTACCGCAATACCTCTTTACCCTTTTTTCTGGTTCCACTAGTTCCACTGGTTCCACGCGCTTTTACTAAGTTAATCTGTGCCAAGTCAACTTTTTAGTAGTTTCGTCTAAATGCCAGCGTAATAGTTGGGTAGAGCAAGTGCTAAGAAGTTCTGCTGATAGATTGAGTGCTTGTCGGGGTGCTATAGTTGCTAGGGCGATCGCTTTTTCTACTTCACATCCCCAATATACTAAGTTCTGTACTCCAACTAATAAGGGTAATGTGGTTCCAGCTAATGTCCCGTCGGGTAGTCGTGCTGTACCATTTTTCACTTCAATTTGTCTAGTGTCCCAAGGATAAAAACCATCTGGTAGTCCCAGTGGTGCTAAGGCATCGCTGACTAAAAATAGTCCTTGGTCATAACAGGCGGCTCTTAATAGCAGTTGAACCATTGTAGGACAAATGTGCTGACCATCGGCAATTAATCCACATTTGACATCAGAATGAACAAGGGCAGCTCCTAAGGGTCCTGGTTCTCGGTGATGTAATCCAGGCATGGCATTGAAGGCATGAGTTACCATTGTTGCGCCCTCTTTAAAGGCACGTTCTGCCTGGTTCGCTGTGGCGAGTGTATGACCTAGACTAACTGTGATGCCAAGAGAACGTAGGTAGGGAATTGCTTGTTGTGTTGTATCTAACTCTGGTGCTAGGGTAATTACTTTTACTAGCTCGGCGTAGTCGCCTAAAACTCGTTTAATTTGCTCGATTGTGAGTGGTGATATATACTCGGCAGGATGTGCGCCGCGCTTTTGCGGATTCAAAAATGGTCCTTCTAAATGCACTCCCAAAACAGAGGCGGTTGGTTGGGGGAATGATGTTTGCTTCTGCACAAAGTGGGCAATTACCGATAGCGAAGTCTCAATGTTCTCAATCCTAGTTGTCACCAACGTCGGTAAAAATGCATCTACTCCCTGTTGCCATAATAATTCACATATTTCTTGTAACTTAACAACATCTAGGGATTGTAAATCTGTAAATGCTAAACCCAGCGCCCCATTAATCTGTAGATCAACTCCACCCAAGGAAATCCAATCTCCTGCTACATCCAAAACTTGTAAATCTGGGGGTGGAACACGTTTAAATATTGCCATTGTTGGTAGAATCCAGTTAATTCTACCTTGTGAATCAATACAAATTCGCTGCAAACCTGCATAACCAGGCACACGAGCATTAATAATATCCACTGGGACACTAATTGATTTACCCATCATTCAATAATTCATAATTCGTAATTGTCCTGATCTTTCTGATCTCCCTGTTGCTCATTCTAGCCCCTAGCCCCTCACCCCTCGCCCCTCCTATGACTCACCTGCTAATTGGTATTATCATGGGCAGTGATTCTGATCTGCCTACCATGACTGATGCGATCGCTGTTTGTGCAGAATTTGGTATAGAAACTGAAGTAGCGATCGTTAGCGCCCACCGTACTCCCGAACGCATGGTGGAATATGCCAAGTCTGCCCACCAACGCGGCATCAAGGTGATTATCGCTGGTGCTGGCGGTGCTGCCCATTTACCTGGTATGGTTGCTTCCCTGACACCTCTACCTGTAATCGGTGTTCCTGTACCTAGTCGTCACTTACAAGGGTTGGATTCTCTTTATTCGATTGTACAGATGCCTGCTGGTATTCCTGTTGCTACTGTGGCGATCGGTAATGCCAAAAACGCTGGCTTACTTGCCGTGCAAATCCTCGCTACTCACCAACCACAATTGTTAGAACGTGTGCAACAGTATCGCCAAAATTTAGCACAATCTGTGATTGATAAACAGGCAAAGTTAGAACAATTGGGTACTCAAAATTACTTAAATCAACCGTAGTAAAATATACTACCTATTTTCAAACCGAGCTGCCAATTACTTATAGCCACATAGGGCAGATTTTTAGCGCCAAAGCAGGGCAATAAGCCTGATTTTTCTATCATGGCAGTCAGTTTGCGTTTTCTACGATTATCAGTGTACGTTGGCTTAATCGCTCTTGATTTAGTCCTGTTGTTTGGTAAAATTTAATTAAATGTTACTTATTATACAGAATTAAATCGGAAAAAAATACAAAATCATCTTTCTAAGACGGCATAATCAATCAAAGCTTTCCTCGGCGCAGTTGGTAACTTGAGTGCTGTTATATTACCATAGGCAGATTTTTTGTACATTAACCCAACAGCTATGAGCAACTCAGAATTATCAGGTAATTAGCCTAACGATCAATAAAACATCACTATGGATTTGTTTAAAAAACAGATGCAAAAGAGTTTGCCTTGCTGTTTTAGAGGGGGCATCAGCAAGCCAAACTGCTGCTCACTTGTAATCATTACAATTTGGACTGAGCTATTTTTAAATTTGTCTGGAGCGCTAGTTGAGTAGAGGAAACCTGCCCCATTTCTTCTTTCAATTTCTTAACTGGCAGTTGAAATGAGATAGCCAGGAGTAAAATGTATTTCCTAATACAGAATTCCTGTTTTTGATATTGATGCAATGAGATTCACCTAACGACTAATGGTTTGATGTTAGAGGAAACAAAACAAGTGTTAAAGAAAATTTTGATCACGAGTGCGATCGCTCTAGGGCTGCTGATTCCCCTAATGGGACAGGCGATCGCCGCCCCCGCTGATGCAAATGCAGCGATTACTAATGCTCAAACATCAGCAGATACAGCATTTATGCTAATGGCAGCAGCGTTGGTACTGCTGATGACACCAGGGCTAGCGTTTTTCTATGGGGGATTTGTGCGATCGCGCAACATCCTCAATACGCTGATGATGAGCTTTGTGCTGATGGCGATCGTCGGAGTCACCTGGATACTTTGGGGCTATAGTCTCGCCTTTGCACCAGGCTTACCGTTTATTGGTGGCTTGCAGTGGTTTGGTTTGAATGGCGTAAGTCCAGCAGATACAGCTAACTATCTGCCTCGTCTGGCTTATGAAACTGGACTGGCAAATGACAAAGTTCTAACTAGCTATGCCCCGACAATTCCCCATCAGGCATTCATGATCTATCAAGCCATGTTTGCCATCATCACCCCCGCTTTGATTTCAGGGGCAATTGTCGAACGAATTAGCTTTACTGCCTACTCCTTGTTTGTGTTGCTGTGGTCAACTTTAATTTATTCACCACTGGCACATATGGTATGGGCTAAGGGCGGCTTCTTAGGCTTAGCAGGTGGACTTGGCGCGCTTGACTTTGCAGGTGGCACAGTCGTACATATTAGTTCTGGTGTTTCCGCCTTAGTAGCAGCATACATTTTAGGACCTCGCAAAACCTATCCCGATCGCTTAGCCCCACCCCACAACGTACCTTTTATCTTACTGGGTGCAGGTTTGCTGTGGTTTGGCTGGTTCGGATTTAACGCTGGTAGTGCCTTGGCTTCTGGTAGCTTGGCAACAGTGGCATTTGTTGCTACCAATACAGGTGCAGCCGCAGCAGCGCTAACCTGGCTGATTTTAGAAAAAGTGTTGCGGGGTAAACCAACCGCAGTTGGTGCTGCTACGGGTGCTGTGGCTGGTTTGGTGGGAATCACACCAGCAGCAGGATTTGTCACACCCCTAGCCGCGATCTTAATTGGTAGCATTACTGCCTTTGCCTGCTTCTACGCAGTTACTTTGAAGGCGAAATTACAGTTTGATGACTCCTTAGATACCTTCCCTGTACATGGTGTTGGGGGAACAGTGGGTGCTATCCTCACAGGAGTCTTTGCGACAACCGAAGTCAATGCAGCAGGTAAAGATGGTTTGCTGCGGGGAAATCCATCCCAAGTTGTCACCCAAATAATAGCAGTGATCGTTGCCTATATCGTCGCTGCGGTTGGTACATTTATCTTAATGAAGATCCTAGAAGCTACCGTTGGTTTGCGGCTCAAGCCAGATGCCGAAATCCAAGGTATGGATATTAACGAACACGGTGAAGAAGGTTATAACGAGGAGTTTGGAGGAGAACGCCTAACTGTTCCTGGCGAGTAACCAGGGGCGCAGGGGCGCGAATTTTTTAACACCCTATTTCCACTGATGTTGTTTTAACTTCCCAATTCACTTTTAGGGGAATTTACTGTTCCTAATCTAAATTAACGTGCAGTAGCCTTAATAAGTGGACCAGGTTATAAATCGCCTGAGTTCTTGTAACTCAGGCAATTTCTTATTGGTTTACCGCGTAGAAAGAAGTTAAGAATTTAAGTTTTCCAAAAAAGCTAGTCTTGCTACTAAATTGATTAACTTGCAAGATTACTTTTCTGCGAAAACTTTTTTTACTTTAAAAATAAATTAATTCGAGTAGCCACCCATGCCCACCTATAGCAGAGAGTAGGGAGTAGGGAGTAGAGAGTAGGGGGGCAGAGGGACTCCAGGGGAGAATGATTAATTACGAATTACGAATTACGAATTACTATGTGTCTTTATTGCTGCCTTTGTATGCAGAAGATTTATTTGAGCCTTGGTTGTTCAAAACTATATTGAGCTTTGCTCCAATTCAAGAATATTTTGAAATCCTACAGCTAATGATTGGAGTGGTGGAAGAATTAAACCTTAACAGACGTATTTGGAGTAAAGAATAATTATAATTTTTTGTATGCTCCTAGTTTCCTGGCTCAGCCTGGAAGAGGCTATATCTAACAGCTGCTAGTGGTAAAGTTGGATTTTACACCCGTCTTGGTTTTGTTTTTTGTAATTCAAAATAAATTCAAAATAATTTAAAAGGTGTTAAAATCAACTATTGACAGCTAATATACGATCGCACCCAACAATAAACACACGAGCAGCAAGGTTTCACACAGAGCGTCCAGGCATTCTATGATCTACCAAAGAGACGCGAACACACAAGGGAACGGCTGCCATGGATACAAAAGCTTTTAAGCGATCGCTTCAACATTCGGACAACTACCATCGTAAGGGATTTGGTCGAGAAGCCGAAATCTCTAATATGTTGCAGTCGGAGTATCAAAGTAACCTCGTTCAGCAAATCCGAGACAACAACTACACGCTGCAATCGGGTAATGTTACTATTCGTCTAGCACAGGCTTTTGGCTTTTGCTGGGGAGTAGAAAGAGCCGTAGCAATGGCTTATGAAACTCGACAGCATTTCCCCACCCAACAAATCTGGATCACCAATGAAATTATTCACAACCCCTCTGTAAACCAGCGTTTACAAGAGATGGAAGTCGGTTTTATCTCTGTTGATGCTGGTAAAAAAGACTTTTCGGTTGTCGAATCTGGGGATGTGGTAATTTTACCCGCCTTTGGTGCTAGTGTGCAGGAAATGCAGCTACTCAAAGATAAAGGGTGTACGATTGTAGACACAACTTGCCCTTGGGTGTCTAAAGTCTGGAATACTGTAGAAAAGCACAAAAAAGGCGAATATACCTCAATTATTCACGGCAAGTATAACCACGAAGAAACGATCGCTACAAGTTCTTTTGCTGGTAAATATCTGGTAGTGCTGAATATGGCACAGGCGGAGTATGTTGCAAATTATATACTCAATGGCGGCGAGCGCAACGAATTCATGGCAAAATTTAGTCGTGCTTGTTCGGCTGGATTTGATCCTGATCGAGACTTAGAACAGATTGGCATTGCTAACCAAACTACCATGCTCAAGAGTGAAACCGAGCAGATTGGCAAGCTGTTTGAGCGTACAATGATGCGAAAGTATGGTCCCGAAAACTTAAATCAGCATTTCCAAAGCTTTAATACCATCTGCGACGCTACCCAAGAACGCCAAGATGCAATGTTCCAACTAGTAGAGGAAAAGCTGGATCTAATGGTGGTAATTGGTGGCTTCAATTCTTCCAATACTACCCACTTACAAGAAATCGCGGTTGAACGACGTATTCCTTCCTATCATATTGACAGTGCTGCTCGAATTGGTTCAGGAAATCGGGTAGAACATCGCCAGCTCGATGGTAATTTACAAGTGACAGAAAATTGGTTGCCAGAAGGTAAAATTACGGTAGGGATTACCTCTGGAGCCTCTACACCTGATAAAGTTGTGGCGGATGTAGTAGAGAGGATTTTTGCTCTCAAGGGTGTGTGATTTTACCAACTATATACAACGGTGGGCAATGCCCACCCTACTTTAACCGTTTCCAGGCAAAGTATATCCCTAGAGAGATGACTGCTAGCAAGTTACCCAGTACTTGGCTGGGTTCTGGTACTGTAGCGTTTGGGGTGGGGGCTTGGGGAAGCATACCGTTTGGGGTTAATACTGGCACAAGATTTTGTAGTTTGTTGTCGTTAGGATCAACTCGCACGTCTTGGGTGACGGCGACAAATGCAGTGTATTTAGACAATAACCGAGCTTGCGATCGCTACTTCGCTCACCTGTTTAACTTTATCTGGTGTTTCAGTATTAAACATCCGATCCATCAAATCTTTAATTTTCGCTCTTCCCCAAAGTTGTGCGATCGCTTCATTACCACCAGGCTCAAACTCAACCGGAATCGTCTTCTCGTAGCGTTTACCACCCGCCGCGATACCAGTAATTCTCAAATTACCACTGCTGCGATCTGGTTTTCGACCAAATAACACCAATGGCTGATTAGCAAATAAATCTGGTGGCTTGAGGGGGTAAATTTCTGGTGGTGTCCCCGAACCTTCCCATTGCACCTCAATATTAGTCAATACGGGATTATTGATTTGCTCAAAGAACTTTTCCACCACTTTATCGGTGGGTTCATCATGACGGACAACAGAGGCGGTTCCTCGTCCCACTTCTGCCAAGCGATCAATTAGGAAACGATTAACTGAACTACCTACCCCAAAACTATAAAGCCGATTTCCAGGCTTGAGCTTGCTTTGTACAAGGGAAATATACTGCATTATCATCTTCAATCAAGCCGTCTGTAAGTAAGACAACGCTACGCAAGCGCCCCGCTTGGGCTGGAGGGAAATTCAGCACTGTGTTGATACCATTGAGTAATTCAGTACCACCATCGGCTTCTAGACGATTGATGTAAGCGATCGCTTTGGCGCGATTTTCGGCTGTATTCTGTAAAGGTGTCGGTGATAGCGCCCTCGCCGTATTAGCAAAGTCAATGATTGTAAACGTATCATTGGCATTCAACTCATTGACAAATCGACGCATTAGTGAGATCTATTCCTCTAGCGGTGCGCCTGATTGCGATCCCGAAGTATCGATGAGAAATACCACATCCTTTGGCACAATCTCATCGTTTTGATACGCAACCGCTGGAATTAGATAAGTAGCAAAGTGACCGCCTCTTTCATCCGCTTGTGCTAAAGTCGTTGTTTAAGTGTCTTTGCCAGCAACTTGATAGCGTAGAATTAGATCTTTATTAGGAATCGTATCTTTTTGGTCGAGTTGTACCCGTAAGATGCGCCCGTCTTGTTGAGTGTGGATTTGATGAGAGGGAGAATACACGTTTTGCACTGGCACACCCGCTTCGATTTCCACCGTTACACCCATATCGTGTCCAGAAAGGATTTGCTCGCTGTAGGTGGGCGGAGTAATCGAACCTGCATCGCTCACCTGGTCAGTTCCCCCTGTGTAGCGTTGTGCTACAACTGAGGGAAAAACGAATTCGTAGTCATTCTTGACAAATTTTAGGCTTTGTGTATAGCGAATTGTCACATCAATTTTTTCCCCAGGCTTGATGTTAGCAAGGGACTGAGTGAAAATATTATCTCGCTGTTGTTCTAAAAGACCAGCAGTTTTACCTGACTGCTTCGCTGGCTGGTAGATTTGGGCATCTTCGCGTTTTTTAATCGTACCTTGGATTACGCGATCGCCTATTTTGATTTCCATATCATCCACCGCCGACGAGTCAGGTAGTGGAAAAACATAGACAGCTTCTAAGGGTTTCTCAAAAGGATTGGTAAATGTCTGTGTTACTTCCACCCGCGACACATTCCCAGCAATTTTTGCCATCACTTCGGTATGTTGCAACGGAAATTCCTGCTGCTGTCCGTCTGGAGACAAAACGTGTAATCCTGGTTGCGTCAAAGTGGGGAACAAACGCGGTTGAGAGGTAGACTCTTCAACAGGGCTGCTTACCAGTTGCTGGGGTAGAGGTTGGTGGTACAATGCTCCTGCTACCAATGCCAACAGTAGGGTAGCGCCACCTACCATGTACAATGGTTTTCTAGACTTAGTAGACGCAGTTGGAAACAATGTTTTATTTAAGTCTTTGAAAACATCATCGGCTGACTGATAACGCTGCTTAGTAGCGCTTTGCAGCATTTTGTCCAGTACTTTACCCAATTCATTACTAATGCGTGTTTTTCGAGATAGGTAATGTCGCCATGCCCAAGTATCCTCGCTACCATCAAATAAATCAAACGGCGGTACGAGTGTGAGTAGATGAATGCAGGTGACACCCAAGCTATAGATATCGCTAGCAAAAACAGCTTTACCTCTGACTTGTTCTGGTGCAGCATAGGCAGCAGAGCCAATTATTGTGCCAGTTCTGCCCAGCGTCGTCTCACAAGTGTGTTTGGTAGCACCAACGACTAAAACCAGACTACCATCACTTTTGCGGCGAATGATGTTTTCCGGTTTGATGTCCCGATGAATCACTTTTTGTTCATGGACAAATTGCAGTATTGGTAACAACTCCCCAAGCAGTTGCCGAATCTTGGTTTCGTTGAATGCTCCCTCTTGTGCTAATTCTTGGGCTAGATTGCGACCATCTATAAATTCTTGTATCAGATACTGGCACTGTTGCTCAAAATATGCTATTAGTTTGGGAATCTGAGGATGTTCGCCCAGCAACTCTAGGCGTTCGGCTTCTTGATGAAATAATTCTGCCGCTTTTTCGGTATTGTTAATACCTTGTTGAGGAAAAAACTGCTTAATCACGCAGTACGACGGTTGGAATTGCTGGGCATCTACTGCTAGAAAGGTTTTACCAAATCCCCCTTGACCAATCAGTTTAATCGCTCGGAAGCGTCCTTGTAGCAATAAATTAGAACCGCAACTTTGGCAAACCTGGGCATCATATAGATTTTCTGGATACAAACAAGCTCGATTGAGGCAATAGCACTGATACCGTTTGTGTGCCTGGGTTTCTTGAGGTGTAAATGTAGACATACCAAAATCCACCGCTTCCATTTAGGCGGCAATAGAATTTAATACATTAGAGTAAATTTTTACTTAAGTAACGGTATTACCGCTACCTGGTGATGCACACATTATTTAAGTTTGGGCTGATTGTAGCACACATAATTTAAGCATTCGTAATTTAAGTACGTATTAATTTATGCTTACTACAATATAGTAAATACTACTAGAAAGGAAGTAAATAATTTATACTATTTTCATCAAAGCAGACACTAAATCAAAGCAGGCACTAGATTTCTTCAGTTTCCTGAAGGGGGGTTGTAGTGGTATGTGCGAATTGGGTGGGAAATGGAAATACCCTTGCGATCGCAAGTCTTGTTTGATGGCTGCGATCGCAGGGGTGCTGGAAGAGCGCACCTGTACTTTTTGTGGTAATGTCCAGTAACGAAATGGTTCGTTTAGTAACAGCAGTACTCCTGCTAAAAAATTCTTAAAAATATCTCGGAAAGCAAAACCAATAGTAACTGAACTTAAACCTAATAAACCAATAATGTCTCCTAAGTGCAGCGATATGTCTGGGTATACCGGAGCGTTCCTGATTTAACCTTTGTAGGGGCGAGTTTTTCTAACATATCTGCTACTAACAAATATGTCTGTTAAACTTGCCCCTAGTTATGCTAAAATCCCAATTTTTCCAAGACGGGACGAGTAGAAACAATGTGACGCTCTAAGCCTAGCTGTTTAGGCTTAACTCCCAATGCCAAAGCGATCAATTGGGGTAAATGTAGCACGGGCAAGCCGAGTTTTTTACCAATTACCTTTTCTACTTCTGGTTGACGAGAATCTAGATTGAGGTGACATAGAGGACACGGCGTAATCATACAATCAGCACCACTAGCGATCGCATCCTGAATATGCATCCCAGCCATTTTGAAGGCTTGATCGGTAGCATAGCTAGAAAGAGGCCATCCACAGCACTGAGTCCGTCCTCGATAATATATCGGTGTTGCTCCTACTGCCCGAAATACATTTTCCATTGCTTGCGGATTGAAAGGATCGTCATAGGGCATCGATTTTTGAGCGCGAAGTAAATAACAGCCATAAAATGATGCACACTTCAACCCACTTAGCCCACGGGTTACTCTTTGCCGAATTTCTTCTAGACCATAATCAGCCACTAGAGCATACAGCAAATGTTTCACTTCTGTACTGCCGCGATAAGGCAAACAGCCTTCTTTTTGTAGTAAACCGTTAACCTGCTGCATATAAGTGGGGTCATTTTTCTGACATTGCTTCAGCCGTTCATCTACATGACCAATAACTCCTTGACAAGTGCTGCAATGGGTAAGCAGTGGCAGATTTAATTCTTCAGCCAAAGCAATATTGCGGGCATTTACTGTATCTTCCAGTAGCTGGGAATCCTCTTTAAAAGTACCAGAGCCGCAACAGGCAGCTTTTTTTAATTCAATCAGTTCAATGCCTAAAGCTTCGGTTAAAGCTTGAGTTGATTGGTAAAGTTCCCGACAAGCTCCTTGAGCAACACAGCCAGGGAAGTAAGCATATTTTAAATGGGATGACATAAAAATAGGGCTAGGGGCGCTCTTGCTAGGGACTAGGGTAGGATAAATCTAGACTAACTTTAAAAAAGGGACTAGTGCTAGGGGCTTGAAGGGGAAAAGGGAAAGGTAAAAGGTAAAAGGGTAATTTCCCCCCAGCTCCTTTGCAGGCATCTTGCCTGCGCTACCCTTTGCTCCCCCTGCTCTCTCCCTAGCCCCTAGCCCCTCATTTAGTGACAATCAGAAAACAGACCATGTACGGATAAATGCGATCGCTCTTTCCGATAAGATAAATATGCTTAAAACCATATCACCCGAATTTGGTGGTTCTAGCAACTGGTTAAGGATTTTTTTATGAGCGAAGCAGAAATTTTCGAGAAAGTCAAGAAAATCGTCACCGACCAACTGAGTGTCGAAGCTAGCAAAGTTACACCCCAATCTAACTTTGCTAACGATCTAGGGGCTGACTCTCTAGATACAGTCGAATTGGTGATGGCTTTAGAAGAAGAATTTGATATAGAAATTCCCGATGAGGCAGCCGAACAGATTACGACAGTACAACAAGCAGTAGATTATATCAGCAATAAAGTAGCCACATCCGCTTAGAAATTGTGAAGATTAAAGGATAAAGGCAAAAAGGGTAAAGGGTAAAGGTAAAAGGGTAAAGGTAAAAGGGAAAGAATTAAATATTCTGTTTTCTGTGTTCTATCTCCTGTCTCCTGTCTCCTGTCTCCTTCACACTTCGCGCCTTCATCCTTCACACTTCATACTTATTTGACGGGTGGGAAGCAGGCTTTGACTTGAGTTATGACAGATTTTGATGTGAAACGAGTTGTTGTGACGGGTGTCGGCGCTGTTACGCCGATTGGCAATACGATCGCCGAGTACTGGGAAGGATTATTGAGCGGTCGCAATGGCATTGGTTCAATCACATTATTTGATGCTTCGCAACATAAATGCCGCATTGCAGGAGAAGTAAAAGGATTCGATCCAGAGCAATACTTGGACAGCAAAGATGCCAAGCGGATGGATCGATTTGCTCAATTTGCAGTAGCAGCCAGTTTGCAAGCGATCGCCGATGCCTCTTTTGTCATCAATGAACTGAACGCAGAACAAGTAGGTGTAATTATTGGCTCAGGGGTAGGTGGAATCAAAGTTTTGGAAGACCAGCAAACGGTCTACCTGACCAAAGGTCCCGACCGTTGTAGCCCCTTCATGGTGCCGATGATGATCTCTAATATGGCAGCGGGTTTAGCGGCAATTCATACTGGAGCAAAAGGACCTAACTCCTGCCCAGTAACAGCCTGTGCTGCGGGTTCTAACGCAGTGGGTGACGCTTTCCGGCTAATTCAAGGCGGTTATGCCCAGGCAATGCTGTGTGGTGGTGCGGAAGCAGCCGTTACACCTTTGTCAGTAGCAGGGTTTGCATCTGCCCGCGCGCTTTCGACGCGCAATAACGATCCTGCCCATGCTAGCCGCCCGTTTGACCGCGATCGCAATGGCTTTGTCATGGGCGAAGGCTCTGGTATTTTACTACTGGAGGAACTAGAACACGCCAAAAGTCGCGGCGCAAAAATATATGCTGAAATTGTCGGCTATGGCATGACGTGTGATGCTTACCACATGACATCACCAGTACCAGGTGGAGATGGAGCAACAAGAGCTATCATGCTGGCAATGAAAGATGCCAAGATCAGCCCCAGGCAGGTAAGCTACATTAACGCTCACGGAACTAGCACAACCGCAAATGACGTAACTGAAACCGCAGCAATCAAAAAAGCTTTGGGTGATTGTGCCTACAAAATACCAATTAGCTCAACTAAGTCGATGACTGGTCATCTGTTGGGCGGTAGTGGTGGAATTGAGGCAGTTGCAACCGTCTTGGCGATCGCTAACGACTCAATTCCACCCACGATCAATTTAGACAATCCCGATCCAGAATGCGATCTCGATTATGTCCCTCACACAAGCCGCAATCAATTAGTGGAGGTAGCACTATCAAATTCTTTTGGCTTTGGTGGTCACAACGTTACATTAGCATTCAAGAAGTACGTTGATTAGTGGCTGGTGGAACCGGTGGAACCAGTGGCTAGTGTTTGGTTTTTCTCTAGTCACTAGCCACTAGTCACTAATCACTAGAGAGATGCTTGCTGTTCAATCCATAAGAATGGGATGATCGGTAATACGTCCCTAGGGCGATTCCAAGCATTCAGATTTTGCCCCGCCAATGGCTGTGCTTAACTGTCGTTAACAACTAGAGAAAATATGGCTGTTGCAACCCAATCCCTCGAAGAGCTTTGTATTAATTCAATCCGCTTTCTCGCAATTGATGCCGTAGAAAAGGCAAAGTCTGGTCACCCAGGATTGCCGATGGGCGCTGCGCCAATGGCATTTGTGCTATGGGACCGCTTTTTGCGGTTTAATCCGAAAAATCCGGCTTGGCTAAATCGCGATCGCTTCTTGCTTTCGGCGGGTCATGGCAGTATGTTGCTGTATGCCCTACTGTACCTAACCGGATACGAAGATCTCACCCTTGAAGACCTCAAGCAATTCCGTCAATGGGAATCTAAAACTCCCGGACACCCAGAAAACTTTATGAATCCTGGGGTCGAGATTACCACTGGACCTTTGGGGCAAGGTATCGCCAATGGTGTGGGAATTGCAATGGCTGAAGCTCACATGGCAGCCACTTTCAACAAACCAGATTTCCCCATCATTGACCACTACACCTACGTTATTCTAGGTGATGGTTGCAACATGGAAGGCGTGTCGAGCGAAGCTTGTTCTTTGGCTGGACACCTGGGACTTGGCAAGCTAATTGCTCTATACGACGACAATCATATTTCTATCGACGGTTCCACCGACCTAGCTTTTACAGAAGATGTTGGTAAGCGGTTTGAGGCTTACGGCTGGCACGTCCAGGTTGTAGAAGATGGTAACACCGATCTTGATGCCATTCAAAAAGCAATTGAAGAAGCTAAAGCCGTAACCGATAAGCCTTCTATGATTAAGGTGCGGACAACCATCGGTTATGGTTCACCCAAAAAAGCCAATACCCGTCACGCTCACGGTGAAGCTTTGGGTGCGGATGAAGTTCAAGCCACCCGCGAACACCTAGGTTGGAATTATCCTCCGTTTGAAGTGCCAGAAGACGCGCTCAACCACTGGCGACAGGCGATTCCTAAAGGGGCAAAACTTGAAGAAGAGTGGAATCAACTGTTTGCTCGCTACAAAGAGCAATATCCCCAAGAAGCCGCAACATTAGACCGGATGCATGAAGCTGAACTGCCAGAGGGATGGGATAGTGTTCTACCTACCTACAAGCCCGAAGACAAGGCAATAGCTACCCGCGTTCACTCCGGTAATTGCCTCAACGCTTTGGCTGAAGTTCTTCCAGAACTAGTTGGTGGTTCTGCTGACTTAGCTCCTTCTAACAATACCCAGCTGAAGAATTCGGGAGACTTCCAAAAAGGACAATACCAAAACCGCTACTTCCGCTTTGGTGTACGCGAACATGGTATGGGTTCGATCTGTAATGGACTTGCCCTTGATGGATCGGGGCTAATTCCCTATTGTGCCACATTCCTAGTCTTCACTGACTATATGCGGGCGGCAATTCGCTTGTCTGCTTTGTCGGAAGCTGGTGTAATCTATGTTATGACTCACGACTCGATCGCTTTGGGTGAAGATGGTCCTACTCACCAACCAGTTGAACACGTAGCTTCCTTACGGGCGATTCCCGACTTGTATGTCATCCGCCCTGCTGATGGAAATGAAACATCTGGGGCTTACAAAGTTGCGATTAAAGCCGCTAAAGGAAAGAGAGCTGGTAACAAGGTACGTCCTACCCTACTCGCCCTAACTCGTCAAGCCGTACCAAACCTGGCTGGTAGCTCGATTGATGGTGTTACCAAGGGTGCTTACATCCTATCTGATAGCGATGGCACACCTGATCTGATTTTGATCGGGACAGGTAGCGAAACTCAACTTTGTGTCAAGGCAGCTGATGTGTTGCGCGGCGAAGGCAAGAAAGTTCGGGTAGTTTCAATGCCTAGTTGGGAACTGTTCCAAGAGCAGGATGAGCAGTATCGTGAATCCGTATTGCCTAAAGCTGTGAAGAAGCGGGTGTCGGTGGAAGCAGGCGTTACCTTTGGTTGGTGTCGTTATGTTGGCGATGAAGGTATTGCTATTGGTATCGATCAATATGGTTCTTCAGCTCCTGGTAATGTCGTTATGGAGAAGTTTGGCTTCACTGTAGATAACGTAGTAGCCAAGGCAAAAACTTTGTTGGGCTAATAAGCGATATATCGCCTCTCGAAGGTTGCCTTTGTAAATAGCTTTAATAGTCAAGTAAAAGGGGTTCTGACAAGAACCCCCTTTTTTTATATCCCATGAACCTGCCCTTTCAAGGTGTCTAATTTTTACTTTTGCAAGGGGCAAGAAGCTTAGCCGTAGAAATAATAAGACTGATTCTTTTTCTATCGCTACACCAGCCCATACTGTTAACGTAGAGCTTTAGACAATGCTCTTTAATCGAATTCTGATATCCTTATATATAGCTATATATAGCTTTGCTTGAAACTCATAAAAAATTTTAATAAAACTATAAGAGTAGCCGAATAAAAACGCCAATTTCCGTTTGTGATGTTGATTGATTTATAAATAATAGTCCAGTTGATAACAAAACCCTTAATATAGATACCGATACAATAAAAGTAATTATAGCTAGGTGTTCCTATCCGCCCCCTTCAGCTAACTGGGCGACAAATTTAACTAGGAATAAACACATAACAGCAGCCAGGACTGTACCAGAGTTATTTGTTATTATCCATCCAACGAAGGCAGTAACAGCTAACAAAAGTGCCAACCCTGACCAATTAGAGGCAGCTATTTCTGACTGAGAGAGTGTTAATCGTCCGTAAAAGTCAAACCGTAGTATGAGAGTAAATACAGGTTTGGCAATTCCTAGCAACAAAATAGATAGTAATAATATTAAAAAAAACACCTTAAATATGCTAAGAAAAAAGATGCTAAAAATAATAAATAAGCGGCTTGACCAATTCAATCTATATAACCATAGTTCAAACTTAAAAATAAGACGATAGAGCGAATATCTAGCTCGAAGAGCCTCAAGCATTCCTTTTCTTGCCCGCTCCTGTTCAGGGTTAAGTCGCAGCGCTTCACGAAAACATTTCAAAGCATTGTTAAAATCGCCACTATATAAAAATGCCCAGCCTTGAGTATTATAGGTGATACCATTTTCTGGCTCTTTAGCAATAGCAATTTCTAGGGTATTTTGTGCTTCCTGGTAACGATTTAGCTGTGACAAAGCCATCGCATGAAGATTGAGACAATATAAATGTTCAGGATCGATGCTCAAACCACGTTGGGCATCCAATAAAGCTTTAGTGCGATCGCCACAAGCCAACTCGATAGCTGATAACAAAGCAAAATATTCTGCTATTTCCCAATCAAGTCGAATTGCCTCTTTAATTGCGATTTTGGCTTTGTCGAATTGACTTTGAATATAAAGAACTTTTGCTAAAGTATAGTGTGTATCAGCTTGTGCAGGAGCCAAATAAACTCCTAATTGCGCCTCCTTAATTGCTTCTCGATCCTGCCCAAGTTCAATCAAACATATACTTAAGAGGGCATGAGCATAGGGATTGTTTGGATCAATCACAAGCTGATGCCGCAATTCTTGTTCTGCTAATTCATAGCGAAATTGTTCAATTAAAATTATTGCTCGTTCCACACTTGCACTCATTTGATTTTCAGGTAATTGAGGATATCGTCGTAGATGCCGCTTTCATTTGAGTACACAGCATAGTTACGGGCGGTGGAAAACCACTCTGTGACCGAGGGTTTGATCTTGCTCGCAGCCGCTAGCAGGTCTTTAGTCGTCAGCGGTTTGGGTCTTCCTTGCTTGATTGCTTCTTGTAACTTTCTCTCCACAGCCAAATCTACGATCGCCTGTAAATCTGCTCCAGAAAAATTTGCACTCTTCTTGGTCAAATGTTCGTAGTCAATATCTTCAATCGGTTTATTGCGGCAGAGGATACGTAGAATAGCAGCGCGTGCTTCAAGATCAGGCGGTGGGACAAACATAATTCGGTCAAAACGCCCAGGTCTACGAAAGGCTGAATCTAAATGCCAAGGAGCATTAGTAGCAGCAAGAACTAAAACCCCATCATTAGAGGCTTGTACACCGTCTAGTTCTGCTAAAAACTGATTAATAATTTGCCGACCGCCACTATGTCGCATATCACTGCGTTTGGCAGCAAGTGCATCTACTTCATCAAAAAAAAGTACACAAGGCGCGTTGCATCGTGCTTGCTCAAAGAATTCATGCAAATTCTTCTCACTGCTACCAAGCCACATATCAAGCACATCATTGATGCCAACCGATATAAATTTAGCGTTAATCTCTCCTGCCGTTGCTCTAGCCAGATAAGTTTTGCCACAGCCAGGAGGACCGTACATCAAAACTCCTCCCCCGATTCGCTTACCATAAGCTTGGTAAATTTCTGGATGTGTGAGCGGATGGACAATTTTCAGCCGGATTTCTTCTTTGAGCGCTTCCATCCCACCCACATCTTGAAAAGAAATTGTGGGTCGTTCTAGCGATGTCTCAAACTCAATGTCTACGCCTACGTCGTAACTTGTAATAGGAGTTCTATGTGTTTCTACATCCGCCATCCCAAGCCTGTCAGCTAAAATAGAATCATTCACATCTGGGTCAAGTTCAACAGCCTGACGGTAATAATTGACAGCTTGTTGTGCGTCACCAGTGTGCAGGAGGAGCCGAGCATAGAGCAAATAGGCACAAGCAGGAGCAAGCGAATTCTTGAGGAGATTTTCGACCACTACCATAGCTTGAGTGTTCTTGCCTTGTTGATAAAAAGCACGGGCAAGACCTAGCTGAAGAAGTTGATTTTCAGGCATTAATGATAAAGCAAGTCGATACTCACTCTCCGCTTCCTCAAATAGCCCTAGTCCTAAAAGAGTATCTGCTAGGTGCTGGCGGAGGGGTAGGTTATCGGGGGAAATTAGAACAGCTGCACGTAGGGCTTGCAGCGTATCTTCGCTGGTGAACATAGATGTCAGTTGTTTTTTGGGCTGAGGGATGTAACTTAGAGCCAGGTAAGCAGTGATGCGATCGCTCCACAACCTACTCGCGCACTATAGTTAAGATGCCCACCTTTACGAGAAAATCTTACGGTTGTGTTGCAAAAACTTTTTCAGGACAGAGTTTTCCTATTAATCAGCTTGCGGTTATGCAGCAACGCCGGAAAATTAGAGACACGAATTCTACTTGACCTAAAATGTCACCTTTTTCTACTACCCATTACCTAATTAATTTGATAATCTATCCTCCAACTGGTTGCAGCCGTGTCACCCTAAGTTTAAAGTTACCAAATCCTGTTGCACCAAATGCTCGGACGCGCACAATATACTTACCTGTTTTTGCGATCCGAGTGAACAGCAAGGAATTTGTACTACCATCGGGACCATCATCATTTTCTGATACGGTTGAGCCATCCTCTGCTAGTAAGGTAACGATGGTATCAAAGCTGTCAGAAGATAAATCAATTGCTACATTGTCACCTGCATTCAATTGCACTACGTAATCACGCGCAAATCCGCCTTGACCTGTGGGAATATCTTTTTCTGATAGCGTATCATTAACTTCATGACTGGCGGGTAAAGCAAGTGGGTTGTATACCTTACATCGGCTACATTGAGCTACCGCTGAGTTTGCCCAGATGCTAATTGCTAGCAATGTGGCAGGTACGAGCAATTGGCTTAACCCAGATGTAAAAGCCTTAATAAACATTCAGCACAGTATTCTTTGCATTCATAGCCTAAACCCGTCCATTATAAAGGAGTCAGAAGTCAGAAGTCAGGAGTTAGGGGCTGGAGGCTGGAGGCTAGGGGCTAGAGGAAGAAGAGGATGACCCGATGGGATGGCTCTTGTAATGGGGGGATTTCGCCCCATCTCCCTATCTCTCCTGCTCTCTTCTAGACGAGGCGATCGCCACTACTCCGTAGACTCTCATACCTGCATCGCGCAGTGTCTGAGCAGCCCAATAAACTGTTGCCCCAGTAGTACAAATATCATCTAATATTAATATTGGCGTTGTTGGGCGGTGACGACGAAAAGCTGAACCTAGCCCAAATGCATTTGTTAAGTTTTTTTCTCGTTCTCTTGCAGATAGCTCAAATTGTGCTGCTGTATTATGCACCCTTTCTAAACCATTTTGTTGCAAAGGTAATCCAGTCATCTGGCAAAAACTTTGTGCTAGCAGTGTTGCTTGGTTGTAACCTCGCTTATGTAACCTATCGGCGTGGAGTGGAATAGGTACAACAATGACTTGGGAAGCAAATTTTGCATTTAACCAAGTCTGTGCCAACCTTATGCCTAGAGGTTGGGCTATTTGGGGTTGGTTTTCGTATTTTAGCGCCGCGATCGCTCTTTTTAGCGTTCCTCCATACACTCCCCAAACAAATACTGGTAGTTCTCCTTGCCATAGATAACTAGGATTTTGCCTTTGACAACGTTGCAACTGTCTAGTACAATCTTGACAAAATTCTTCTTCTGTTGGGCGTTGACACAGTGGGCAATTAGATTGCAGAAATAAATTTAATATGCCCTTAAGATTTCGCTTCCAATGCATAGCACTCGTTTGGGATCAGTTTGGGAACACTCTACTTATGTATCCCAACAAAAGTGATAGAAATGGCAGACAATAGAATTAGTGCTAGTCTTTCTATGGCAGATCGGGAAGCCGTAATGCAAGATCGCTAACCCAAGGCAAAAGTAATATTTGTAGTAAACCGTACCATACAGAGTTTTGAATGGTTGCACAACGGTTTTTTGTATTCTAAGATACAGACAAAATTAAAAATTAGCCCATTTTTTCGACAGATGAACTAGGCAAGGCAACAGAATTATCTGTAGAAAAAAATCAAGCTTGTAGAGAAGAGAGCATGAGTTATGAGGACGCGCTACTTAGCTTTGATCGTTGGAATTGCCTTTCTGCTTGTCGGCATAATGGGATTTGTACCAAGTCTGCGTTCACTACCTAGCAATGCACCTGATATCACAGTTGATTTTGGATATGGCTACCTATTAGGTTTGTTTCCAATCAATGTTTTGCATAACATCGTACATCTGACAGTTGGAGCGTTGGGGATTGCTGCCTATTGGAGCTTTAATGCGCGATTATATGCCCAGGGATTGGCAATTTTCTAGGGAGCGCTAGCAGTTATGGGTTTGATTCCAGCCACTAACACAACGTTCGACTTAATATCCAATCTTTGGTAATAATGTCTGGCTCCATGCAGTGACAGCAGCGATTTGTGCGTACTTTGGGTTTATAGCACCAGAAAAAACAGAGGAAATCGACACTAGAAGAATGGTGTAAGGGTATATCCACGACTCCCACTGTTAAGCTAATCGTCATCAAAGCTTGCATATCTGTAATGTGAGGGAGAGCCACGAAGCTCGACCCACGACAAAAGACAGAAGACAGAATTTCCTACTGACTCCACAACTCCTGACAACTGACTCCTAAAACGACTATCTTTTGTGCAACGGTAGTGAACATTAGCTTACTATCAAAGGGCGATCGCATCTTTCGTCCGTCCAATTAGATTTTTATCATGATGGGTGGAGTTATGAGCGCGATCGCATCTTGCACCAATATTTAAATCAGGCGGGTATCTCTATTTTTTCGGAACGAGGGAACGAGGGTAGATACGAACGTTTCCGTTGTCTAGAACTGGCGTTGAAATCAGAATTAGATATAGCTAGGTAACACCAATCTCCAGCAAAAACGCCGATGGTATTACCTACACTATAATATTTGGGCATTTAAACAAGCAATCTTTGCCATAGAGATGTTTTTGGCAGGATGCAAAGGCAAATCTTAATCCTGCTTCATCCAGCTAAACATTGCGCGTAGATCTCTGCCAACGTCCTCAATTCGCTGTTCTGCTTCCATCCGGCGCATAGCAGTAAATCCAGGTTTACCAGCTTGGTTTTCTAGCACAAATTCCCGTGCAAACTGACCGGATTGAATTTCCTGTAGAATCTTCCGCATTTCTGCCCGTGTTTGGTCAGTTACAATTCTAGGACCACGAGTGTAGTCGCCATACTCAGCCGTATTAGAAATGCTGTCGCGCATTTTGGCTAAGCCGCCTTCTACAATCAGGTCAACAATCAGCTTGACTTCATGCAAACATTCAAAATATGCTAATTCGGGCTGATAGCCTGCTGCTACTAGGGTTTCAAAACCAGCTTTAATCAAAGCACTCAAACCGCCGCACAATACGGCTTGTTCGCCAAATAAGTCGGTTTCTGTTTCTTCGCTGAAAGTGGTTTCTAGAATGCCTGCTCTCGTACCACCGATACCTTTAGCGTATGCCATAGCGCGATCGCGTGCTTGTCCTGTAGCATCCTGATAGACTGCAAACAAACAAGGTACACCTTGTCCCTGTTCATATGTCCGCCGCACTAAATGCCCAGGTCCTTTTGGTGCTACCATCACCACATCCACATTCTCTGGTGGGACAACTTGACCATAGTGAATGTTAAATCCGTGAGCAAAGGCTAATACCTTGCCTTCTGTTAAGTTTGGCTCAATTTCTTGCTTATATACGCTTTTTTGCACTTCATCCGGCAGCAAAATCATGATAAAATCTGCTGCTTTAGCAGCGTCAGCCACCGAATTTACAGTTAAGCCTGCTTCTTTTGCTTTTGCTGCTGACTTACTGCCTGGATATAGCCCAACTATGACATTCATGCCGCTATCTTTAAGATTGAGGGCGTGAGCGTGACCTTGAGAGCCATAACCGATGATTGCAATTGTTTTTTGCGCTAATAAATCTAAATTGGCATCTGTGTCATAGTACATCCGAGCCATACAAGCAACTCCCTTCCCCAAGATGTGGAATTATGCAAACTTTTAATCTTACCCTAAAACCCAGTCAATTATCAATGTTCATTAAATGCCCTAATTATTAGCAGTTGGCAAAGGCTGGGCGCTGGTGATTCCAAGCAAGAGCGTCTTCTAGCTGAGCAGCTAGGGCGATAATGGTAGCTTCAGCGGCTGGACGACCAACGATTTGAATTCCAAGTGGTAAACCGTTGGAGTCAAAACCAGTAGGTAGGGCGATCGCAGGTTGTCCACTAGCATTAAACGGCGCACAAGGCGCAACCCAATCAATAATCTTTTGAAATGTCTCTTCTGGACTAAGATTCGCCCATTCACCAACACGAATTGTCGGATGTAGATAAGTCGGTAGTATCAGCACATCGAAGCGCTCAAAGAATGCTACAATTCGTCGGGCAATGATTTGCATTTGCGTCACAGCTTGTAGGTATTCACCCGCAGAACTCGTTCGTTCTAGTAACCATTGATTCACTGGCTGTAGTAATTCTTTCGGAATTCCAGCTGATGCTACTCCTGTTTGCCAAACTGTAGTAAACGGTTCAGTTAAATTATTGAAATCGGGGCAGCTGGGTTCAACTTGATGTCCCAATTCTTGTAGCAGCTGCACCACCTGTAAAACGGCTTGCTGACACTCGACATCCACTTCGCCGATGGGTGGCACAGTTGTAGTAAAAGCGATACGCAAAGAATTTGGTGGTTGAGTGGTAGCAGCGAGAAACGACTCGTTTGGATCGGGCAACCAGTAAGGATCGCCCGTTGTGTAGCCAGACATTACATCTAGCAATGCTGCGGCATCTGCAACAGTACGAGCTAATGAACCAATTGCCGCAATTCCACTCAAGCGATCGCCCACTGGTGCATAAGAAACTCTTCCCCGTGCTGGCTTAATTCCGACTAAACCACAACAAAAAGCGGGACCACGAATTGAACCACCACCATCCGAACCTTGCGCGATCGCACATAATCCCCCTGCTACAGCCGCCGCCGCACCGCCACTGGAACCACCCGACGTATATTCTAAATTCCAAGGATTACGACTTGGGGGAAAACCCGTAGGTTCAGTGTAAGGAAATGAACCTAATTCAGATGTAGCTGTTTTGCCCAGAATTGTAAACCCTGCCTCACGTATCCGCGTCACTATACCAACATCATATTCAGCCACTCTTTCTTTCAAAGCAGCAATTCCGTAGGTACAGGGAACACCAGCAACCAGGTAAAGATCTTTAATTGAAATCGGTACACCAAAAAAAGCAGGTAGTTCTGAACTAGTTGTAAGTTGCTCAGTTTTTGCTTTAGCATCTGCGATCGCCTGTTCTGCCATGACGGTAAAATAACTACCTAGCTGCCCATCTAACCGCCCAATGCGTTCTAGGTAAAGCTGCACCAACTCGTAAGGCGACACTTCCTTATTACGAATCAGCTTTGCCTGTTCTAAAGCTGGAGTAAATGCTAAATCAACCCGATTCATGCTGGTTATACCTCCAGACACCTAAACTATACTAAACAAGCATTGTGTGCTTCAACTCTTTTATTATTTCGTTGCTACTCGAACTCCTGGTATTCTAACAGGGGCAGGGGGGCTACCAAAACTTCATAACTACGAGAAAAGGGGAAGCTAATGCCTACAAAGAATCAACCTATGGTTTTCGTAGAAGAAGTTGATCCCAAGCAACTGACTTGGGAAAAGTCCCTGCAATTAAATGGTATTCACATTATTGATGCACACTTTTGTCCGACGCATTTTCCCGAACATAGTCATCCGCAAATTAAGATTGCTGTACCACTTGAAAATTCGTTAATTCAAGTAAAATGGCAAACAGCAAGCGGCATTCAAAAGCAGCAATCGATTTATTCAGAGCAGGTATCAATTATTCCGTCTCACCTCCCGCGTGAGATTGTTTGGCAAAAAGAATCTTCACTGCTTTCGATTTATCTAGCGACTGATCTTGTTGCTCATGCAACCGAGGAATTTAGGGGCGCGACGGTTGAAATTGTAGAAAACTGGACAGCCAACGATCCCCTAATTAGGCAACTAGGGCTGACACTGCGATCGCTGTTGCAACGCGGTGAACTTGAACGATTATATGTTGAGTCAATGGCAAATTTCTTGGCAGTCCATTTGCTAAAACATTACTCAGATTCGCACAAGTCGCTACAAAAATGGCAGGGTGGTTTATCCAAACATAAGCTAAGCCTGGTGATTGAATATATTCATGATTACTTAGACCAAGATTTAAGCTTGGTTAATTTAGCAGCATTGGTGCAAATGAGTCCCCATCATTTTGCACGGTTATTTAAACAGTCAACCGGATTTACTCCCCATCAGTATGTAATTCGTTGCCGAGTCGAACGTGCAAAGCGGTTGCTGCTTCAAGGAGAACTTACGATCGCCGCTGTTGCCTATACCGTTGGGTTTGCCCATCAAAGCCACCTTAACCACCACTTTAAACGCCAGCTATGGGTAACTCCCAAAACACTGCTGGAAAAATAGCAAGAACGTGCAATCGTACAGCGAGAACGTGCAAGATGTGGACACAGTGCGATCGCTAAGCTTAATTAATATTACAAGCAGGCGATCGAGGCATTACTAATGAAAATTGGCATTATTGGCTCAGGTAGAATCGGTGGCTTAGGGAAAATCTGGGCAGCTAGCGGTCATCAAGTCATGTTCAGCGGTTCCCGTGACGAGCAAAAATTGCCAGATCTAGCTACAAAAGCTGGTGCAAATGCTGCCTCTGGTAGTCCTAAGCAAGCAGCAGAGTTTGGCGATGTTGTGCTTTTGGCAGTGCCTTGGCATCAGGTTGATGATGCGATTGCATCGGTTGGATCGCTTGGAAGGCAAAATTCTGATTGATGCCACTAATCCCCTAAATCCTGAATCTACCATACTCGAAATTGGCAGGTCAAATTCTGGTGGCGAAGAAGTTGCCAGACGTGCAAAAGGAGCCAAGGTTGTTAAAGCCTACAATACTGTTAGCGCAAACATTCTAGAAAGTGAATCTCGCAAATTTGGAGATGTTACTCCGGTACTGTTCTTTTGCGGTGACGATGCTCAGTCTAAAAGTGTAGTTGCCACGTTAATCGCCGACAGCGGATTTGAACCGTTTGATGTAGGCGGTATTCAAACGTCGCGCTTCCTTGAACCGATGGAGCAACTTTGGGTTGAAGTTGCCAAGTCAGGCATTGGGCAGGAATATGTATTTTCACTGTTGAGACGATAGGCGAGCGCAATTAATCCTCAATTTAGGACAGTAATTATGCAATGCAAGAAATAGCTGCTCAATTCCCAATGGTGAAAGCAGGTGTATTGAAGATTGAGGTACTACCCCTCAAGCCATACACGGGGTTTGAATCTCTGTTTGCCCAGTAGAGCTAGATAGTGTGAACCAGACGCGCTTGAAATTATACCAAACTATTGCAACCGAAGCCAACGCACCTCAACCCTATCAGCCCCCACGCGCAAATTTAGCTCAAGCAACTGATTTTTCAATCTTGCTTCAAATCAACTTACACCTAACCCAAGTAATTCAAGGAACGATGAATCATGGCAACTAAATTAGATGGTAAAGTAGCAATTGTAACAGGCGGTAGTTCAGGAATTGGTCGGGCAACAGCGATCGCTGTTGCCCAAGAGGGAGCAAAAGTTGTTGTTGCTGCTCGTCGTACCCAGGAAGGTGAGGAAACCGTGCGCTTAGCCAAAGAAGCTGGCGGTGAAGCCTTATTCTTGCAAACAGATGTTACCCAGGCGGAAGAAGTTGAAGCTTTGGTCAACAAAACAGTAGAAACCTATGGTCGCTTGGATTACGCCTTCAATAATGCTGGGATTGACGGCGAGAATTTACCGCTGCATGAACAATCAGTAGAACGGTTCGATCAACTCATGGCAATTAATGTACGCGGGGTATTCCTGTGTATGAAGTATGAAATCGTCCAAATGCTACGCCAGGGGGGCAGTGCGATCGTAAATAACTCATCGATGGGGGACTCATAGCCTTTCCCAACATTAGTCCCTATAACGCAAGCAAACACGCCGTCATGGGCTTAACCAAATCAGCCGCGCTTGATTATGCCAAATTGGGGATTCGTATAAACACTGTCAATCCTGGCGTAATCGCTACTGATATGATTGTTCGCTATGCAGAAGGTATGGGTGATGCACAGGCAGCGAACCAGCAGTTAACGAATATGATTCCGATGGGACGCATGGGTAGTCCTGAAGAAATCGCTTCAACTGTCCTGTTTCTGTGTTCCGAAGCCGCTTCATACATAACAGGACAGACGCTAGTCGTGGATGGCGGTTATCTAGCAACTTGATGATAGGTTAAGCCTCTTCTATAGGAAGAAGGAGACAACCCGACAAGGGACAAGGGTAAAGGCAAAGGCTAAAGGGTAAAGGTAATTTCTCCCCGATGCTCCCCCTGCCCTCTATCTAGCCTAGTCCCTCTGATTTACCCAAAGCTACCACCGCATTTTGACCACCAAAACCAAAACTGAAACACAGCACTTGCTTAATCTCGCCCCGCCGTGCTGCACTCACCAAATCTAAATCAAATTCTGGTGTTTGCAACCCCACACAAGGCGGCATAATTTGATCTTGCAATGCCATCAGACAAAAAGCCGCTCCCAAAGCTCCAGAAGCTCCCAATGTGTGTCCAGTAGCTCCCTTTGTAGAACTGACGGGAACACCTTGGGGAAACAAATGCCCGATTAGCTGTGCCTCATGCTTGTCGTTTAGCCTGGTGGCTGTACCATGAGCGTGAATGTAATCTATATCAGCCAGTGTCAGGTTACTTCGGTCTAAACATTGCTTTACAGCAGCGATCGCACTCCTCCCACTCGGCTCTAAAGCTGTAGCATGATATGCATCATTTGTCAAGCCAAAACCCAAAACTTGACCGTATACTTTTGCTGCTCTTTGTTTTGCTAAGGAGGCTGATTCCAGCACCAGAAGGGCTGCTCCCTCTCCTAAGACTAATCCTTCCCTGTGACAATCGAAAGGATAAGCCCCCGACGTTGCCAAAGCTCCCATCTGCTTAAATCCAGCTAGGGTTAAAGGTGTAATCGGTGTTTCCACTGCTCCTGCAATGACTCGCTGACATTGCCCAGTTTCTATCAAGAGCGCAGCATTTGCGATCGCCCAAATTCCCGTCGCACAAGCATTCATTGGTGCTAATACCTGACCATTTGACCCAATTTGACGAGCAGCTGCGATCCCATTCATGTGGGGTAATGTATCCAACCACAGTTCTAAACCCACTTCCCTATTGCTCAAATCCTCCTCATTTCCCGCCCCTGGGTACATCTGTCGTGCCAGTTGTTCCCAGTCCGCCTGATGACTGCGACTAGAACCAATCACTACGCCACAATCTGGTAACGGAGGAGTTAACCCAGCATCTTGTAAAGCAGATGCAACAACCAGCTCTGTCAGTTTTGTTAACGAAGCTGGTGACTCGTCAATTAGTGCTAGCGGTCGTAGTGGTAGGGGCGCATAACGATGCGCCTCATGTTCTAAAAAGGGTTGACATAACTTAATTCCAGACTTGCCATATATTAAGTTTTGCCAACTTGTTTCTAAGCTATTACCCAAGCTAGAAATCAAACCGATACCAGTTACGACAACCTGCACTTTAGGGGCTAGGGAGAGGGGGAAATGGGGAGATGGGGAGAGGGGGAGAACTAGTGACTACTGACTACTGACTCCTCACGAATTACGAATTACGAATTACGAATTATGTTTGAGGTTTTCCAAGCCTTGAGTTACCTTGGCTGAGTCAATGCGATCGCCCTGTTGAATAGAGTCAACCACATTCATCCCATCGGTAACTTTGCCAAATACAGCATAGCTGCCATCAAGGAAAGCCAGATCAGCCAAAGCAAAGTAAAACTGAGAAGAAGCAGAATCCGGCTGTTGCGATCGCGCCATTGCTACAGCACCACGAGTATGCTTCAGTACTGGTGGTGCATTAACTCCAGCACTTTCAAATGTCCGACTGTAAATCGGAGTTTCTGCTCCTTCTGGCTTAATTTCCAAGGGAATTGAGCGCTCAACCCCTGTTTTAGGGTCTTTATAACCGCCAGTTCCTAATCTCTGTGGTGGCACTTTTGGGTCTTTACTTTGCGGATCTCCACCTTGCACTACAAAAGGCTGCGGCTGTCGCACAACCCGATGAAACACTAGCCCATCGTAAACACCTTTTTGGACAAGATCCACGAAATTGCCTGCTGTAATCGGTGCATCTGTTCCATCTACTTCGATGGTAATCGGTTTTCCTTTGACCGTCATTACCACTGTTGCTTTGCCTTCTAGGACTGGTAAATTTTTCATGTTTGGACTACTTGCCCCCGTAGTAGCTATAGATGTGGTTTGGGTAGCTGAAGCTGTAGAGGAAGAGGTACTGGCAGCAGAATTAGGCGTACATCCTCCCACAAGTAACCCACCAATAACAAAAATCAAGACTAACCATTGTCGGATTTTTAGCTGCATTGGATCTTTACGCGCCTCAAACTTGAGTCTCCCATCATCTCATTGGCAACTCTACTACTGCAACAGCCCTAGTCATAAACCTTCTAGTGGCACTCCCAAAAATCGAGCCAGACTAGCTCCTTCGTTTTCCAATTGCGTTAAAGACATCGGTTGTCCGACTCGCGTTAGCGGCACATTTCTCCTGCCTTTGGCACGTAAGTACAGCGCTCGACGAGGATTTATGCCTTCTTTAATGTCTAATCGCACAGCCTGCACGTCTTGGATGGGAAAGTTAAGTTCAATATGGCGATTTTTGCCTGGAAATCCCCAGCGAAAAATCCTAACTTGACCAGTCTGTTTGTTAAATTCGTTGTAACCGCCGCCTACATCCAAGATGATCATCAGCCAGAGGTATAGAGCTAGTAGCAAGCCTGCCACGCCATAAAAACCTATCGCTATACCTTGGGGAATGAAAGCAAGTTCAGTCGGATCGGCAAAAGGAATCAAATTGATTTTGAAATAACTCGAAAGCGCAGATAGGAAAAAACCCGTAGCTCCAACCGAGACAACTGTTGCCCACCAGTAATTGCTAAATCGACGAGATCCTAAAACTGGCAGATGCAGGATGCTTGAAGCATTGCTATTGGCGTTCAATTCGGAATCGCCTGGATTAGTGGTTGTTGATGCCGTCATTTGACTACCCTGCTCAATCTATCTGAAGACAGTTTTCTATTTCATTATTATTCATAGCAAGTTTAAGCGCGAGGCTGAAGAAATTTCTGAGCAAGTTGTGTCAAATTGTAAAATTTCTGATATTTTTAAGATCAATAACCTGGCGCTAAGGACTTAATTTAGCTCGTCTGAATTAAGCCCAAAGCGTGAATCCTGTGATAAGTTAAAAAACATTAAGCAATGCCACACTCTGGAGTACCAGCAAGGTGGCACGGGGTATTTGGCGTACCCTGTGAGGAAATACTTAGCGTCATAGCTGTGATTTTCTCACGAATTCCGGTTGTTCAGCTGGAAGTGTCAAAAAGTTAATTCCTCAAAACGTTGCAATTTTTAGTAAACAAAAGAGGATTTTTAGTTAAATGACAATAGCAGTAGGACGCGCGCCCAGTAGCAGAGGATGGTTTGACACCATC
>CAXTYC010000013.1:0-124234 GCA_964248365.1 uncultured Chroococcidiopsis sp. | reverse complement strand
TTACCCATTGATACACTGATACTAATGTACCCCATTTATCTGCAATATGCTGTATATAGAATGGTGGGCAATGCCCACCCTACATCGGTATATCGTACTATTTATACCAGGGCTGGTTCTGGGAGTGCGCCTTGCATCTTTTTCAAAGCGTCGATTAAATTTTCAAGCTGCTGATCTGCCTTTAGCACACCTAAGCCGCGCACTGTGACTTTACCAGGGGAATAGACAAAACGCGATCGCAAACTCTCATTCAAGTTCGCCGCCAAAAGATTCCACGCTGGTTCTTCCATAGGAGTTTCTAGAACAACGTGCTGCTTAGCTTCTGGCTTAATGCGGCTAAATCCGAGTTTTTTCGCCAGTTGTTTCAATTCCATCACGCGCAACAGTTGATTAGCAGCATTCGGAATTGTCCCATAGCGATCGCTCCACTCAGCAGCAATTTGGATCAACTCCTCCTTAGACTTAGCAGCAGCCACCGCCCGATAAGCACTCATCTTTTGATCCAAATCTTGGATGTAGTCTGCTGGAATAAAAGCTGTCAGATGCAGATCAATTTGTGTATCGTCAACCGAGGGAATTTCCTGACCGCGAATTTCTCGCAGTGCTTCTTCGAGCATTTCCATATACAAATCGAAGCCGATAGTTTCCATTTGACCGGATTGTTCCGCGCCCAACAAGTTACCCACACCGCGAATTTCCATATCTCGCATTGCTAGGTGATATCCAGAACCCAATTGAGTAAATTCTTGAATTGCTCGTAATCGCTGCCGTGCTGCATCCGACAGCACCCGCTGCTTGGGGTAAAATAGCCATGCATGAGCTTGAATACCAGCTCTACCAACTCGTCCGCGCAGCTGGTATAACTGAGATAAACCAAAGCGGTGGGCATCTTCAATCAAGATCGTGTTGACGCGGGGAATATCCAAGCCAGATTCAATAATCGTCGTGCAAAGCAAGATTTCTGCATCCCCGTTGCTAAAGGTGAGCATTGTGGCTTCTAATTCACTTTCGTCCAATTGACCGTGAGCGATCGCAAGTCTTGCACCAGGTAGCATCTCCCGTAAAATAGTCGCTGTTTCTTCAATTCCCTCTACCCTTGGCACAACATAAAACACCTGTCCACCTCGGTCAAGTTCTTGGCGAATTGCACTGCGGATCGTTTCCCCGTCGTAGGGTGCTAAATGAGTTTGAATTGGTCGTCGAGATGGGGGCGGTGTGGTAATTAAACTCATTTCTCGAATTCCCGACAGTGACATATACAAAGTGCGGGGAATTGGAGTTGCACTCAAAGTTAGCACATCTACTTGAGTTTTGAGGGATTTGATTTTCTCTTTCTGGTTCACACCGAACCGCTGTTCTTCATCCACTACCAACAGCCCTAAATCTCGGAAGTTGACACCCTTACCCAAAAGCTGATGTGTACCGACAACTATGTCTAATTCACCTGTTGCTAGACGTTTTAGCAGTTCGCGGCGTTCCTCAGCGCTACGGAAGCGATTAAGTAAACCGATGTTAATTGGGTAGGGGGCAAAACGTTCTTTGAGGGTATGATAGTGCTGCTGAGTCAGGATAGTGGTAGGTGCAAGTAGAGCAACTTGTTTAGCACCAGCAGTAACAGCTTTAAAGATAGCGCGAATAGCCACTTCAGTTTTACCAAAACCCACATCACCACAGACTAAACGATCCATCGGGCGATCGCTTTCCATGTCGCGCTTGACATCCTGGGTTGCCTTTAGCTGGTCAGTGGTAGGCTGGTAAGGAAAGGAATCTTCTAGTTCTACCTGCCAAGGAGAATCTAGCGGGTAAGCAAAGCCTGTGTGCTTTGAACGCTGGGCATAGAGTTGCAGCAAATCAACTGCTAGTTTTTTAATGGCTTTCTTAGCTTTATTCTTGGTATTTGCCCAAGCCTTACTAGCCATTTTATTTAGTTCTGGCGGGCGATCGCTTGTAGCGCGAAATCTAGATAACGATCCGAGTTGATCGGCTACGACTCGCAACAAACCATCGGCATACTGTACCACTAGATACTCGCGGGTTTCTTTGTCAACCGTCAGACTTTCCAGCTTGAGAAATTTACCCACGCCGTGATTTCTATGAACTACATAATCCCCTGGACGCAACTTATTGGGATCGACTTGCTTGGAGGCGGCGCGGCGACGCTTGCGGACGTAATTGGGGGTAGCCAGGGAGTGCTGACCAAAGAATTCTCTGTCAGTCACCACCACTAGGCGGAATGTAGGGAGGATAAATCCTTCTAGTTCTGCCAAACCTGAATATTTCAGGGCTACTGGTGTACGCTGGGCGATGAGCTTATCAATTGCTGCATAATCGCGGGGATTTGGGATGAAAGAGGCGGGACAATCGTGTTCTTGCAACAGTGACACAGAACGGCTAGGCTGAGCAGAAAGTAGCCAAATTGAGAAACCGCGATCGCGTTCTTGTCTGAGTGTCTCCGCCAACTTACCAAAAGCGTGGGGTGTAACTGGTATTGAACGACTTGCCAGATTTAGAGTTGAGGCGTAAGGGCTTTGGGGTGAAGGATCTGCTTCAATAGCTAGTTCTGACAAGTACAACTGTTGAAATACCTCCGCAGTTGCCAATGAATCCTCAAACGTCCTGTGAATTTTCGGCAAAGTCAGGCTTTCCCCCCCTGCTCCCTCAGCTCTGTCTTTGAGAGAGATCCACTGCTCCTCCGAGTTCTCCAGCCAGCGATCGCTATGTGCCTGACACTGTTCTAGCTCGTCTATCGCCACAAGGGTATTTTCTGGCAAGTAGTCTAACAGAGAAGCTGGAGAGTTAAAGGCTAACCCCAAAAAGCGCCGAATCCCTTCTGGTGACTGACCTGCATCAAACTGCTCTTGTTCTTCTGGGGAAAGGTACGCTTTAATCCCATGTTCCTGCTGTTGAGTTAATGCTGCCCTGATGATTGGACTAAAATTAGTTGGCGTTAGCACAACTTGTTCAATTTTGTCAAGTGAACCCCCTGCACTTCGTTGGGTAGCTGGGTCGAATTCCCGCAAGGATTCGATCTCATCCCCAAACCATTCCAGACGCACTGGTAATTCAGAGGAAACGGGAAACACATCAACAATATCACCGCGCCGACTCCACTGTCCTTCGGTTTCCACCAAAGGCACTCGCTCGTAACCGATTTGAGCTAAGCGATCGCTAAAGGTCTTGAGGTCTAATTCGATCCCCTTTTGGATGGTAAGACAAAATGGCTCGAAAGCTGCCATTGGTGGCAAATGAGGTTGCAGCGAAAGCGAAGTCCCCACAATAGCCATTAAAGGGGGGCTAGAGGCTAGAGGCTGGGGGCTAGGGTTCCCATTCACAGATTTCTGTTTAGATTCCCAAGCCCCTAGTCCCAAGCCCCTAGTCCCTGATGATGCTTGCATCAAATCGGCAAGCACCTGCATCTGCCCCCAAGTCATCTCGGTTTCGGGGTCAAATGGTTCGTAGGGCGAAGCTTCGGAAGTGGGGTAAAAATGTACTGTCTGCCACCCCATTGCTTCTAATTGGGCTGCCCAGCGTCCTGCTTCCTCTAGGGTGGCACAGACTACGAATAGATGACTTTGTTGCGCTTGTGCCAAGGCAGAAGCCACTAATCCTTTGGGTAGCCGAGGTATGCCATTTAAACAGCATACTTGCTGGCGGTTCAGCTTAGATAATAGTTCTGTAGAGAGCGGCGATCGCCCTAAAGCACGCACAATGGAAGAAAAAGCCATAAACTCAAAAGACGTGGCAGTTTGACTAGCAAGGTTGATATCTGCCTTCCTCCACCATTCTAAAATTCAACACAATATAGGTGAGGGAAATTAGCTATTTTTAGGTTAAAGATCTAACAACGCTTGTTTGGGCAATATATTTCATAAGTACATTTACTTAAAATTGAGTCATCTAAATTTTGTTGAGCTTTTATGAAAAACAGAAAATTACTGCTACTTTACTCAACAAGCATCAAGCCTAGCATGGTAATACCTTCGCTCCTTGATACTAAAACCATTAGCGCACTTAGCCAGAGCCACTGGCGATTTTAGGAATGTCCCCAATTATCGAAATTCTGATTGTTCTCCTGATTATCTTCGTCAACGGCATCTTTGTCATGTCAGAACTGGCGATCATCTCGGCGCGAAAAGTGCGGTTACAACAATTAGCTAACCAAGGGGATAAAAACGCTCGTGTTGCCTTGGAGCTGGCTAACGCCCCAAATCAGTTTCTGGCGCTCGTTCAGATCGGAATCACACTTTTGATCATTTTATCCGGTATCTTCGGTGAAGCGACCATAGCTAGAAGACTTACACCTTTGTTTGTTCGTATTCCTTGGCTAGCAACCTATAGTGAACCATTGGCTTCGGTAGTAGCGGTTTTGACTACTACCTACCTGTCGCTGATTATTGGCGAACTAGTGCCGAAACGTTTGGCATTAAACTACCCAGAAAAAATTGCTGCCATCGTTGCTGTCCCGATGCGGATGTTAACGAATATTGCCTCACCGATTGTTTATCTATTAAGCGCTTCAACCGATTTGGTAGTACGGCTGTTGGGTATTAGACCTTCTACAGAACCACAAGTCACAGAAGAAGAAATCAGAGTTTTGATTGAGCAAGGTACTGAGGCGGGAACGTTTGAGGAAGCAGAACAAGACATGGTTGAGCGAGTGTTTCGGCTGGGCGATCGCCCAGTCAACGCTCTGATGACACCGCGCCCAGATATTGTTTGGCTGGATTTGGATGATTCAGCCGAAGAAAACCGCAAAAAAATGCTCGATAGTTCTCATTCGCGCTTTCCAGTCTGCCAAGGCGGTTTAGATAATGTCTTGGGAGTTATGCACGTCACCGACTTGTTAGCTCGTAGTTTATCCGGTCAATCGCTCGATTTGACAGTGGGGTTGCGACAACCCGTGTTTGTACCAGAAAGTACACGGGGATTGAAAATTCTAGAGTTATTTAAGCAAACTGGTATTCACCTAGCACTTGTAGTAGACGAATACGGTGTAATTCAGGGTTTGGTAACACTTAACGACATTATGGTAGAAATTGTTGGGGACGTACCTTCAGCAGGTGAGCTAGAAGAACCCCTGGCTGTGCAACGCGAAGACGGTTCCTGGTTATTGGATGGAATGTTGCCAGTGGATGAATTTTTTGAAATTTTTGAGATTAATGAATTACCCACAGAGCATCGAGGTAGTTATCAAACTTTGGGTGGATTTGTTATTACTCATCTTGGTAAAATTCCCTCTGCTACAGATAATTTTGATTGGAATCATCTGCGATTTGAAGTGATGGATATGGACGGAAATCGAGTAGATAAAGTGTTAGTAACACCGATGGAAAGAAAGCTGTTTGAGCCAACAAAAGAAGACTAGGATGCCACCCATGCCCACCTACATTTGTCTTGTTTGGTAAGAAAATTGAACTAAAAAAATTATAGATAAAATATTTTAATTATTCAAAATAAAGGCTTTTTTATAAGCTTTCTTGTTCATAAAAGAAGATTAATTGTTAGGTATTCCGAGCAACAAATTTGTTATTTTGTAGGTGGGCAATGCCGATCTACTGATAAAGAGGTTTTTTCCATGCTGACACTTTATCACGATCCAATATCTCCCAACTCCTGCCGTATATGGATTACACTGCTGGAAAAAGGGCTTGAGTTTGAACTTGTAGAAGTAAAGCTAGACGGGGAACAGTTTAAACCAGATTTTTTGGCAATTAACCCTTTCCACCATATTCCAGTTTTGGTAGATGACGGCTTTAAGGTCATAGAATCCTTGGCAATTCTAGACTATTTAGAGGCTAAGTATCCCACGCCTGCTATGTTGCCTAATAATGCGAAGGATTTGGCAACTGTGCGGATGGTGCAATTAGTAAGTGCGAATGAGTTGTTACCTGCTATGTTTCCACTATCTCCGCAAATATTAGGCTTAGCTGAAGGAGATCCAAAACAGATCGAACAAGCACAGCAGAAAGTTGCAACAGTGCTGAAGTTTTTTGAGAATTTATTAGACGATCGCCCTTACTTTGGTAGTCAAAACATAACTTTAGCTGAGGTTGTTGCAGGATCTGTAATACCTTGGTTATCGAGAGGGCGTGTACTCTATAGTGACTATCCAAAACTGAGTGCTTGGTGCGATCGCCTGATGTCACGTCCAGCATGGCAAGCTACCAACCCTACACCAGAGGTAATAGAAGCGATGAAGTCTCGCATAGCTGCTCGAATGGGACTTAATAATAAAGAATAATAAAGGTAGTTAATCGCAACAAAGCAGTACAAAACGCTCAATGACCAACAGTAATGACCGACTCGATCGCCTCGAAGCGATCGTTGAATCAAATAGTCGCGCTATTCAAGCTTTAGCAGACCAAATAGCTGAAATATCACTTACCGATCTGAAAATTTCTCTTGCTAACTCGCAAAAACCCTCTCCTTCCAGGGCGGTTGTCATGTATGCTGGCTGATACTTCAATTGGTTTGCATACTCCAGCGCGTTAGCAACTCCGACAGAAATGGGAAAATAGCTAGGATTAAATAAAGCTTCATCGTTAGGGCTATCACCGACACACGCGACTTGTTCTAATGTGTATTTAGGAAAGTATTTTTGCAATACTTGCATTAACCCATTGGCTTTATCTTGATTTAACGGTTTGATATGGCACTGTACATTACTGTAGGTAAAGCCCCAACCTAAATTATAACATTTTTCGCTCATTTTTTGTATTTGATTTAAACTTAATCCCTGTACATCAAAAGTCCAGTCAGTAATACGAAATACATTATCGCTAGATTCGCAAAGTTGGGGAAACTCTAGCTGTAATTTGTGAAAAATTTCCGCCAGCTGTTGACGATGGGTAGATAAATTAGGGATAGATGTTAAAGCGATCGCCGCTTCACCTGTAGATGGGTAAAATAAACCTCCGTTTTCTGCGATCGCACCAGCAATTGGCAAGTAATTCGCTAACCCACTTACCCACCCAGCCGAACGACCAGTTACAATTATTACCTTAATATTTGTAGCGTTTAAATCCTCAAAAGCTTGCAATAATTCACCCGTAAATTTACCATTTTGAGTCAATGTGCCATCCATATCAGTGGCTATAAGTCGAATATTTTTAAATAAATCGCTATTAACAACATCAGCTAAAGGTACAAAAGCCATATCGGTAATTGGTAGTGGGTAATTGGTAGAGACGATCGCTGTGCTACGTCTGTACAGTAGAGAGTCAAAGGGAAAAGGGAAAAGGGAAGAGGTAATTCGTAATTAATGATTCTCCCCCTCTCCCCCTCTCCCCTATTTCTGTCAAGGGAGAGAGGAAAGAATTGTGCTAGCCTTGGCTAATAGATATTAATAATGTTCTTTTAATCAAAGCATGGCTTCTACAGTTTTAATTACAGGTGCTTCTCAAGGCATTGGCAGAGCAACTGCGCTGCTTTTTGCTAACAAAGGGTATGATTTAGTATTGGCAGCTCGTCAAAGCGATCGCTTGGATGCAGTAGCACAAGAAGTGCAAAACCTTGGTCGTCAAGCCTTAGCTATCCCCACTGATGTTAGAGATGCAGGGCAGGTAAAAACACTTGTTGATAAAGCACTCGAACACTATGGCGCGATCGATGTGCTAATTAACAATGCAGGTATCTACGCTTCAGGATCGGTAGAAAATTTTTCCCTGGATGATTGGCATCAAGTTATAGATCTCAATCTTTGGGGATACATTCACACAATCCACGCCCTACTACCTCACATGATTGAGCGCGGTAGTGGAACGATTGTCAATTTGAGTTCCATCGGCGGCAAAGTACCTGTTGCCTATCTGGTTCCCTATAATACCAGCAAATTCGCTATCACTGGGTTGACCGAAGCTATGCACGCGGAATTAAAGCCCAAAGGTATTCATGTATGTGGGATTTATCCTAATGTGATCAAAAGTAGTTTAATGGAACGGGCAATCTTTCGAGGTAAAGATGTCGAAGATGCCGAAGCCAGAAGAAAACAGCTCGATCTAGTCGTGAGTACTCCTATAATTGAAAAACCGGAAGATGTGGCAAAAGCTATCTGGGAGGGAGTAAAACATCAGCGTTCTGAGGTGCTTGTCGGCTCGGCTAACTTCTCCAAGGTAGCGTATAATTTAATTCCAGGTCCTATGCAGTGGTTATTTAGGCAAGGGCTGAAGCAGAAAAGCTGAAACCAGTTACCAGTTACCAGTTACCAGTTAACTGTTCACTACTCACTCAAGCGGTTTTTCAACTGCTTGAATAATTGATACATTTCTGGCAAGTGTTTGTAGATGGCGGATGACTTGAGAAATACTTTGTGAGGAACGGCTGGATAACCGGATACAGTTTCGCCTGCTTGTACATCATGATGAATTCCGGCTTTGGAAGAAGCAACAGCACCATCTCCTACACTCACCTGATTGGCAACCCCTACTTTTCCAGCTAAAATGACTCGATTCCCAATTTTTACCCCTCCTGCCAAACCTACTTGTGCTGCAAATGCACAGTTAGCACCTACTTGGCAACCGTGACCGATATGTACCATATTATCCAGCTTGGTGTTTCGACCAATCCGTGTTTCTCCCACAGCGGGGCGATCAATGGTGCTGTTGCAGCCAACTTCTACGCCATCTTCTAAAACAGTACAGCCAGACTGCTCCATCTTCAACCAGCCTGTGGGTGTGGGAACAAAGCCAAAGCCTTCTGCACCGATTACTACACCGCTGTGAATTACACAATCTGCGCCAATGCGGGTACGTTCATGGATGGTGCAGTTAGCGTGTAAGACAGTGCGATCGCCTATCTCTACATCTGGATAAATTACCACATTGGGATGAATACAAACGCGATCGCCAATTTTTACTCCTGCCGAAATCACAACATGAGCGCCAATGTATAATTGCTCACCCAATTGTACCGAAGGATGAATCACAGCAGTAGGATGAATTTCAGGCGCTGGGCGAAAAGGTTGGTATAAAAGAGCGATCGCTTTGGCAAATAATAATCTTGGTTGAGATGTGGCTATCCAAGCAATCCCCCGCTCTTGTGCCAATGTCTGTAGTGCTTCGTCAAGGGGTAAAATTAAACCACTAGCGCCTGTTTTGCCAACATATACAGCAAATTTGCCTCCTTCTATATAGCTGAGAGTGCCACAAGAGGCTTCATCAACTGCCGCAAGTTGGGTAATTTCTGGATCAAAATCTTTGTTGGAGATTAAGCTGTTGTTGTTAGCAATATCGCCCAGTTTGTCTACAATTTCGCTAAATTTCATCGTTGCGTATTAAGGTTTTAGACTATTGAACCACAGAGGCGCAAGCCTGGGGTTTAAACCCTAGGGAAACGCAGAGGGTAAAGAGGTATTGCGGTAAAGGGTAAAGTGAAAGAGTTTTGAATTTTGAATTTTGAGTTTTGAATTGTTTAAGTTTTTAACTCATAACTCATAACTCATAACTCATAACTGATAACCTCTCCCCCTCTCCCAAGCCCCTAGCCCCAAGCCCCTAGTCCCTCCTCACTCCCCATCGCCTGTCCAGCTAAATAAGCCGTTGTCCAAGCACTTTGAAAGTTGAAGCCTCCGGTTACGCCATCAATATCTAAGATTTCTCCGGCAAAGTACAGCCCTGGTACTAAGCGGCTTTCCATTGTTTTGAAGTTGACTTCTTGTAATTTGACTCCGCCGCAGGTGACAAATTCTTCTTTGAAGACTCCTTTACCTTGGATTTGGTATTGACCTTGACACAGTTCTTGAATTAGCACGTTTAAGGTTTTGTTGGAGATTCCTGACCAACGATCCTCTTGACTTATGCCTGCCCTCGCTACTAAATACTGCCAGAGGCGGTGCGGTAGGTCAACCCCACGATGTAGGGCGATCGCTTTTTTACTATGTTCAGTCTTGACAGCAAGCAATTTTTGTCGTATATCTTCTTGGTTTAATTGGGGTAGCCAATTAATTGATAATGTGGCTTGATAACGAGAGTCGTGCAATACTCGCGCCCCCCAAGCAGATAGTTTCAGCACAGCAGGTCCACTTAGTCCCCAGTGGGTAATTAGCAATGGTCCTGTTTGTTCCAGCTTGGTTTTGTTATCTACCGATAAGCGTAGTTGTACCAAGTTGGCGCTGACTCCAGCTAAGTCTCTCAGTTGTTTGTCGAGAATGTTGAATGTAAATAGGGATGGAACTGGTGGTTCAATTTGATGCCCTAATGTTTTAGCGATTTGATAACCAATTGGGCTGCTTCCCGTAGCAACAAGCAGGCGATCGCACTGCAAAACTTCACCCGATTTCAACACCACCTCAAAGGAGTGAGTAACTTCTGTGGTGGGTACGGGCGGATTTATTAATAACTTCGTTGGGGCTGATAACTGGGATAAACCCGCCCCTACAGCGTGGGGCGTGGGTCTTTTGACCCTTGAGACGGAAACAACAGCAGCATTTGTACGAATTTTTACCCCAGCTTCATCAGCTGCTTTGGTCAGACAGTCTACAATTGTTTCTGAACTATTGGTGTTGGGAAACATCCGCCCATCTGGTTCGGTTTTCAACTTGACTCCGTGACGGGAAAACCAGGCGATCGTATCCTTGCTTTGAAACCGACTAAAAGCACCCCGTAAAGCTTTACCACCTCTAGGGTAATTTTGTACTAAGCCAGCCAGATCAAAGCAAGCATGAGTGACGTTGCATCGACCTCCGCCAGAGATTCGCACCTTAGTTAAAGGTTCCCTCGTCGCTTCTAGTAAAGTTACCAATGTATGGGGATGAGCTTCTGCAGCGGCGATCGCGCCAAAAAATCCCGCTGCGCCACCCCCAATTACTACTACCCGTAAAGGTTGCACGCTTACTTAAAATTTCCTAATTTGCTTAAAGTATTCAATTCTAGGCTAACTATTTTTCTCAGGTTCCTACCACATTCTCCTAACTATTAAACCACTCCAAACCACCTGGTAGTTTGAGCGCCGCATACTCAATATGCAAAACTCTACGACGACGTGGCTGAACTGATGCAGAGGAACTGTGCAGCAGCAAGGGTCGCATCACTAGTACATCCCCTGATGAAGCTGTGCAAATATGCACCTTGCTAGTTTGCCCCAGGTGACTAATTTGCTCACACTCAAGCTTACCGTATAAATGGCTTGTTGGTATTACCTTGAGTGCGCCATTGTCAGCGTCACAATCGTCCAAGTGAATTCGCAGCGTTAATAAGTTTTCCAATATTTCTACAGGTAGTTGTACATGAGGAATACCAGCTTTTTCAGACCAAGGATAAAAACCCTTTACAACCTTTTTCTCTTTCACTGCAATAGTCAGGTCTTGATGCCAAGCTACCTTCCAATTTGCCTTTGCTGTCTTATCAAACAAGATTGCTTTCACAGCAAGCGCATCTGTCCCCAAAACCCTCGTGGCTAAATCTATCATCGGTGGTTTGGATGCCAGCACTTGAACTTCTGGCACAACTTGAAGTAAGTTGCGTATGGCATATATACTATCACCGCGACACTTGACAAAACTACTGTTTTGTGTTCTGTGCCGATGCGATCGCCTCAATTAACGACTCTATAGTTTGGGTAGTCAGCACCTGTTCAACTAGGACAAACCCATCATTAGCAATAGCTTTTTGTAGAAAGAATTCAATTTCATTGTTCACGCTTGTGCTTCAAACATATCTTTTGTTGCTCCACATACAGGACACACCCAATCATCTGGTATATCTTCAAACTGTGTTCCAGGCTCTATTCCCCCATCTGGGTCGCCTTCCTCTGGGTCATAGACATAAGCACAAACACTACATATATACTGCATTTGACCAACTCCAACTCAATTCAAAGTTTAGAATTCGTAAAACTATCTCTTTGTTTCCTCTGCGTTTCCCTGGGGTTTAAACCCCAGGCTAATGCGTTCGAGTGCGGTTCGTATAAAAATAATCTCCACTTGTGCAATAGGACTGCTACATATAGCAAATGCCTCTAAGAAGCACAATTCTAGAGGCATTTTACAATAATTAATGGCTTATTTAGCCTTTTTCAAGTGGCATTGCGGCAATTATACCGTCATTTTCGACTTAGACCAATTACCATTTTCATCTTGTTCAAATTGCTGACACACCACGTCCCAAGCATGATGTTCAGCCTTGGATGGATCGTTAGATTTAGAAAGTTCTTCGTTGTAATTAGCAATAAATAGCCTTTGCGCGTCTTCTGAAAGATGAGAGCGAATTTCTGGAGATAACTTACTAGGATCTTCAATTGCTCCAGAACCTAAGCGTGGTGTAGGAGTCTCGTTGGTATGGATTTCTTCACCACCAGCACTTTCTAATAGTAGTTGAATTTCGCCAGATTTATCTGCTGGAACTTCAACAGCCAACATAAAGTCACCAGCTTCAATTCTAGTTTGGTAAACAGCGGCTTTATCTTCTGGCATTCCTAAAGCAACAAATGCAGATACTAAACCAGCGCCAGCACTACCTGCGATCGCACCACTAGCCGCACCCAAAAGAGCAGCTCCCAATGGTCCTGCTGCTACCAATGTACCGATAAAAGGAACAAATAAAACTCCCACGCCAGTCAGCAAAGCTAGAGCAGAACCAAACAAGGAACCAAAGATCGCACCTTGTCTTAATCCACCTAAAATCACATCTTTTTTGGTAATGAAGCCTGCTATTTTGGTTTCGGAGTGAAAGTTTTTACCAATTACTGAGATGTCGTCGCGGGAAATTCCCCGATCTAGCAGACGGCGAATCACGTTATCGATTTGTTCGCGTTGCTTGAAAATAGCCGAAACAGTACGCTCAGCAGCAGAAACAGATGGTTGTGGGGTAGATGTACCTGTAGCTGTCATTTAGTTCTCCTTGAACATTTTTTTGGCATTAATTCAACTAGGAGAATAACAACCACACTAATCTGGGTACGTCGCCCCTAAGATAGAAACAGTTGAGATTAGAAACGATACCACCGTCGTAGCAAAAGGCTTAAAATTCCAGATGCGATCGCACTCAAGAGCAAAAGCCAAATCAAACCACCTGGTATAAATGTCAAAATCCTAAATCCTCTCAGCAGCCAAACTAAGATAGCGCTGCCAAGAAGAATGCCAAATATACGTAATGTGATTTTAGATTTAGCTAATTGACTCATTCTATTTTAGATTTTAAATTTTGGATTTTAGATTTTTTCAATAGAATAGGACTCTTGCACGAATATTCTTATAGGGGCGGGTTTGACGAAGATATTTGTTTAAATTAAATATTTTCGCATAACCGGACCCTACCTCAAAATTGATACACGATTCATACAAAAGATATAATTTATCATCTTAAATCCTATCACGAAAGCTTGCTTTAAAATACTAGACTTCTTCCACTCGTCTTTTTATTGGCGTTCTTCTTTGCGGCTTAGCGTCTTTGCGTGAAACAAAAAAATATGTTGTTGATAATAACTACTGCCGTTGCAAAGGAGATTTGAAATGGGAGGAGCTTTCATCTTCTTCTCTATGGGGTGAGTTATTCCCGTTCAAATCTAATAAATTGGATAAGAGAAATGCTTGTGTTGCTTCTTGGCAATTGCTATCAAGAAACTGAACGTGCTGGCTTGGCATCGGATGTTGTAGCTGAACTGGAGGTGTTTCTACTTCGTTTAGATCAAATTGTTTTAGCGTTTTAGCTGCATCAGCATCTAAAGGTCGAGAAAAATAATAACCCTGTGCATAATCGCATCTGAGTGCTTGTAGTTGATACATTTGTTTCTTTGTCTCCACTCCTTCAGCCACGACATTCATCCCTAAATTCCATGCTAAGGAGACAATAGTGCGAATCATCTCGATTTTTTCTGGATCGCAGTCCACATTATTAACAAAGGAGCGATCAATTTTTAATGTATCAATTGGCATCTGATGTAGATAGCTGAGGGAGGAATAGCCTGTACCAAAATCATCAATCGACAATTTTATCCCCAAAGCCTTGAGTTGTTTAAGAATGGCAACAGCAGCGGCAGGATTGTCTACTAGTACGCTTTCGGTAATTTCTAATTTCAAACTGCTTGCATCTAATCGGCTTTCCTCAAGAGTTTGTTTAATGCTGCCAATTAAATTAGATTGTGCAAACTGTTTTCCAGAGATATTCACACTAATGGTTAAAGGCGGATTAACGGGGGTTTGCTGCTGCCAGATGCGTAGCTGATAGCAGGCTTGTCGCAACACCCACAAGCCAAGCGGAATAATCAGTCCGGTTTCTTCTGCTAAGGGAATAAACTCTGCGGGTGGCACAAAGCCCCTTTGGGGATGCTTCCAACGCATTAGAGCCTCATAGCCAGCAATTCTACCGTTGTTGAGCGATACAATTGGCTGGTAGTACACTTGCAATTCTTTATTTTCCAGCGCCCGTCTGAGGTCAATTTCTAGCTGCAATCTTGCCATAGCTTGATTATGCAAGGTGGGGTCAAATACCTCTAACCGTGCCTTGCCTAGTGCTTTGGCGCGATACATGGTCATATCAGCATCCCGCAGCAAGTCTTCTGGTCGGTCGTAACTGAGTGTACTGATGGCAATGCCAATGCTAACAGTGATAAAAACCTCGTGTCCATTGAGGTTGAATGGCAATGACAGAGCTTGATAAATTTGGTCAGCTATTTTTGTAGCGCTACTAGTGTCTTTGATATCTTCAAGCAGGATTGTAAACTCATCGCCGCCCAGTCGGGCAAGCGTATCGAGGGGACTCAAACAAGCCTTAAGTCTAGAGGCGATCGCTATCAGTAGCTGATCTCCAAGGGTGTGACCTAGGCTATCATTGACTACTTTGAAACGGTCTAGATCTAGAAATAATAAGGCAAATACAAAATTTTGATACTTTTTGGAACGTTGGAGGGCATTTTCTACCTGCTCCATAAACCATATTCGATTTGGCAGCCCTGTTAAGGCATCGTGAAACGCTTGATGGATCAATTTCGCCTCGTTCGCCTTGTTCACAGTGATGTCAGTTTGGGAGCCTGCTAGCCGTAATGGGTTCCCATCTGCATCGCGTCCGGCTAGTCCTTGGCAGAGCATCCAGCGATATTCTCCATCCCGATGCAATAGGCGATGTTCATTTTCAAAATGGGTGGTAAGTCCGGCAAGATGAGCGCTCAGTTCCCCCTTGAACTGTTCCATATCTTCCGAATGCACTCGGTTAAACCATTCTGCTAAGCTGTTGCCAATTTCATGATCGCTGTAGCCCAGCATAGCTTTCCAGCGGGGAGAAAAATAAATTTCATTGGTTTTGAGGTTCCAATCCCAAAGCCCATCATGAGCGCTTTGGGCAACCAAGGCATAGCGCTCTTGGCTCTCTAAGAGTGCCTGTTGTGCCTGATTGAGTTCACTGATTCTAGTCTGTAATTCTTGGTTTGATTGCTCTAACTGCTTGTGAAGCTGGATTTGGTGCAAAAGTCGCCGCACACGCTGACGTAGCACTGCCCAATGAATCGGTTTTGTGATATAATCTACCGCACCTACATTAAAGGCGCGATCGACTGACTGTTCATCTTCAAGTGCAGTAATCATTAACACTGGTGTGCAATCCCCAAAAAGTGATTGCATTTGCTTGCAGCAAGTAAAGCCATCAATTTGTGGCATTAAAGCATCTAATAAAACAATATCTGGATGTAATTGAGTGTAAATTGCCAACGCTTGCTCTCCGTCTGTTGCTTCTACTACTCGATAGCCCTCTGTTTCCATTGCTCGACGTAGCAGAATCCGCATAGTTTTGTCGTCGTCTGCTACAAGAATTAAGGGTGCGCCACAAACGGAGGTAGTTTTCATAGTGTCGGTAGATACCGTTTTCAAACAGGAATAGTTTACAAATTATTAGCAGAAGTATGTAAATGTATGCAGGGACAAATCAAGAGCATTGCATACATAGATGCCGATTTTTTGATTAAATACAAACAAAAATCCATTTAACCAGCCCTTTTTTTGTTAAATTGACAGAATTTGTCTCCTATTCAACCATTTTGAAAATTCAGCTAAAGTCCGTATTCTAACTATGAGCTATCGTTTTTGTTTGTAGCATCCAGTAAATTACGCATTTTTACTAATAATTTGTGAAGTTTTGATGAAGCTCGGCATTTAACTTAATAAGTTCTGTCAGCAGCTACAGAAGAATAGTACCCTTTGTGACAAGGCTAATAGCTGTTAGCTATAAGCAAGGGAGACAGACGAGGCTCTTCTATGTGAAAAAATTCTTTCTTGAGGTAAATAAGATCGCCCACAAGAGGTGGCTTGTTTTGAGCTAGTAGAGACGCGCGCCTGATCGCGTCTCTACGCTAATCGCTAAAAATTTTTATTAAAAGGCGTAATTTTTGGTACTGCCTCTGGGAATACTAACTGGTAACTGATAACTGACAACTGGTAACTGTTGTTGAGCCATTTACAGCAAATGAAATTGTAACTATGTCTTTTAAGAGAATGGCAACCCACGCGCTAGCACGGCAAACATTGCTCAAAATGGCGGTGAGGGTTGCTGTTGTGATTGTCGCGTCTAGTGCAGTTAGCTATTTTCATATCTATTCGATGTTGGAGTCTCAGACACGAGAACAGCTAGAAAAATATGTAATTGAACGTGGTCAAAAAGAGAGCAGCCTATTTGCTTTAGCCGAAGATAATCTGGCTGTCTTGAAACAGGAGTTACTGCGGCAACTCAAAGAACGTGAAAACCAAGATCCCCGTGAAGAATTCAATCAGCTCTTCGTTAAGTATAAGGATGGTGTCACGCACAATCGTCTAGAAGGCTTTGATCCCACTCGACAAGCAAGCATATTTATCGATGATCAAGTAAATATCGATGCGGAGGTTCGCCGTCGTGTACTGATATTCTATCAACTAGCTAATAAATACGGACCAGCCTGGCTTAACCGCTTTCCTGATACTTACTTTATAGCACCGGAGAATTTCTCGGTTGCCTACTGGCCTAGCTTGAGTGTTTCAGAGTGGGCGAATGCAGATACTTACGAACCTGGCGAGGAGTATTTTTGGATCACTGACAAGAAGCACAACCCAAAACAAAAAACTGTTTGGACTGGGGTTTACTACGATCCACTGCCCAAAGCTTGGATGGTATCTTGTGTATCCCCTGTTTATATAGGCGATAGGCACATAGCAACGGTTGGGCATGATGTTTTGCTCAATGAGTTGATCAAACGAACGGTTAATGACCAGCTCAAAGGAACCTATAACATTATTTTCCGCAAAGATGGTCGCCTGATTGCTCACCCAAATTTAATGAATAAAATTAAGGACAGTAAGGGTAAATTTGACATTCATAAGTCGGGCGATCGCCATTTGCAAAATATATTTCAACTAATAAAAAATAGGCAGGCAGGATCAGTTGTAGTTGACAATAGTTTGGATGATGAATACCTGGCTGTGACAACTATTCCTGGTCCTGATTGGTATTTTGTCGTCGTGTTTCCAAAATCAATTTTGTCACACCAGGCGATGGCGATCGCAGAATTCGTGTTGATTTTGGGATTTATTTCACTGCTAGTTGAGATACTAGTGCTATTTTTTACTCTTCGCCAGCAGATAGCTATCCCCTTGCAGCAGTTGCTCTTTGCAACAGAAAAAATTGCTAAAGGAAACTTAGATATTCACCTGGATGCAAGCAGACGAGATGAGTTAGGTTCTCTGGCTTGCTCATTTAACTTAATGGCTAGTGCGATCGCAACAGCAAATGCACAATTAGCAAATCAAAATGCTCAATTAGAGCAAGAAGTAGCACAAAGAACAGCCGACTTAAAGACAGCACTTGAGCAAGCAGAAGCTGCTAACACCGAGCTACTTGCATCGAAGACAAGGCTAGAAATGTTGCAAAACGCAGCCGACGAAGCCCGCGCGGCTGCTGAGAGTGCAAATAAAGCAAAAAGCTTATTTCTAGCTAACATGAGCCACGAGATCCGTACCCCCATGAATGGGGTAATTGGTATGACAGGTTTGCTACTTGATAACGAACTGTTACCCCAACAACGGGACTTCGTGGAAACAATCTATAGCAGTGCCGAAGCGTTAATGACAATTATTAACGACATCCTAGACTTTTCCAAAATTGAATCAGATAAGCTGGAATTAGAAATACAGCCGTTTGATCTGCGAGCTTGTATCGAGGAGACACTTGACTTACTGGCTCTCAAGGCAGAAGAAAAAAATATAGAGCTGACTTACCTATTTGAGGCGCAAACGCCTCACAGAATTACTGGAGATGCTACGCGGTTGCGTCAAATCTTGCTGAACTTGCTGAGCAATGCAATCAAATTTACCTCAGCTGGAGAAGTAGTAGTTTCGGTAACAGCCCGAAAACTAGGGGCTGGGGGCTGGGGGCTAGGGGCTAGGGAAGATGAGGAAGCCCAGGGAGGCACACTTAAGCTTTTTCCTCCCCTGCCTCCCCTGCCTCCCCTGCCCTCTTCTAGCCCCTCCTATGAGATTCAATTTGCAATCAAAGATACAGGTATTGGTATTCCAGCAGAACGGATGGATCGCCTGTTCAAGTCCTTTAGCCAAGTTGATTCCTCTACCACTCGTCGCTACGGTGGCACAGGATTGGGCTTAGCCATTAGTAAAAGATTGAGCGAAATGATGGGAGGCGCAATGTGGGCTGAAAGTCAAGAGGGTAAAGGTTCTACATTTTATTTCACCCTAATCGCCCAATCTGTGTCCCCACCACTAGCGTTTGCTCAAGACAGTATCGATTTACCGTTAAGTGGTAAGCGGGTACTAATAGTAGATGACAACGCTACCAACCGTAAAATCTTGACGTTGCAAACCCAGTCTTGGGGGATGCTTCCTCGTGCAGCGGCAACAGGTGCGGAAGCATTAGCATGGCTTAGTCAGGGAGATCCATTTGACATTGCAGTTTTAGATATGCAGATGCCACAAATGGATGGTTTAACCCTAGCCTTAGAAATTCGCAAGCAACCTGAACGCCAGAAACTACCTCTAGTGATGTTAACTTCCATCGGTAAGCATAAACCAGATGCTCAGAGTGTTGATGTTAATTTTGCTGCCCACTTGACTAAGCCAGTTAAACAATCCCAACTTCAGAAGGTATTGCTTTGGAGCTTGAATAAACAGCCCCTTAAACTGGAGCAGGGGGATCTGGGGGAGGTAAGAACAATTCCGAATTTCGAATTTCGAATTGCGAATTCCTCAGATCGTTCGTTGCGGATTTTGCTTGCTGAGGACAATCTGGTGAATCAGAAAGTAGCGATACTCACGTTGCAGCGTATAGGTTATCAGGCAGATGTGGTTGGCAATGGACTGGAAGTTTTAGCAGCCTTGGAAAAGCAACCCTATGATGTCGTGTTGATGGATGTGCAAATGCCAGAAATGGATGGATTAGAAGCCGCTCGTCACATTTGCCTAAGATGGGATTATCCCTTGCGCCCTCGAATAATTGCTATGACAGCCAATGCTATGCAAGGCGATCGCCAGATGTGCATCGCTTCCGGTATGGACGACTATCTGACTAAACCCATTCAGGTAGAAGAATTGGTAAAAGTACTGGGTAAATGTCAGGGGCTAGGGGCTAGGGACTGGAGGCTAGGGGAATCAGAAGAGGGGGAAAGGGAAAAGGGGAAAGGGAAAAGGGACGAGGGTAATTTCCCCCCCAGATCCCCCAGCTCTCTTCTAGCCTCTAGCCCCCAGCCTCCAGCCCCTCTTGATGCAAAGGCACTGCAAGCAATCAGGGATATGGTAGGTAAGAATGGTGAGGCTGTTTTCAAGGAAGTGATTGAAGCCTACCTTGAAGAAGCACCTAAACTAGTGCAAGTAATTGGAAATGCGATCGCCCAAAAAAATGCACACCAATTGAATCGAGCAGCTCATACTCTTAAGTCAAGCAGTGCTATATTTGGCGCTACCCGCTTAAGCAATTTATGTAAAGAACTCGAAGTAATGGGTCGAGCGGTCACGATTGAAGATGGAGAAACGAAAAAATCGCAAATTGAGGCTGAATATGAAACAGTTAAAGCGGCTTTGCAAGTCGAACTAGATCTAGGGGCTAGAAGAGAGCAGGGGTAGCTGGGGGAGCAAAAGAAAAATTCATAATGGCGGGTTCTAAATCTTCTATTGCTCTGTCAATGATTTCTAATCCCTGCTCTACTGTTTCGATTACACTCAGTTGACCGCGTAATTCAGCTGCCCCTGCAAAGCCCTTGGCATACCAAGTCATGTGTTTACGGGCTTGACGCACACCGCGATCGCCTTTATATTCCCACAACGCCTGTAGATGTTCTCTAGCGCATTTGAGCAGTTGGACTGGTGTAGGGGGTGGTAACTCTTGCCCAGTCTTGAGAAAATAGTCAATCTCTCCTACCAAAAACGGATAACCTAAAGTTCCCCGCGAACACATTACCCCATCAGCACCAGTTTGCTCCAGGCACTTTACGGCTGCTTCTACTGAAAAAATATCACCGTTGGCAATTACAGGAATCGAAAGTATTTCCTTTACCTTAGCAATCCATTCCCACTTAGCCGCCCCATTATAACCTTGAGCGCGGGTACGACCATGTACCGTTATCATCTGCGCCCCCGCATCTTCCATTCGCTTAGCAAAGTCCAAAATCGTGATTTCTTTATCAGTCCAGCCGATGCGAGTTTTAACTGTGACTGGAACATCTACGGCTTTGACTACCTCTCGCACGATCGCCTGGGCTGTTTCTGGTTGACGCAGCAATGAAGAACCACCACCATTTTTAGTGATTTTATTTACTGGACAACCCATATTAATATCAACTGTATCAGCTCCTTCCTGTACAGCCATTACAGCTGCTTCTGCCAAAAAATCAGGGCGACAGTCAAATAATTGAATACTAATCGGTCTTTCGTTCGGGTCTACCTCCATAATTTTGGGCAATTCTTTAACATAATGCAACCCAGTGGCATTTACCATCTCGGTGTACATCATTGAATCTGGGGCGTAGCGCCGCACTAAACGGCGAAACACTAGGTCGGTAACACCAGATAAAGGCGACTGTAATACTCGACTTTTAACTTCAAAAGAGCCAATTTTTAAAGGTGATGCAAGTCTTGCTTGCAAACTAGGAGATAGAGAAATCATACGAACTAGGAAAAATTAGCAAGCGCTCAAACTTGTTATTATAACGATAATGCTTATAAAGATGCTAGTACCTGCCCCAAGTATGTAATCGCATACTTCACAAAGGAGATCGATTAGCTAATTGGGCGGTACTTGAAGCTTGTCTGTCGGCGCTTGAAAACCTAGTAGCACGAGCGATCGCAATTAAATCTAACACAAATTGGTATAACTAGGGTATAACTTAGGTAGGTCAACTACTTGAGGAGTCAGCCCTTGAAAACTGCTATTTCTCTTCCAGACCCAATTTTTGAGGAAGCTGAAGCACTTGCTCAAAAATTGGGGATGTCTCGAAGCGAACTATACACCGAAGCATTGAAGGCATATTTGCGGCGATATAACCGAGAGCAGATTTTATCGAAACTGAACGAAGTGTACTCTCAGGAGTCTTCAGAATTAGATCCAGTTATGGCAAAAATGCAGTTTATGTCTCTACCACATGAGGATTGGTAGTGTATCGTGGTGAAATTTGGTGGGCAGATCTACCTAACCCACTAGGTTCGGAGCCTGGTTATCGTAGACCTGTCGTGATTATTCAAGATGATACGTTCACGCAAAGTCGTCTTAGAACTGTGATTGTTGCGACCATCACTTCCAATATCGAACTTGCAAACGCACCAGGGAATGTATTGTTACCGCGTGACGTAACGGGTTTAGCTAGAGATTCAGTTGCAAATGTCTCCCAAATATTTACCCTAGACAAAACATTTTTGACTGAGCGTATTGGTTCACTACCAGTCAGCCTACAAGAAGAAGTGGATGAAGGGTTACGGACAGTTTTATACCTCTGACAATTAATTATGCAGTAGGTAATAAAGCACTTTAGGAACAAAGAGAAACCATAGAAGCTAAAAGAGGAAATTAGCAAGCGATCGCCCTCGTTCACTTTAACGATAATGCCTGATTAATGTCGTGAAGGGAATAGATATGAAAGCGCTACAAATAGAAAAATCAATAGAGAAATTTAGCACTGAGCGCCTGATTGCCGATCGCCTGCGGTGGGAGGATTTGGGCGAACTTTGCCGTATGCATCAAGACCCCATAGTTATGATAACTCTTAATGGCATCCGCTCTGAGGAAGAGACACAGCAGTTTCTCCACAACAATCTAAATCATTGGCAGCATCACGGTTACGGACTTTGGATATTTCGAGACAAAGGAAACGGTCGATTTGTCGGTCGTGGCGGCTTACGTAATGTCTGTGTAGATGGCAACGACGAGATAGAATTGGCTTATGCGCTAATGGCTAAATACTGGGGCTTGGGCATAGCAACAGAAATGGCAGAGGCGATTTTGACAGTAGGCTTCGACTTTCTAAATATAGAGAACGTAGTTTGCTTTACCCTGACAACCAACAGAGCATCGCAGCGAGTCATGGAAAAGGTGGGATTTCAATATAAACGCGACATTATCCATGCTAACCTCCCTCACGTCCTCTATCGACTGGCTGCCACTGATTGGAAGATGTGGCGATCGCCCTGTGCTTTTGGAGATTAATACCTGCTTTGTGGGCTTGGTCGTTTGCTATACACACACTATAGTTTCTGCGATTTGCGCTCCAGCAGCTTTTTGATAGCATCTTGATGGGATTTTTCAGGTGCATTCGGTTCAACTGCGATCGCACTAGAGCTATTCATCACTCGCCCTTGACTGTTCTGCCAAAATTTCTTGCTCAAGTGTACACAGATCTTGATTACTTAGAGAACTCAAATCAATTTCAAGTATCATACTACCCTCTGACCGTCTGTTTGACGGCAAACACACCCGACCGATTACGGTTCACCCTATAACTATAAAGCTTTGAGTTGACTACATTAGACACAGTGAAAGCAAACAGCAGCGATAAAGCAAGGATAAAAATGTTTGAGCGTTGAACTACTGGTGCTAGGCTAACCGTCCTAAATTAGGTTCGGCAAACCACCCTTCATCAAGTAGCTACCCAAGCTCAGTATAGAGATCGGTACAAAAATGCAATCTTATTGAAGCACCGAACGCTGCTGATTCAATTTTTTAACGTGTAGTGTCCTCAACAGTTTTTAGTAGTTAAAAGGGAGCCAGAACCTCTAATGGCAAAAGTAGTTGGAATTGACTTAGGTACGACAAACTCCTGCGTAGCAGTGATGGAAGGTGGTAAACCCACTGTAATTGCCAATGCTGAAGGTTTTCGGACAACGCCTAGTGTTGTGGCTTATGCCAAGAATGGCGATCGCTTGGTCGGTCAAATCGCTAAACGCCAAGCGGTAATGAACCCAGAAAACACCTTCTACTCGGTCAAGCGCTTCATCGGACGCAAATACGAAGAAGTGGCTCACGAAGCGACCGAAGTTTCCTACAAAGTCCTGCGTGACAGCAATGGTAATGTTAAGCTAGACTGTCCAGCAGCTGGCAAGCAATTTGCCCCCGAAGAAATTTCTGCTCAAGTTCTCCGCAAGCTGGTAGAAGATGCCAGTAAGTATCTGGGCGAAACAGTGACTCAAGCTGTAATCACTGTTCCTGCTTACTTCAACGACTCCCAACGTCAAGCTACCAAAGATGCTGGTCGTATTGCTGGTATCGAAGTGCTGCGGATTATCAACGAACCTACCGCCGCTTCTCTGGCATACGGATTTGACAAAAAGAGCAACGAAACCATTTTGGTATTTGACCTTGGTGGTGGTACGTTTGACGTGTCCATCCTAGAAGTAGGCGACGGTGTATTTGAAGTGCTTGCTACCTCTGGTGATACTCACCTGGGTGGTGACGACTTCGACAAGAAAATCGTTGACTACTTAGCAGAAGAATTCAGAAGATCCGAAGGCATTGACCTGCGTAAAGACAGACAAGCTCTGCAACGCTTGACTGAAGCAGCAGAAAAAGCCAAGATTGAGCTATCTAGCGTTACCCAAGCGGATATCAACCTGCCTTTTATTACCGCTACCCAGGAAGGTCCTAAGCACCTGGATATGACGCTAACCCGCGCTAAGTTTGAAGAACTCTGCTCTGACTTGATTGATCGCTGCCGCGTTCCGGTTGAGAATGCTATGCGCGATGCCAAGCTAGATAAAAGCGCAATCAATGAAGTAGTATTGGTCGGTGGTTCTACTCGAATTCCTGCCGTACAAGACATAGTCAAGCGATCGCTGGGTAAAGACCCCAACCAAACCGTTAACCCTGATGAAGTGGTAGCAGTTGGTGCTGCAATTCAAGCGGGTGTTCTGGCTGGCGATGTCACAGGTATCTTGCTGTTAGACGTATCTCCTCTGTCCTTGGGTGTGGAAACTCTCGGTGGTGTGATGACTCGGATTATCCCCCGCAATACCACAATTCCTACCAAGAAGTCAGAAGTCTTCTCGACGGCTGTGGATGGTCAAACTAACGTAGAAATCCACGTCCTCCAAGGTGAGCGGGAAATGTCCAATGACAACAAGAGTCTAGGAACATTCCGCCTAGATGGTATTCCCCCAGCACCTCGCGGCGTACCTCAAATTGAAGTTACCTTCGACATTGACGCTAATGGTATTCTCAATGTCACTGCCAAGGATAAGGGTAGTGGTAAAGAGCAGTCGATCAGCATTACTGGCGCTTCTACTCTAGATAAGACTGAAGTTGAGCGGATGGTTAAGCAGGCTGAACAAAATGCGTCAGCTGACAAAGAGCGCCGTGAGAAGGTTGATCGCAAGAACCAAGCTGACTCTTTAGCTTACCAGGCAGAAAAGCAGCTCAAAGACCTGGGTGATAAAGTTCCAGAGGGCGATCGCACCAAGGTAGAAGGCTTGGTTAAAGATCTACGTGATGCCATTTCCAAGGAAGACGACGAGCAAATCAAGCGACTGATGCCTGAACTGCAACAAACATTGTATGCGATCGGCAGCAACCTCTATCAACAAGCTGGTGCTGATGCAGGTAGCGCACCCCAAGGCGACAGCCCAAATGGTAGCGGTTCCACCTCATCCACTGGCGATGATGTAATCGATGCTGACTTCACCGAAAGCAAGTAATTGCTGTTAAGTGCTAGTTAATCTTCCCCATCCAACATTCACCTGGGTGGGGATTTTTTTTTGTTTGGGAATTGCTAATAGGTAATAGGTAAATAAAGAAGGGAAAAGGGAAAAGGGACTTAGAAGTCAACCTACCTTTAACCGAGAACCAACTACCACTTACCGTACGGGCGGGTTTATCAGAAATACTTGTGAACAAACAGATACTCGTTTAAACCCTTAGCTACCAACTACCAATCCAAAATCTAAAATCTAAAATCAGACTATGCCTTATCCACAAGCACCCTGGACACTACAAGGCTATGCCTTCCAAACTCTACAACTATTAGATATTGACCAAGTACGTCCCCTGATTCCCTCAGAGTTAAATATTATTTCTGTCTTTCCTGGTAAAACTTTGGGTGGTGTCTACTTATCCTATTACGGATCTGGTTCAGTACTCGAATATAGTGAGTTGATTGTGATTGCTGCCATATTAAATTACAAAGGCAAATTCGGCGGTTGGGTTTCCCATATTTATGTAGATAATCCTGATTCAGTTGCTGGTGGGCGAGAGATTTGGGGATTACCCAAGGAAATGGCTGACTTTACCTGGGATGGCGATCGCGTTACAGTTACTCAAGGAAACCGCAAACTTTGCAGCTGCAAATACAATCGACAAGGTTTTGGTTTGCAACAGCGTTTAGGTGCAACGAGTTTCAGTAGTATGGGTTCTGATTTGTTATTATTTCCTTTTGAAGTTGAATCTCGCTTCGGTTTAGTCGGTTCGGCGTTAGAAATTCCTTTAGAAAGTCCTTTTTCCAGTTTAAATATCGGTCAGCCTTTATTAACCGTTCACGCCGACAATATGCGTTTAAAAGTTGGTGCGCCCCAAGTAGTGGGACAACTAGCCGCCCAATTTAGTTATCGATAATAAAGCTAGCTAGGGATGAGTCAGTTAGTGTTCCTACATAAATTATTGGCGCTGCTTGTACTTGCAACTGCTGCCAATTTAGACAATCTTGGAGTTGGTATCGCCTATGGCATGGCAAGAAATCGCATTTCAGGTTTCTCCAACTTTCTAATTGCTCTTTTCTCAGCCATCCTAACTTTTGTTGCTATGATGTTTGGCAAATGGGTCGAACATATTTTGCCTGCCTCCTTTGCCAACGAATTGGGAGCGATCGTTATAGTTGGAGTAGGGATTTGGGTTTATTGGGAATCAGCAGTCGATCGCTTTTTGTTTCTGGTTCGTAGCTGGCTAATGGGATTTTTAGCGTCGTTGACTAAATTCTCTAACCTTCCTCCAGTGGGGCAAAAAACTTATACACATCACACAGTTACAAGGGGCAATATTGGGCTTGAAACCTATCGCCGCCAACATTCTCGGTCGATCAGTTTTAAAGAAACCTTGATTTTGGGGGTATCGCTGGCGCTCAATGCAATGGCTGGTGGTTTTGGAGCCAGCCTATCTAACTACGATCCAGTCATCACCTCGGTGGCAATTGGGGTATTCAGTTATCTCACGATAGATATTGGTCAAAGAGTATCAGGAAAGGTTATCAGCAAATCGCTCGGCTCGCTATCTCAAAAAGCAGCTGGCTTATTATTGATCTTGATCGGGGTGTACGAACTATTTTTCTAAGGTTATTTTCAGCAACTGTTTTAGTTTTCGTTTACTACAATTATGACTGATGAATTAGGACCAGAGCCGCACGAACTTCAAGAACAGGCACTTGAAGCTGTCAAAGAGGTTCAAGAAGAACTTTCGCAAGAGAAGGCTGAGCAGTTGCAGGGTCGCCAGTGGCTCAACCAAATTGGACTTTCGACGGCGATTCTTTCAGCTCTAGCTGCCATTGCTGCCATGCAAGCAGGATCTTTGGCAAATGAGGGAATGATGGCTCAGATCCGCTCGACTGACCTATGGAATTTATACCAAGCTAGGTCTACTAAAAGTCATGTAGAAGAGTCTACTGTTAGGCTTTTGCAAGCTTTAGAAAAACCAGTTCCATCCACCATTACAGCCGAAATAAAAAAGCTTGATAAACAGCAGCAAGAAAACCAAACTGAAGCTCGAAAACTGGAACTAGAATCTCAGTTAGATATGCATCGACATGAATTATTTGCCCGTAGTGTAGCAGCTTTGCAGATTGGCATTTCTTTAGGAGCGGTTGCAGCGCTACTACGCAAAAGATCTGTATGGTATTTAGGATTAGGCATTGCTGCTATTGGAGTCGGCTTTATGATCTTTGGAACTGCTCCTGTAGGTTATAAAACCAGCATTGGAGAACAATCAGCTCTATGTCAGAAGAGCTAGGACTCACTTTTAGAACTGGTGGGTGGTTAACTGGTAATAAGTTAACTCAATCTATTTTTGCTCAAGCGACTGCTCAATCCGAAGACAACAAACCCCGCAGCTGATGTTCTAGACTGAGATGATGATCATCAGGTCACAGAAAGGGAACAAGCGATGCGACTGTCTCAAATGCTCTTCGTTACACTGCGGGAAGATCCAGCTGAAGCGGAAATCCCCAGTCATAAACTGTTACTCCGTGCAGGCTATATTCGTCGCATCGGTAGCGGTGTCTACGCCTATCTACCCTTGATGTGGCGGGTACTGCAAAAAATCTCCCAAATTGTGCGAGAAGAAATGAACGCGACAGGCGCTCAAGAGTGTCTTCTACCACAACTACAACCAGCGGAATTATGGCGTGAATCTGGGCGGTGGGATACCTACACCCAAGCTGAAGGTATCATGTTTGCCATGAAAGACCGACAAGAGCGGGAAGTGGGACTAGGACCAACCCATGAAGAAGTGATCACAGCGATCGCCCGTGATATGATCCGTTCCTATCGTCAGCTACCTCAACACCTCTACCAAATTCAAACGAAGTTTCGTGATGAAATACGCCCCCGTTTTGGTTTGATGCGAGGACGGGAATTCATCATGAAGGATGGTTACTCTTTCAACGCTGACGAAGAGAGCCTCAAACAAACTTACCAGGATATGCACCAAGCTTACAGCAATATGTTGCGGCGGTGCGGTTTATCTTTCCGAGCAGTACAAGCAGATTCAGGGGCGATCGGTGGTTCTGCTTCCCAAGAATTTATGGTATTGGCTGAAGCTGGGGAAGATCAAGTACTCTACACCGAAGATGGAGAATATGCGGCAAATGTAGAAAAAGCTGTATCATTGCCGACTGATGCCGAACCCTCACCTTTCACAACTTATGAAAAACGAGAAACCCCAGGAACCGAGACGATCGCAAAACTCTGTCAATTCCTCAAGTGTTCCCCTACCCAGGTAGTGAAAAATGTCCTTTACCAGATAGTTTATGACAATGGCATGACCCTTCTGGTTTTGGTGAGCATTCGGGGCGATCAAGAAGTTAATGAAGTTAAATTACAAAACGAATTGACGAGGTTAGCCTCGCAATATGGTGCTAAAACTATTCTTGCCTTAACAGTACCAGATGCGGAAACACAGCAAAAATGGGCGGCTCAACCTTTACCTTTGGGTTACATTGCGCCGGATATTGCCGATGACTATATTCGCACTGACAAGCAAGTGCATTCTAAATTTTTACGGCTAGTTGATAAAACAGTTGTAGATTTGAAAAATTTTGTTACAGGCTCGAACCAGTCAGGCTACCACGTAGTAGGAGCAAACTGGGGTGAGCAATTTACCTTACCAAAACAAGTGGTGGATCTCAGAAAGGCGCACAGTGGCGATCGCGCTATCCACGATCCCAGTCAAACTCTAAAAAGTGCCAGAGGTATTGAAGTAGGACATATTTTTCAACTGGGTACAAAATACTCTCAAGCGATGGGAGCCACCTACACCAATGAGCAGGGTGAGGAAGTACCCCTAGTTATGGGTTGCTATGGTTTGGGTGTGTCACGCTTAGCACAAGCAGCCATCGAGCAGTCTTATGACAAAGATGGCATTATTTGGTCGGTGGCGATCGCTCCCTACCAAGTCATCATCTGTATTCCCAACATAGCCGACAGCCAACAAGTCCAAGCCGCTGAACAACTCTACAACCAATTAATAAGCGCGGGAATTGAAACTTTGCTAGATGATCGTGACGAACGGGCTGGAGTCAAATTCAAAGATGCTGACCTAATTGGTATTCCTTATCGAATTGTTACAGGGCGATCGCTCTCCCAGGGCAAAGTAGAAGTAGTCGAACGACATAATCGCAAATCTCAGGAAATTGCGATCGATCAAGTTGTCTCTACCCTCAAGCAGCGAATTGACCAGGAGGTTAGAGGCGAGAGGCTAGAGGCGAGAGGCTAAAGGCGCTGGGGCTAGTGTTAAGGACAGGGGACAACCCGACAAGGGGACAAGGTGACAAGGTGAATTATTATTTACTAGTTCCTCTGGTTCCTCTTGCTTGTAAACAAAATATACAAATTTGCGACTTAAGAGGCTAGAGAATAAACTTGATCTGAGTCTCGATTCCCCTGGAAATGGAGAATTTTGCAGGATAAAAAGAAAAGAGGTGATGGTGCAGGATTTGCTTAAGTCGGGCTTAAAAATTCAAGCTATCAACACTTTTTGCCAACAAACTAGTGTAGATTTGTTGAAGCAAAAAAAGCAATTGAGGCGATTGAAAGAGAGATGCGATAACTGACAATGGAATTCCTTACCATTCTCCTGTCCGGCGTTCTCGGTTTAGTCGCTCCAGTTGGGTTAGTCGTAGACCGCACTGCTCTTAATGCCATCCGTTCTGGGTTGAACGAGGCAGAAGATCTGGTAGTGCGAGTTGACAACGCCCCTAGTTACCAACTCCTACAAGGGAAGGTAGAGCGAGTGCGAATAGCTGGTCGGGGTTTAAAGCTCAAACAGCAAGGTATCCGCATTGCTGCTTTGGATTTAGAAACCGATCCAATTGATTTAGAACCGAGTAGTCTGGGACACAGACAGCTAAAATTAAGGCGTTCGTTTCAGGCTGGGGTACATTTAGTCCTAGAGCAACAGGATATTAACTCTGCTCTACAATCTGAGGCAGTTTTAGCAATTTTGTCCAAGCTAGACATTCCCCAATTCGGTGCAGACGAAGATTCAAAAACTAAAGCCAAATTTGTTAATCCCAAAGTAGAGTTATTACCTAATAATCGACTAAGGTTTCAGGTGGAATTAACAGCAGCTAATGGGCAGTCATTAGCAATCCTCATCGAATCTGGAATAGGTGTTGCCTCTGGGCGAAAAATCCAGTTTGTCGAGCCAGTAGTGTATGTCAATCAGGAGGCAGTAACTGGGCAATTTGTCAAGGCGATCGCAACTAATCTTAATAAACAACTAGATTTGAGCAATTTAGAAATGTATGGACTGAGGGCGCGAATTTTACAATTAAAAGTGAATCCACAAAAATTAGAAATTGTGGCATTCTTGCGAGTAGACCCATCTGCTCGATTTTTGCACTCGTCAATGCGTTAGCGAAGCGTGACCGTTGGTATCGCGCCTTGTAGCTAATATATTATTTTACTTTTCACACCAATAATGTTACCGCCCTAGGGAGGGTTTTCCTCATGGTCAAACAACAACGCGAACAACGTATTCCTGGTGGTGCGATCGCAGCTATTGCAGCACTAGCTGTTACCGCCGGAGGGGGTGCTGCTTGGTGGCATTGGCATTCTGCCCCTTCACGCACCACCTCACCTCCTTCAGTTAGCACAACACAGGAGTCGCCAGTTCCCTCGCCTGTAACACCACCAATACAGCAAACGGCACAGGTATTTTGGCTAAAAGACACAGGCAGTAAACAGGAATTGGTTCCCCAGCCGATTACAACTGCTGCCGATCAGCAGCCTGGTACTGTTTTGTCAACTGCTTTTAATAACTTATTAGCCGGACCAAAAGATGCTGCTGTTAGTACTACTATTCCAGAGGGAACAAAGCTCCGAAGTCTAAAGATGGAACAAGATGGTATTCACGTTAATTTGTCTGAACAATTTACCACCGGAGGCGGTAGTGCAGCTATGATTGGGCGTGCGGCACAAGTGATATATACTGCCACAAGTTTACAGCCATCGGCAAAAGTGTGGATTGAAGTTGAAGGAAAACCCTTAGAAGTTTTGGGCGGAGAAGGCTTGGAATTAGAGCAGCCGCTAACTCGTCAAAGCTTCCAAGAAAATTTTACGCTTTAACCGACTAGCGATTTTAGATCTTAGATTTTAGATTTTAGATTAGGGTAAGTCGGATTGAATCTAAAATCATTGCATTTTCGAGCAACCGACATGGGTTTAGAGAAAAAATCTATTCCTGATTGCAAGCTCCCGCGTTTCAACTATGGGGTTTAATCCAAAATCTTTAATCCAAGGTCTCCAAAATCCGCTTGAGTGTTGCTTTGAACCCTTTAACGCTTGCCATTTAAAACACGAAACTGACGAGCTTGGTGTTCAACGCGGGTAGCAAGGCGATGGCAAACCAAATTCCACAATTGAAAAATCATGTCATCCTCTACCCGATAGTAGGCAGAAGTACCTTCACTGCGACGGCTTAGTATTCCTGCCTGCCACATTATTTTCAAGTGCTTTGAAACATTGGCTTGACTAGTTTGTGTAGCATCGACAAGTTCTTGCACACATTTTTCGCCATCACGTAGCAGGCTCAAAAGCCTTAGACGCATCGGTTCACTCAACAAGCTGAAATATTCAGCTACTTGTTGCATGACTTCTGGAGGTACAGGCTTGGCTAATTTCATCATCAGTAGTTAACCCTTAATGATACATCCAAAGGTGATCATCCGACTTGGATAGTATAGTAATAAAGTTAACCATTATCTGGGTTAATCCGCATCAGTGCTTGTCCAAATTCAATAGGTTCGCCATTTTGCACCAGGATCTCCGCAATTTGCCCTGATACTTCTGCCTCGATTTCATTCATCAGCTTCATAGCTTCAATAATACAAACTGTTTGACCCACCCTAACACGATCGCCTACTTCTACGAATGGTGCTTCCCCAGGAGCGGGAGCGCGGTAAAAAGTCCCAACCATAGGTGAGGAAATTTCGGCAAATTTTGACTCTAATGGTGGCGTAGATATAGGCTGAACCGAATTACTGGCAGTAGTATCAAATACCCGATTAGGAATTGACTCTATGCCAGTATTGGCAATACTAGCAGTGGGTGTATTTAGTCCTATACCCATCATATTGCTTGCTAATGATTCAGATGTGGGCATCATCTGAATTTTATCTCCCACCTGCTTACGTACCGTCAATTCAAAATCGTCACTTTTTAGCGTTAGTTCTGTGATATCTGTTTGACCCAGCGTGATTAAAAGTTGGCGGAGTTCGTTAAAATCCAATGGCACAGCAAGGCATACCTCATTAATTAGCTATGACGCTAGACACTATCAGCTATCAGCTTTTAGATAGAATCCCCCGTTGGTATCGGTTTTTGTCTTTGTAAATCTTTCACCAACAAATCAACCAGCAAGCTCGCAGGGGCTAAAAGCGGGGCTAAAAGAAATTTATTCTCGACCTAAATATGTATCATTACGAGTGTCAATGCGAATGCGCTCTCCCGTCGTAATAAATAAAGGAACCATTACAGTAGCGCCAGTTTCGACGATCGCAGGCTTTGTTCCCCCTGTAGCTGTGTCACCACGTACACCAGGATCAGTTTGTACGATTTCTAAGACAACAGAATTAGGCAGTTCTACATCCAACACCTGGTCATTCCAGCGTAAAACATTGACCTCCATACCATCTTTGAGGTATTTGACGCGATCGCCTATTTGGTTAGCACTCAACCGACTTTCTTCATAGGTTTCCATATCCATAAAGACGTAATCGTCGCCCTCTTTATAGGTATGCTGCATCGTACTCTTTTCCAAATTAGCTTGGGGAACGGTTTCTCCAGCGCGGAATGTTCGCTCTACCACACTTCCTGTTTGCGCGTTTTTCAACTTTGTCCGCACAAAAGCTGAGCCTTTCCCTGGCTTAACATGGAGAAATTCCACCACCCGCCATACGGCTCCATCCAATACAATAGTCACACCGGGTCGAAAGTCATTACTCGAAATCATGAAGCTATAGACTTAAGTTGTGCAGGACAATCGGCATTCTATTTTACCTCTCCTTGCGCTGCCATTGTAAATTCACTCTTTTTTTTGCAGAAAAAATCAGGAAATAATTTCGCTCTTCCAATTAGTGAAAGAGTAAATTCTTATGTATGGATTACGTAGTAAACTGCAACTGGCGGGTGAGTTAGGAAAAGCGCAAAGGTAAAATCTTTTGCCTCTTGGTACAAACGCACCTCAAACAGATATTGATGCGGTATTTGAGCTATACCATGATAAGATTATTGAACCGCTGGCTAAAAAATAGCCTGACTGCACTGCTACTAGTTACCGTATGTTGGGGTTTAAGTGTTGCTTTATGGACTCCTATAAGTAGCGCGGCACTGCCAGCGGGAAATGCGATTACCGACGGCAAAGCTTTGTTGCGGTACGCACTGCCAATTGATAATAAAAGCGTTAGACAACTGCAAGCGAGTCTAGAAGACATCGCTACCCAACTGAGGGCAAATCGACGGTGGAGCGCTATTTCTAGCGATCTCAATACTGCCTCCAGAATCGTCAACGCTCCTGATAAACTGCTCTCTAGCATTCCCCAAGAGCGTCAGCCTCAAGCAGAAGAATTAATTACTCAAATTAAAGAGGGAATTTCCGACTTGCGGCAAGCAACTGAAGCCAAAGATAAAGAAAATGTTTGGCTAACTCGCGCTAAAGATCTGGATTTGGTTGGTCAACTAGAACAGCTAATGGTGCAAGGCTTCCCCTATGAAGTGCCAAGTGAGTATAGCAATTTACCTCAACTGAAAGGTCGTGCCACTGTGGAAGTGACAACCAACAAAGGCACTATTACTTTAGTTGTAGATGGCTATAGCGCTCCTGTAACAGCAGGAAACTTTGTAGATTTGGTGCAACGGGGTTTCTACGATGGGTTAGAATTTATCCGAGCGGAAGATTCCTATGTACTACAAACAGGAGATCCAGCAGGTCCAGATCAGGGATTTATTGACCCAGCCACAGGGAAATACCGCGCTATTCCCCTAGAAGTCCTAGTTAAAGGAGATCCATCTCCCACTTATGGCATAACTTTGGAACAAGCAGGGCGTTACCGCGATGAACCAGTGCTACCATTTTCTGCTTATGGGGCGGTAGCAATGGCACGACCAGAATTTGAAGTCAATGGCGGATCTTCTCAATTTTTCTTCTTCCTGTTTGAACCGGAATTAACGCCCGCCGGACGTAATTTGCTCGATGGTCGTTATTCCGTCTTTGGCTATCTAACAGAAGGCAAACAAGTGCTAGAAAAGCTGAAGGAAGGCGACAAGATTGAATCAGCTAAGGTGATCGAAGGCGCAGAAAATTTGGTAAAACCATCTGTAGCTTAGAGTAAAAAATAGTGACTAGTGGAACCAGTGACTAGCCACTAGTTCCACTAGTTCCACTGGTTCCACTGGTTCCACTAACTCCTCACCCCTCACAAATGACCGTGCATTTGGCGACTAAAATAGAAGCAATTCTTTACCTAAAGGGTCAACCGCTGACGATCGCAGAAATTGCATCCTTAGCCTGTTGCGAAAGCGCCCTGGTTGAAGAAGGACTAATCGAATTGATCGACGACTACGCCCACCGCGAAAGCGCCCTGGAGATTGTCGAAACTCCAAATGGTTACAGCCTCCAGCTACGCTCTAGTTTTCAGAATTTAGTGCAAACTCTAATTCCCGTAGAATTAGGCGTAGGCGCATTAAGGACTTTAGCAGCGATCGCTCTTCACAACCCCATTACCCAAACCGAACTAGTTAACGTGCGTGGTTCTGGTGCTTATCAGCACGTTCAAGAACTTGTCGAGAGGGGTTTTGTCCGCAAACGTCGCTCCTCTGATTCCCGTTCCTCGCTGCTACATATCACTGACAAATTTCATCAATATTTTCAATTAGAGCAACTCCCAGAACCGCTGGCTCTAAAAAGGGAGTAGGGGGCAGGGGGGCACTTTGGCAGGGGAGCACTTTGGCAGGGGAGCAGAAGGGAGAGCAAATATTTCCAATCCAAAATCACGCCACTTCGCTCAACGCGGGGAACCCGCGCACGCGAGTGGCTCCAAAATCTAAAATCCAAAATCCTCTCGCCCCTAGCCCCTAGCAAGAGCGCCCCTAGTTCAGTAAAATCTCTCTAGCCAGCTATATGAATAATCTGATACAATACATAAATCAGTAAAAAAATTGGTGATTAGGCAAGGCAATTAATCTAATAAATTCAGTTAAAGTTAAGAAAAGCTAAAATAAATTAAAAAATATAGGCATTTAGGATGAGTTGAATAGCACAGAACTCGTTCTTAATGTACTTCAGAGCGTAATTTAATAGTGCAGTAGGGTAAACCGTGTTTTGACAGAGTGCTTAGATTAAACTTGCAGCCAAAACCGAAAGCTAAAATTCCATAGACTAAGGCTAAACCGTCAAAAGCGCGTTCCCTGTCACTCAGTTCGCAAACCAGCTAAATAAAACTGCTTATGACCTTTAATCCTGATTTTTTGAGTGAAAACCCTGAAGAAGCTCAAGCTAACCAACTTCTAAAATATCTCCAGCGCCAATCACCAGAAATTTTAGCTCGCGTTGCTAAATCAGTTAGCCCTGAAATTCAACAGATTATTTCTCACAACGTCCAAGGGCTAGTGGGAATGTTACCTTCAGAAAATTTTAACGTTAAAATTATCACCGACCGAGACAATTTAGCTGGTATATTAGCCTCGGCGATGATGACAGGATACTTTCTGCGTCAGATGGAACAGAGAATGCAGCTAGAAGATTTAGTAGACTCTGTAGCCCTACCCCACGACTTCAACACTGGAGAATAAAGTTTAAAATTCTCCCAGGCACTAGCTGTGCCTCAAGTCGTTTTGCAACAATTAGTAATTAATTACGAATTACGCGCTGTGCGTTTTATTCGCCTTACCCTAATTCATCAGCTGGGAAAGCTCCTGGCTTGACACTGAAAATTTGAATACGTCCCTGGCGGTTAACTTCCATTTTCAACATTGTCCCGATGGTACTCGATTCTACTTGCTCTTGCACCTCGCCAGACTTTTTGATTGATATGCCGTTAATTTTTTGAATAATATCGCCTGCACGTAGACCAGCTAAATATGAAGGTGATTGATTGATGACGCGCACAATCAAAACACCACTATCTTGTTTAATGTTGAGGTTTGACTGTTGGATAAGTTCTGCTTTTGTAACTGGAGATAAATCTACCATCTGTATCCCTAAGAACGGATGCTCAATCCGCCCTTTGCTAAAAAGTTGATTAGCAATGCGGGTAGCAGTCTCAATTGGAATCGCAAAACCAAGACCTTGAGCATCAGTGCGAATGGCTGTATTAATGCCAATTACCTCACCTTCGGCATTTAAGAGTGGACCACCAGAGTTACCTGGGTTGATAGCAGCATCAGTCTGAATAAAGTTGACGCGCTTGTCTGGGATACCAACTTGGGCGCTAGTGCGGTCTATGGCGCTGATAATACCAACGGTTACTGTATTATCTAAGCCAAGAGGATTACCAATAGCGATCGCCCACTGACCTGGAATTAGGTGTTTTGAGTCGCCTATCTTCGCAATTGGCAAATGGCTAGCTTGAATTTTCACTACTGCCACATCAGTGACCGGATCAACTCCTACCACCTTACCTTCAAAAGTGCGACCATCTTTGAGCGTAACTTGAACTGTACTTGCATCTCCTACTACATGAGCGTTGGTGAGTAAACGCCCATCAGCGCTTAAAATAAATCCAGAACCAGTATCCCGCTCAATTCGTTCTTCTGGAATTGGTTTTTCCTGCCCACCAAAGAACCGACGAAACAAGGGATGATTGAAAGCTTCGGGGATAGGATTGACTACTTTGCGGGTAGCATTAATTCTAACAACAGCATCGCCTACCTGTTCCACTGCCTCTGCGATAAAATTGCGATCGCTGCTTGCTGCTATACCATTCATCGGAACAGTGGCATTTTGCCGCAGGGAAGTTGGCGGATGGGCTACGGGAATGGTTTGTGACGGATCAACTAGATTATTGTCTAATGGCAGATAGCGACTACCCCATAATCCAGCAGCACCGCCAAGCGCCAGTAAAGTGACAGAAATAGCCACATTTTTGAAAGAAATCATATATCTTTACGCCTATAGACAAAAATGTAGATGCTAACTTCTAAGTGTAATCAAGCAATAGCACAAGTGAGTTGAACTATTCACAAATCCCATGAATTCAAGCCCCAGGCTACTCTTGCTCTTAACATTTATCAGCTCTGTTGTACCAACACCTGCTCAAGCCAATCCTACCCGTGCCAATGGTGTAGGCATTTTATTATCCCAAGCCTCTACTTGCTCTCAACCTGCCTTGTCTCGCGTCATTCACCATAAAGTTGCACCAGGCGAAACTATAGAGAGCATAGCGCAGCAATACAACCTGATTCCTGCTACGCTCATGGGCATGAATCCGGCTTTGCAAAACAGCAATAAAGTGCCTGTGGGTAGGGAAATTTTGGTTCCTCCTTACAATGGTATCCGCGTAGAAGTGCAACCAGGTCAAACTTTGCAGCAAGTGGCACAAAACTACAAAGTCCGTCCTGATGTTCTATTCGAGATAAATGGCTGTCAAACAGCGCCGAAAGTAGTATTTGTCCCTGGCGTAAATTGGTCGCCAAAGCGTCCTGATTCTGTACCTGTTGTAGCAGGATATCCTTTGCCCTCAGTTGCAACTGTAGCATTAGGTTATGGTTGGCAACTCAATCCTGCTACAGGTAAAGTTGCTTTCCATAGTGGTTTAGACTTACTAGCACCAATAGGCACGTCAGTCAAAGCAGTGGGTGCGGGAACAGTGGCGTTTGCTGGTAAACAAGGAAGTTACGGCAATTTGGTGGTTGTAAATCACCCAGGGGGAAAACAAAGCCGCTACGCCCAACTAAAAAATATCAGGGTGAAAGTTGGTCAGAAAGTTAAGCAAGGTGATTTATTGGGGACAGTCGGAACGAGTGGAACTCCAAGTTCGCCTCAACCACATCTGCATTTTGAAATGCGATATGCTTCTGATGTGGGATGGGTGGCTGAAGATCCTAGCTCCTACCTAAAGCAGCGGTAATCTGGTTTTTGGTTAGATCCTCTTGTTTGTAAGCTGATGTACATTTAATTTTTAGTGATGATAGCAAGAGGTAAGAGGAACCAGAGGTAAGAGGCAAGAGGTAAGAGGCGCTTAAGCTTGATTTTTCGTTTATTTCGGTGATTTACGTTATTAATAGATGTTTTTCCTCTCGCCTCTGGTTCCTCTTGCCTTTTTTATATGCAATAGCTTAATAGCTCTGTTTGCTGGGGAAGACTTGATTAGCGTGATGCACAGCATCTCCACTTGCTCGTTACCAAGCTAAGCGCCTGGTAACGAGTAAGATGAATCGAACCGATGGGAAATATCCCAGGTCATTCGGGCGTTGTTAAGTAGTTAACGAGGGGCTAGAGGTTAGAGGCTAGAGGCTAGAGGCTAGAGGCTAGAGGCTGGTGAATTTTGGAGCCTTGAATTGGGTTTTCTCCCCCAGATCCCCCTACTCTTTCCCAAGCCCCCAGCCCCCAGCCCCTAGTTTATGGTTGCATTTGTTGCAGTACTTGACGGATGGTGTCGGATGGCACTGTGTCAGTTACTTTGTCGTCGTCGAGTTCTTTTACCTTGCCAATCTGCTTAGGTAGAACAAATCGCACTTCACCATCTTTAACTTTCTTGTCGGTTTGTAAAGCGTCTATTATTGCTTGAATATCTAGTCGGGCTGGTAGCTGTGTAGGAAGCCCAGCTTTTTGAATCAAAGCATCTTGACGTTGGGCATCTGAATATTGCCACTTTTTTATCTGGACAGCTAATTTACCCGCTGCTACCATACCAATGGCAACGGCTTCACCATGATTGACTAAGCGATAACCTGTCAAACTTTCAACTGCATGACCAATTGTGTGTCCGTAGTTGAGAATTGCTCTCAGGTCGGTTTCTTTTTCATCCTTGCTAACTACATCAGCTTTAGCTTGACAGGAACGGGTGAGGATCTCTTGAAGTAAATTGGGGTTTAGGTAGCATAATTCATCTAGGCGATCGCTCTGTTCCATCTGCTTGAATAAATCAGCATCCCAGATGATGCCGTACTTAATCACTTCTGCCATTCCCGCTCTATACTCTCTATCTGGTAGGGTGTCAAGTACCTGCGGGTCAATTAAAACTAATTTAGGTTGATAGAATGCCCCGATCAAGTTTTTACCTTTGGGGTGATTAACTCCAGTTTTACCACCAATTGATGCATCTACCATCGCTAAAAGTGTAGTTGGCACTTGCACAAAGTTGATGCCTCGTAGCCAAGTAGCAGCAGCAAAGCCAGTCATATCGCCAATTACGCCCCCACCTAAAGCTACTAGGGTGGAAGAACGTTCTAACGGGATGTCAACAGCAGCATCGTAGATTTTTTGGACTGTGGCAGGGGTTTTGTATTCTTCACCTGCTTCAATAGTGCAGCTAGTTACGTCAAAGCCAGCACAAGAAATGGAAGCGATCGCCCGTTCACCATAATGCCGAAAAATTTCCCGATTGGAAACCACCAAGACTTTTTTGCCTAGATTTAGGCGACTCATCCATTTACCCAGATCATCTAGACTTTGCGCCTCAATTACAATCTGATAAGACTGCTGCGGTACATTTACATCAATAACAGAACCCATTACTCTTCCTTTTAGCGATCGCCCACCTGGCTGTATTTTATCTCAGTAAATGTTTCAATAGTTTTATAGATTTTTTTGGAGAAACGTAAATGTTTGCTGTAATTGCTTACATTGGAATGCTGGGCGGATTTATTGCCCTTGCAGTTGGTTTGCTTTTCGGTCTACGCGCTATCAAGGTGCTTTAACTAAAATAGCGGTTAGCGACGCGCAGTTACCAGTTACCAGTTACCAGTTACCAGTAGAGACGTAGCAGTGCTACGTCTTTCCCAGTTACCGCTAAAAGCTAATAAATGATTTTGGAGTGTGGGTGTTTTGGTATGGTGTCCTTTTGGATAGCAAACACAGCTTGGGGAGTAGGATCTGTCTTATGGGCGGAACTGGTGCGGGATTCATATCATGTCTTATCCCATCGCTGGTCACTGCTATATCGACAACACGTATGGCATCATCGCGCGTTTCGCCGCGATTTGACTGTTCCAAATGCTACAGTCTATCGTCAGGCACAACTGCGTAACGATTTGCCCGAATGCCTGGTGATGTTGGTGTTTACGCTCTTGGCGTGGTGGGGATGCAGGCTGTGGATGCCTAACTGCCAGTGGGCAGCCTTAACAGGAACGCTTTACACTTTGATGTTTCTGGTTAGCTGTCTAGCGCGTGGCAGCGGTAGCGAATGGGCGCGGGAAGTAACAGATGTAACTCACCTACCTGGTGCTTTCACCGCTCCTCCAGCAAGTTGGTTAGTGAATCGACCTTATCACTGGCGGCATCACTTTGATGATGATAATGCTTACTATTGCAGTACTTTTACTTTTGTAGACAAGCTGATGGGTACAGCACTGGCATTAAAGGGTAAGACAGTTGCCCTAACAGGAGCATCGGGAACATTGGGGCGAAGTCTCCTGCTGCATCTACATCAAGCAGGCGCGAAGGTGGTAGCCCTTACTACCAAGTCAGAGCCTGTTACTCTGATGGTGAATGGTGAAACCCTGACGGTAAAAACGATTACCTGGCAGGTGGGTAATGAAGCTGAACTGACCCAATTGTTAGAAAAAGTAGATATTCTTGTCCTCAATCATGGTATTAATGTACAAGGCACAAGAACGCCAGATGCGATCGCCTCTTCCTACGAAGTCAATACTTTCTCAACCTGGCGACTATTGGAACTGTTTTTTACCACCGTCCGCACTAATGAAGATGTAGCCCTCAAAGAAGTGTGGGTTAATACTTCGGAAGCAGAAGTCAGTCCCGCTTTTAGTCCGCTATACGAACTTTCTAAACGCGCTTTGGGGGATTTAGTTACCTTACGTCGTTTGGATGCTCCTTGCACCGTACGTAAATTAATTTTGGGACCATTTAAAAGCACTCTCAATCCGATTGGAGTGATGTCTAGTGATTGGGTGGCGCGGCAGATTGTGGCGTTAGCTAAACGCGATGTCCGCAATATTATCGTCGCAATCAATCCGCTTACCTATGTACTATTTCCCATTAAAGAGTTCTGTGTGTCGATGTATTTCCGATTTTTCAGTCATCGTCCGGTTTTACCTGAATCAGTGTCTGAATCACCCAAGTCTGAAGCAGAGGTGTAATATTACTCACTTCTCACCCAAAGAATGCCTATTTAATGAACCGCACCAGCGAAGCGAAGCCCAAAGGGCGTTAGACGCAAAGAACGCGAAGGAAGAAAATAAGTAATCTTGCCCTAGAAGTGAGTAAATGCCAAAGCTAGGTGTTTACGCTGGAGTCTTTAATACCAGGTGGAATGCCGCTGATTTTTAAAACATCAGTGAGGGTAGGGCAATAATTTGGTAAGCCAAAGCTATCTGGATTGATGACATTTTCGTAAGTGAAATGTCGATATTGAAGACAAAATCTATCCCAAGTTGCCATCTGAATTCGGAACAATACGATAAACAAATTGGCTAGAGATAGATATAGAGGAATCCGAAAGTAAGTTTTTTTATTTAGATAGGCGCAAATTTCTTCTATTGCCTGGTTGACTGTTAACCGCTTTTGCCCTAATACAAATTGGCGTGGTTGGTTGTTGGGAGGATTGTCAATTAGATATCTTACTACTTGGGCAATATCTCGCCCATGAATAAAGTGGAAACTACCATCAACTTGGAAGAAACGCGCTAGATTTATCCATTTTGGTACTTCTGATAAGCCAGCTGAAAGATGAGAATAAGGTTTTTGGGCATCGCCTCCTAGTACGAGGGTTGGTAAGAGAACAGTAATTTGAGGTGCGATCGCCCTTTGTGATAATTTACTGATGCATTCGTATTTGGAACGGATGTAGTCTGTACCGATTTCACCTGCTTCCTTAAGTAATTTGTTATGACGATCCAAAACGCTAGCAGTTGAAAAGTAAATTACTTGCTGGCATCGGGTTGGATCTAGCAAATTCAATAACCGAAGCGTCTTATTGACATTGATCTCAAATATATCTTCGCCACCCCAAGAGGTAGCTGTTAGTACAGCAGTATCTATTGTTTTAAGCAAGTGTGCAAATTGCTCAATTTCTTTCATATCACCCTGCAAAACTGTGATACCAGGGCGATATTGGGTATTCACTTGTAGTTTATTCGGGTTTCTAACCAGTAAATACAGTTCGTGATCAGTTTGTTGAATCAACGCTTGACAAATGTAGTGACCGATACAGCCACTTGCGCCAGTTACTAATATACGCATAGTGAGGGGCTGGAGGCTGGAGGCTGGGGGCTGGGGAGAATGTAGGGGCTAGGGGCTGGGGGCTGGGGGCTGGGGAGAATGTAGGGGCTAGGGGCTGGAGGCTGGGGGCTGGGGAGAATGTAGGGAAATCCGTGTATAATTGGTAACATTAGTTATGTAATTTATTTAATGAGTACGGTTAATAGTTATCGAGACTTAATGGTTTGGCAAGCCAGTATCGACTTGGTGGAACAAGTTTATTGCTTAACTGGGTATTTCCCTAAGATGGAAATGTACGGGTTAAGTAGTCAAATCCAACGAGCCGCTGTATCAATTCCATCCAATATTGCAGAAGGACACGCAAGAGATTCAACAAAAGAATTTTTACATCACCTCTCAATAGCTTTAGGTTCGTTGGCAGAACTAGAAACTCAGCTAATTCTGGCGGAAAGACTATATTATCTAGATCAGCAAATTTTAGAATCTGTGTTTTCAAAGACAGATAAAATTGGTAGGATGATTCGAGGTTTACAAAGATCTTTGAAAGCAAAGCTTCAACCCTTGTCCCTCGAAAAGTAGATTAGGCGACTAGGATACTTTGAGGCTGCTAGCTTGCTAAAAGCAAACTCTCTTCCTTCCCTAGCCCCTAGCCCCTAAATTCTTCGCTGTTTCAAAGAAGAAAGCTACATTCTCCTCTGGAGTATTTGGTAAAACGCCGTGACCGAGATTGAGGATATGCCCTCGTTTTCCGGCTTTGCGAACAGTGTCCAAAATGCGATCGCGGATAAACTCTTTAGAACCAAATAATACACCAGGATCTAGATTTCCCTGTACTTTAATATCTTTGCCTAATCTAGCCCGTGCGTCTGCCATATCGACTGTCCAATCTACGGTGACAATATCAGCCCCCGACAAAGCCATTTTCTCTAGTACGCCTGCACTACCGCTGACAAGCAGGATTAGAGGTGTGTCGGGATGAGTGGATTTGACTTGGCGGAAAACGCGCTGTTGATATGGTAAGGCAAATGTCTCATAATCTTGAGGGCTGAGTTGACCTGCCCAAGAATCAAACATTTGCACTACTTGTGCGCCGCAGTCAATTTGGTAGCGAACATAAGTGGCGATCGCATCTGCAAATTTCCCTAGCAGCTTATGCAGGATCGTCGGATCTGAGAACGCCATACCTTTGATCACAGAGTAGCTTTTTGAGCCTTTGCCTTCTACGGCATAAGCGGATAAAGTCCAAGGCGCACCCACGAAGCCTAGTACTGTCGATTTGTCTCCTACTTCTTGCCGCAGTGCTTGTAAAATTTGTTTGATAAATGGCAAGGATTCTGCTGGTTCTAAGGAACGCAGCCCGTCTACTTGTTCTTGACTACGAATTGGAGATTGGATAATTGGACCTTTACCTTCGGCGATATCCATTTCAATCCCCATGCCTGGTAACGGGGTTACAATATCTGAAAATAGAATCACTCCGTCTGGTTGGAATGCTCTCCAGGGTTGCAAGGAAATCTCGACTGCTACTTCCGGTATTTCTGAGCGATCGCGAAATGAAGGGTATTTCTCTCGTAAGTCTCTATAAGCTTTCATATAGCGACCTGCTTGTCGCATCATCCACACAGGTGGACGGTCTAATTCTTCACCATTCGCTGCCCGCAGCAGATGGGGAACTTGAGTTGTAACGGTCATAAAACTATTCACCTTAACTTTTTTTTATGCATTTGTTAGCTTAGCATTCTAGAATTACTCTTTTTTCCTTTGTTGATTAACTTTATTCCCACCTCGATTGCAGGTTACTAAAGTTGGTTACTAAGTTGATATGCAGCTCAACCCAAATCGCTCCTATACTCCCACAACAAATTCTGTCAATCGTAGTTTATACCTTTTAATACCGTTTTCAGAGCAAAGCAGGTTCTTAATACTTTTTACGCTCATGACAGGCATTGGCTTAGTCGTGGGAATCTCAATAAATGAATTTTTACTCAATCTAAACAATTCCCCATTCTTCCAGTATGCCGGACATAGTGCAACTCTGATATTTTTAAATAACCTAATTGTAGGGGCTAGTTTAGGAGTCTTTCAGGGGTTGAGCCTACGTAAATATCTACCTAGTTGGTGGTGGATTGTTGCTACGGGTGTAGGCTGTAGTATTTCTGCTGTTTTTGCCTCTGCTTGGTTCAATCAAATAGGCGGAGTATTAAACAGTATTTTTTATATTTGGTTAGGAATAACTGGGTGGCTGTTGCTACGACAAAATGTTTTTGCTGCTAGGTGGTGGCTTTTTGTTGCTCCATTTTCTGTCTATGTATCTAAGCTGACGGCTAACATCATTTTTCTTGCTTTGATGCAAGTTAATCTAGATGGAATTTTGCAAATATCACCATTTGCTCTAATCCTAATTCAAAAAATATTTGGTGCTGTGCCTTTGGGATTGATTCAAGCCCTTAGTTTATGTATTTTCCACAAAAAAACAGATGGAAGGTATGCTAGTGTCATTTCTCAGTTAGATTTGCCTTTATTTGCAGCAACAGAAATTACTGATAGTAGTCAAATTCAAGCATTATCCGAGAAACTCCACAATAAAATTGAGCAGGCTTGGCACACAAAATCTAATTTAACCCAAAAGTTAATTTATATAGTGGCGATCGCTACTGACGGTTCGATTGTTTTTTATCACCCAGTCAATCAACCAGCTATTAATAATACTAACCTAACACCCTTACCATAGCTGGTAAAATCTCAATATAATAGCAAAGCAGCAAATCAGCAGTCAGTAGCGCGATTTCGAGTAGTATTTACCCCAAATGGTAGGATAGAAATTCGTTATTAAAGCGAGGGGCTAGGGGCTAGGGGCTAGGGGCTAGGGGGAGCAAAGGGGAGATGGGGGGCTTCAGGGGCAAGGGAGAAATTACGAATTACCTTTTCCCTTTTCCCTTACCCTTTCACCAACTACTAATTGTTAATGTGCCTTTGTCAGCATTTAAACAAGCTAAAACACCGACGGGTAAGGCGGCGTTAGCACCATCATGACCGAATGGCAAATCAGAGACAATGGGAATGTTCAGATCTCCCAGGCGATCGCGTAGCACTTCCTCAATCTTCAAACTAGGAATATTCGGCGGAGCCTCGCAGCGGCTAAAGCGCCCCAAAGCAATGCCTTGGACTTTTGACAACGCCCCACTCAAGCGCCACCCAGTCAATAATCTATCAATGCGATACGGAGCCTCGGTTACATCTTCCCAAGCAAGAATAACGCCATCTAAATCAGGTAAAATTGGGGTTCCAAGTAGATGGGTAGCAACAGTGAGATTAGCTGGTAACAGCATACCATTCGCCACACCACCCCCCCAAGGTGTACCTTCAAGCGGGGCTAAACAACGACCATTCACCCAATCGAATAATCTCTGAATTGACCATTCTGGCTCATAGGCGAGTGTTGTCAAGACAGGAGCGTGAACACCCGAAATCCCCACAGAGGTAAGGCTCCAAAGTAGGCAAGTAATGTCAGAAAAGCCAATCAACCATTTGGGAGGGGCTGGGGGCTGGGGGCTAGGGGCTAGGAAATTTTGGATTTTGGATTTTGGATTTTGGATTTTAGATTTTGGATTTTGGATTGTAGTTTCTCCTCTGCCCCTTGCCCCTCTGCCCCTCTGCTCCTCTGCCCACGTCCAATCCTCTAAAATTCTGGCACTACCATAACCACCTCTAGCGCAGAGGATACCGCGACATTCTGGATCGTTCCAAGCGTTGTGTAATTGCTGGCGACGGCTTTCGTCTTTCCCTGCTAAATATCCCCAACGGTCATTAATATCTGTGGTTTCGACATTGTAACCATGCGATCGCCAAATTTCTACACCCCGTTCAAATGCTTCGGTTTCTCGCAAAGCGCCGCTGGGGGCAATTACCCGCAACAAATCCCCAGGTTTTAAGGGCGGTGGTGGCTGGCATTGTTTAAATGACAAGCTTATTTTTGCTCCTGGTACTCACGTTGTTGTTCCTGCAATTGCACTAGGCTATGTTTGCGCCCATAGGTGAAATATATCAATAAGCCGATCGCTAGCCATACTATCAACCGCAACCAAGTATCAAAGGGTAGAGCAACCATTTGCGCCAAAGATACCAGTGCGCCCAAAATTGGTACTAAGGGAACGAGTGGAGTTTTAAAAGGTCGAGGTAGATCTGGTCTGGTTTTTCGCAAAACTGGTACAGCAGTACAGACAATGAAAAAAGCTAGTAAAGTGCCGATTGAAACTAATTCACCAAGCACACTGATTGGAAACAAACCTGCGAAGATCGCAGCTGCTATTCCCGATACAATTGTTGTCATGTAGGGCGTTCTAAATCGGGGATGGACGGCGGCAAATTGAGGCGGTAACAATCCATCTCTTGCCATCGAGTAAAAAATCCTTGGTTGCCCCATCAGCATGACAAGAATAACAGAACTTAAACCTGCGATCGCGCCAATTTTAACCAATGGTCGCAGCCAGCGCAATGTTTCACCAGCTGCATTGATTCCGACAGCAATTGGATCGGGGACATTTAGCTGTTGATAAGGTACAATCCCTGTCAGCACTAACGCTACAGCAATATATAGCACCGTCGAAATTATCAGCGATCCCAAAATAGCGATCGGCATATCTTTTTGAGGATTACGTGCTTCTTGGGCAGCTGTTGAAACCGCATCAAAACCAATGTAGGCGAAAAAGATAACTCCTGCACCTCTTAAAATTCCACTCCAGCCGTAATGTCCGAATTCTCCAGTATTTTCAGGAATAAATGGTGTTAAATTTTGAACGTTGATATGAGCAATTCCAAAAAAAATAAACAGGAGAATTACACAAACTTTAATCAATACAATGATATTATTAAACTTAGCTGACTCACGAATGCCTATAACTAAAAGCGTGGTCATCAACGCCACAATAAATATCGCAGGGAGATTTAAGGGTGCAGTGGAAAGAGCGGGAGGAATTCTAATTCCCAAATCTTTGAAGAAGCTGACAATATAACCAGACCAACCGACTGCCACCGTCGAAGCACCAAAAAGGTATTCTAGAATTAAATCCCAACCAATAATCCATGCTATTAGTTCGCCTAATGTGGTGTAGGCATAGGTGTACGCGCTACCTGCGATGGGAATCATTGAGGCAAACTCGGCGTAGCAAAGCCCTGAAAAGGTGCATCCAAGTCCCGCCAGCACAAATGAAAGAGCGATCGATGGTCCTGCATACTTAGCCGCCGCTTGTCCAGTTAAGACAAAAATACCAGCACCAATAATTGCTCCAACGCCCAAGGCTGTTAAATTTTTTGCCCCAAGCGCACGGTGCAGCCCTTCACTACCTTCGGATGACGCTTCTTGCATCAAGCCGTCTATTGATTTTTTAGGAAAAAGACTGATAGCCATTTGTTCTCCAACAGATAGTATGGGATGAGCGTGGTGTTTGTCTTTTGGATGTATAAAATCGGCTATTTGGTAGCTCTTGATACAGCAATCTCAATAACTTGTTTAAAGCAATTGGTTGGTTTAAAGAATGTTAATATTTTCAATTTTTAAATTAATCTTTTCGAGAGCCTAGTAATTGCTCTAACCTCTTCAAGTCTGACAACTAAAATAAATTTTAGCCCTGATTTTATTCATTGTTTTAAAATTATTCATCTTCCTTAAGTAGATGAAGGGGTTTGCCACCCATGCCCACCAAATTTGATAATGGTGGGCATGGGTGGCAAACTAGAAATTTCACAAATCTTTTGCATAATTTTGGATTATATAGTACACCCTAAGCACTTTTGCTGGTTAAAATATCTCGAAACCACTTTTCAAACCGATCGCCCAACGCTTCTAATGAAAATTCAGTTTCGGCTTGTTGACGGCAAGTATGACGATCAATTTCATCCAAACGAGCGATCGCATCCACTAGCCCATTGACACTATCCGGTTCGACCAAAAAACCCGTCTTGCCATCTTCAATAATCTCAGCCGGACCACCGCGACGATAGGAAATTACTGGTACTCCACAAGCAAGCGCTTCAATTGCCACATTTCCAAATGCTTCCACCCAACGAGGTGTCATTAACATTGCCCGACACTGACGCAGTTCTTGCTGCATTTTGGCAGTTGAAAGAAATCCCAAATATTCCACAGGTGCATCTGGGTAGCTTTTATGAATCTGCTGCCAATATTCCTGATCTTGAATTTTGCCCATGATTTTGAGCGGAATATTAGTGATTTTCGCTGCTGCTACTGCATCCTCTAAACCTTTTTCTCTAGCGATGCGCCCAAGCCACGCTAACTTTGATTGTGGTTGCCCACAAAACTCATACACAGATAAATCTATGCCACTACCCAAACATATAGGCACACCCAACGCCCCTACTAAGGGAAATGTTGCCGCTTGGGACTGGGTGTAAAAGGCGATCGTACCTGGAAACTGCTGGGCGACTTGTGCCACAATTTGATCCATCGCCTCATATAGAGAACCCATACTGATAAAATGGGCGATCGGACAACTGAAAAAAGGTGTCAGGTAAAAAGGCAACCAATCGTAAGCAAAATTAACAATTAGGTCGGATTCAAATTGTACCTGCCGCGCATATTCCCACATATTCGCCAAAACAGAATTTCCTGGCATGGTAATAGGTGCGTAGCGTTCCTGACTTTGGGCAATAATTTGCAAGTTGCCTGGAATTTCTACTATCGGCATTGACTCCATTTTTGAGCCTTGGGGGGCGAGGATTTGTAGAGTATGCCCCCGCCGCAGCATTTCTTGAGCAATGTTATATAAACTTAATTCAACACCGCCGCCTAGTCCAGTGCCTAGAGATCCAACAGGAGTAGAGACAAATAGTATTTTGAGTGAGTGGTAATTGGCTGTGGTCAAAGGATTAAGACTGAAAATGTTATTAGTTTAAGATATTTCTGATTCCGGTTCCTTCACAGATATAGAAACAGGCACTTGATTGGACTCGCCAGATAATTTTAAGGAGTTGTCTTGTTGTGTCTTGATTTCTTCTTTGCCCAAAATTCGCATTGTGACTTTTGCTAAGTTTTCGCGCTGGTTTACCAAATAGATACTAACTAAAGTGAGGCTAACTCCTATCCACTGAATTGGGCTGAGAACTTCCGAGAGGAAAAGGTTGCCAAACAAAAGAGCAAATACAGGCGTGAGGAAAGTCAGTGAACTAAGACTAGTAAGATTACCACTGGAGGCAAAGTAGAAAAATAACCCGTAGGCGATCGCACTTCCGAATATTGTTGCGTATGCGATCGCCATCCACCCAGAGAAATTGATGTCTACCCACTGCCCAGACTCTACCCCAGCTGAGATCGCAAACAAAGGCAATCCCCCTAAAATCATATGCCATCCCGTTGCTGTCACAGGATCGGCATGACGGCAAACAAACCGGATAGTCACCGTTCCCACCGCCATAGACAGCGCCGCCAACAGCATTAACCACTCTCCACTATCAAATAGAGAGTACAGTAGTAGGGGCGGATTTAAATGAGTTATCTGATTGCTCCCAAGTATGTCTGATAAACCCGCCCATACGTTTGTAGCACTAGAGAAAAGATTGGAAATCAACCCTTCGGGTAAACCAATCAGACTAATGCCCAGTACCCCAAACAATAAACCTAACCAGCCCCATAAACCGATAGTTTCTCCAAACAACCAACTTGAAAGCAAGGCGACAGCCAAAGGTTGAGAATCAATCATCACTGAACCCAAACCAGCCCCAGTTCTGACTAACCCTTCTGCCAGAAAGCCTTGAAACAAAGTCCCATCTATCAAAGCAAAGAAGCTAATCCATAGCCATGCTGCCCACCCTTTGGGCTGGGTTCTACCCATAGCAGCACCAGCCCCTAAGACTAATATTCCTGCTGGCATTAGACGTACTCCTGCCAAGAATAAGGGCGTAGTATGCGGCATCACACCTTTCATTGCTACCATTGCTGTTCCCCACAGGAAAAAGGGCGCAATCAAAAGGATAGAAGCAAAGGGTAGTCTTGAAGGAGTCAGTTTCAATTGCATGGGATGGCAGCAAAGCTAGGATGAGAACAAGACAGGCTTTTTCTGATTGTAACCAATTGTATACTTTTGTGAAGTGTCTTCAGCTTAACTGGCACAGTAGCGGATTAAAGGGTAAAGGGTAAAGGCAAAAGGATAAAGGATAAAAGATAAAGATTGAAATTTCATACTTCATCCTAGCCTGCGGCAACGCGCGCGAACACACTTCCATCCTTCACACTTCAATACTTTTCTAGCCCCTAGCCCCTAATTTCTTGCCACAGCGACTGATACTGCTGCGTTGTTTCCTGGGAAAGGGGTAGTAAAAATTCACTACGTTGCAAGATTTGTTCGTTTGGAATGAGCAGATGGCGTAATTCGGCTTGGATATTAGCCGGATTGAGTTCAACCGGAATTGGTGAGTTAGCCTTGCTCAAAAGAGTGATTTGCTGAGCAATTTGGGGTTGCCAACAAAAATCAATCCAATTTTGGTATAATGGTTGACTAACTGTACCAGCTGGTAGCACCCACAAGTCTGCCCATAGTGCAGTCCCAGAAGTGGGAATTACTCCGTCAAATTGGCGATAACGTTGTATTATTGGTAGCAGCTCATTAGACCAGCCTACCGCTAACCAGGTATCTTCTAAGATCAGGGGTTGTAGGTAAGTATCTGAACTGTAGAACTTTACCTGTTGGTTGAGGCGGCGCAGTTGTTGTTCGAGATCTGGTACTTGGCTAAGATTTTGGGTATTGTACGATTTGCCCAATGTTTTTAATGTCAGACCAATTACTTCTCGCGGGTGATTGGGTAAAGAAATGCGATCTCGCAATTCCTCTCGCCACAAATCGCCCCAGTCTTTTGGTTGCCAGCCCAAGGACTTAAATTTATCACGGTTGTAGGCAATCATAGTGTAACCCCAACGGTAAGGCGCTGCCCAAACTTTTCCAAGACGATCGCTCGCACCTTGATCGTTGCGTGTTACTAGTTCTTGCCACCGTTGGGGCAGATTTGACCATTGTTGCAGACGAGTTGGGTCTAGTGGTTGAATCAATTTTTGTTCAATTGACGGAGCTAACCAATAATCGCCTATTGTTAATATGTCAGGCGGATTGGTGGACTGCTGCAAACTTATCCCAGGAATAGGCGATCGCTCGGATTGTGTTTTTGTGCTTTTGTGCTGCCATGATTGCAAATCTTTAAATAAATCTTCTAACTGTGCAACGGTAGCAAAGTCTAATTTTCCAGTTTGCTTGTTCTGACTACGAAAAGCTTTTACCACTTGGTTGGGAACAGATCCTTTCAAAAACTTAACATTTAGCGCTGTCTGGTTTTGTCTTCCACATCCAGCTAATATCTGACTTAGTGCAAGTGTCCCTGTACCAATTAAAAAAGACCTTCGATCCATTTTTTTATATCAAATTCAGTTAGATTAGTCATTTAAGTAGGGGCGAAGGGCGGTAGGGGCGGGTTTAACTAAGTTATCTATTCGCTGACGATCTTCGTTTGATAAACCCACCCGTACCCACGTAAAAATAATTACGAATTACGAATTACGAATTACGAATTCTCATCCTGGTTGCCTGTATTCAACACCAAAGCCAACCAAATCGATTGCGCTGGGTGGTTCTGCCATATTTTCAGGACGTTGGTAGGTAACAATTGTACGTAGCCGTAACTGAGGTGAAACCAAGCGCATTTGATCTACTGCAACACTTCGGCGATAGTATGTTGTCATCTCCAAAGTTTGCCTCATAGGTTGATAGGTGAAACGTCCTAAGATCGCTCCTGCTTCTGAATAACCTTCATCCCGCAGATAAAAACCTTTGATCACTTCCCCAGATGGATCTACTTGTGCTGCTACTGGTGGCGGTATTTCAGGCAAGGATTCATTCAAGTCAACGTACTGGTTGGGGACAAATAAAGCTTTTAGACTCATTGATACAGTTTCCCCAGTTTCAGATCGCGTATCAAAGGCGATCGCAAATCCTGGTAACGCTGCGTCAAAGTCACCGATCTGAGCCAAATCTACTTTTACCCCGCTCAAACTAGATATTGATAAAATCTCCTGCTTAGAAGCTGGTGCGATCGCCCCTACTCGAAATTCGGTGTAAGACCGCTCTACCTGTCCTGACTGCACGTAATGATAGATCCTTTCAGTTGTCCATATTCCGGTGCAAGCAGTAAAAAAATCTTGAAAATTAAGCATTTTTACAATCAATCTACCAGTCAGTTACTTCTTCTTCCTCTACCTTGGGAGCAAAAATTTATTCTCTTCCTAAAGTAGTACAGTTATTATCTCAACAATTTCTTAATTAGTTCATTGTCCATCTTCATTTTTCTCCTTCCCACTACCTGGTATATTTTGCCGTTATAGCTAGTTTTTACCTAAAATCAGCTATCTTATTAAGTTATATACATAATGCTGCGAGTAGCTACTTATATATACTATTTAATTTTATTTAGAAGTTAGAAGAAAAGTATTACATTAAAAGCAATATTTTAAATAGTTAAATCATTGATAAGTAGGGTAAACTTTGCCGATTTGTTGCCTAGCATATATAAGAAAGCAAAGCAGGCGTGAGAAAATTACATGGAACCATTACAAAAGCAAGTCAATATTTTAAGTAATAAGGTAGATGCGCTTTACCAGGTTGTCGATCAACTCAGTGGTAAGATGTCTGATGCTTTGTCGGAGTGTCGCCTAACTCCTGTCCCAGGAACGAAAGATTCTTTAGGCATAAATGCTAACGGGCGCTACTCGAATCAAAGCAATGGCGTTGCCAGACCAATGATGGAACACAAAGATGTTTTGGTAGATGGCAATGAACTAGATAGCCATATTCAAACTGGTGAAAAAGAGTTAGCGCCAGAAATTCAAATTCAAAGACTAACGGCACAATTAACCGCCGCTTACAATCGTATAGCTGCTTTGGAAGAACAGTTACTCGCGCGGAGAATCCACTAGTTAGGCGCTAGAGGCTAGAGGCTAGAGGCTAGAAATATTGCCTTTTACATTAGCAATCTAGTAAAGTTTCTATGGCTTGGAGAAGTTGGGAAGAGTTCCAACCAACAGTTAGATGTGCGGCGATCGCACAACCTCCCGCTCCCATACCTTCTTTAACGTAACCCTGCTCATAAGCTCGCAGTTGGGCATACTTTGAGTTAGCAAAACTAAGATCACTTGCCAATAGCGGCACAGATCCAACCATCTGGGCTAATTCAACCGTTTTACCTGTGGGATCTTCTGCTACCCAGCGGGTTGTTCCCACTACGACGGCTTCGGGTTGCATTGTCAAGCCATATTCTCTCACAAGAGCTTGCATCAGGGCATATACGGCTAGCATTTGAGTCCCACCAGCAAGGATAACTCCCTTAGTGCGACTAAGTGCGATCGCCATCCCAGCTAAGGCGATTTGCATCGGGTCGCCTACAGCTGCTACCAAAGCAAGGGGTGAGGGGGAGCCAGTGTCGTGGGCGGGTTTCCCGACTTGAGACAACTGGCGTTGAGAGGCGAGAGGTGAGAGGCGAGAGGCGAGAGGCGATAAATTTAGCTTCCCCAGCTTCCCCAGCTCAAAAGCCCCTTTGGCAAGAATTGCGCGTCGCAATCCAGCTTGGACTAGTTCCCACTTCTGAGCGTGATTACAAACGGGATGACTGCTATTGACTTTACCAGATGCGGCAATACCTAAGCCAGTTAAAACTGCGAGTGCTGTTGTGGTTCCCCCCACAACGCATTCGCCTAGAATTACATATTCCTGAGTGATGCTAGATGCTAGATGCTGTCCCCAATATAATCCTTGTTCTAGCAAATGTTTCACCGTTGCTAGTTCTAAAGCTTCTCCCCCACTTAGACATTTAGCTGGCGTTCCACCTAAATCAATTGCTGGTACAGTTGGCGGTTGAGGCAAACCAGCGTTGAATAGATATATAGGAATATCTAGTGCCTCTACAACGGCACGGGAAATTAATACTGGGGAAGCTCCTGCTTGGAGTGGAGGTAAAGCATACTTAGGCTGGGGTTGAAAACCATTGTACAAAAATTCAGCATCAGCGATCGCTGTATATTGTCGATCTTGCGGAGTGCGACCTGCTGCTGAAATCCCTGGAATTAAACCAGTTGCCGTAAATCCTAGCACACAGGCAAATATTGGAGAACAACCCCGATACCGCTGCAACCACTGTTGTCCCTGTTCTAGCTGGGTATAAACGCGAATCATCCGATTTTGGAGACCATAGATTTTAGATTTTGGATTTGTAGAAACACGAAATTTCCTGTTTCTACATAACTAATTACTCGTAGTCCATGAGGACTTGTACCCAGTGAGGGGGGCGGGGAATTGGGTTACCTAGACGGTCTAGTAGTAACCAAGCTACCAGGTGGACGACAAATAAGTAGACCAAATTGCTGAGTATAACCATTCCCAGAGCGATCACCTCGATGATCAACACACTTGGTTGAGCCAGCCATCCCAGCTTATCAAATATCCACTCGGCAAACTCGGTCACTTCGACGAGCATATACACCCAAAGGTCACGACTTAGCCAAATTGACATCAGCCAAAACCGAAAAAAGAACCCAAGTGTTCCTATCAGTGTACCCAAACTGATCGAAACAATCCAGGGAGAACGACGATACCACACAACGCCTAGCACTACTCCCATCAAAGCATAAGGGAATACAAACAGCAGGCTGGGTATTGGTCCCATCAGAACGGATAGCAGTAACCCACAGACTCCTGCTGCCATCCACGCAGCTCGATTACCCCAGCGCAGGTATACTAGAGCAATCGGGATGGGAAAGAATATCCGCAACAGTGGTCCCAAGGGAAAGTAGAAATTAATAAACCAAATCAAACTAGCGGTACTGGCGAGAAAAGCCGTTTCTACCATCGCTAAAGGAGCCGCAGGTTTTTCTCTGGCGGCTGTTATATCTGGCACAGATGATTGTGGACTATCGCCCAGTGGATCTTGTGCGTCAAGGTTTGTATTTTCTTGGGGTTGATTTAGGGAATCGGTCATGCAAATAGAGAAAACTTATTCCAGTCTAATAGCTGGAGCGCAATTAGCTGGCGCGCGCTTAGCGAGAGCGCGATTAGCTATTAGAGCTATTTTCAGTTTGGTATAGCAAGACGCATTAAGATTAGGACAAGTTTACAAGGGTTAGTTGTCAAGCTTAAAGGAACCTTGAAAAAAGCTAATAGCTAATAGCGCGCTTGCTAACCGCTATAAACAACAGAGTTTAGCACTAAGGACTTATGAGTAGACAGATGCAGACAATTATATTTAAGCGGGTACTGCATTTGAGTCATGCGATCGCTCCTAGTATCCCCCAATGGCAAAACGATCCACCAGTGGAATTTGAAAATGTTGCGTCACGGGAAACCGATGGGTATTATCTGCGGCGTTTTTCTTTAGGCGAACACAGCGCTACACACATGAATGCCCCGAGCAGTTTTCATCCTACTGGTATAGGAATTGACTCTTATCCAGCCGAATCTCTGGTTGTACCAGCCAATGTGATAGATATACGTGAACAAGCTGGGGCTAATTATGATTATGCGATCGCGTTATCCGATATCCTAAATTGGGAGCAACAACACGGTCAAATTCCTCCCAATAGTGTCGTAATACTATTTACAGGTTGGCAAGATAAATGGTCAGACACAAAAGCATTTCTTAACCTAGATGCTGATGGTATACCACATTTTCCTGGTTTTGGCATCGAAGCGACACAATTCTTACTTTCTCAACGCCAAATTGCTGGTGTAGGAATTGATACTCATGGTGTAGATCCAGGTGGGGATGAAACTTTTGCAATCAATCGTTTGGTATTAGAACAACCCCGCATCGTGCTAGAGAATCTTACTAATTTAGATCAATTACCGCCCACTGGTACAACGTTAGTAATTGGTATTTTGCGCTTGCAAAGTGGTTCCGGTTCACCTGTGTCAGTGCTGGCGTTGGTTCCTTAAATTTTTTCTGTAGGGACGGATTTTGCAAAGCAACAACCGCTGTGAATCAATTCACAGGCTTATAGCTTAAGTTTTGCAAAGTTTGTTCTCCCACCTCAGATCTTGCACCAGCTGCAACAACCGCCTGCGAATCAATTCACAGGCTTATAGCTTAAGTCGGATAAATCCGACTGCAATTGATTTTTAGTCTACTTCAGTAGACTTGAGTTGTGAGCCTTGAAAAGGAGTTCAAGGCGGGTTTGACTTCACAATGAAAATATTTAGCCTCTTTCCTCTCGCCTACTTTCAACCCAAATGCAAAACCATTACCTAGCTCTAGATTTTGGTGGTACTAAACACGCTGCTGCTATTGTGGCTCCAGGTGAGAAACAGTGGCTAGCTTACCGACGCGCTGTTTCGCCCCCCAATGCTGATGCTAAATCTGACCTAGAAATCATGTTCGCCCAGGCTCATGAGATCTTATCAGGGAAACCTGCCGCTATTGGTGTCAGCTTTGGGGGACCAGTAGACGCAACTACGGGGACAGTACGCCTTTCCCATCACGTTAGAGGTTGGGAAAGTACCCCACTGCGCGAAATACTAGAGGCAGAATTCGGCGCTCCTGCTAGTGTAGACAATGATGCGAATGTGGCTGCTTTGGGTGAGCATCGCTTCGGGGCGGGTATGGGTTATGACAGTTTGCTCTACATTACTGTTAGCACAGGTGTAGGTGGGGGCTGGATTCTTAACGGATGCCCTTGGCGGGGTATAGAAGGTATGGCAGGGGAAATCGGACACATGGTTGTCGATCCAGCAGGTCCAATGTGTCTGTGTGGTAAGCGCGGATGTGTGGAAAGATTGGCTTCGGGACCCTATATAGCCCAACAGGTGCGCGAGTGGTTACAAAATCAGCCAGAACAAGGCTCATTTGTGCGATCGCTCTGCAACAACAACCCAGACCTGATCACAGGTCTGCTAGTAAGTCAAGCCGCAAAACAAGGAGATGAACTAGCAATACTCGCACTCGAAAACGCTGGCTGGGCGCTGGGTGTGGCTATTGGTAATGTGGCTAACCTGATCAACCCCCAGCGGTTTATCTTAGGTGGTAGTGTGACCAAAGCTGGCGATCGCTTTTGGCAAACGATCCGCCGCGTAGCTGGTGAAACCGCACTACCTGAAGTTCACTTTGATATAGTCCCAGCCGCACTAGGAGATGAAGCGCCGCTATGGGGTGCAGTCGCTTTGGCAGAAGATTTAATAGGGGCTAGGCGCTAGGGGCTAGGGGCGCACGTGAGAACAAGGGGACAATTACCTTTTACCTTTTCCCTTTTCTTTGGTCTCAATTACAACAAACTGATGGCGGATATTATTTAATAAACCATTCCTGAGCTACGGCGCGCAGATTCTGATTTTTATCGCGCAGATTCTGATTTTTATCGCGCATAATCTGAGCTTGAGCGCGCATCAACAGAGCATTAGCACGCATAATCCCAGCACGCATACGTTTGATTTTAGCTTCAGTACGAATAGCAGCCAAATCTAGCTTTTTCTGGGAAGATTCTCTAGTAGAGATAGTAGGCATGATTGTGTACTAGCTTGTGACTAAGAGATTACTAAAAGAATTTACAGCTAATACTAGCTCTGTTCGCAAGATGACATATATATATTATATGGGTAAATACCGAACGAAATTAGTCGAGTGATAAAAATTGCAGAGTCTTCTGGAGTTAATGCCACTTGGATATATTTCCTGTGCGATCGCATCTATTACCAAAGATAGGTTCTCGCCCTGGAGGGCAACTAAACTCAACAAAGTGAGGCACAAGCCCAATGATAAAGTCTTGATCGTCAACAGTAGCGAGGCGAATAGTGAGCTTTGTTTTCATAGCAACTGGGGTTAGGGTTAAAGATAATGTTACCCTGTGCGAAATTAGTGATTTTTTCTCCTTTCCCAGTGTATGACTAGCATTTTTGTGGCACAAACCCAAGAACAACATAGACGGCAATTTCCGGCTTTAGCAAATAAAACATATTTCAACTATGGGGGGCAAGGACCAATGCCCCAAGCAGCAATTGATGCGATCAACAACTCCCAGGAATATATTCAAAGTCGTGGTCCATTTTCCAGCGAGGTGAACGCCTGGATCACCCAGGAAATTGAACAAACAAGACTTACGATCGCAACTGAACTGTTCGCCCCACCCCAAACAATTACCATTACCGAGGATGTAACTGTAGGCTGTAACATAGCTATGTGGGGAATTGACTGGAAAGCAGGCGATCGCATACTGCTATCAGACTGCGAACACCCTGGAGTTATAGCAACAGCCCATGAAATTGGGCGCAGATTCGGTGTAGAAATTGACACTTGCCCATTGAAGGCAACATTAAACGAAGGCAATCCAGCTAATGTAATAGCCCAGCACCTACAATCTAATACTCGCTTAGTAGCGATCAGTCATATTCTCTGGAACACAGGGCAAGTTTTACCTTTAGCCGAAATAGTGCAGATATGCAGACAACATCAAGGTTCTAGACCATTACAAATTTTAGTAGACGCTGCCCAATCTGTAGGCTTATTACCCTTGAATCTGACCGAATTAGACGTAGACTTTTACGCCTTTACTGGTCATAAATGGTGGTGTGGTCCTGCTGGAGTAGGTGGCTTGTATGTTCGACCCCACGCGATCGCAAGTTTACATCCTACCTTTATTGGCTGGCGTAGTGTTGTCACAGATAGTACAGGTAAACCCACAGGCTGGCAACCGGATGGACGACGGTATGAAGTAGCAACATCAGCCTTTTCTCAATATGCGGGATTACGAGCAGCGATCGCCACCCATCAACAATGGGGAACTTCCCTTGCACGTTACCAGCAAATTTGTCAACTAAGTCACTACCTCTGGCAACGCTTAAATCAATTATCCGACACCATTTGTTTACGAACTGCTCCCCCCCAAGCCGGACTTGTTTCATTCCAACTAAAAAATCCCTCCTCAACAGACAAGGTTCATCTAAAATTGGTGCAATTTTTGGAAGCCCAAGGCTTGATGACGCGGACGCTACTCGATCCAGACTGCGTTCGTGCTTGCGTTCACTACTTCACCCTCCCATCAGAGATCGATCAACTAGTTGAAGGAATTGAGCAATTTTGCCAAAACATAAAGAGGGGCTAGGGGCTAGGGGCTAGGGGCTAGGGGCTAGGGAAGTATGAATTTTAGCCTTTATCCTACCCCACACAAACGCATAGCTCAACGAAGTAATGAAAATTGAGCCATTGCAGAAGTTAAAAACTCAAACTTTTTCTTCTTAGCGCCTACTCTACCAAGAGGCTTCTTAGCGCCTTTGCACCGGACACTTTGCGTGGGCGAGGGAAACCCCCGCACCTGGGTGTCCTCGTCTTTGCGCGAAACAATCAAAAATCCCAACTTCACAATGGAAAGACCAATATTATACATAGCCATCACCAATCACGGTTTTGGTCACGCCACCCGTACCGCATCTGTAGCAGCCACAATTCAAAAATTGTGTCCCGAAGTATTGCTAATAATGGTGACAACTGCACCACGTTGGTTACTAGAGTTATACATCGAAGGAGATTTTATCTATCGCCCTCGTGCATTTGATCTTGGTGTAGTGCAAGCAGATAGCTTGACAATGGATAAAGAAGCCACACTGGAAAAACTCAAATCTATTCGCGCCCAACAGCGATCGCTCATCCACTCTGAAGTTAACTTTATCCGTCAAAATCGAGTAAATCTCATTTTGGCTGATGTCCCTCCCCTAGCAGCAGCCATAGCTTCATCTGCAAATATTCCCTGTTATATAGCTAGTAACTTTGGCTGGGACTTAGTTTACCGCTCTTGGGGGGGCGAATTTCTCGAAATTGCTGATTGGATCAGTGATTGTTACAGTCAGTGCGATCGCCTGTTTCGTCTACCCTTCCACGAACCGATGAGCGCATTTCCCAACATTACCGACGTTGGTCTAACTGGCGGTTCACCTCGCTACCTAGCGGACACGCTACGATCTAACTGGGGAATAACAGCCCCACCAGAAAAGACTGTATTACTCACATTTGGTGGTTTAGGTTTACAACAACTTCCTTACAATAACCTGCAACATTTTCCAGATTGGCAATTCCTGACATTTAATACTTCCGCCCCTGATTTGCCCAATTTAATCAAAATCACCGACCAAAAATTACGTCCAGTAGATTTCATGCCCTTATGTGGCAGAGTAGTTTCTAAACCTGGTTACGGCACATTTGCCGAAGCCGTCAAAGTTGGAGTGCCAATTGTTACAATGACTCGTGACGACTTTGCTGAAGCTGCTTTTCTGATCGAGGGCATTACTAATTACGCCCAACATCAAATTCTCACCCCTGCTGAATTTTTCCAAAGCCAATGGGAATTTTTACACCAACCACCCCAACCACCCCAGCAATCTCAACTCCTAGCCCTAGATGGAAATGAAGCGATCGCCCAAGCCGTTATGGAAGGGGTGAGCTAAGAGGGGTGAGGGGGAATCAGGGGAGAGTGGGAGATGGGGAGAGTGGGAGAATCACCAACTACCAATTACCAACTACCAATTACCAATTATTACCTATGCCCTACCAACAAATACTCAAATTTCCTACCACTGGCAAATCTTTAACTAACATTACCTCAAAAATTGAGGCAATAGTTGCGGATTCTGGCGTAGAAGTTGGACTTTGTACCCTATTTTTACGTCACACTTCAGCCAGTTTAATTATTCAAGAAAACGCTGATCCTGATGTACTCAAGGATTTAGCTAACTTTATGGCAAAACTAGTGCCAGAATCAGCACAGTATATTCACGATGCTGAAGGTGCAGATGATATGCCAGCTCACATCCGTACAGCCCTCACCCACACCTCAGAACAAATCCCCATTGCTAGAGGTCAATTGCTGCTGGGAACTTGGCAGGGAATCTATATATGGGAACACCGCCAGCGTAATCATACCAGAGAAATAGTTGTTCACATTTCCGGTAATTAATATATCAGTTATCAGTTATCAGTTATCAGTTACCAACTACCAACTACCAGGAAAGACTTAGCAGTGCTACGTTTGTACCAACTAACAAATAAATGATATAAAAAGATGAAAATAGTCGATTTAATTAACTGGTTTGAAAATTGGGCAAATCCAGCGATGCAGGAAAGCTGGGATAATTGTGGTTGGCAGATTGAACCTGGAGTATTGGATCAACCAGCACGAGTATTAGTGTGTTTGACTCCTACTTTAGCTGTGATGCAAGAAGCGATCGCCTTGCAGAAGTCAGGTATGGGAATTAATCTGATTTTTGCCCATCATCCCCTGATTTTTAGTCCGCTTAAATCGCTTCGCATGGGAAATCCGATCGCCCAAATGACGTGGCTAGCTTTTATCCACCAAATCGGAGTTTACACTGCTCATACCAACTTCGATCAAGTGTCCGATGGCACAGCTGACGTACTAGCGACTCTGTTAAAACTCAAGCAGGTAAAGCCAATTGTACCAACTACATCAGAACTCGGATATGGTCGTGTTGGTGATTTAAGCCCAGTTTTGACTCTACAAGAGTTACTGACTCAAATTCAAACTTTGCTCAATCCTCCCGATCTAATTTATTTTCCCACTGCTGATTTACAGCAAACGATTCAGCGCGTAGCAGTTTTGGGCGGTTCGGGGGCTAGCTTTATTTCAGATGTGGTAAAGACGGGGGCTGAAGTTTATCTGACTTCTGATTGTAAGTTTCATCAATTTCAAGAAAGCCGCGATCGCGGACTGATTTTGATTGATGCTGGACATTATGCTACCGAACGCCCTGCTTGCGATCGCTTGGTGGCAAAATTCCAAGATTTGTCAGTCGAATGGGTACAGCTAAGTCAAAAAGATGAAGATTTTCGTCGTTTTTATAGTCATAGTAGCCAGTAGCTTAATTTTTTATCATTTTATTAGGTTTTTTAAGCACAATCTAGTTTTACTTAACCGCTTTTGGCATTTTCGGTTATTTTATTAACACAGATGGGGGGCGATCGCACAATGAGCGAAACATTCAAAATTACCCCAATTAGGCATAGCTTTTCTCTTAAAATGATCAACAGGGGCAAGAGAATGAGTTAAAATATAATACAATAGGATTAAGCGCACAGAGTCCCTTGACTCTAAATCAATGCCACTCAATTCGAGCAGGCACACAGATGGATAAAGTAAACTTATCAAGGAGTGTCCTTGAAATCAGCGCAATTCAAAAAAGTCGGTAGCAACTAATAGCTAGGTTAGGGTGAAAATTCAAACACGGGGTGCTGTTGATAAACCATTACCTTCCTTAAAAGCTCTTTGCAGCAATTGACCTAGACTCAAATGCAACAAATTAACCAACAGCTAGCGACACGGGATTTGAATGAAACTGAAAATAAGCAAAACATGAGCGATGGTGTAACTACAATCTTGTTATGGTTGAGTTAACCAGCGATATAAGTGGGTATGATAAAGTGGGTTCTAGCCCAAAAATTAACAGATTTAAATACGTTGAGAAAGGTAGAAGCAATAAATGCTACACCGCAAGATTTATCAACTGTGTTGCGATGGGCGTGAAGTATGTATCTTTTTGCGGGATCAGCAACGCTGGATAGAGCGAGCCCGTATCCTAGATATAGAAGGCGATTTAGTCACTCTGCGCTATGAAACAGAAGAAGAAGATGAAATCTGCGCCTGGGAGGAAATGGTTCGCCTAGAAAGCATTGGTGCTGTTACTCAAAAACTAGCTTCAGTGCCACGCGGTAATGTTGAACCACTTGTTTCTGACGATTGCCCAGAAGCAGAGCGCATTCGTAATCGTTACACAGACTCGAATCCCGATTAGGAGGGGCTAGAGGCAAAGGCGCAGGGGCTAGGGAAAGAAGTTAGTGGCTTTATAATTCGCTACCACTACCCCAGCCTCCTTTTGCTTCCTTTTGCCTCCTTTTGCTCTCTCAATCAGGTGGTTCAGTTTTGGGTTCAAAAGCAGGACAGTAACCTTCAGGGGTAACTTTGAAACCAAATAGGGGAGAGTCAGGGTTCCAGCAGCGCTGTCCCCTTTGAAATCTACAGGTAGCGCAGCAGTTCAAATCAGTCCAAGGATCGCGATCGCTACTGGTATTAAGTAGCTCTCGTGGCGACAAACCGCGTAAGACTAATTCGTCTCCTTGCCAACGAGCTGACACCAAACCTGTATCCGCAAAAGAGCGCCAACGAGGATCGGTGGTAATTGCATCGGGCAGGCTAATTGTTACTACCGTCTCTAATTCATTCAGTTCACCTTCATAGTTAGCTTCTGGCGCTGCTGGTTGTAAGAACACTTCGCCAATCGGAAGTTCTACCAATGTGCCAGCAGCAGGAGAATGTAGGTGATAACGGTTACGTAGCTCCTCTAGACTGGCGAGATCAGCTAGGTAAGTAGGAGAACCGTGAACAAAAATTACGTGCTTAGGTCGGAGATTGTGAATTAGCTGGGTAGTACCAGGACCATCACTATGCTGCGCCAGTAGATAAGATTCAACCTCAGTCGGCGCTTGTAAAGAAGAGTTTAACTGCTTTGTTTTGTCTACGGGTGTGTCGGATAAACCCGCCTGCAAAGAAGCAAGTGAGTAACCTGGTTTTTCCGGCACTAAGATCAGCCAAGGACCAGTGTTAGGCTGGCAGTACTCAGTGAAATCAGCCCTTTCATCCGTAAGGATAATGCAGGGAGATTGCCCAACAGTTCCACGCATATCTGGTTCTAGCCGCCGCATTCGGGGGCGTACTCTTTCATCCCAAAATAGGGATTGATGTTTAGCAAAATTCTGCACCGAAGTGGGTAAATGGGGCAGCAATTCTAGGTAAGCATCACAACCCTGGGCAACATTTCCATCAACCCAAATATCTAGGTTGCGCCCTGTGAAGTTGTGATGACTACGCAGGAGCATCAAGATTTCTTGACCCAAACCCAAAGACGGTGTGGGAAGGAGGACACTGTAAGAACTGGCGATCGCGCGATTAATTCTTTCTGCTAGGATGTTTTCTTGGTTGCGCCGATGGGAATGACGCGCCGTGCCATAACTACCTTCAATCACCAGCACATCTGGTTCTAAGCCTCGCAATTCTTCTAAAGGCAAACCCTCCACCAGGCGAGAGTTGGACAAAAAAAAGTCCCCAGTGTAAAACAGTGTATAAGTTCGACGTGGAGTAGTGTAGGTAAGTAAAATTGCCGCAGCTCCTGGTAGATGTCCAGCCGGAAATAATTCAGCCGTCAGTCCATCTTGGAACTCTACAGGCGATCGCCAAGGTAAAGCTTGACAAAATTGCTGTATCGTGCTTGATTCTACGTCTGACCAATTTAGCCCTAGTAAATGAGTAGTTGCTTCACTAGCATAGATAGGCAACATCCCAAAAGCTTGATGCAGCGCTAGTAAACCTCTAGCGTGATCTGGGTGAGCGTGACTACACAAAACCAAGTCGGCTGGTAATTGTTGCTTTAGCCCCTGTTGTAGGCATGAAACGTCCGTTAAACCACAGTCAAGTAAAATGCGGTAGGGACCCATCCGCACTAGTAAACAGACACCTTCATTTTCATGATGGACACCATAGGGAAAACATTCTAGCTCTGAATTTGTTTCCCCAAGCAAACCAGAGGATATCGGTAAGCGATCGCTCATCTTGCCCTCCACTCTAACCCTATACTAGCCAGAGGCTGCAAGCAACGACAGTTATCAAGCATGAAATGTGAAGGATGAAGGATGAAGGTGCGAAGTATGAAGTAGTGAAGTGTGAAGTATGAAGGATGAAGTGTATAGAGACGCAATATATTGCGTCTGTACAAAGGCGCGAAGTGTAAAGTATGAAGTATGAAGGATGAAGTGTGAAGTATGAACTATGAAATTTAATCTTTAGCCTTTAGCCTTCAACCTTCAACCTTTCCCGAGTCCCGAGTCCCTTTATACTTTAGCCTTCTGCCTCTGTTCATTTAGTGGGCAGAACCGTTACCGTGATAATTATCTGAATCATAAAATCCATTTTTCGTGCCAAAAAATAAACACGAAACGGTAAAAAGACAAGTTAGCCCGATTAAAATCAGCTTGACATCCATTTTGTGACCGTTCTCCTTTAATAATCAACGACTATAACTAGATAAAGCACTCTGATTTAATTTCTGATCTAGAAATATCTAGGTTCAACTTTTTTAATGGCAGGTAAATTGTTTTAGTGTCAAGTCTATTCAATCAGATTGTAGAACCTGAAGTGCTAGCGCGTCCATCTACCGAAGTAGCAATAAATCTACTGGGCTGTACTCTTGTCCGAAAATTACCCGATGGACAAATTTTGCGGGGAATGATTGTAGAAACAGAAGCTTATGCCCCTGGTGATCCAGCTTTTCATGCTTATCGCCGTCTTACCCCACGCAACCAGGTACTATTTGGCTCTGCTGGGAGAACCTACATCTATCTAATTTATGGTATATATCACTGTTTCAATATTGTCACAGATCGAGAAGGGATTCCCAGCGCTGTTTTAGTTCGGGCTTTGCAATTGGAGACATTACCAGTTGGGTTAGACAGTGGCGCAAAAAATCTCCATAGAATTGCAGCAGGACCTGGTAAGCTGTGCCATGTCTTACAAATTGACCGCAGTTTAAATGGTATTGTTCTCCAACCGAGTGAACCGCTGTGGTTGGAACATCGGCGGCGAGAATTCCAACAGCAGCTTGATTGTCAAGCTATTACCATTGTTCAGACTACCCGAATTGGTTTATCTCAAGGTATCGATTTACCTTGGCGGTGGTATCTACGTCCGTGTCCAGCGGTTTCTAGACTGTAGACCTCCTGCACGAATATATTTGTAAGGGCGGGTTTAACCGAAATACTGTGTGAAAATCGAAGCTTTTTAATAAACCCGCCCCTACCCTAATGGATAAAACGGATTCATGTAGGAGGTCTTGTAAATGATGCGTACATTTACTGTAGGGGCAGGTTTGTCAGGAATGTTAGTTATTAAACAATAATATTAATCCTCCCTGTCCCTACTACCTGTCAAAATAATTAAAAAAGTTGTTTTAGAAATTGACTCATGACTGCTGTACAAACTGCAACTGGGGTAACTTCACGCTTGGTTAACACAGTGCTAGGGATCAAGCCTTTAGCCAACCTTGCTAAGCATCAAGCGCGTCAAATGATGATTAAGCGAGCTGAGAAAATCGGAGTACCCTGGACGAAAACAGTGCAGGAGTTGCGTAAGCAAGATTGGGAAAGTCATTTAAATCAGGTACAAAATCCTCAGCTAACATACCCAGATTACTACTGCTGCTCATTCCACGCCTACGAAAAAGGTAATCTTAGCTGGGATGCTGCTTTAGAGGTAGAAGTAGCCGCTTATGCTGTTCATGCCGGAATTTGGCAAGATACTGGAGCTGATGGCGATCCTAGATTGCGTTCGAGTTACCACGATATCCTCACTAGCCAAATTGCTAAGCAGCCACAAGATATCCTAGATATAGGATGCAGTGTGGGGATGAGTACATTTGCCCTGCAAGCGGTTTATCCGCAGGCGAAAATTACTGGTTTAGACTTGTCACCCTATTTTCTCGCCGTTGCTCACTACAACTCACAGCAACGTAACGCTGACATCAACTGGGTACACGCAGCAGCTGAAACGACAGGTTTACCTGATGCGTCATTTGATTTAGTCTCAATTTTTCTGGTGTGTCACGAACTACCGCAGTCAGCAACACGGCAGATTTTGGGTGAAGCGCGGCGGTTGCTGCGTTCTGGTGGGCATTTGGCAATTATGGACATGAATCCCCAGTCCGAAATTTATACCAAAATGCCTCCCTACATTTTAACGTTACTTAAAAGTACTGAGCCGTATCTAGATCAGTATTTCACATTGGATATTACCCAGGCATTGGTTGAAGCGGGTTTTAAAGCTCCTAGTATCACTAGCAACACCCATCGCCATCGCACCCTTGTTGCTCAGGTGGCGTAAGTCACATCGAAGCATCAGTATCTGTGTTGAGGCAAAGCCTCATTATTCTAGTCCCAGGCTCAGCCAGGGAAAAGAGTTAGGACAGGCTCAGCTTGGGACGAATGGTTACTACTCCCGAATCCCTACTTCCTAGTACGGGCGGGTTGATCAGATATACTTGTGAACCTCCAGATAACTCGTTTAAAGAGCGCCCCTACCGAATCCCTGCTATATCAATTATTCTGGGCAGTCGTTCCCCCTGTGTTACTGCTTGTCTACTACTATCGCCGCGTTTTGCCTCGACCGCCTCTACTTCATTTGCTACTATGCTTCGGTGTAGGGGCGCTATCAGGTTTTGTAGCACTGGGTTTGGAGTGGGGATTTGAGTATTTAGCTAATCGGTGGGTAAATTGGGATAGAATCACTCGATCGCTAGCTGGAGTTGCCCTACGTCAAGTGGTGGAAGTTGGTGCAATTGAAGAAGGCTGCAAGTTGGGCGGTATGGTGTTATTTCTATATAGCGATCGCCTCCTTCATTACCCTCATTATCACACAAGATCACGTTTGTCAACTATATTTATGTTGACGATTGCGATCGCACTAGGATTCACGGCACAGGAAAACTGGGTTTATCTTAGCAACGATATGGCTGGGGTGAGCGATCGCGCGATAGGAACATTGGTACACGCCTTGTTTTCTGCTCCTTGGGGTTATGCTCTTGCTAGGAACAGAGGATCTGGTAGGGCTTGGGTAAATGCTGTAATTTGTCACGCCCTAGTTAATGTTTTCTCTACGTCCTGGCGTTATTCGCCACCACTGCATTTTTTAAGTTACGGTTTATTTCCGTTTCTGCTGTGGATGTTTTGGCGACTGGAGGGACTGCTACGAAGAGTGCAGAGAAAGCCCCCCATTCTCCTAATTTCTGGTCTTACACCTATCCACCGTTACTGGCAGTTCGGTTTAGTGCTATTTGCCCTCATGCTGGGTGGTAATGCCCTATTGGGTTTTTTCCTTCTAGCAAGAAATCTTAGCTCTTTGAGTTTATCCCAACTGTTTTACCCTGATGTTTTGTGGTTTATATTTAGTCGCAGCTTAGGTAATTTAATACCAGGACTGCTAGCTTGGGGAATTTATAGATATTTACGATACTCAGCCCGTCGTATCTTGTAGGGTGGGCATTGCCCACCTGACCGTATTGCCTACACGCCCGTCAACACTGGTTCACTTGCGGCTGTATTAACTGAAGCTGAATTTGATGGAGTGCAGTAAATCTCACAGGAGTTATTCGGACTTTCAATTAGCTTAATTTTATGTAATTCTGCTCCTAGTTCCCGAATTGGCTGTTGCAGCAAGTTAGAAATGTGAAGTGCAATGTTTTCAGCAGTGGGAACAACTTGGGCAAAATAGGGAATGTCCTTGTTTAAGAAAGTATGGTCAAAAGGTTCAACTACCAAATCGTCAATTACCTTTTGCAAAGCACCTAAATCGACAATCATACCCGTGCGAGGGTGAATTTCACCTTTAACGGTTACTTCTAAGTGGTAGTTGTGACCATGACCATTAGGACGAGCGCATTTACCGTAAATCTCGGCGTTTTCTTCCCCGCTCAGATCAGGATGAGCTAGCCGATGAGCGGCGCTAAAGTGAGTGCTAATAGTAAGATATGCTTCCATGCTGTTCCCTTGATATTCTGCCCAAAGTTCTGGATGTTCAAATAGCTGTATTTTGACTAGTGGTAGGTGAGGTGCAAGCCTTTGCCAGATTACTCTAGCGATGTTTTCGGTTGTAGGCAGCGTTTCTTGAAATTCTGTCCACACGTCGTTGAGATAGGAAAAATCAAGCTGGCTAGTTACTTCCCGCTTGATCACTTGTTTGACTGTAGACAGGTTCTGCACCATGCCATATTCGTCTAACTCTCCTGCTATGGATACGAACAAGACATAATTATGTCCGTGTCCGGGAAAGCGGGAGCATAAGCTAAATTTCTGAATGTTCTGTGCTTCGCTCAGTTCTGGCAACCAATACCTATGGCTGGCTGAAAATTGAGCGCGACGATTGACGATACATTGCATGGGCTTGGGCAGCAGTATGTTAACTTGTGTAAACTTATCCTACCAAACTAGGGGCTAGAGGCTGGGGGCTGGGGGCTAGAGGTTAGAAAAAGGAAAAAGGGGAAAGGGAAAAGGCGCTCATGTTAAAGGATAAAGGTTAAAATTTCACACTTCATCCTACCCTTGGGGAACGCTCCCTTGTACATCCTTCAAACTTCATCCTTTATACTTCATAGTTCCCTAGCCCCTAGCCCCTAGCCCCCAGCCCCTCTTTAAGCGATCGCCTCGACTGATTCTTGTGCTTCGCAATGCAATCCATTGGCAATCCGAAACATTTCTTGACCCATGTGCAAATATCGCTCATCGTAGTTGAGTGGAAAGTACTCTAACTCATCTAGCCCATCTGCTATCTGATTTAGGCAGTAATAGAGGTGAGCTGCGGCTCCTGCTACACTGGGAGGATTTGGCATGGAACGGAAAGTTCTTTGAGCTTGTCTAAGCCAGTCTCGGCAACTTTCTATGTAAGTCTGAAATTCTTCCAACAGTTCATCATCAAACGGATCAGCCGCCAAGGTTTCAATCTGCTGTTCTAGGGAATTGAGAATACGACACAGCAAACGGTTGACAGGTTGATAAACTTGGTGTACCCATTTTTCTAGTTGTTCGTCAGCTTCTCTTCCGTTGGGACGAGAGGCTTGGTATTGAGCTTGACGGGGCGCGCCGCGCCAGTCGGCTGGCGCCGCAGGTTGAGAAGGGGCAGTTGTACGCTGTTGCTGTTGATGGCGTACCTCTGTTTGACTGGGCGATCGCCCGTTGTCAAGACGTAGTTGTCGATCATATGAGGAACGACTGTAAGCATCACCCAACACCTCATAAGCAGCATTGATCCGAATAATCTGTTCGTGATCTGCTGTTTCCTGATTGCTGTCAGGATGAAATAATTTCACCAAGCGGCGATAGGCAGATTTTATCTCGGCTTGGCTGGCATTGGGATCAATACGTAGAGTTTCGTAGTGATTTGAAATAACCATTCAATCAATGAAGCGCGTTAACTAACAGTAGCTGGCTGCTTTGGCTCCAAATCTTGAAACAATGGTGTACTTAGGTAACGTTCACCAAAGCTGGGCTGAATCATTACAATTAACTTGCCCTCATTTTCTGGACGCTGAGCAACTTGAATTGCGGCATATAAAGCGGCTCCGCTCGAAATTCCAGATAATAGCCCTTCTTCTCTTGCTAAGCGCCTACCATAAGCGATCGATTCATCATCAGTGACGGTAATCACTTCGTCAATTAAGTCAACTTTGAGGACTTGCGGCACAAAGCCAGCACCAATCCCCTGAATTTTATGGGGTCCTGGGCGACCTCCAGATAAAACTGGACTATTGGCTGGTTCAACGGCGATCGCTTGAAAACTCGGTTTTCGAGCTTTGATTACCTCTGCCACTCCTGTGAGTGTGCCACCAGTACCAATCCCCGCTACCATAATATCAACTTGTCCGTCTGTATCCTCCCAGATTTCTTCGGCTGTTGTCTGTCGGTGAACTTGGGGGTTAGCTGGGTTGCGAAATTGTTGCAACATATAAGCATTGGGCATTGTTTCTGCGATCGCCTGCGCTCGTCTAATTGCGCCGCTCATGCCCTCAATTCCTGATGTTAGTTCCAGATCCGCCCCATAAGCCCGTAACATAGCTCGACGTTCAGAACTCATTGTCTCCGGCATCGTCAAAATTAACTTATACCCCTTTGCCGCTGCCGCCATTGCCAAGGCAATACCTGTATTTCCTGAAGTAGGTTCAACTAAAATCGTCTTGCCTGGGGTAATCAAACCCTCTTGCTCCGCCGCATTAATCATACTAACGCCAATCCGATCCTTGACGGAAGCTGCTGGGTTCATGCTCTCCAGTTTCACCACGATCCGAGCTACACAACCCTCGGCTTGAGGAATACGATTGAGTTGTACTAAAGGAGTACGACCAACTAATTGGGTAATATCTTGTGCAATACGCATAGTTTAAAAAAATTGTCAAGTGTCAAGTGTGAAAGCGCGAAGTGTGAAGTGTGAAGTATGAAGTATGAACAGTGAAGGAGTCAGGAGTCAGGAGACAGAATATTAATTCTTTCCCTTTACCGCAATACCTCTTTACCCTTTCGGGCAATACCTCTTTCCCCTTTTCCCTTTATCCTTCATCCTTCATCCTTTTTCTTTAACCCTTAGATGTAGTACATAAAATCTAACTGCCGTCTAGCTGTTCGCTGCTCACATAGATTTTGCAGCGTATATTTTTGTAATACTAAGTTAGCCGCTTGCCGTGCTTCAAGCCAGATTTCCTGCACTACTGCACTCTCTACGGTTTTAGGATTGGCTTCTTCTTCAGATACTCTAGCGTCCAAACCCTCTAAACAAGTCAAAACTTCTAGCAGATTAATTTTCCAGGGTTCTCGCGCCAAAACATAACCTCCCTTTGCTCCGCGTTGGCTCTTAACCACACCCCCACGCCTTAAAGTTGCTAACAGCTGCTCCAAATAGCGATCTGGGATGTTTTGTTGTGCTGCAATTTGGCGAATTTGCAGCGGTTCACCGTTCTGGTAGTGAGTTGCCAATTCTAACAGAGCAAGCAGGGCATATTCACATTTACATGAAAGTTCCACAAGCTAGATCAAACGCTAAAGGTGATTAGTACTTTGTCATGCCCAATTAAGTGATTTTCTCTTTTATTGTTCACTTTACTTAGAATGACTTATGAAAACAATTTGCTATAGTAAGCTTTCTTTTATTATACCCCACTTCTCCACTGGGGTTTGTACTATTTTAGCTGTTGGAGAACGCTTTTAGCTTTTAGCGGTAACTGGTACTGGTAACTGGTATTAGCTTTGTACAAAAAACCCCGCTTTGAAAGCGGGGTATGATAGTCACAATTACAAGCCGATCACCTTTGAACTTAGAAGTTGAAAGTTGTTCTGAGTGTACCGATGACTGCGTCGGCATTATTTTCATTTTGACCAGGCGCAGTTAACCAGATCACACCAGGTGTAATCGAGATGTTATCTGTCAGCTGATATCGGTAGAAGCCTTCAACGTGAATCCCGTAGTCGCGGCTAAAGTTAGCAACACCAGGAGCAGTAAGACTTCTGAGAGTTGGTTCTACCCCAGCGAAAAGCCCCAACAGGTTCCCTTGTTTACCAAAGTCAGGTAAAGCTATCCCAGCGCCATAAGTCCAGATATCACCATTACCGCGACCGATAAGTGTGGCGTTAGTGTAAGCGCCGAAACCACTAATTGAGATTTTATCGCTCAGGCGGAAAGCAGCCTCAACACCATAGGAGTTAGTGACCAGTGGTACTGCACGTCCAGCTACTAGAGAGCCTGGGTTATTTGCAAAAGCCGTACCGACAATTGGACCAGTAGATTGGTTGCTAGAACTAAAAGAACCACCAATATCGTAAATTCCGTCACCCGCATTGTGATAACCGTGAACATAGGTGGCGGCGAGGGAAACGCGATCGCCGAAACTAAAATTCAATTGTCCCAGCGCCGCATAGTCACCATTGAATAGACCAAAGTTTCTGCCTGGGAGACTAGCATTATCCGCCAAGTAACCTATAGTAAGCGAAGTAGGTCTTAAAATGCCACCTTTACCTAAAGATAAGTTCACGGCTGCACCAGAACCACCACCAATCCGGTAGATGGGGTTTTCTGAAGCAAACGCAGACAGCGCGCCCCGACCGCCATCAAAGTCTTCAAAGTATGGATTGACGGTAGGAGCGTAATCGCTATGAATTCCTCCTGCTGCGGCGACGTAACCTCTTGATTCACCAAACAGTGGGAAGTCATACGCTGCCCAGTCAATCTTCACACTGTTGCTGAAGGTATTATCAGGCTGTATTTGGAAGGTTTGAGTACCTTCAAATGTCGTCTGATTATTTCGGAGTAAATTGAACGGACGAGCGTTACCAGTTGCTAGACGGGTGTGTAAGATATCTTTCCCAAAGAAGCTAGTTTGTAAATCTAAGCGCACCCTATCTTGAAAGACAGTGTTATGGTTGCTGCCATTCCCAAAGCGATCTGTAACCGCTGCAATGGCTTCACCCACCAGCTTGGTAGTAGTCGAAAACTGATTTGCTTCCAACTGTGCCGTTGTTGCTTCTAAGGCATCTACCCGACCGCGTAGGGTTGCCAATTCAGCCGCAAATTCTTCTTGCAACCGTTGCAGGGTAGCTAAGTCTTCTTTACGCACTGCATCAGCACTACCCGCAGCAATTAATTCATTCACTCGATCAAGTGCCGCATTCAAACCAGCTGCAAACTCATAACGAGTCATCGCTCTGTTACCCCGGAATGTGCCATCTGGATAACCTGCGATTACGCCGTAGCGCTCTACTAGTGATTGCAGTGCCTGGAATGCCCAGTCTGTTGGTTGCACGTCCGACAGCTGGGAAACCGATGTCACTTGAGCTACTGTGTTATTTGCGCTATTTCCTTTGCCTTCGTTACTGTAGCGGTTAACTTCGTCCAAAGTGTCAACCGACGGCGAGGCGGGGGAAGTTGCCCCAGTTGTTGACGTTGCGGCAGGATTTTCTGTTGCCGTTTGCGGCATTTGAGCCACTAGCGACTGTGCCGTATTGACTATTTTTGGCTGTTGGGATTTAATAGCAACATTTAAATCCCCTGATGCTACTTTAGGCTGCAAAGCTTCTGTTGTTGGAGTCGCAGCTATAGCTGAAGAAGAAACAGCAGTTGCACATAAAACAGCTGGGCTTAGCAGTAGGGTTTTCCACAAGATCTTAGACATATTTCCTCTTATCCTCACACCTTTTATAGATAAAGGGATTAGCTGTTATCCCTAACATCATCAGGGTACAGCTTCTTGATACCTGTGGAGGAGGTACTTACTTCGAGTTTAACTCCAATCTGGGAAAACGTAATACTGCATTAAGCAAAGATTAATAAATAGCTAAAATTCCTACTAAAGTAAGATTTTTTTGCTTAGCACTACACTTTGCTGACGTTATCTGTCTAATGAGGGGTGATTAAAGCTGGCTCTGCGCTTAGCTACATTGATAAATTTGGGGAAAGGGGGAAATCAGTTACCAGTTATCAGTTATCAGTTATCAATTGCAAGTCACACTCTTGTGTCGTGGGTCGTAGGTCTTCAGATTTCTAACTAGGACTAGCTATGTCTATCTTACAATTTAAAAAATCATTATTTACATATAATTTTTTTATAACTTTAATTATATTTATTGATTTTAAAGTAATTTAAACAAAATTTAATTTATTTTTGTTTAAATAAGATAACAATTATTCAAATTTATATAGCAAATTTGAAGGTATGCTAAATAAGAAATGAAGCTCAGTTAACTTCACAGTTAAGCTGCCCTTTGCTTACTAGAAAAAGCAAATCCTAAACAATTACTAAGTCAGAAACAAAGCTGAACTCAAAACGGACTGTAGCAATGATAAAAAAAATTTTGCTTGCTGTCTCAGGATTGGGACACGCAGAAGAAATGCTTAAGAATTTGAAGGAACTACCATCGATTCAACAGGCAAATGTTACAGTTTTGCACGTAGTTCCTGCCCAAACTACCGCCGCAAACATGACAGCGAAGTGGGAAGAGGGAGGCAAGATTATAGCTAATGCTATTCAATATTTGGATTTAGATCCAAACAATGTTTCTGCAATTCTGCGACAAGGAGAACCCAAGGATGTAGTCTGTCAAGTAGCCGATGAAATCGAAGCAGACTTAATTATTATGGGTTCAAGAGGACTAAAACGACTGCAAGCAATTTTATCTAATTCAGTCAGTCAATACGTTTTTCAGTTGTCCTCTCGCCCAATGCTGCTAGTTAAGGACGATGTTTACGTCAAAAAAGTGAACCGTTTGATGGTTGCTTTTGATGGTTCTGACCCAGCTAAGCAGTGCTTGAACCTAGCACTATCACTTTTGCGAGATATCAAGGGAGGTCAGTTAATTTTAGTCCACGTCAACAAAGATTTAGGGGGAAAACCTGGAGAGGTGTCCCTAGCGACGGCGGAACAAGATCCAGTTTTAGCACCAGCGATCGCACAAGTGAAAAAACAAGGCGTACAACCGCGCTGTGTTACCACTAGTGGCAGACCTGGCGAAGAAATCTGCCGTTTAGCAGATGAGCTTGGTGTAGATTTGTTAATACTCGGTTCTCCTGATCGCCGTCCCTCTGTTGCCAAGAGTTTTGTCGATCTAGACCGACTGCTGGGGGCTTCTTTATCAGATTACGTCCGAGTAAATGCTAAATGCCCCGTCTTGTTAGCTCGATAACAAACCCCTTGAAATAGGGAGTAGGAAGTAGGGAGTAGGGAGAGGGGGAGAGGGGGAAAAGGGGAGGAAATACCCTTTTCCCTTTTACCGCAATACCTCTTTACCGCAATATTTCTTTACCGCAATACCTCTTTTCTTTTAACTGGTAACTGGTAACTGATTCCCCTTTTCCCACCTGTTGCAGAAGTAAAAAACCTCTGTGCTATGTAGTACAGAGGTTTCTTGTTTTAAACAAGCTATTATTAATCCTTTTTACCTTCGCGGCTAGCTGTTTGAATGTAAAGGATAATCAAAAACACAGATGGAACGAGTACGAACAGAATGCTCGCAACGAATCCTAAATCATTAACTTGCATCGAACAACAGCCTCTCTCGGACTTGGAGTAGACATTTCTAGAATATCATCAATGTGCTTTAAATAGGGAGTAGGGAGTAGGGAGTAGGGAGTAGGGAGTAGGGGAAAGGGAAAAGGGTAAAGGGTAAAGGGTAAAGGTTAAAGAGGTATTGCGGTAGAGGTTAAAGGTTGAAATTTCACACTTCATACTTCATACTTCATCCTTCAACCTTTGTTCTAGCTCCTCGCCCCTATTTCAAGGTTTTGTCACTACGCTGATTGGTCCATTAACTAATACTTGACACGCTAGCCGATAAGAGGCAGGCTTTTTCTTAAGTTTCCGGTCTTCTACCGATGTACGGGGTGAAAGATTTTCTATTCCTTCGGTAATCTCGACAATGCAGGTTCCACATTGACCATAACCTCCGCAGTTCATCATCTTGCCGTAGAATCTATAGATGTCTAGGCCATTTTCCATCGCTTTGATTCTCAGATTCGCTCCATCCGCTGCGACAACTTCCCGATCTTCTTTGACAAATTTAATGTTAGCCATTGCTGCTTCCTTTGCTAGTTCCACTGTTTGTTACCGGAGATAGCAGCGGCGCGCCTGATCGCACTCTTGTCTGCCGCAAGCCCCTATTGTGACTACTAAATATTTTATTTTATTACAAATTATTAAAAAATATTTTTTCGTCTCCCCGTATTGAATAAGTCTACTTTGTAGGTATCCGGTGTACCCTCGAGGAAAAGTGTAGGACTGACACTTTTTTGTCACATTTGTCTTTCAAACTATGTATATCGAGCAGAAAGCCTTTCTAATTTCACAACTTGTAGCAGAGATAATTTAAAAATGAGTAAGCTTTAAATAACTTAATAAACACCCAGATAGTTAAGATTATTTAAGATTTAGCTAAATTTACCCAATTATCTGCCGAGGGGCGCAATTTTATTTCATGTCCGTAGTAAAAAAATACGTAATTAATCCCTATAGTCTCTTTTGTCCTCTTGTTTCTCTCACTTGTTACTTCTAATGATATTGGATAGGTTAACTGAACCAGCAACTGCCACTCCCGCCGCTTCAAATATTCACGTCAAGGGCTGGTGGCTTGTAGCAAGACTCAAACAGCAGTATTTTCGCACTTATATATTGACAACGTTGCTATTTGGTGCAATAGCGCTCGCAGGATGCGGTAACTTACCCAAGGAAGCAGCGGATGCCCAATCACAACAGAAAGCGGCAAAAAGTCAGAAAGTAACACCAGTAGATGTGGCGATCGCGCGAACTGGGAATGTGGGATCTGAGCCAGAATATACAGGCACAACCGCCCCAGTGCAAGAAGTAACGCTGCGATCGCAAGTAGGGGGGCGAGTGCTAAAACTGAATGTTGATGTTGGGGATGCAGTTAAACAAGGTCAAATTTTGGCACAGCTAGATGATACCTTACTGCAGGCTGCCTTAAACTCTTCCCAGGCACAACTAGCAAGTTTGAAAGCACAAGTAGCACGGGCGCAGAATCAGGTAAGCAATGCCAAAGCCTCTGTGGAACAAGCAAGACTGGAATTACAGCAAGCACAGTCAGATTCACAACGACAGCAAAGACTTGTAAGAGAAGGAGCGATCGCCATCCAACAAGCAGAACAAGCACGTACACAGGCGCGAACCGCTGCCCAAGTCCTACGTGCCGCCTCTGAACAAGTTCGTACAGAACAACAAGCTGTTACCGCAGCTCAAAATCAAGTCAAAGCCCAACAAGCAGTAGTTGCCCAAGCACGGGAGCAACTATCTTATGCCAGACTAACATCTCCCACCACTGGCACCGTTACGCAACGCTTGACAGAAGAGGGTAATCTCGTACAGCCCAATAGTGAAGTTCTCAAAATTGGAGACTTTGGACGTGTGCAAGTAAACGTTGAAGTTTCAGAATTGCAACTAGCAAAAATTCAAATCGGGCAATCAGTCACAGTTCGCTTAGATGCCTTTCCCTCACAGACATTCAACGGACAAGTTAGTCGCATTTCCCCCGCAGCCGATCAAACAGCACGTCTAGTGCCAATAGAGGTAATTATTCCCAACAGTAACGGAAGGATTGGTAGTGGACTGCTAGCACGAGTGAGCTTTGATAGTGGAGCAAATCAATCGGTGGTAGTGCCAGAGATTGCTGTTTTGGAGCAGGGGGATAAGAAAGCTGGGGGAGCTGGGGGAGAAAATTCAATCCAAAATTCCGTTGGGACAATTTTTGTGGTGAGTGGGGGAGAAGGGGGAAGTCAAGCGACAGTAGCAGCTAGGAAAGTGAAACTGGGAGAACGGGCAGATGGTCAAGTAGAAATTTTATCGGGTTTGAAAAGGGGCGATCGCTTTGTGGCTAGAAGTGGCAAACCTTTGAAAGATGGTGAGAGTGTACGTTTGTCAATTCTCTCAGAAACGGCACAGCAAGGGAGACAGCAGTAATGCAGGAGGCAAAAAACGCACCAGGATTTAGTATCAGTGCGATCGCTATTCGACGGCACATTGGTACACTCATGCTGACGTTAACAGTAATTGTGCTGGGAGTATTTTTCATTACCACCCTACCAGTCGATCTCCTGCCGTCAATTACCTATCCCCGCGTTGGTGTCCGGCTGAATGTGCCTGGAATTTCACCAGAAGTAGCCGTAGACGAGGTTACAAGACCTCTAGAAGAAGCCTTAGCTACAACCGAGGGCGTAGTTCAAGTTTATTCTCAAACCCGTGAAGGACAAGTAAGTATCGATTTATTCTTTAAACCAGGTGGCGATGTTGACCAAGCCTTGAACGATGCCACTGCTGCCTTTAACCGAGGTCGGGGACAATTACCGGATACATTGGCAATTGAAGAACCACGATTATTCAAAGTTGACCCTTCACAGTTACCAGTCTACGAATTTGGCTTAACCTCACCCGCACTAAAACCTGTAGAACTGCGCGTGTTTGCTGATGAAGAACTAGGGCGTGAACTTAGTGTAGTGCCAGGGGTAGCAGCAGTAGATGTATCTGGCGGTGTTGAAGAAGAGGTACGGGTAAACATAGACTTAGATCGCCTGCAAGCGGTGGGTGTAGGTTTGACCAACGTACTCGACGAACTCAAAGCACGTAACCGAGAAATTTCCGGCGGTCGCATCTTGGGGGAAAATTCTGAACCCCTGACTCGTACCATAGGGCGGTTTCAAAATGCTAACGAAATCAAAAACCTCTCCTTTGAAGTATCTTCCCCAACCCTTGCCCCTAGCCCCCAATCTCTAGCCCCAAGACGTGTCTACCTGCGAGACTTTGCCTCTGTAATTGATGGTACAGAAACACAAAGACTCTTTGCTTTGTTGAATAAAACGCCTGCGGTCAAAATCAGCGTTCAGAAGCAACCAGATGCTAATACGATCGCAATTGTAGATGGAGTCAAACAGCGGATTGAAGAACTACGACGAAGTGGCTTAATTCCAAAAGACATGGTTCTGACTCCTACCTTAGATGAGTCTATATTTATTCGCAATTCTCTAGCAGATGTAACTAATTCTGCAATTTTTGGGGCTTTGCTGGCAGCGGCAGCTGTGCTGTTATTTTTGGGTTCAGTGCGGCAAACACTAATTATTTCCCTCGCAATTCCTCTTTGTGCTTTAGCTGCCATCATTTTGATGAAGCTGTTTGGTCTTACTTTAAATATATTTAGTTTGGCAGGTCTAGCTGTAGGCATCGGTCAAGCAATTGATACATCAGTTGTGATTTTGGAGAATATTAGTGAACGTGCAGGGGTGAAGAGGGCAGAGGGGCAAGGGGCGCAAGGGGCAGAGGGGAGAATTACCAACACAGGTACGGGCGGGTTTATCAAACATACTTGTGAACCTCCAGAAAACTTGTTTAAACCTGCCCCTACCAATTACCAATTACCAACTACCAAAGAACAGATGATAGACAGTGCGATCGCCTCTTCCCAAGAGGTAGAATCAGCTTTGATTGCTGCCACTGGTGCTAACTTAGTCTCTGTGCTGCCATTTTTGTTAATTGGTGGTTTGATTGCACTGTTATTTAATGAACTTATTCTCACAATTAGCTTTTCAGTAGCAGCCAGTCTTCTTGTTGCTATTACTATAGTGCCGATGCTCACTTCTCGACTCATTGCTATTCGTTGGTCTAGTCGCGTTAGTGAATTTTGGCTGCTAAAACAATTCAATCGCCGATTTGAAGCTGCTACAAGGGGATATAGCAGCTTTTTGGCTAAAGTTGTGCGTCATCGCTTGCTGGTAGTATTGCTAACTTTTATTGTCTTGGGCGGTGGTAGCCTATTTATGGCAGGTCAAATTCCCCAAGAGATTCTTCCTCGTATCAGCACAGGACAAGCTAGCCTTTTTGCCCAGTTTCCTCCTGGTACTCCTTTAGAACATAGCCGCGCAATCATGAGTGCTGTTGATGACATTTTAATCAAGCAGCCAGAGACAGATTATGTTTTCTCGACTGTAGGTGGTTTTCTCTTCGGTAATAATACAAGTGAAAATCCCTTACGAGCTAGTAGCACAATTACCCTCAAGCCTAATAGTGATGTTGAAGCTTATGTAGAAAAGGTTAGTCAGGAATTCCACAAACTCAACTTGGTAGGAACTATCTTACGCTTAAGACCTGGGGAAGTGCGCGGTTTAATTTTAAACAATTCACCAGTTAGGGGTGCAGACGTTGATGTTATTCTTCAAGGAGAAGATCAGCAGAAGCTCAACTGGGCAGGGCAGCAAGTGCTGCAAGCTCTAGAACAACAGGCAAAATTAGCCAATTTCCGCCCTGAAGCTACGCCTCGTCAACCAGAAGTACAGATTCGTCCTGACTGGGAAAGAGCTGCACAGCTAGGATTGACAGCACAAGAAATCGGTGACACAATTGCGACGGCGATTGAAGGTTCAGTACCAACACAGTTGCAAAGAGGCGAACGCTTGGTAGATGTCCGAGTGCAATTAAATGAAGAAGCAATTAAACGACCTTCCCAGCTAGCACGATTACCCTTGTTTGTCAATGGCAACCGTCAAATTCGCCTAGCGGATGTTGCCAAAATTGAAGAAGGTCAAGCGCCTGGTGAAATTCAACGAATTAACCAACGTCAGGTTTTTATCATTGCTGGAACTTTAGCAGAAGGCGCAAGTTTAGGTGAAGCGCTCAAAGAAGCAAATACAGTACTGCAAAATTTGCAACTACCTGAAGGCATAGGTGTGTTACCTAGTTCGGCGGCGCAAACTAATCAACAACTGCAAGACTCTCTCAAAATTCTGGGTGGGTTGGCTGCATTCTTAGTTTTTGTCGTCTTGGCAGTGCAGTATAACTCACTGGTCGATCCACTAGTGATTATGTTAACCCTCCCGCTGGCACTAGCTGGGGGGATTTTAGGGCTTTACATTACTAAGACTGCAATTGGCGCAACTGTAATAGTTGGTGCTGTCCTGTTAGTGGGAATTGTGGTAAACGCGGCGATTTTAATGGTAGAACTGGCAAATCAAATTCGGGAAGAGGAAGGATGCGATCGCAACATAGCCATTCTCAAAGCCGCCCCTCAACGCCTACGACCGATTATGATGACTACGGTTACTACGATTTTAGGTTTATTTCCCTTGGCATTGGGAATCGGGGAAGGTTCAGAATTTCTGCAACCTTTAGGAATTGTAGTTTTTTCAGGAATGGCGATCGCTACCCTCTTGACTTTATTTCTGATTCCCTGCTTCTATATCATGCTGCACGATATTAGCTGGGATTGGACAAAACCTTTATTCAAGCGATTACGTATCAAATTTAACAAAACTTTTGGCTACAAGCGTTATAAGAAAAAGTAGAAGGATGATAGAAAATTAAAAATTTTGATTTTTGATAAACAATCTTTAAAATGTGAAGCCACAGATGAATACCTCATATTTTCGTTCTAGTTCCTCCTTCTTGTTACCAAGCTCAAACTGGTAATGAAGAGTTTAGATACTAACAAAACTTGTTGTAGTTCATGGTGTGTTGATATGCATTTATTTTTTCTCATTCCCCTAGCAACTGGTTTAGTATCTGGCTATATCTTTCAAAAATCTGCCGATGAGATGGCATATCTGTCAGGTATAGTTGCACTTATCAGCTTGATTTTCAGTCTAGTTTTAGCACCCTGGCAGATCCAGCTTTTAGTTTTAGGTGGTGTCATTTACACCACAAGAAAATTGTTGCTGGAAAATCGCTATAGGATGCAGATGGGGAACAATAAAGAAGAAAAAATAAATTAACTTTTGCGTGGCTTGAGTGCTAGTAATAACTCAACTTGACTGGTAGATTTATTAGGGCTACTAGCACTCATGGCAATGCCGCGAATTGAATTGACAATAGCACTAACTTCGGGTGGTATTACTTGAGCTTGGGTTGGAAAACGAGTAACCAAGGACATAGTTTTATCCATATCCAGGTAGAAGTAACCCCCATTTGGCTGCTGTAAAGAATTAGTCACAGCTTTGAAAGTGTCGCTAGTGTTGAGATGAGTGGGAGAAGTGGCGATCGCCCACGCTATCGAACCATCCACAGCCACAAAGACGGTATCATTATCTAACCAACCATGCCCCAAAAAAGCACCTCCGAACGGTACTTGCCATTCGGTTATAGTCTTACCGCCAACATCTCTAGAAGCTACCGTAACAAAGTAATTTTTAGCGATCGCATCGAGCTTATTCAGAGTAGCTTCAGCCGCTGGGCGATCGTGGGTATCAAATACTAACGCACCCCCAAACCCCAGCGTAGCTAAAAAACCTTGATTAGAAGGAATTGCAGCAAGGGCAAATTCCCCATCCATCCAACCAAAGATATCTCGATCTAAATCAAGATTAAAGGTTTTGAGATACTGCCTAGCAGAACCAAGAGCTAAATTAACTTCAGAAATAGTTTTTGTCTGGTCTACAAACGTTGACCATTGACGACTGATACCATTTCCAGAAACTAAAGCAATTGTATCAGCAGGAAATTTATCTACTATTTTACCAGGAGAAGGTTGATAATTTAGCTCGATTCCATTGGGATTTAAAAGAGCGATCGCCTTCATCCGTATCCCCACCTGATCAATTCCAACCCCTGCTACTATCGACTTCACCTGCTGCAACTGCGCCAGAGCTTCCCTAGGTAATTGCGCTGCATTAGCACTACTTGCTATCAACTCCTGTACCGTACCTGCATAGTCAGGAATATAAATTTGAGCAATAGAGTTTTTCAGATCCACTTGCTTGGCAAGAACACTATCTATACCATTTTTACTAGCAAACGAAACTTCTCCTTTAAAAGTATCAATTGCCTCTTCTACCGCTTGCCTTTCAAAAGCTAAGACTAAGCGATCGTTTAACACAGCACCATAGATTAATTGACTCTTGTTCCTAATTTCTATAATCGGAAGCCCCTTATAGTCAAATTCCTGATTTGTTAATCCTTCGTCAGACTTTAACTTATTAGCAAAATTCCAGGCACTGAGCTTATCCTTAATCCCCACAACCATCAACAAACGAGGTTCTTTCGATTGCACCTTTGCCCCTTCCGACTTAACTGGACTTGTTGGCAAAACAGCAATCATCACACTACCAACCCAGCCCAAATCTTTTTCATAATCAATATGATATTGGGTCAACAAATACTGATTAAAATCCTCAAAACCTTTTTCGATCAACTTTTGAGCTTCACCTGTACCGAACTGCTGCAACCCTCGCCAAGGCTTTTGATCAATCGAGATAAAAGTTGCCATCAAAGCTTCATCCGGCACAAGTTTTGCACTAGCCAACGCACTCGCCGCATCACTAAAAGTCCCCTTTAAATATAGATATGCAGCCAAACCTCCTGCTACAATTCCAGCAACACCAACAGCAGGAATAAAAAATTTTTTATTTACAGGCATTTTAATTTTCCTTGTAATAGCCTATTATCAAATTGTTGTAAATAATTTTAAAAACTTCATAGGAGAAAATTCGGATTTATTACTTAACTCTACTAACTGGGCAATCAGCATTCATACAACACATTAAATTCACCAACCAAAAATACGCAAATTGCAACTATTTTTAACTTCAAAACCTACACAACAGTAAGGTGCATTAATAACACACCCTACATTCTCTCCATTCTTCCCTTCGTGTCCTTTGCGTCTTAGCGGTTCGTTAAAAAACCCAATAACGCCCCAAAACGCTAACCTGGAAAAAATACCACATCCCTCTGATCCATGTCGCACAATTATTTTGATACCGAAAATAACCGCCATAAATCCTTTGAACTACCAGGAGCAACACCCCACTACAACCCCGATCGCCCTGGACAAGTAGAACATATATTCTTAGATCTGAACCTAGATATTCCCAACAAGAGCTACAACGGCACTTGTACCATAAAACTCAAACCGATCCGCAACTACATCGATCGCTTGACATTGGATGCCGTAAACCTGAATATTCAATCCGTACAAGTTGACAACACGCCGCAAACCTTCGACTACGACGGATCTTTGCTGCAAATTGAACTTTCATCGCCCACCCAAATCGGCAATTCAATTACAATAGCGATCGCCTACAGTGTAGAAAAACCCCAACGCGGCATCTACTTTATTTCCCCCACCGAACACTACCCCAACAAACCAACCCAAGTTTGGACACAGGGAGAAGACGAAGATTCCCGCTTCTGGTTTCCTTGCTTCGACTACCCTGGACAACTAGCTACTTCCGAAATTCGCGTCAGAGTTCCCAAACCCTTTATCGCCATCTCCAACGGAGAACTAATCCACACCGACGAAGACGGCGACTACAAAATTTTCCACTGGTATCAAAAACAAATCCATCCCTCCTACTTAATGACATTGGCTGTGGGAGACTTTGCCGAAATTCAAGACGAATGGCATGGTAAACCAGTAACATATTACGTCGAAAAAGGCAGAGAAGAAGATGCGCGGCGCAGCATGGGCAAAACTCCCCGCATGATCGAATTTTTTAGCGAAAAGTACGGTTATGAGTACGCTTTTCCTAAATATGCTCAAGTTTGCGTCGATGATTTCATCTTTGGAGGAATGGAAAACACCTCCACTACGCTGCTTACAGATCGGTGTTTACTCGATGAACGCGCAGCACTAGATAACCGCAACACAGAAAGCCTGGTGGCGCACGAATTAGCCCATCAATGGTTTGGCGATTTAGTTGTGATCAAGCATTGGTCTCATGCTTGGATTAAAGAAGGCATGGCTTCTTACTCCGAAGTGATGTGGACAGAATCTGAGTATGGTGCAGAAGATGCCGCCTACTACCGCTTACTAGAAGCCCGTAACTATTTAGCTGAAGATAGCAGCCGTTATCGTCGTCCAATTGTTACCCACGTTTATCGGGAAGCGATCGAATTGTACGATCGCCACCTCTATGAAAAAGGCGCTTGTGTTTACCACATGATCCGCGCCGAGTTGGGAGAAGATTTATTCTGGCAAGCGATACACACCTTTGTACAGGATAATGCCCATAAAACAGTAGAAACTGTAGACTTACTCAGAGCAATTGAAAAAGCGACTGGGCGTAATATGCTATTTTTATTTGACCAGTACGTTTATCGTGGTGGTCATCCCGATTTCAAAGTAGCTTACTCTTGGGATGGAGATAGCAAGCTTGCCAAGGTGACAATTACTCAAACCGGAGCGCAAGAAGGTAAAAACGGCTTATCCAGCGAATTGTTTGACCTGAAGATTCCCATAGCTTTTGGATATACGCAGGAGTCAGGAGACACAAGTCAGGAGTCAGGAGTCAGGAGTCAGGAGCAGGGAGCGCAAAGAGCAGAGGAGAAAAACCAATCTAAAATCAAAAATCCAAAATCCAAAATTTTTACGGTGCGGGTAAATGAGGCACAGCAAAGCTTTTACTTCCCACTGGAGGAAAAACCCCTATTTATTAGCTTTGATGCTGGTAATAACATCTTGAAAACTGTCTTTTTGGAATACCCACTACCCGAACTAAAAGCGCAATTACAATTTGATCCTGATCCGATTTCCCGAATTTATGCTGCTGAAGCTTTGGCGAAAAAAGGCGGATTGGAGGCGGTGAAAGCTCTTTCAACGGCATTACAAAGCGATCGCTTTTGGGGTGTCCGTGTAGAAGTGGCTAAACAACTGGCAGAAATTAAACTCGATCAGGCATTTGATGAATTAGTTACCAGCTTGCAAGATGAAAATGCCTTGGTGCGCCGTGCTGTCGTAGAAGGAATTGCCAGCATTAAGACGCACAAGAGTTATCAGGCGCTTAAACCAATTGTAGAAAATGGCGATCCTAGCTACTACGTTGAGGCTGCTGCTGCTAGAGCAATTGGCTCAATTGCAGCCGTAAACCTGAATGATATAGCCACTGAGCAAGAAATATTGAATTTACTCAAATCTGTGCTAGAGCAAAGGGAAGGCTGGAATGAGGTAGTGCGTTCAGGTGCGATCGCTGGCTTGAGTCAGCTAAAAACCTCTCCCGCCGCACTCGATCTGATTCTGGAATACACTCGATTAGGTATATCTCAAGCCCTGCGTTTAGCAGCAATTCGGGCGCTGGGAGCAATTTCTACTGGTCAAACTTCGATTAATCTAGAACGGATTTTGGAGCGCTTAACAGAACTATCTGGGGAAACTTTCTTCCTCACGCAAGTGTCGGTAGTTGTAGCACTGGGGCAAATGGAAACCCCCAAGGCGATCGGCATTCTGCAAGCTTTAGCCGATCAAACGCCAGATGGTCGAGTCCGGCGGATGGCAGAAGAAGCCGTCCAACGGGTGCAAAAAAATGCAGGTTCTGACTCTTCTGTCAAGCAGCTACGGGAAGAACTTGAGCAAGTCAAAAAAGTCAACCAAGAACTCAAAAGCCGCCTTGAAACTCTAGAAGCTAAGTCTTCTAAAGGATAAAGTGTAAAGGATGAAGGATAAAGGTTGAAGTATAAAGGGGAAAGGGAAAAGGGGAAAGGCTAAAGGCGGGCATGGGAAATTTCACACTTCATCCTTCATCCTTCATCCTTCCCCTGTCTCTCCTTAGTCCCTTCATTAAGTTTTGTTATAAAATATTTGTACTTTTATATACTATAATTAAGAAAAAGATAAGATTTAACAGTTTAATCTATTTGTTGATATATAGGCTAAAGCGATCTGCGAATACTATAGTTGATTGTTTGAGTAAAAAAAGACAAGTAACTTGTAGTTATAAATGATTCGTGGTTCGCCTGGTGAATCAACAAGTGTAAATTTTTGATTGTTAAGAGGCAAATAAAGCGTGGCTCAGTATCAACTTGCTCAGCTAAAGCGCTACAATCCAGAAGCGATCGCACAATACTATCGCTACCGTCCCTGGTTAGCATTCTGGCGAGCTTTCAAAATTATTTGGTTTTTTGCTGGGTTTATTTTAGGTTTGAAGTGGGATGAATGGCAAAACTCGGTTGAGCAAAACAAGTTAAAACGAGCCGCCCAGCTAAGAGAAATTCTCACTCGTCTAGGTCCCACATTTATCAAAGTAGGTCAAGCTCTCTCCACTCGTCCAGACCTAATTAGAAAAGATTTTTTAGACGAACTGATCAAGTTACAAGATCAACTACCACCATTTGAGCAGGCGGTTGCTTACCAAATCATAGAAACAGAACTGGGGCGATCGCTGGTAGAAATATATAGAGAAATCTCGCCCAACCCTGTAGCTGCTGCTAGTTTGGGTCAAGTGTACCGAGGTAGGCTCTACAGTGGTGAAGAAGTAGCGATCAAAGTCCAACGCCCCAACCTGCGCCCCACACTTACCCTCGATTTGTACTTAATGCGGTGGGCTGCTGGGTGGCTAGCTCCTTGGCTACCTTTGAATCTTGGTCACGACCTGACGCTGATCGTAGACGAGTTTGGTACAAAGCTATTTGAAGAGATTGATTATCTCAACGAAGGGCGCAATGCCGAAAAATTTGCCACTAATTTCCGCAACGATCCGCGAGTCAAAGTCCCAGCTATTTACTGGCGCTACACCAGCAACCGTGTCCTTACCTTAGAGTGGATCAACGGTTTTAAACTTACAGATACCCAACGAATTGAATCCGCTGGGTTGGACACAAATGCTTTAATCGAAATTGGTGTAACGGCAGGGTTAAAACAGCTACTAGAATACGGATTTTTCCATGCTGATCCCCATCCTGGTAACTTGTTTGCCACGCTTGATGGTCGAATGGCTTATATCGACTTTGGCATGATGGATCAGTTGGAAGAAACAACAAAAGAAACTTTGGTAGATGCGATCGTGCATCTAATCAATAAAGACTATTTAGATTTAGCTGAGGATTTTGTCAAGCTAGGGTTTCTAACTCCAGACACAGATATTCGTCCCATTGTGCCAGCCTTAGAAGCTGTGTTAGGGGATGCAATTGGTAAAAACGTGAGAGATTTTAACTTCAAATCAATCACGGATTCTTTTTCAGAGTTGATGTATGAATATCCCTTCCGAGTACCAGCAAAATTTGCTTTAATTATTCGCTCCCTAGTGACGCAAGAAGGTATAGCACTTAGCCTTAATCCTAATTTCAGCATAGTTGAAGTTTCCTATCCCTACGTAGCGCGGCGGTTACTGACGGGGGAAACGCCCCAATTACGACGGCGGTTGCTGAACGTGTTATTCAAAGATGGTAAATTCCAGTGGCAGCGGTTAGAAAACTTGATTGCGATCGCAAGTAGCGATAAAAACTTCGATCTATTACCTACAGCACAACTTGGCTTACAATTTCTCCTTTCGCCCGAAGGTAAGTTTCTCAGGCAACAATTAGTTTTGGCACTCACCGAAGACGATCGCCTTCACACCGCAGAAGTGCAAAGAATCTGGAATTTAGTTAAGGATGAATTAAAGCCAGCCCGTCTGTTTGATGCTGCGATCGAAGCTTTAACTAGTTTATCGCAAGAGAGAATCGGGGCGATCGAACCTGTCGCCGTACCTTCTTTTACAGCATTTCAAAATAAGCATTCTTGAAATGCGATTGGGATCATTCATAATTAAAAACATCCAACATCAAAACTAGGAATTTTCCATGTACTACTTTCCAGCAGAGCCGCCCTATTTCGTACTAATTGCTGGCTTATTAGTAGCATTAACTTCTGGCACAGCATTTTCAGCCACACTCAAACAAATCGTGCAGAAATTGTCAGATGCTCGTGCTGTGAATCAAAAACCTAAGCTGCCAACTACACAGTTAATTTTTCCGTTTTTAGGAATTGCTATCGGTGTTTGTATGTTTCTTTCCTCGGGGTTAGAAATTTTTGGCTTTACATCTTTTCTTTCTTATGCAGTAGGAATCCCACTTACATTATTTACTGGTTTACTAGTTTGGTATCAGCTAAACAGTATGTTAGCTTTAGCAGAGAAAGAAGGATTTCAAGCTTTTAACATTGATTTTTGGTAAACGTAGGGTGGGCATTGCCCACCTTATTCATTAACCTAGGCAAATTAAAACAGTAATAAAAATAGTATTTATTTTTAAGTTTTGAATAACCGTTAGCACGGCATTGCCAGACTACTAACTATATTAAAAGGGTCAAATTTAATGCAAATAATTCGACTTAATGCGCTCTGTGACAATTACATCTTTTTACTATATGATCGAGAGCAAAATATTGCCGCGGTTGTAGATCCAGCAGAAGCTGAACCAGTATTACTGCAACTGCAACAGCTCGATGCATCGCTAGTAGCGATTTTTAACACTCACCATCATCACGATCATGTCGGTGGGAATCTGCGGCTAATACAACAATATCCCTTGGTTACAGTATACGGGGGAGCCGACGATCGAGGGAGGATACCTGGACAACAGGTGTTTTTGCAAGAAGGCGATCGCGTCACTTTTGGCGATCGCACAGGCGTTATTTTCTTTGTCCCTGGACATACCCGCGCTCATATAGCCTACTACTTCCCTCCCACATCTGCTGAAGAGCCTGGAGAATTATTCTGTGGGGATACCTTATTTGCTGGCGGCTGTGGACGATTATTTGAAGGTACACCCTACCAAATGGTTGAATCCCTGAGTAAGCTGCGGAATTTACCAGATAATACGCGAGTCTGGTGCGCCCACGAATACACTTTGAAAAATCTGCAATTTGCTCTCACAGTTGATGCTAGTAACCAAGAACTACAATCTCGGTTTGCCGATGTAAAAGCCGCCTGTAGTCGAGACGAGGCAACTATACCCTCAATTTTGGGCATAGAAAAGCGTACTAACCCATTTTTACGTTGGAATCAACCTGTATTGCAAGCATCCGTGAATAGTCAAGATGCAGTGCAAACCTTTGCCCGTCTGCGGGGAATGAAAGATAGATTTTAATAATTAGGCTTTTGTGTGCGTTAGCCATCCTACTACATTGTAAAACGAAAATAAAGTCATTTCAAGTAGGAAAAGGGCATGAAACTAAAACGCTATTTGTGGTTGTGGTTATTGCTCATTGCAATTTCAATCAGTGTGCTACCTGCCTATTCCCAACAAATTCTCCAACATCATCAAGGATTTCAGGTTTCTACATTTGGAGCGCTAAATAATGGAGTGTATGAAGGAGCCGCAAACATCGGTGAACTCAAAGTGCAAGGTAACTTTGGGTTAGGAAGCTTAGAGGGGCTAGATGGAGAGCTGGTTGTGCTTGATGGCAAGTTCTATCAAATCAAAACTGATGGTGTTGCCTATTCGGTCAGGGATGAGATGCAAACGCCGTTTGCTACTGTTACGTTTTTCCGTAGAGAGCGATCGCTCTCAATCAGGAAGCAATTGACTTACCTGGCATTGCAGCAGCAAATCGACCAACAATTACCAACGCAAAACCTGCCCTATGCAATTCGCATACAGGGCATTTTTCCCTACTTGAAAGTGCGAAGCGTACCCAAACAAAGGCAACCTTATCCCCCGTTGAATGACGTGGTTAGCCAGCAGCAGACCGTCTTTGAGCTGCGGAATGTGCGAGGTACATTAGTGGGATTTCGGATGCCGCAATACCTTAAGAGTGTAAACGTCGTCGGCTACCACTTTCACTTTATTACAAGCGATCGCAAAGCTGGGGGACACTTACTTGAAGGGCAATTTCTCAACCCCGAAGTCGAAGTAGAAACCTTGCGCGACTGGCACATAGCATTACCAGGTAACACTGCGTTTGCCCAAGCAGCACTAGAATAATCGATCAGACAAAGATATAACTATTATCAGCAATCGGTGCTTTAGGCAACTGAGGTAGCAGGTGGTTTTGTGCGAATGCGCTGGGGCAATCGTTTGTCTCTTTTGTCTTCAAAACGAGAATACCAGCACTGCTCGCCCCACGCCAGTATTATTAAAACAGCATTATTAAATTGCCATAGGCACAACTTACGGCATTTTGCTATGATCTAATGTCTGACTCTATATCAAGTAACTGGTAATCAAAAACCAGATGCTTTAGAGGGATGGGTATATGAAAGCTACCATTATCCTTCTTCCCTAAACCAAGAAATTGAGACAATACAGGAAAGCTCATGGCGAAGCGAGTGCAATTAGTTTTAAATCAAGATGTAATCAAGCTGGGAAGAAATGGTGACTTAGTAGAAGTTGCTCCTGGCTATGCCCGTAATTATTTGCTGCCTAATAAAATGGCAGTTCAAGCTACTCCTGGTATTCTAAAGCAAGTAGAACGCAGAAGAGAACAAGAACGCCAGCGGCAATTAGAATTAAAGCAGCAGGCACAAGAACTGAAAGCTGCTTTGGAAAAAGTTGGCAGCTTCACCATTGCCAAGCAGGTAGGGGAAAAAGATGCTATTTTCGGTACTGTCACCGACCGAGAAGTTGCAGCTTTGATTCAACAAGCAATTAATCAAGAAGTAGATCGCCGAGGAATTACATTACCTGATATTAGCAAGACTGGTACTTACAACGCCCTCGTCAAGTTGCATCCAGAAGTGACAGCAACGGTAGAAATTAACGTAGTAGCTGAATAGTCATTGGGTAATGGGTAATAACAGTTACCAGTTACCAGTTACCAGTTACCAACTACCTGTACAGACGTAGCAGTGCTACGTCTCTACCTGTACAGACGTAGCAGTGCTACGACTACCAAAAAATTTTTCGTCAATTAGCGTAACTCCTGCAAATATTGGAACAATATAGGTAAAAGTGAAGAGTAGAATCTCTTTATCTTTTGCCTTTTAATTTTTTTATGTATACTGAAAACGGTTTTCAAGGGCTAGGTAGCGATCGCCTCCCTCCCCAAAATATCGAAGTGGAAGAGGCGATTTTGGGAGGAATTCTGCTAGATCCCGAAGCGATCAGCCGAGTTTCTGACCGTCTCGTAGCAGATGCATTTTACATTAGCGCCCACAAAGATATCTATCAAGCAGCCCTCCAACTCTACACCACAGGTAAGCCAACGGATTTACTATCGCTCACTGCTTGGCTGAGTGACCACAAGAAGCTAGATAAAGTGGGAGGCAAAAGTAAGTTAGCGCAGCTAGTGGATCGCACTGTCTCAGCGGTTAATATTGATACTTTAGCAGCGTTGGTGATGGATAAGTACCTACGCCGCGAACTAATTAAAGCAGGTACCCAAATTGTTCATTTGGGTTTCGAGACAGACAAAGAGTTACCAACTGTCCTAGACCAGGCAGAACAAAAAGTTTTTGGTATCACTCAAGAACGCCCGCAGCAAGGCTTAGTTTCTATTTCTGAGACACTTATCCAGACTTTTCAGGATATCGAGAGTCATAATCAAGGCATTGCTCTGCCTGGTCTTGCGTGTAATTTTTATGACTTGGATGCGATGACTGGTGGTTTCCAGCGTTCTGATTTAATTATCGTCGCTGGTCGCCCAGCAATGGGAAAAACAAGCTTTGCTCTCAATTTGGCATATAACATCGCCGCAATACATAAACTCCCAGTTGGCATTTTTAGTTTGGAGATGTCACAAGAGCAGCTAGTGCAACGGTTATTATCTAGCGAGGCGGGAATTGAAAGCCAACGTTTGCGAAAGGGACTTATTAGTCAGAATGAATGGGAAAAGCTGAGCGTTGCTCTAGGGAATCTCAATGAACTGCCAATTTTTATTGATGATACGCCAAATATTACCGTAACAGAGATGCGTAGTCAAGCGCGTCGTCTTCAGGCAGAACAGAAAAAAGACATGGGTTTAATTCTGATCGATTATTTGCAACTAATGGAGGGTAGCGGCGATAATCGAGTGCAAGAACTATCAAAAATTACGCGAAGTCTTAAAGGTTTAGCCCGTGAATTAAATACTCCAATTATTGCTTTATCTCAGCTAAGTCGTGGTGTCGAAGCTAGGACAAATAAACGTCCGATGATGTCTGATTTACGTGAAAGCGGAAGCATAGAGCAAGACGCGGATTTAGTTATTATGCTTTACAGAGATAGCTACTATAATCCTGATTCTCCAGATAGGAATGTCGCTGAAGTGATAATAGCAAAACATCGTAATGGTCCAACTGGAACTGTTAAGCTACTATTCGATCCAAATCTGACCAAGTTTGTTAATTTAGCCAAATCCAACAATTATTAATCTTCGGGTGCTTTCGTTACCAGTAGGGTGGGCAATGCCCACCAAATCTGATAATGGTGGGCATGGGTGGCAAACTAGGAACTAGCAGCTGGGGAATATATCTAGCTGATTTTGAGCAACTCAACATCAAAAATGAGCGTGGCGTTAGGCGGAATTACGCCACCAGCACCCCTCGCGCCATAACCCAATTCTGGCGGAATGATTAACTTACGACGTTCACCCACTTTCATGGTACTTAGTCCTTCGTCCCAACCTTTGATTACTTGTCCGACACCTAGCTTGAAAGAAAAAGGTTGACCGCGATCGCGTGAACTATCAAACTTAGTACCATCTTCTAAAGTACCAGTGTAGTGAACCGTGACTGTTTGACCCTTTTTAGGAGTTGCTCCGGTTCCCTCTTTGATCTCGGTGTACTTCAGTCCTGATTCGGTAGTAATAACTTTGTCATCTGACATTTGATTTACCTTAGTCGGTGCAGGTTTTTTTTGAAGCGGTTGCTCTGCGAGTGCGCTATTGGGTTGCCCATTGAATTGAGCCAACACCAAAACTAACACGCAGACCAGCATCACTCCAAAGCTGATGAGAATATTTCTCAAAATTAGTCCTCCGAGGCTGACTAAATTAACTCCGTTGGCTTTTTGCAACGTGTTCTAGTCTAATGCCATCCACGCTCAATTAGTAAATCAAATTGTCCTTTGTCCTTTGTCAGTCATTAGTTATGTAGAGACATCCTTTGCCGGACATCTCGCGCCTAGCCACTAGTTCCACGAGCTTCCCCCCGTTATTACCCTCAACGCCAGAGCTTATTTTCCAAGTCGCGTATTTGGCGCTCTAGGCGGTCAATTCGACCCCGCAATTCGTCCATTTCAGCCTGGCGGGGTACACCTAAATCTTGCAACGCATTTCGCATCTGCCGTTGCATTTGTGCCTCAAAGTTACCCTGCTCTGACTTGAGGTGCTGCATCAAGTCATCCATAACTGCTTTGGCTTGTTCGGGATTGAGCTTCCCATCCTTGACTAAATCATCGCTCACTTCCCGCAGTTTCTCTGCCACCACAGAAGTTGTACCGATACCGAGCATCACTAGCTGTTTAATCCAATTATTGTTGTCCATCCTGCCTCTGTCCCATTACCAAGTACTAGACCGTCTGCGCTCCTTAACATCGGCAATCAAGCTATGCTGGAAGCGTAAACTATAAACACTTACAGTTCTATTCTGGCAAATTTAAAATTGTAACTACGGGAGAGGTCAAAAGGAGACAGAAGACACAAGTCACAAGTCACAAGTCACAAGTCAGAACAAAGCAATCTTTAGGCTATTTATGGCTATCTTTCGTGAGTAATTAACTATTCTATCGTGGGTCTCCTGACGTGGGTCTCCTGGCTCCTGTCTTCTTCTTGGTAAGAGAGATAATAGCGTGGTAATCGAGTTACTCAAGGTTAAAGTTGCTCCCGAACATAGAGAACAGTTTATTCAGAAAGATGCAGAAATTTGGACACAGGCTTTAGCCCATTACCCTGGATTTCTCGGTAAAGAAGTTTGGCTCAACCCCAAGGAACCCACACTCGTCATCCTGGTAATTCGTTGGGCAACACGAGAACAGTGGAAGTCTATTCCTTTTGAGCAACTCCAAGAAATTGAACAAAGGTTTAGCCAACAAATGGGTAATACCTACAAATTAATTGAATCATCTGAGTATCAAGTTTGCAATCCTCCGTCGCAATCTTTGTTAGTCTAATGCCAAATTGTCCCCATTGTCGTCAACCAGTGGATGCCCTGGCGGTTAGCTGTCCCTATTGCCGCACATCCTTAAAAGCTTACGGTCATCCTGGTATACCTTTGCACCGCGCAACTGGTGAGCAGTATTTATGCGACAGTTGCACCTACCATGCTGATGATACTTGTACATTTCCCCAGCGTCCCTATGCTAAGGATTGTACATTGTACCACAATATAGAGCAAAAGCAGCAAATACAGCAAAAAAATCCTCGTCCAGCGATCGCCTTTCAAAATTGGCTTAGACGTAATTCTTTTTGGCTTTTGCTACTGGCTCTATTGTTAGTGAGTTTCTTAATAGCTTTGAGTCATGTCTAAAAGCGTCAGATTTGGTGATATTGCAACTGCTGGGCGGTGGTTAGCAGGCGTGGCACACAAAACGCCAGTTTTAACCTCAAAAACAGTCAATACGCTCGTAAAAAGCGAAGTATTCTTTAAATGCGAGAATTTTCAGCGCACAGGCTCGTTTAAGTTTCGGGGCGCATATAATGCCTTATCACAGCTATCTGATGCTCAAAAGCGGCAAGGTGTGCTGGCGTATTCGTCGGGAAATCATGCCCAGGCGATCGCTCTATCTGGACAGCTACTGGGCATTCCTACCACCATTGTGATGCCAGACGATGCGCCATCTGTCAAGCAAGCCGCAACTAGGGGTTACGGTGCAGAGGTGTTGCTTTACAACCGTGTGGAAATGACAAGGGAAGACTTAGCGCAAAAGCTGATCGATGAGCGTCAATTGACATTTATTCCCCCTTTCGATCATCCCCATGTGATAGCGGGGCAAGGTACAACAGCTAAAGAACTAATTGACGAAGTTGGTCAATTGGATCTGCTGCTAGTTTGCTGCGGTGGCGGTGGGTTGCTTTCGGGGTGCGCGATCGCAACTAAAAAATTATCCCCCGAATGTCGAGTCATTGGTGTGGAACCGGAAAGGGCAGACGATGCCACGCGATCGTTTCATACCAAAACGCTGCATACTGTACATAATCCCGATACCGTTGCTGACGGCGCTCGTACCCCTTCTTTAGGGAAAATTACCTTTCCCCTAGTGCTGCATTACGTTGATGACATGGTGACGGTATCTGAGTCAGCTATTCGACGCACCATGTTTTTCTTGTGGGAAAGAATGAAAATTGTGGTTGAACCTACGGGAGTATTAGCCGCCGCCGCCTTGTTAGAAGGTGTTGTTACCGCCCCAAATGCGCGAATTGGTGTTATTATCAGCGGCGGCAATGTGGATTTGAAGCAAGTTGGACAAATATTTGCTTGTGCTTAAAATCTTTGCCCGTGCAATTCCAAATGCCATCAAAAGATATCATTCACAAAGCAGTTTACATAGTAGGGTGGGCAATGCCCACCTTACATTTTTATCAAATATTCTCATAAATAAAGTTAAATTATTCTAGATTTTCTGAGACTCTTGAGAATAATTATCTTTCTCTTTTACCAGCTTATATTTATTAAGCTTGTATTCTTCAAAACACAACTTTTCATATATTATTGAATAAGTGTTCAATTATCCAATAATAATGGAATTATGAAAAAATTAGACTCAAACCATTCGGGCTGTTGTGCTTGCTCTGATGACGATCGCCACGACCACGATCACGATCATAGTCACACTCACGGGGGTGAGGGAGAATTCAGCCTCAAACAAGAGTTACTACCTCTTGCTGGGGTTGCTGCTTTATACATTCCTGGTTTAATTTTTGAAGATAGGTTTCATGCAAGTGGTTTTTCTTTTGTTGAATATCTGTTGTTTATTCCCGCCTATCTTTTGAGTGGTTGGAAAGTTTTATCTAGTGCGGGACGCAATGTTTTAAAAGGCAGAATATTTGATGAAAACTTCTTGATGACTGTGGCGACATTGGGGGCGATCGCCATCCACCAATTACCAGAAGCTGTAGGAGTAATGTTATTTTACAAAGTCGGAGAATTATTTCAAGAGCTTTCGGTTAGTCGTTCTCGGAAATCGATTAAGTCTCTGTTAGAAATCCGTCCTGATTATGCCAATTTGAAAGTAAATGGAGAAATAAAAAAAGTATCTCCAGAAATAGTAGATATAGGAAACGTTATAGTTGTAAAGCCAGGAGAAAAAATTCCTTTAGATGGTGAAATTATAGATGGTAACTCTCAGGTAGACACATCCGCTTTAACTGGTGAATCAGTTCCTCGGACTGTAAAAGTAGGAGAAAGTGTTTTAGCAGGAATGATTAACCAAACGGGAGTTATTACCCTCAAGGTAACTCGACTATTTGGTGAATCTTCAATAGCTAAAATTCTTGACTCGGTTGAGAATGCAAGCAGTAAAAAAGCCGAGACACAAAAGTTTATTACCAAGTTTGCCCGTTATTATACACCAGTTGTGGTTTTTATTTCCCTGGCAGTTGCTCTGCTTCCTCCTTTACTAATTCCTGGGGAAACAAGTAGGGAGTGGGTTTACCGTGCGCTTGTCATTTTAGTTATTTCTTGTCCTTGTGGACTCGTAATTAGTATTCCCCTTGGTTATTTTGGAGGAGTTGGAGGTGCTGCAAGGCGAGGAATTTTAGTTAAAGGTTCTACCTTTTTGGATACCTTAGCAGCAGTGAAGACAGTCGTTTTTGATAAAACAGGAACGCTAACAAAAGGTGTATTCAAAGTAACGCAAGTAGTACCAGAAAATGGTTTTACGACAGCACAGTTAATGACTCTAGCAGCGAAGGTAGAATCACATTCAAATCATCCGATTGCTCAATCGATTCGAGAAGCATATGGAAAAAATATTGATTTATCTGATGTTGAAAATTACGAAGAAATTGCTGGGTATGGAATTAAAGCTATTGTACAAGGTCGAGTGGTAATTGCAGGAAATGACCGTTTATTGCTGCGGGAAAATATTAACTATGCTGTAGATGTAGATGGCACAGTTGTTCATCTAGCTGTAGATAGAGTTTATGCTGGATATATTTTAATTGCTGACGAAATTAAGGAAGATGCGGGAGGGGCGATTCAATCTCTGAAGAAATTGGGGGTTGAAAAAACTGTGATGTTGACAGGAGATAATCAAGCGATCGCTGCAAGTGTTGCTCCTCAGTTGGGTATAGATTCCTACATTGCACAGTTATTACCAGAAGGTAAAGTTAATGCGATGGAAAAAATTCTCAAGCAAGTAGGTAAGGGCAAAAGAGTTGCATTTGTAGGAGATGGAATTAATGATGCTCCCTCAATTGCTAGGGCTGATGTAGGTATAGCGATGGGAGGATTAGGCTCTGATGCTGCAATTGAAACTGCGGATGTTGTGATTATGACGGATGCACCGTCAAAGGTAGCTGAAGCGATAAAAATTGGCAGAAAGACTCATCAAATTGTTTGGCAGAATATCATTTTTGCTTTAGTAGTCAAAGGGTTGTTTATTGCTCTAGGGGTGTTTGGTCTAGCAACCATGTGGGAAGCTGTTTTTGCCGATGTGGGTGTGGCAATGCTGGCGATTTTTAACTCAACTAGAGTACTCAATTCAAGGCACAATACTTTACCTTCGGACGATTGACGCACTAACTACTGATTATAAAATTATGAGAACAATATGAAAGTAGGATGGCCAATGCCCACCCTACTTATGTGATAAATATGAAAAGTTAGGAAGCTAAAATTAATGCGCTTTTCCGTGAATACTGGCAGGAAACCCAGCCTTCCTGAAGTCCATCGTAGCGTCTTAGTTCCCAACGGCAAAAGCTCCTGGCGGAAGATGTTAGCTTATACAGGGCCTGGCTACCTGGTTTCTGTAGGCTACATGGACCCTGGAAATTGGGCAACAGACTTGGCTGGAGGGGCAAAATTTGGCTATGCGCTGTTAAGCGTTATTCTGCTTTCCAACTTGATGGCAGTTTTGATGCAATCGCTGTGTGTTCGATTGGGGGTGGCTACTGGGCGGGATTTAGCACAGGCTTGTCGAGACTATTACAGTCCGAAGGTGAGTTTTTGGTTGTGGCTGTTGTGCGAAATTGCGATTGTAGCTTGTGATTTGGCAGAACTTCTAGGTAGTGCGATCGCGCTTCAACTCCTGTTTGGCATTCCCCTAGCCTGGGGAGTATGCATTATGGCGCTCGATGTGGTAGTACTGCTACTGCTACAAAAAAAAGGATTTCGCTATACAGAAGGATTGGTAATCTTATTAGTGGCTACCATTGGTGCTTGTTTTGCCGCCGAAATATTCTTTTCCCGTCCTGATGTAGGTGGCGTGTTGCTGGGGTATGTGCCGAAGCTAGAGATTTTGTCGAACCCTGCTATGCTCTACATCGCCATTGGTATCCTGGGAGCTACAGTGATGCCACATAACCTGTATCTTCATTCTTCTATTGTGCAAACGCGGGATTGGCAGCCAACTTCCCAGAAAAAGTGGGAAGCGATTAAGTTCAGCACTATAGATTCAACAGTAGCTCTGTCTTTGGCATTATTTATCAACTCAGCCATCTTGATTGTCTCAGCCGCAACGTTTCATTTTTCAGGTTATCAACAGGTAGCTGAAATTCAAGATGCTTATCAACTGCTTTCCCCTTTACTGGGAGTCGGTGCTGCTAGTGCTATTTTTGGCATAGCCTTACTCGCTTCAGGGCAAAGTTCAACCTTGACAGCAACATTGGCAGGACAGATTGTAATGGAAGGCTTTTTGCAGCTGCGCTTGGCTCCCTGGTTGCGTCGTTTGATCACCAGATTGACAGCAATTGTGCCTGCCCTAATTTGTATTATTGTGTTTGGCGAGAGAAGTACAGGTAGCTTGCTCGTCTTCAGTCAGGTAGTTTTAAGTTTGCAGTTGCCGTTTGCGATAATTCCTTTGGTGATGTTTACCTCAGATCGCTGCCTGATGGGAGAGTTTGTCAACCCCCTATGGTTGAAGCTACTAGCATGGGCAGTAGCAATCATTATTGCAGGGCTAAATATTTGGTTGCTGCTGCAAACAGTTATCAGTTAGCAGGAGTTTGATCAAAGCTTTACGGTAGTGTAGGAGGTTTGGCAGTTGGCGATCGCATCATTTGAATGTAAGCCAAGGTTTGTTGGTAGCCAGCCGCATTTTTCTGTTCTGAAAAAATTTGTGCAGCCTTCTGTAAGTCGGCGATCGCACCTGGTTTGTCTCCCAAATGGTAGCGCATAAATCCTCGGTTGCCGTAAGCCTCAGCCAAATTGGGATTAAGCTGTATTGCGTGATTGTAATCAGCGATCGCATCAATTGGCTTTCCTTGTTCCGAATGGGCAAGTCCTCGGTTATAGTAGGCATCGACCAAAGTTGCATCAAGACGCAAAGCTGTATCAAAAGAGGCGATCGCACCCTTAATATCACCCATTTGCGCTAGGGTAGTTCCCCGTTTGTTATAGGCATCAGCATGGTTAGGATTGAGTCGTAGGGCAGAGTTAAAGTCTGCCATTGCTCCCTGATAGTTTTCAAGTCCAGCACGGGCGATCCCTCGGTTGCAGTAAGCCTCAATAAAGGTAGGATTAATCCGTAGAACTTGATTAAAGTCTTTAATCGCACCTTGGAAATCTCCCCGTTCAGTCTTTTCCACTCCTTGGTTGAAGAAGTCTTTAACATTGATTGGGGTGATAGAAGTTTTCGGTGTCTGATCAGTCTGGGCTACTACAGGCGTTACGTAACTTGCAAGCGTTATTCCACCTATTACAGTGAAAAGCTTGAGTGTGGATGCCCAGTGTGCGTTGCTGCTGTGCTTAGCAATGTGGCTCATTGGAATACCTGGGGAACGCTTATTATCTAAACTAGCAATTTTGATTCAAACTGTAAAAAGCATAGCCCCAGACTGTGATGCCCGTACTAAATCACAGTAGCAGTAGTCTCAACTGTTGGGTTCCCAGCTAAAGCATCAACAGCGGGCAGATTATTCGCCTTTGCTGGTTCTTCAAATACAGCTAAATCGAACCAGAAAGTAGTACCGATGCCGACTTCACTTACCAGATGTACTGTAGTTTGGTGCTTATCCATGATATTTCTTACAATTGAAAGACCCAGCCCTGTACCTTCTAGAGTGTGAACTCGGTTTTCTACGCGGAAAAAGCGCTCAAAAATTGCTTGTTGGTCTTCTGGATCAATGCCAATACCAGTATCAGAGACTTCGACCCGCACCACTTTTGAAGTGGAATTTTGATCTAGCTGATAGGCACGAATTGCGACTTTTCCCCCTGACTGCGTGAACTTGAGTGCATTACCAACCAAATTTGTAAAGACTTGTAACAACAAATCGTAGTGACCTATCACTGATGGCAAATCGGTGTCAATTTCCTGAATCAATTCAACGCCTTTATCTTTAGCATTCAGTTGGTAAGTGCGTAGTGTCTGCTCGATCGCTTGCGCCAAATCGACAGCATCAAAGCGGTAAATACGGCAAGATTCCAAGCGGGATAAATCTAAAACGTCGTTGACTAAACGAGTGAGGCGATCAGTTTCATGATTGGCGGTTTCTAGAAATTCTCGCCGTTCAGTTTCACTCAGGTTTTCGCCGTAATCGTGCAGGGTTTCGATATATGTCTTGATATTAAACAGAGGTGTTCGCAATTCGTGAGATACATTGCTAATAAACTGGCTTTTTGCCTCGTTTAGTTCTACTTCACGAGTGATATCTTGCACAGTCATAGCAATGCCCTTGGTGCTTTCTCGGTACTGATCTAAGACCGTAGTCAAAAGAATCCGAATCGTGCGGTTGGTCGGCTGGTAGAGGGGAATTCGGAACTCAGCGCTTTCGCTTTCACCGCTAGCAATTTTTAACAAGGGGCGTGCCAATTCTATTTGCACTGATTGCGGTAATTGATGCAGAATATTGTCTCCCACTACATCACTATTCTCCCAGCTAAAAATTCGCCGCGCTGTGGGGTTAACTAATATTACTTGCATATCGGTGTCAAGTAATACTGCCCCATCAGCAATCGTAGAAACCAATGTTTCCAATTTTGCTTTCTGTGCGGTTAATTCTTCAATATTTTGTTCTTCATAGCGCTCTAGTCGCTCTGCCATTTCATTGAAGCTGAGGATTAATTCTTTTAGTTCTCCACCCACAGGCAGGTCAATTCGTTGCTTGAAATTCCCCGCTGCAATGTTTTTGACACCCACCAGTAGCTCTCTAATTGGTTGGGTGATCATGAGGGTATTAAATACAGCTCCCAAAATTACCATTACCCAGATGGAGACAAAAACAGCAATTGTAACATCACGGGTAAGGCTTGAGGAGGTGACAACAGTAGGGTTAGGGTTAATACCAATGGATAGAACACCCAGGTATTTGCCTTCGTGATTTAGAGGCACAAAAACATCTGTAACTTCCCCGTCCGGCGAGTTGTGTTGCCGTACCATAGGAATGTCCGAACTGGCAGCGTAGTCTTCTGGTAGATGAATTCGTCGCTCAATTGTAAGAGAATTTTGTACTGCTGGTTCCCAAAAGGGAAGACCAAAAAAGATTTTCCCCGCTTCGTCGGCGTAAAGCATATACCGCACACTCGAAGTGTTGCTGTAGAAGCGTTGGGAAAATTGGGCGACTTCGGTAAGATTATTTTCTGCCACTAGGGGGGCAACGTTGGAAGCAAGTAAGAGTCCAAGATCTCGACCGAAGCGGGTTTCATTTAGACGGGCATCGAGTTGAATTGTGTTGACAGCCCAAAAGGTGAAACCGCTCACGATCAACGAAACCACCAACGTGGCGGCAGCCATCAGTTTGGTAGGGAGGGTTAACTCTGACCACCAGCGGGCGATCGCTTCTCGAATTGTTTTTAGCAGCGCAAGCATTTGGGCAAGTTTATTCCGTTATGAGTCCTCAGTACTAAGGTAAAGTTTTTTAACCCAGAATTCAAAGAGGAGGGGCTAGGGACTAGGGGCTAGGGGCTAGGGAGAGGGAGAGGCACGAGGCGAGAGGTTCTCTTGCCTCTAGCCCCGCGCTTCCTCTTGCCTCTAGCCTCCAGCCCCTAGCCCCTTTATTCGGTGTCCAATATCGCGGCGATAATACATTTGGTCAAAGTGAATTTGACTCAGTGCAGAGTAAGCCCTGGCGATCGCAAGATCAAAATTCTCTCCGATGCCAGTTACACCCAACACTCGACCACCATCTGTCACTAGGGAAGGGGCTAGGGGCTGGGGACTAGGGGCTGGGGGATTTTGAATTGAATTTTCTCCCTCAGCAACCAACGCTTCCTCAGCTCCCTCAGCTTTTAACTTAGTTCCAGCATGAAATACACAAGCTCCCAATTCCTCGGCTGATTCAATTCCGGTAATCACTTGCCCTTTTTGATATTCGCCTGGATAACCGCCAGCAGCAGCAACGACACAAGCAGCAGCCCCGGTTTTCCATTGGATGGGAGGCATTTGTGATAAACGCTGTTCGCAACAGGCAATTAGCAACTCTTCTAAAGGCGTTTCCATCAGTGGTAAAATTGCCTGTGTTTCAGGATCGCCAAAGCGACAGTTAAATTCTAAAACTTTGAATGAGCCATCAGGTGTAATCATCAAACCTGCATAAAGTACACCTCGGTAGTCAATGCCTCTATTTCTTAGAGTAGCGATCGCTCTTTGTAAAACATCAGTCTCAATTCTTGCCATCAAAGCTGGTGTTACCAAAGGTGCAGGTGCATAGGCTCCCATTCCGCCCGTATTTTCCCCTGTATCACCTTCGCCAATGCGTTTGTGATCCTGTGCTGGTAATAAAGGGCGAATTGTCACCCCATCTGTCAATGCCAAAACTGAAGCTTCTTCCCCAGTCAAACAATCTTCAACTACGACAAACTTACCCGCACTGCCAAATTGCCCTTGGAAGATTGCTTCAATGGCATTATGTGCTTGTTCAACTGTCGTAGCAACTGTCACACCCTTACCAGCTGCCAAGCCGTCAGCTTTGACGACAATGGGCGCTCCTCGGTCTACTACATATTCCTTCGCTGCTTTGGCTGTTGTAAATACTGCTGATGAAGCTGTAGGAATTCCTGCTTCTTGCATTAGTGCTTTTGCCCAAGCTTTACTCGCCTCAATTGTAGCTCCTGCTTTGGTGGGACCAAATACCATTACACCCTTGCGTTGAAGGTAGTCGGTAATGCCCTTTGCTAGCGGTAATTCTGGACCTACCACAACTAAAGCAATGTCATTTTCTTGAGCAAATTTTCCAATGCTTTCAAAGTCATCTACGCTCAAAGGTACGTTTTGGCAACTCTTAAGGGTTGCCGTACCTCCATTGCCAGGAACACAATATACTTGTTCTATCTGCTGGCTTTGCAGTAATTTCCAAGCTATAGTGTGTTCTCGTCCCCCATTACCTACTACTAAAACTTTCACTTAATTCCTTGTAGCTCCCAGCAATTTTAGATTGTAGATTGTAGATTTTAGATTTAATCCAAAATCAGCGCACCTAAAATCTAAAATTAATTTTCCCATGCACCGAAAACATTTGAATATCCGGTGCATAGAACGAGCCACGTCCTTATTTTGAATTAGCATCTGGACGCAGTTGTATCCAGCTTTCCACTGGGACTTGTTGACGTAGCAAACCTTGATTGTAAGTAAACGCTCTTGCCTGCTCGAATAGCAAACCGTTATTTACCCCTGCTGTGAAGATCAATGCTGCTGTTAAAACTAATGCTAATATCCTGGCACGGGTGAGGGCGCTTAGTGCTGCTACTAATACTAAAAATGGCAGCATATGGGTAGCATGGGGAAATCTTTCATCGCCGTATACTGCTTCTAGGGCAATTTGTCCGAGTAGGCTAAGTCCTAGAACGATCCGAAATGCTCGATGTTGCCGAATCGAGAATAACCCCCATATTCCCAAACTAAATAGTGCCATCCACAAGACAACTGCGATCGCACCCCAAATACTACCACTACCTGGGGTAGACCATTGTACACTCATGCTAGCCCAAGCCGGAAAACCATGCACATTCTTTACTAATCCGATGGCTGGCATTACCATTGTGTCAAAGATGACGCATTTGATGGCTGTCATGGGACCGCCAAATTCGGCTTTTAGCACACCTGTTGATCCTGCTTCATCGGTAGCATTTACCCACAGGCGCAAAAATCCTGCATTAAAAGCTGGAAGAATAGCTTTTTGCAACAGTACCAGGACGCAGACGATGACAAATGATGCAATTGTAATTAGCGCTGCCCGCTTGGGGCGAAACTTGACAAATGCGGCAAATATTGCCACCATCCAGTTAGTGATCGTGATGCCCAATGTGAGAACGCCGACAAGCACGTACCACAGTGGTGACAACTTTTGATATTCTGCCAGTGCTACTAAAGTTAGTCCTAGTAGCATAGTTGTGGAGCCGAAGGGATAAGTTTCGGGCATTGTAAACCAAAATACACTGGCGGCGCTGACTGCTGCCAGTATGCTAAATAGTGTCGCATCAAGTCGGCGGCAACCAATTAGTCTTAATGTTAGAAATAATACGCCAAACCAAATTGATGTATTTGCGGCAAGGACTATTCTAACTGCTGTTACTGCATCAAGCGAAAATAAACTCCTCAGTGCATTCACAAACGGCATTGTCAAGACGACAAACAATGGATGCAAATTTGTCCGATAATGATCGACGGCATAAACAGCCATATCGTCAAAAGCGCGGGTTGTATCGTTGTTGAACCACGTATCGGTAGTCTGCTTATCCCATGTCAGGGCGGGATTGATCGAATGTGCGCCAAGATAGGATACCAAACCCGCTATGATTGCGATCGCAACTACGAACACCACATCTTGCCAATGTTTGCGAACTAGAGAGCCTGACGTTGAAAGGCTATCAACGCTAAATACTGTCTCGGATAATTTCATAACTCCTCTGGAATTTTTACTGTAAGAGTAACTGTTTAAAATAATTTCGTCTGAGCAATTTAAGCTGTATAACTTACGTCTTACTTTTGTGATACTTGATGATAGTGTCACGCCAAGACGCAAAGACGCTAAGGAACCTCAAGAGAGAGTAGGCGCTAAGAAAGGCAAAGAAGATCATCTGTTGATTGTGCAAAGCCAAAATAACTGCTCATAATAATTTTATTTAGGGTAAAAATATTCATTGTCCCAAAGTTCATGTCCTTGAGGATAAGGAGTTTGTACTCGTTTACCTAACAGCTTCTCCCACCAGCGAAACGGATGAGGAAGAGTAGCAACCTGGATACTAGGACAGCCTATGAGCCATGCTCCAAGCATATCTGTATGGCGGCTGTCACCGATAACAATTACTTGTTTTGGTTTAAGTCGCATAGATTTCAATGCTTTGCGAAAAGCAAAAGGAAAGGGCTTTTTTGCTGGGTTAATTGCTGGAATACCTAAACGATCTGACCAAAATTTTACGCGATAGCGGCGCTTACCATTGGAAAGGATGAAAAATTTCAATCCCTCTGATGAAGCTTGTTTAATCCAAGCTTCTGCACCAGGAGATATATAGCGATCGTCTTCTGAAATAATTGTGTTGTCTAAATCAAGAATTACACCTCTAATACCTGAGCTTATTAGCAATTCAATTTCAATAGAAGCAAGTCTATATGCTTCCTTTGGTAATTTGTATTGTGCTAAAAATTGCTTTTTCGGGCGGTTAATAAAATCAAAATAACCCCTAGAATAAAAAATATTTTTTAGCAACCAATTTTTGTAATTAGCCATGCAGTATGAATGAAAATCAACTGTTTGAAACAGTAAATACAAGTTTTATTTAATTAGCCCTTGGTTTTGAAGTAAAAGAATACCAAAGCAAGTGATAATCCAACCTAAAACAGTTATAAGAATGGGTAAATCTGTTAATAAAACTTCTTCTGGTCGCTCACTTTTTCCACCTAGTTCTACTCCTAAATCGCTTTTCCGAGCAATTTCTTCTGGATCGCTCAGTAGCTGATAGCGGAAAATTCCATACAAAACAAAAGGCAAAGTTAGCAGCATCCAAGATGTACTTGCACCATGTACAATGGGACCTGAACACCAAAGAGCATAAGTCACAACAGTAGTAGTGGTGACAACATTTTCCATTCGGTGTAGTAGTGGTAGGGAATAGCGTTTCAGGACGGCGCGAGTTTTGCCACCGTTAAGCGACACTAGACGTAATTCAGCTTTGCGTTTCTCTACCCCTAAAAATAGGGCAAGCATGGCTGTACACAGCACAAACCAAGGCGATAAAATAATGCCAGTGGCAGCAGCCCCCCCTATAGCTCGTAGGACAAAGCCAGTTGCGATCGCCCCTATGTCTAAAATCACCATCCGTTTTAGACGCAGATTATAGGCAACTTGTAAAATGGCGTAGCCAATGATCGTTGCACCCAATGCCCACGATCGCATCCACCCTACAATAATCGCACCAGCAAGCAAAATCAATGCCATCCCAAATGCTACTCGTATATTTACTAGTCCAGCAGCGATCGGACGAAGGCACTTTACAGGATGCTTACGGTCTGATTCTACATCGGCAATATCATTGAGTAAATAAAAGCTACTAGAAGCACAGCAAAACAAAATCAATGCCAACACACTAGCCAACAAAGTTGGCAGATTAATTTTAAAAGCGAACAAAGGAGCAGCAAAAACAACTAAGTTTTTTGTCCACTGTCGCGGTCTGAGAGCAGCTATATAAGGGGCTTTCATTGGACTAGCTGCTATATCAATCAAAGTTTTTGTCACTAGTGTAGTCCGTTGGGATGCCATAAGTTCCCTATGAGTTGAGTTAAGTAAATAAGAGTAGAAATTGTGACTTTCGGATGTAGAAACAGCTAATCTTTCTTTGCTAAGTTGAATCTTAATTTTTGCAAGTAAATGTATAAAATTATACTAAATTGAAAAAGTATTCCTTTTCTCCCCTTTGCTCCCCCACCTACCTCAAAAAATAATCTTCGAGTCAAAACGAGATCGAGGGGCTATTGCCACAATTTGAAAAAGCAAGATACGGTAATGCTCCAGAGCCACAACCAATATCATATAGATGTGCGCCAGGAACTTGTGATACCAAATCAAGGAAACAGATAAATGGTCGATAGCGGGTCTTCAATGGTGCAAGACCAGGTATTTTTTTAGAGGGAGATTCAAGCTCACGGGCTAGACTAAAACTATTAATTAATGGTTGTCTTTTTTTTCGATTTATTTGATTTTTTTTTCGGTTTTGTTGTTTAATGCCTGGCATATAAGAATAAAACTATAAGCTATATAGCTTCTTATACTCAACCATGTAAGAAGCCAGCTTGTCAACTCTTTTTTGACTATAAAATATTGTATTTCTGTATAAAAATAAAACTAATCAAGCAGTTATTTGGATTAACCAAATAATACAAACAACACAATTTAATAAACAAGTAATAATAGCTAATAGCTAACAGCTAATAGCTAATAGATAATTATTGAATTTGTTGTTGATAGAGTAATTTAAACTGGCGTTGCTGTAGTTTATGATCGACAATGGGATTTGGATAGCCAACAGACTGGCGATCGCGCGAGGAAATATTTCCACTCAGCAGAAATTCTGTATCAAATGACCTCAATTCGGGCAGCCATTCTCGAATATATTCACCTTCAGGATCGAACTTTTGCGCTTGACTAGCTGGATTGAAAATCCGCACTGGTTTAGGGTCCATACCACTAGAAGCACTCCACTGCCAACCACCATTATTTGCCGAAAGATCGCCATCAATCAGCCACTGATAAAAGTATTTTTCTCCCAATTGAGGATTAATCAGCAAATCTTTAGTTAAAAAGTTGGCAACAATCATTCGACAACGATTATGCATCCAACCAATTGTATTCATCTGCCGCATCGCTGCATCAACAATAGGATAGCCAGTTCTGCCCTCACACCAAGCTTGAAAATATTCGTCGTTGTTTTCGTAAGGGAAGTTTTTGAATTGTTGACGATATGCCCCTGTTGCTAATTCGGGGAAATTATACATCGCGTGTTGATAAAATTCCCGCCATGCTAGTTCTTGTTGCCAAGCATGGATACTTGCATCAGTTTCGTCACTGCGGCTGTTTTCTTTTGCTTCTAATGTAGCAGCCCAAACTGTACGAATACCAATTGCCCCAAATTTCAAAGCTGCACTCAGTTGAGATGTGCCGTTAACAGATGGGAAATTGCGTTGTTCTCGATATTCGGTAATAGGGCGATATGTAAATTCTTCTAACCTTTCTTGCGCCGCCGCCTCTCCTGGTGCAATAACTAATTCATTGTCCCAAATAAATCCTAAATCTTTGGCGGTGGGTAGTTGGATTACTCCGACTTGCTTTGCCGTCTGTTGTTCTGTTTGTGTCAGCCCCTCAACATTTTCTAAAGTTCTGGCTGGTGCAGCTTTCGGCTTACCGCTCCAGTTACGCCAGAAGGGGCTATATACTGTATAGGGTTGATTGGAACCAGTGCGAATATCTTCTGGGGCGTGCAGAAGTTGATCCCAATTTTGCAATAGAAACTGAATACCCTTTTCCTTCAGGGCATCCATGACAGCGCGATCGCGTTCTTGCGAATATGGTTCTACATCCCAATTCCAGAATACTGCCTTGGCGTTAAGGGCAGATGCCAAGTTGGGTATGGCTTGACGCGGATCGCCACGCAGAATCAACAATTGGCTACCAGCTTCAGTATAGCGTTGCTGCAATTGTTGCAAACAGCCAATTAGGTAAGTGACTCTGACAGCAGCCACATCATCCCGTTCTAGAATATTCGGATCGAGGCAGAATATCCCTACTACTTTTTGAGTTTGCGATCGCGCAGCAGCAAGCCCAGTATTATCCGAAATGCGTAGATCGCGGCGATGCCAAAACAGAATTAAGTCAGACATTCAATCAATTTTATAGTTCAATAGTACTAGTTTATCGGCATTCGCTACTAATGTGAATCGTTGTGTCATTCGATTGCAGTTTTCACAAAATGGCAATTGCATATTTATGCATTGATTGCATAAATATCAAATGCTTCAATTAGCTGACTGCTGGTATGGTTTAAATTAATTCGCTCCCAGGCTCAAGCGCGAGGAATTCAAAGTTAGATTGTGCCTGTTTAGGATTTAAACAGAGGAATAGATGAAGAAGAAACATTTGATTCAAGGAGCAATTTTGCTTCTAATTAGTAGCTCATTCGCAGTACCTAGTTTAGCTTATTAATCTGACGGGACAGCTAGATTCCTTCTAGTTATACCAATTTTCCTAGATGATGACACAAAGAGCGATCCCCCAAACCCCCTTTCTAAGGGGGCTAGGGGGATCGTAAAAAGTGCAAGTAGATGGAGAAACGGTATTACTAGGGCGGCGAAATTTTTTTAGATCTGATTTATAAAGTAAAAATTAAGCAACCAAAGGACGTGACCGGACTGTTGCGAGTCTTTTACACAGGGGTAGAGGATGTGAATCCGCGAGTGTAGTAGGCTTCCCTTACTAAGCAACCATTTCAGGTCGCGCCGGACACAGTACCGTGATTCACTCACAACGAATCGCACTTAGGATACGTCTAGTGATCTCCCGCTCTTTTGTGTAGCCAAAGTTCAGGGTAGGTGACGGCTGTTCCAATTGCAGTTAGAACACAACCAACAAGCGTTGCATAGAAACGCACGGGAAGTAAGGCTCGAACTCCTCCTTGATTGAGAGTCAGCAGGTCAATCATGACCATTACCAGGACGGTAACCGCAGCACAGCAAAGCGTGTAATTTTTGACTAAACCGATCGGGATGAATGGAGCAGCCAGAATAATGTAAGCAATCAGAAGGTTGGGATTATGGGTAGAGGTAATGATTGCTTCTACCAGCAGTACGCCAATCAATGTTCCCAATATCCGCTGGGAAGTCCGCTGAACCGTTGCACGGCTATCGGGCTTCATGACCACTAGGGTAGTAGCCGTGACCCAAAATGGGCGAGGCAGATGCAATAATAAACTACCGCCAAAGGCGATCGTAGCCACTATGCCATAGCAGAGGGCAAACCGTAAACCTGCCGTTTGTTTTGATCGAATGCGCTGCCAGCCTTCCCGTAGATTGGGTGCAGCGGTCAAACGATTTGATCTCAACAGCCGATGCTCGATTGCTAACACGCTGGCTGTCCATAGTCCACCCATTAAAAAGACAAAAACCACTCTTTCATCAATTGCAATTAACTCAGTGCCAAAGGCAGCAAGCTGCAATGCACCAAACAGGAAGCCCAGGACGGCAAACCGCACCATGATTTCAATCACCATGTGAGAACTATGTAACCATCCGGCAGTGGTGCCAAGAACCAGAACTCCTAATGCAATCAACTGGGGGGAGTGAGCCAGGAAGCTACCGAGTTGAGCGCAGCCTGTAATGAGGGCAGAACCTGCTAAAGTACCAAGTAATCGATCTTTCGGGCGGGCATCTACATTCGCAATATTCACAACATACATACTGCCAATCACGGCAACAACACCGTAACGGAGCAATCCTGTTGCCGAGCCGATCACAAGCGGGATGCCGATGCTCAGCGTATAACGAACTGCCTTACCCCACGGCAGAGATTTTAGATTGAGCCATGCCTGATGCAGTTGGGTTTGCAGCACAATGTCTGAGCTTGATCTGTTTGTGTGACTTATCAGCCTACTGTTCGTGATAGTGGCGCAACACCTGCCATCAGATGCATTGTCAAAGCGAGTGCCAACAGTTGTGCTAACCTGGATTTGACGAGATAAAAAACCTTCGCCTTCAAAGCAGATCCCCTATAAGACCAACAGATAACTCGAATACCCAGCTGTCTGTGATAGTCTTGCTTTTATAGTAAGATATTTGAGAATATTTAAATAATAATTACCAGCTGATTGTGTTATTATTAACTTAAATAAGGACGAGCCAATAAAAAGCTAGAAATTGATTTTGCATCTACTGGTTCGCCGTCCAAAATAGCTTGTTCTAATTCTTGGGGACTCATCAAAACTGTTTCTATATCCTCATCAATATCTTGGCTGGGTGGTTGCTCCAGTAATTCCAAATCTTGAGCTAAAAAGGCATAGATAATTTCATCAGAATAGCCAGGAGCGAGGAAAAATTGCCCTAAATTTTGCCATTTATGGGCGCGGTAGCCTGTTTCTTCTTCAATTTCTCGCTGTATTGTTTCAAATGGATCTTCATTCGGCTCTACTGTTCCTGCTGGAAATTCTAAGAGCCGTCCTTGCACAGCAAAGCGATACTGTCGCAAGAGAATAAGTTTACCTTCTGGAGTGACTGGGACAGCTAAAGCGCCGCCAGGGTGTCGAATACATTCCCACTCGCCTTCAGCATTATTGGGTAAGCGGAGGCGGTTAACTTCAAAGTCAAATTTGCGCCCTTTGTAGAATAGGCGTTGTTTTAATACTTGTGCTGGTTCTAAACCTTTTGCCATAAATTACTCTTTACCAATTACTAGGAAAGACTTAGAAGGGCTACGTTTCTACCAATTTTCTGACTCCAGAACAGTCTACATCTTTAACTAGTTCTGCGATCGCCCTTCGAGAAACTGGTTCTATCCAGTCAGGAGCAATTTCTGCTAGGGGAACCAGAACAAAAGCACGTTCTCGCATTCTGGGATGGGGTAATGTCAGAGTGGGAGAAGAGAGAATTAAATCATCATATAGTAACAAATCGAGGTCGAGCGATCGCGCTCCCCAACGTTGGGTACGGACGCGACCGAAAGAAGTTTCAATTGCCAGTAGAGTTTCTAGTAACTCCTGGGGTGAAATATTGACTTGCAGCCTCGCACAGCCGTTGATGTAATCTGGTTGCACAGGTCCAACGGCAATCGTTTGATACCAGCTAGAGCAAGCTTGCAGGGTAATTTGTGGCATATTGGCTAAAGTTGCCAAGGCAGAGTTTAGAATGGCGTGGGAATCACCTAAATTGCTACCCAATGCGATCGCGCTTATTTGTCCTTTGTCCTTTGTCACTTGTCCCTTGTCCTCTTCTAGCCTAAGCACCCCTAGTCCCATACGATCCCATACTCAGATTAAAATAGGCAAAACTTGAATAGAATTGTGACGTGTGTATGAAACTGACGTGTCAAATATCCCATAGTTCAAAAAGTGAGCAACTCCTTTGAACGAACCAGACAATACAGGGCAACCCCCAGCCCCACGTTTGCCAGAGTCACATCTAGTGTCGCAAACAAATAACCTATCCGATCAAACGAAAACTAAACTAACTGGCGGCAAACCTCTCTATCGCCGTTACTGGTTTTGGCTCGGCTTGGGTGTTGGCGGTGGACTGATAGCAGGAGGCAGCGTTTGGTCGTCTATTGAGAGTAGTTTACCATCACGAGCCGAACTGTTCACCTCTGTACGGAGTAATACACTGACGATCAAAGCGGCTGATGGTACAATTCTTCAGCAGCAGGGACCTGCCACCAGAGAACAACTGAAGCTAAATCAAATTCCCAAACCGCTGATTCAAGCATTCATTGCTTCTGAAGATCGACGCTTTTATCAACATCGTGGTGTTGACTACCAAGGTATTATGCGGGCAATTGGGGCGAATCTCCGTTCTGCCAACGTGGTCGAAGGCGGTAGTAGCATTACACAACAACTAGCACGAATTCTATTCCTTAATCAAGAGCGCAGTATGTGGCGCAAGCTGAAGGAAATTCTTTTAGCAACAAAAATTGAGCAGAATTTAACTAAACAACAAGTTCTAGAGCGCTATCTCAATTTAGTTTATTTGGGACAAGGGGCTTATGGTGTAGCTGATGCTGCGAATGTTTACTTTAGCAAACCAGTGAATAAATTGACTTTGGGGGAAATGGCAACGATCGCAGGTTTAGCACCCGCCCCCAGTTTCTACTCACCAACGGTAAATATAGTAGCAGCCCAACAACGACGCAACCTAGTCTTGCAACGAATGCAAGAGGATGGAGTAATTACAGCAGCAGCAGCAGCAGAGGCTAGAAATACACCTATTACTCTCAAAACCAGTTCACCCAAGCGACTCCAGGTAATAGCACCCTACTTCACTACGTATATTCAGAAAGAGTTGCCGAAATACGTTTCAAAAGATGTGTTGGCGCAAGGGGGTTTGACAATTGAAACAACCTTAAACCCGAAATGGCAGCAACAAGCAGAAGCGGTTGTAAAAGATACAGTGGAAACCAACGGTAGGTGGCAGCATTTTGCTCAAGCTGCATTGGTAGCCATTGAACCGCGTACTGGCGGGGTTAAAGCAATGGTGGGGGGAACTCTTTTTGGGAACAAGAACCAATTTAATCGTGTTACCCAAGCACAGCGCCAGCCAGGATCGACATTTAAGGGAATTGTATATACGACGGCGATCGCTAGTGGGATTTCTCCATATAAACAATATTTAGATTCTCCCTTTAAAGTTGATGGCTATGAACCGAAAAACTTCAGTAAGAAGTTTCGGGGTTTGCTTTCTATGCGGGATGCTCTGGCTGCCTCAATTAATGTAGTTGCCGTTAAGGTATTAATGGATGTTGGTTTTGAGCCAACGATTAAACTTGCGGGGCAAATGGGAATTAAATCTCCCCTCATACCTGCTTATTCATTAGCTCTAGGCTCTTCGGAAGTGAATTTGCTAGAGTTAACCAACGCTTATGGCACTTTAGCAACAGCAGGCGTGCATACAGAAGCTTACGGTATTCGACGCATCCTAAACCGAAGTGGAAATGTGATTTACACAGCTAGGGTTAAACCGAAGCGAGTATTAGACCTCGATAATGCCGCGATCGCCACTTGGATGCTAAGAAATGTAGTACAGGCTGGTACTGGTGGCGCTGCTGGATTAGTAGATCGCCCAGTAGCTGGTAAAACTGGGACATCGGACAAAGCCCGCGATCTTTGGTTCGTAGGCTATATTCCCCAAATGGTAGCAGGAGTTTGGCTCGGCAATGATAATAATCAACCTACCTGGGGCAGTAGTAGCACAGCAGCCTACGCTTGGCATAGATTTATGGCACAAGCCTCTCAGGGAATGCCTGTAGAGCAATTTCCCAACCCAAAATTAGAAGGACGCAAAGCAACGATTAAGGCACAGCCAGTTAAGCCGAGAACGATATCCATTGGTCAAATTAATCCCCAAGAAAGCGCTAACGGTTCGCTTGAACAAGCCGAAGGATCGGAAAATTACAGCCCCTCCCCTCGGCGACGTAGAGAGCGACGCTTCTTACAGCCAAGCGGGGAAATACAGACACCCAGAAGGCGCACAAGACGCATAAGGCGACAGCATCGCAACCCCCCTGCGGTCAATAATTCTGACTCACAAAGATATGACCGTCTCCTACAGCGCTTGCGGCGAAATAGCTCAAATACACCAGAACTATTTAGACGTAGACCGACCACAAGCGACCAAGTGCAACCATCTGCACCAACTCAAACTCAGCCCACACGCGACCAAGGGCAAGGACAAGAATAATTTATAATTGGTAGTTGGTAATTGGTAATTTTGAGGGGAAAGGGAAAAGGGAAAAGGGAAAAGGAAATTCCCGCCTTCGCGCATTCACGCATTGATGATTTTCCCCTGAAGCCCCTGAAGCTCCCCTGCCCTTTTCTCGCCACTATCACACTTGTGGGGGATGAAAATGCTACTTTCTTTTTATATGGTTTTAAAAGTAGTAATACCTATTTAAGGGGGTATATCAATGCATTTATTGATGCAAACAGCAGCAGACACAGTGGTAAACACACCCCATTTCCCTATATCTGCAACGATAGTATATGTAGTTGGTTTTATTGCAGCAGTAAGTATTGGTTCGATCGCCTGGTACAACTCGAAGCGTCCCGTAGGCTGGGAAGATAAAAAGCGTCCTGATATTGTACCTGAAGTCAAAAAAGAAGAAACTCCGGGTCTGGGTGAACCGAAGTCATAATTTTTATTTTTACACCCGAAGTCGCTTTTGACTATCTCTGAGACTCTACCCAACGACGGTAGAGCTTTTGGATTTGTTTAAGTACTTTAGTATCTCCCGATTGAAAAGAGCCGTTTTCTGGGTTTAAAGACTGCAATTTCGTCAAAAGTTTTGCTTCTTCGATCGCTACTTCGCCGTCACTGTAAATTAAGCCGCTGATAGCTTCAAGTAAGTTTTGGCAATCTTCGGCACTAGGGCGATCGCCCAGATATTCTTTCACCCACTCATAACACTCGCTTGGCTGAACTGTCTTCAGCTCATACAGAAGAGGTTTGATATCTGGATCGTCAGCTACATTTTTCTCTTGCGCTACTTTGTACAGATACTGCCTTTCTTCGGGTTGAATTCTACCATCGAGCCAAGCAGATCCAATCAAAATTTTCATTAAGTTCTTGACACTAGCATTATTTGCCATTTCTGCCTCCTCAACAAAAATAAAGTAATTGATAAAAGGATGAAGGATAAAGGATAAAGGGTAAAGAGGTTAAGCGGTAAAGGGTAAAGGGGAAAGAGGTTAAGCGGTAATTTCTCCCTCAGCTCCCCCAGCTTCCGCAGCTCCCCCAGCTCTGTTCAACCGCACCATAAAGAAGCCATCCATTTGGTGTTGATATGGTAATACTTTGATCCATCCGGCTGACGTAGTAAATGCAGCAGCAGGCGAAAGAGGTGTAGGAGGTGCAATTTGCCATTGGGGATGATCGGCTAAAAACCCTTGTACCACTTGTTCATTTTCCTGGCAATGGAGTGTACAGGTAGCATAAACAAGTACTCCATTCGGTTTAACCCATGTAGATGTTTGTTCTAAGAGTTCTCGTTGGAGAATAGAAAGTTCCCCAACTGACTGGGGTGTTTGTCGCCAACGGGCATCAGCATGGCGGTGCAAGGTTCCTAAACCAGAACAGGGAGCATCTAGCAAAACGCGATCGCCTATATTTTTAAATTGAGAACCAGAGCGACTATCTCCAACACAAATTTTTATTGATTGTAATTGTAGACGAGAAGCGTTTTCCTTGAGTTTTCGTAATCGGGAAGAAGCGCGATCGCAAGCATATACTGTCCCTTGATCTTTCATCAATTCCGCCATGTGGGTTGTCTTACCTCCTGGTGCAGCACAAGCATCAATTACTACTTCGTGGGGTTGCGGTTCGAGTAAATGACTCACTAACTGGGCGCTACTGTCTTGCACACTCCACCAACCTTCACTAAACCCTGGAAGATTTTGAATCGCTCCTACACTTCCAGTCAATCTTAAAGCTTGGGGCAGATGCGTTACGCGGCTTACAGATACACCAGCTGATTGCATCGCCGCTTCTACTGTCTCAATTGAACTGCGTAACGGATTCACCCGTAAGTCAATCGTTGGTGGTCGATTTAGCCATTCACATAGTTTTTCTGTTTGTGCAAATCCAAACTCTTTTAACCATACCGCCACAATCCAATCAGGATAGCTATATAGAATACCTAAACGTTCAACTGGATTTTCAGGCAACTTTAGCGGATCTTGATAACTGCTAACTGGTAACTGGTAACTGGTAGTTGGTAGTTGGTTTTTCTCCCCCAGCTCCCCCTGCTCTCTTCCTCGCCTCTCGCCTCTCGCCTCTTGCCTCCCCGCTTCCGCCAACCGAATATACTGTCGTAATAGACCATTGACAAACCCGCTCAGCCCTGAAAAGCCGTTTTTCTTAGCTAAATCGACGGTGGAATTAACAGCAGCTGAGACTGGAATTTGATCGAGATAACGCAGTTGGTATAAACCTAGATGGAGAATTGTACGTAAATCTGGAGGTTGTTGATGGGCTTTCTTTGTTGCTAACTGGTCAATTAAAGCATCGAGCGATCGCATTCTCCTGACGCTACCATAAACTAATTCGGTCACTAAGCGGCGATCGGCAGCGCTGGGGTTACTTTGGCGTAGGACGGAATCTAACGCAGCATCAGCATAAGCTCCTCGATGTACTGATCGCAGGGCGATAAAAGCCAGTTGGCGAGAATTTTCCATTCAGTTCCATTGAATCAATAATGCACCAACTCGCTTCAACACACGCAGGACGTAATACAGATCATCGCCGCGTCCCAGTACAAATTCATCTGACAAAGCATATTTTGGTGTATCTTGCCCAGTTAATTTAATAAATATAAAGTTGCTGCTATTTGTCACTAGTCCAAAGACAGGTTTTTCAGAATTGGGATGAGCCATCATATAGGCTAATGCTTGCGGTATTGCTGGCTTCAAGGAAAAGAAATTATCGATAACCAGTACCCACAGTTGCTTTTGTATAACCAGGACATCAATGCGTCCTTGAATAACTTTTCCCTCATCTGAGGCAGTAATTTGTACAGGTGCTTCTGCTGTAATGTGAAAAGGAGGACGGTAAAAACCAGCATTAGATAGGATTGGAGACAGTACCACAAGACCAACAAGACTTTCAGCTATAGGATACTCAGACAGATAGAGAAAATCAGCTTTTATCTGGTTAAGCGATCGCTTTTCATAATTGCTGATTTCTGGTAATTCGTCTAACCACTCCCGAAAGAATTGCTCATCTAGGGCTTGCTTCAGACCAAATTTTACTTTTACATCGTGCAGCGTCAGGTCTTTAGCTTGAATTGTTTGCACCATAGCTTTATTTGACGAAGAAGCTAAGCCACTAGATCATAGAAGTAACTTAACACCACTTTTAAAAGAAAGGTAAACCTTATTTATGTATTTTTTTTACAATTATATGTGAAGATTGGGCGCGGTTTTTGGAATAGCAAAAGCCCTCCGGTAAACTCACCAGAGGGCTATATAGTATTTGAATAATATTATTTTTAACTCTATATTAAGTGACGCGAACCTTTACCACGATTGCAATCAAAACACAAGGTTTGCAAATTACTGAAGTTGTTACTTCCTCCTTGGGAAAAAGGTACAATGTGGTCAACTTCTAACTCAACTTGCTTCGCATTGCGTCCACAAAAAACGCATTTGTAGCCGTCTCTATGTAAAACTGATACACGTATAGATAAAGGTATGTGACGCGATCGCTTACTCAAATCATGCTTTGGTTTAGATTGGGATCTATTAACAGCAGGTTTTTTAGTCTTTGGTTTCGGTTTATCAGCTTTTTGACTGTTAGCCTGATTAATCAAATCCCGAATCACACCTCGCACAAGCTTTTGCAGTGGGTTAGGAGGCTTTCTTGTCATTACTGATTAAAGAGTTTGTTCAAGCCGTAAGCAGCAAGCCCAACCACTGCACCTGCTGCTACAACTGGAGCTGCTCCAACAGCAACAGCAGTTCCTACTACTGCTAAACCCATATTTCCAACTGCTCCAGCAACTAATGTTCCTGCGGCTGTTCCCGCTGCAACTGCTCCCAAAGCTGTAGCATCTCCTTCTTCTATTGCCTTCTTAGCTCCATAGGCGGCTGAACCTACAACAGCTCCCGCCGCAACTACGGGAGCAGCACCAATTGCTACACCGCCAAATCCGCCAACTAATCCCATACCACCAACTGTTGCAGCTAAACCTGCACCTGCTGCGGTTCCTCCAGCAACAAATACTGCACCTTCTGCTTTATCTTGAACTTTGTTATTTTGTGACATAATTGTTACTGGTGAGATAGCTAATACTACTTAAACCAGAAACTAGGTAAACTGTTGTTGCCTCGTGAATATCAATGAAGTTTGCCTTACTGCGATTGAAGTTTGTGTAAAGTAAAGCTTTAGACGATCTTTTGTTTTTAGTTAATAAACTGCGCTTAATATGACTTTGGTGCGTCACAAAAAAGCTAAAGCCCTCAAACCATCTAGCCGCCGCCCAGCAAAGGAACTTTGTAGCGAATGTGGGCTGTGCGATACATACTATATCCACTACGTTAAAGAAGCTTGTGCTTTCCTAAATCAGCAGATATCCCAACTGGAAGCACAGACACACGATCGCAGCCGTAATTTAGAAAATGCCGATGAGTTATACTTTGGCGTTCATCAGGATATGATGGCAGCACGAAAGACACAGCCCATTCCTGGGGCGCAGTGGACGGGAATTGTCAGTACTATTGCAATTGAAATGCTCGCTCGCGGTATTGTTGAAGGTGTGGTTTGTGTCCAAAACACTAAAGAAGATCGCTTTCAACCGATGCCAATTATCGCCCGTACTAGAGAGGAGATTTTAGCAGCACGGGTGAATAAGCCCACATTGTCGCCTAATCTTTCTATTCTGGAGCAAATTGAGCAATCTGGGATGAAGCGGCTATTAGTAATTGGTGTAGGTTGCCAAATTCAGGCATTACGAGCAGTAGAAAAACAGCTAGGTTTGGAAAAGCTCTATGTACTGGGAACTCCTTGTGTAGACAACGTAAACCGTGCTGGGTTGCAAAAATTTCTGGAAACCACAAGCCGATCGCCTCAGACTGTAGTGCATTATGAATTCATGCAAGACTTCCGCGTTCACTTCAAACACGAAGATGGTTCAGAGGAAACTGTGCCTTTCTTTGGACTGAAGACAAATCAACTTAAGGATGTATTTGCGCCATCATGTATGAGTTGCTTTGACTATGTGAACTCCTTAGCAGATTTAGTAGTGGGTTACATGGGCGCACCCTTTGGTTGGCAGTGGATTGTAGTAAGGAATGATACAGGAAAACAGATGCTGGACTTAGTGCAGGATCAGCTGGAAACACAGCCAGTAATGTCAAAAGGCGATCGCACTCAAGCTGTACAACAAAGCATCCCTGCATATGATAAAGGCGTTACTCTTCCCATGTGGGCAGCAAAATTGATGGGTGTGGTGATTGAAAAAATTGGTCCCAAGGGTTTAGAGTATGCGCGGTTTTCGATTGATTCTCACTTTACCCGCAATTATTTATATGTGAAGCGGCATCATCCCCAGAAGTTAGAAGCTCATGTTCCAGAGTTTGCCAAGCGGATTGTCGGGCAGTATAAATTACCAGAGTCCTAAGATATCGAATAAAGGTAGCAATAGACCAAGGTAGCAATTGGAACGAGTCTTGAGGTAGGGGAAAGGGAAAGGGGACTCGGGACTTGGGTAGAAATTTACCTTTTCCCGAGTCCCTTTAACCAATTCATCCAATGTGGCAAGAAGTCTAATTTCAAACCTTTAACTGTTACAACCTTCAAACCAATTGCGCACAGGCAGGGTGATAGGTAAAACTGCGATTGGAAGCGAAAGATTTTAGGAACAGAAACTTTTATTTCCGCTTACAAGGGCTTGGCAGTGCCAAGATCCTACTGTATATCTATAGTTCATACATTTGCAAACCGCTGTACTTCAATTTTTATATTTATTAAAAATAATTAGCAATTATTTGCTAAATATTGTTGTATAAGCGGACAAATTATCCTTAAGTTAACAGTACTTAAATAAGAGCGAAAGAATTAATAGTTTTAGCGAAAAATTGTTTATTGTAGTCGTATCTGGTCATCTTATAAGCTGCAAAGAAGAGTGAAAGCTTTACGGAATTTGGCAGTAGAGCTTGTATCTATACAGTAGAAATTTTGGCAACAGAGCCATAAGAAAATGAGCAATGGTAGGAATAGATACCATAGCAGCTTGTCAGGGTCAGAGGAAAAGGACACTAATGCTCCCCAACCAAGGCGACTGCTATCAAGGTTCTTAAAGAGAATACAAATCATCGCCATTTGGGCGACAGGGATGCTAGGTGGACTGACAAAGCTAGTATCTCGATGGTCTAGGAACATGAAAAAGAGTGCGGCGGTTGCGGCGCTTGTTACGGCTGCAATCCTAGCCGGACATAGCGCGTCGGCGCAGGTAGCCCTAGATCCACTGGGTAAAGTAGCAGTTCCCAAACCAGCTAATCTAGCGGACTTTGTTAAGGATGAAAAAGCGGCGATCGCTTTAGGAAAATCCTTGTTCTGGGATATGCAACTCGGCAGCGATGGCATCCAGTCCTGCGCGAGTTGTCACTTCCATGCTGGAGCAGATAATAGATCAAAAAACCAGCTTAATCCAAAGCAAGGGAATATTTTCAACATTGGTGGCAGACCAAACTACCAACTGACGGCAGCTGATTACCCATTCCACAAGCTGGCAGATCCGAATAACGCCTCCTCAACTGTGGTGTCCGACAGTAACGATGTTGCAGGCTCTCAGGGAGTCTTCAGATCACAGTTTGTTGATGTCGTTCCAGGTAGCGACAAAGACAATGTGACTCCTCTCAAGGATGAAGTCTTCAACGTGCAAGGCACAAACGTGCGTCGAGTCACAGGTCGTCACACACCGAGCGTAATTAACGCCGTCTTCAACTTCCGTAACTTCTGGGACGGACGCGCCCAGAACATCTTTAATGGGGTTAGTCCATCTGGGTTGAGAGATCCAAATGCTTTTGTATTGAAGGCAACTAGACGTAGGCGGCTGCAAGATGTCCGAGTCAGTCTCAACAATTCATCTCTAGCTTCGCAGGCGGTGGGACCACCACTCGACTCTTTAGAGACATTTGCCGAAGGCTCTGTCGTTGCGCCCTTCGCAGCTCTAACGGTTGATGTAGCCGAAGCAGACAACACAGTTAAGGTATCTGATGCAACAAGCGGCAAGGTTGTTAGTACCCAAAGTGCTGATTTAGCACCGTCAACGGATGCAGCAGCCGCAAACAACCAGAACGCCAGCTCGAGCGCTAACTCAACGCAAGGATCGCAAGCTCCACGCGGGAAGTTTGATAGGAAAGGTAGGAAGCTGGGTAAAAAGCTACTTGCCGTGAAGCCACTTGCCAAACAGCAAGTTCATCCTGATGATAGTGTTCTTGCTCCTTACAGAGCGGCAGACAAGGGTTTGAATACAACCTACGAGGCGCTGATTCAGGCTGCCTTCAAGCCGGAGTGGTGGGATTCGGATATAGCCATTCGGATCGACCCACAAACAGGCGATCGCAGATTCTTCCGCCGACGGAGAAACCGCCCCTTAAGCACGATAGAATACACGCTGCCAGAGTACAATTTCTCGCTGTTCTTTGGACTAGCAATTCAGGCTTACGAATCTACACTGATCTCCGACCAGACACCCTTTGACCAGTTCCTATCTGGAAACACAAACGCCCTGACTGCTGCTCAGCAGCAAGGCTTAAATATTTTCCAGAGCAAGGGTTGCATTGGCTGTCACGCTGGAGCGGAATTAACTGGCGCTTCGGTTAGCAGCGTAACTAGTACAGGACGAATCAGACGCGCACCACCAGTTGCAGGGAACTTCCCCGAAGACACAGGCTTTTTCAGAATCGGTGTCCGACCGGATGCTGAAGACCCAGGTGTGGGCGGTAATGACTCGTTCGGCAATTCGCTCTCCGAGACACGGCTAGCCCAGCAGGGTAAATTCAAGCAGTTGCTCGGCGAAGATCCCCCTACCCTCAATCCACCACTAAACTCTAGTGAAGCCATAATTGCAGAAGGAGCTTTTAAAGCACCTGGACTCCGCAATGTGGAACTTACCGCTCCCTACTTCCACAACGGTGGTCAGGCAACCTTGGAGCAAGTAGTAGAATTCTACAATCGGGGTGGTGACTTAGGGCTGCTGCCGCCGCTTCAACTGAGCGATACGGAGAAACAGTCACTGGTAGCATTTTTGAAGGGACTAACCGATGAGCGAGTCCGCTTCCAAAGAGCGCCGTTTGACCATCCGCAGCTATTTGTTCCTAACGGACATCCTGGCGACCAAAACGCCGTTGCCGTTGACAACAACGTGCAAACCCAAGACGGCACTAAGCAAGCTCAAGATGCCCTACTGGAAATTCCAGCTGTTGGTCGTAACGGTGGCAATCCCTTGCCAAACTTCCTAGCTACCTCAGCCACGACAGGCGCAACTCTCACCCGTTAATTGTCATAGCTAGGAGAATATAAAGTTGTAGATCCGCGCTCACTCGTTGCGGATCTACAAGTTTTTTAGGGGAGGAGCAAAGGGAGAGAAGAGAGCAGGGGGGCAGGGGGGCAGAGGGGAAAATTATCAATTTCGAATTTCGAATTTCCTTTTGCTTTTGGGTGGTGTTCTAGATTGGTTGCTTGAGTATAATGAGAAAGGAGTAACACTAGAGA
>CAXTYC010000012.1:94231-125669 GCA_964248365.1 uncultured Chroococcidiopsis sp. | reverse complement strand
TATAGAAGCCAGTCATCCCCCGTTTCTACGGTTTCGACCGAACGAATCGCACACAGATTTTATTAGTATCAAACCGCTCTTTTTGCCCCACATAACGGGTTGCATTAAGCCTCAAAACCCTGGAATAGAGAAGCTTGCCCAATTTTCTATAACTTTAGTGATACCCCAGTTTTGCGCTATTAAACAGGAATTTTTCACTCCTATGCAACAACTCTGTCACAAGAAGTTCATAAAAGGTGTATACACTTAGAAGTGTCAGCACAAGAAAGCAATTAAACAAAACTTGGTTTTACCTTCCTCCTTACAGGAGGTATTACGAATGCAAATCAAAAAGCCTAATTTCCATCGTGGTTCGGGTCAATCCAATCATATTTCCTCAAATGCTTCAGTTCATCCAACTGGGGCTAATAAAAAATTTTTATGGCAGAAGTCTGCTACATATTTATCATTAATACTACTAGGCGCTGCAATTCCTGTTTCTGGAAATTACTTGCAGGCGCGAAATTCTCTAGCAGCACAGCCAGCTAATTCTCAACAATCTGTTGCACCACCTCCAACGACTGTAGCTAGTTTGCCACCGACTGGGGACACCAATTTTGTGACTGCTGTGGTTGACAAAGTGGGACCTGCTGTAGTAAGGATTGATTCTTCTAGAACTGTTACTACTCAAGCTCCAGAGATATTTAAAGACCCGTTCTTTCGTGATTTCTTTGGGTCGCAATTACCCAAACAATCTCAAAAGCAGATTGAACGCGGGACTGGCTCTGGTTTTATTATTGGTGCCGATGGTCGTATTCTTACCAATGCCCACGTTGTTGATGGTGCGGATACAGTATCAGTGACTCTGAAGGATGGACGTAAGTATCAGGGTAAGGTGTTGGGTGAAGATACTGTTACCGATGTAGCCGTTGTTAAGATTCAGGCAAATAAGCTGCCTACGGTAGCTTTGGGTAACTCGGATCGGCTCAAGGCTGGGGAATGGGCGATCGCGATCGGCAACCCTCTAGGATTAGATAATACCGTCACTACAGGTATCATCAGTGCTACAGGTCGCTCTAGCAGCGATGTTGGCGTTCCTGATAAGCGAGTTAGCTTTATTCAAACCGATGCTGCAATCAATCCAGGTAACTCCGGTGGACCACTGCTGAATGCTCGTGGTGAAGTAATTGGGATGAATACAGCAATTCTCCAAGGCGCTCAAGGTTTAGGCTTTGCGATTCCGATTAATACAGCTCAACGTATTTCCCAGCAACTAATCGCCAAAGGCAAGGTAGAACACGCTTACTTGGGTATTCAGATGGCGCAACTCACACCTGAGTTGAAACAAAATATCAACAGCGATCCTAACAGTGGTTTGACTGTGGATGAAGATAGTGGCGTGTTGGTTGTTAAAGTCATGCCTAATTCTCCGGCGGCTAAAGCTGGTTTGCGCGCAGGAGATGTAATTCACCAGATCAATGGGCAAACTGTAAAGAGCGCTGAAACTGTACAACAGGCGGTAGAAAATAGCTCTGTGGGTAGTCAAATGCGAATAGGGCTGCATCGCAATGGGCGAAATTTTGACTTGGCTGTGCGTCCAGAGGCTTTAACAGCCCAAGCAGAACAACAGTAGCAAAATACAGTGCGATAGCTCTGATTGCGAAAGGGACAAGGGTTAAAGGAATTGCATTTTCCTTTTCCCTTGCCCTTTTCCCTTTTACTGACTTGTGCAGAAAGTCTAATTTTAAGAGTAAAAGTATGCCACCCATCCCTCCGCATGGTGTAATACCCAACTTCGCCCACCATAAATAATTTGCTGGCTATGGGTGGCATACCTGGTGGGTTAATGTAGACGAGCGCAAGAGAGCTAGTAGGCTTAATCTTGAGAGTGGTCGTCAGGAAACAAATAGGCGATCGCTCCGAATCCTGATAAAGTCAGTAAAACAACCAGAGATATAGCTAGAAAAACAGGAGGTAATACTAAAATCATGTGAAATTATTGACGAATTAAATGTTATTTATATTGACTTTAATTATGCTGAGGGAGATGGAGAATTTCTCCCTCACAAGGTATAAATTGAATTTTTCTAAAACTCAATCTAAGTAACTTATTTGCCTATTTGGAATAGGTTCTTCAGAACTCACTTCTCTAATTTCCAATTGATTCCCCATGAATGGGCAACCATTTAGATCCAACTTAGCCGTTTCTTCTTGAGATTTTACAGACATTTCTACAAAGGCAAAGCCAAGTCCTTGACCTGTACGACCGTTTGTTGGGTAAAAAATATGCCTAATAGCACCGTAGTCGGCAAACAATTCCAGTACATCTGCTTGAGACATTTGGTAAGGCAAGTTGTTAATGAAAATGGTCACAGAATAGAACTCCTCAAATGCAATTGGCACACCTAACCAAAGTATTCCCAAAAAATTATTTAGAATCTAAATTGACTAGAATTTAATTGCAATCGGGAAACTTAGGGTGCTGGGATTTTGTTCGCGCATAGACGCTAAGGAGCCTCAAGGGAGAGTAACCCTTTGATACAAAGAGTCGGCAGCAGGCGGCTAGGGCGCTAAGGATTTGAGTTGTAAAAGTCAGATAGCTTTAAATTAACAGCTAGATGTGACGGCTTTATGACTATATTGTGTCAAAAGGGTGAAAGCTATTAGTAATTGGAGATTAGCGATGTAGGAGGCATCAGGGGCTAGGGGCGAGAGGAACCAGAGGCGAGAGGCGAGAGATTATAAATTTAGCTCCCTTTAGCTCCCTTTAGCTCCCTTTAGCTCCCCCAACTTTCTTCTAGCCCCTAGCCCCTAGTCTCTAACCCCTTACTATTAAGCCAAAGGCAAGAAAAACCGAAATATACTACCCGATCCTTGTTGACTTTCCACAAAAATTTGCCCACCTTGTAGTTCAACTAAACGGCGGGAAATCGCCAAACCAATACCAGTACCCCCAGAATGCCTAGTACGAGAGCGATCGGCACGAAAAAAGCGCTCAAATACATGGGGTAAATCCTCTGGGGCAATACCAATACCTGTATCAATTACTGCAATCCATACTTTACCAGGTTCAGTCCAGACACGGACGGTAATAGAACCTTTAGGAGTGTAACGCACTGCATTACCAACCAAGTTAACCAAAACTTGCTCGGTGCGGTCAAGATCGGCTAATACCAGAGGTAGCTGGAGGGGACATTTTAGACGCAAAACTGGACCATCTTCTAAAATCTGGTCGGCAAATTTTTCTACCAATGACTCCAGCAAGGGACGCAGATTAACTGCTTGCAAGTTGATTGGTAAGTATCCAGCCTCAGCCTTGGAGAGTTCTTGCAAATCGTTTACTAAGCGTTCCAACCGTTTGGTTTCTCTGATTAGTTGTTGATAAATCTCTGAAGATGGTTCAAGTCCGCCGTCAGCAAGTTCCTCTAAGTAACCGCGCACAACTGTCAGTGGTGTCCGCAGTTCATGAGTAAGATCGCTCACGAGTTCTCGCCGCCGCTGTTCTACCCCTGACAAACTTGCCGCCATACGATTGAAACTGGTATTTAGGCGGTTAAGTTCGGGAATATCACTAGCTGGTAGCCGTGCATCTAGTTCACCGACGGCAAACTTTTGGGTGATTTGTTCCATTTCGGCTAAACGTTGCATAATCCGTTTGGACACCCAGTAACTTAACCCCCCAGCTGCGGTTGAGCCGATCAGTATTGACCAAACAGTACCAAGATACCAAGCAGCTTCAAATCCTTGAACCAATTCAGTACGGACATCGATTAAATCCCAACCCTCATCTTCTAGTTGTTGCAGGTGGACGACAAAAAAGCGAGGTGAGGAGACTTTGCCGATGATCACAAGACTGAGTATCCCTACTGCCGTTACTAGCACATGGGAGAGAAAAAGACGCGATCGCAAGCCTAACCTCATAACTGGGTTCTCTAAACTGCTGGATCTTCAAATTTATAGCCAACACCAACAACAGTCTTGATAAAAGTGGGATTTGCTGGATCTGGCTCTACTTTTTTCCTGAGCCGCGCTACATGAGTATCTACTACCCGCTCATCTCCAAAGAAGTCACTTCCCCAAAGTTTGTCAATTAGCTGGGTACGGTTCCAAACTCGACCAGGATGGCTGACAAATGTCGATAACAGGTTAAATTCCAAAGTGGTTAAGTCCAGCATTTCTGGAGAATTGGAATTATACTGTATGCTGGCTGTGCGTTGCTCAACATCTACTATGAAATGCCCACTTCGATAGATCTGTTGTTGTCCACCTTGACGCAAGCTACGCCGCAGTAATGCCCGCACTCTAGCAATTAATTCTCTGGGACTGAAAGGCTTGACTAGATAATCATCAGCTCCCGTAGATAAACCAATGACGCGATCGATTTCCTCACCTTTAGCTGTCACCATCAAAATATAAGGATCTTTCGCTCCAGGTTTTTGTCGTATTCGAGCGCACACTTCCAGTCCATCCAAACCTGGTAACATCAAGTCAAGGATGATTAAGTCTGGCTGCACATCCTGGGCAATTCGCAAAGCAGTTAAACCATCGCGGCAGATCTGGCACGAAAACCCTTCTTTTTCTAAAGATAGCTGAATGAGTCGGGCAATTTCCGGTTCATCCTCAATAATTAAAATATCCATCTCTGACGATTTTGGAGCCTTAGATTTTAGATTTTGGATTTAGATTCGGTTAGTTTGAGCAATTGCATTTGTAGCGGTTGTAAAAGCAAAAGAGATTAATTAGCATTAATTTATGTGAACCTAACATAATCATTGAATTTTCAAACTCGTCACCTTAGGTTAATCTAAGCGACACACCCAGTCAAAATAAATCTGCAAAGATATTAGTTTAGTTTTAGTGATAGAGGTAAATAGTCATAAATATTATCAGTTCAAGCGATCGCTATTGTCTCTCATTTAGGTTAAATATTGCCATGAGAATATATCAGCCTCGCCTGACTCAACACTCATCCTCTACTTGCCCCAATTATGATTGGAGCCAATTCTACAAAACCCAGCAAAATGTGACTTGATATGAAATTTCGTTATGGCAAAATTTTAGCGATTTTTATCGGTACAGTAGCAGCTGTAGGAGCGGCAGGCTACTGGTATGTGTTTATTGCTGGTGCGCCCCAGTTAGATCCGCCCACCGTCAGTACCGCTGGCACAGGTCTGACCTTTCAACTCAAAACCTTTAACAGTAAGGCAATGGGCGAGGTACGCCAATACGGTCTAATTTTGCCTCCTGGTTACGACCATACCAATAAACGCTATCCTGTAATCTTCTTGTTACACGGCGGACACGATGATGCCCGTGCTTGGGTAGACAAGATTGGCATTATCCCCGTTCTGCATGACCTCTACAAAAGCGGTAAGCTGCCATACTCAATTGTAATTACCCCCGATGGCAATGACAAAAGGGGTTCAAGTCCGCTGTTTGACCCCGATTATTACGATGGTCCCAATGGGAACGTTGGTACGTTAATTGGCTCAGAACTGGTTGAAGTTGTCAAATCGCGCTATCGCACCTACGACGAGCCACAGTTTTGGGCAATGGGGGGGCTGTCTTCTGGTGGATGGGGTGCGCTCAACATTGGGTTACGCCATTTGGACAACTTCAATATTTTCTTTAGTCACATCGGTTATTTTACTGATGACAGTGGACCCCAGAACAGCCCTCAAGTATTTGTCAAACAGATTCCCGCTGAGCAGCGCCAACGCTTGCACATCTATCTAGATGCTGGACTTAATGACTTAACTGGCAGCGAATTTCTCGACTCTACCCGAAAGTTCCATCAAACCTTGAATCAGTTAGGCATTGACAATGTTTTCTATGCCTTCCCAGGTGGTCATGGTTTGTCTGGTCCTGATATGGGATGGAATTATGACCACAAACACGCAGCGGATTCGCTGAGCTATGTGGGTAAGCAGTTTCAAGCAGCACTACAAAAACGAAATAATTAGGCACACTAAAAGAAAACTATCTAAAAATTGAGTAATTTTGTGATGAGGAGATGAGCTTTTGCTAAGTGTGAAGCGTAATCAAATAAGCTTATGGACAGCAGCACTACTAACCGGATTAGTGGGAGTGGTTAACCTGGTGTCTGCCGTAACCCCCAACTTACGAGGGCGGACAGCAATACTCAAACAATTTTTTCCTTTTGAAATCAGGGTAAGTGGGCATCTATTTGCAGCTCTTACTGGCTTTGTGCTGCTAACGCTTGCCACTAATTTGTTACGGCGCAAGCGAGTTGCTTGGTTGCTCACTGTCAGTTTGCTAATTATATCAATAATCAGCCATTTAGTCAAGGGATTGGATTATGAGGAGAGTCTGCTATCTGGGGTATTGCTAATTCAATTGCTGCTGATGCGGAATGTGTTTACAGCCCAGTCAGATCGTCCCTCAATTGCTCAGGGTATTCGAGTGTTGATCGCAGCGTTGCTGTTCACACTAGCTTATGGTACAGCAGGTTTTTATCTAATAGATCAACGTTATTATCAAGTCAAGTTTTCTTTAACACAAGCACTGCTGCAAACCCTAGCGATGTTCTTCACAGAGGATAACGCTGGGCTGCAACCACAAACTCGCTTCGCAAACTTTTTTGCTAATTCAATTTATATTGTCGGTGCTGTGACTGTGGGTTATGCCCTGTTTATGCTACTGCGCCCCGTTCTGGTGCGCGATAGAGCTGATTCTAGGGAACGAAAGCAAGCTAAGGCAATTGTAGAGCAATATGGCCGATCTTCTTTGGCACGATTTACTTTATTTGATGATAAGGCTTACTATTTCAGCCCATCAGGTCAAAGTGTAATCGCTTATGTAGCAAAGGGGCGGGGGGCGATCGCTTTGGGAGATCCCATAGGTCCAGTCGAAGACAGAAAAGAAGTATTGATCGGGTTTGGACAATTTTGCGCTCGCAATGATTGGTATCCTGCCTTTTACCAAACTCTACCAGATGACCTCGACCTCTATCAAAACCTTGGCTTTAGAGTGCTACGAATGGGCGAAGAAGCGATCGTCGATCTTCAAACGTTTAGCCTGAAGGGAAAAGCTAACCAGAACTTCAGAAATTACAACAATCGCCTTACCAAGGCGGGATATCAAGTCAAATTTTACCAACCACCAATTTCAGATAAGTTGTTACTCAAGTTGAGAGACGTTAGTGATGAATGGCTGAAGTTGATGCAAGGGGCGGAAAAAAAGTTTTCAGTCGGTTGGTTTGATGATGATTATTTGCGCGAGTGTGAAATTGCTACTGTAGAGACAAAAGAGGGTTACATAACTGCTTTTGCCAATGTCGTACCGGAGTATCAAATTAACGAAATCACGATTGATTTAATGCGGCATCGTAGCGAGGTAGAATCTGGCACGATGGATTTCTTATTTATCTCAATGTTTGGGCATTTCAAAGAATTGGGATACGACGGCTTTAATTTGGGTTTATCAGCGCTTTCTGGTGTAGGTGAAACGAGCGACTCTCCTCGTCTGGAAAAGGGGTTACGCTATCTCTACGAACACCTAAATAAATTTTATAACTTCAAAGGTTTACACGCCTACAAAGAAAAATTTCACCCCCGCTGGGAGCCGCGTTATCTGGTTTATCCCAGTTTAAGGGCTTTACCATCCGTTGTGGTTGCTTTGATTCGGGCTGACTCTGGCGATCGCTTGCTAGATTATTTCAAACCTGATACCTAAGACCTAAGATTCGACGATCCAGATGCTGTAATAAAAACCACGATTTTCGCATGAATCTAAAGCGCCTGTCTCAATTTGCTTCCCCAATTTTTGGTTTACTCCTATTTGGGCTTTCCCTGTGGGCGATTAATCTAGAACTGAAACAGTATAACTATCGTGATGTCTTACACAGCCTGGAGGAAATTCCCAAAAATCACCTGCTGTTGGCGCTAGTACTGACCGTATTAAACTACTTAATGCTAACTGCGTATGACACTCTTGGTATGCGGTACGTTCGCCATCCACTCCCCTATGGAAAAATCGCGCTAACATCTGTCATTACTTATGCCATTAGTAATACTATTGGATTTGCTCTACTAACTGGTAGTGCTATCCGCTATCGGCTTTACTCAACCTGGGGATTATCAGCGCTTCAGATTACCAATATAGTTGCTTTTTGCAATTTAAGCTTCTGGCTGGGACTTTTTACAGTTAGTGGTGTGATGTTTTTAAAGGAACCCTTGGCAGTTCCAAGCTTACTCCACCTTCCGTTTGCTTCAGTGCAGCCTGTGGGAGCAATATTTCTGCTGTTGGTGGTGGGATATCTGGTATGGAATACTCTCAGCAGGAATGCGTTAAGAATTGGTAAGTTGGTATTTCCCCATCTCTCTACCAAGTTCGCCGTTGCTCAACTTCTGGTGGCTTCCCTTGATTGGACACTAGCAGCAAGTGTCCTCTACGCGCTTCTACCATCAAGTAGTTTGTCTTTCCCTGGTTTTTTCGGGATATACCTGCTAGCACAAATTGCAGCACTCATCAGCAATGTTCCAGGCGGACTTGGTGTGTTTGAGACAATAATTTTACTGTTGCTCTCGCCCCCTATCTCATCTCCTACCCTCTTGGGAGCGCTTTTGGCATACCGAGGTATCTACTACTTCCTACCATTGATAATTGCCGTCCTACTCTTGGGCATTTATGAGCTTCGCCAGCGATTAGCAGCCTAACCCACAAGGTTTGGTGGGCAATGCCCACCAAATTACAAATTATAAGATGGTGGGCATGGGTGGCAAACTGACTATAATCTATGTTGGATGAGGAATCTCGCTATCGCATCATTAATTACTTCTGGATACTCAGCCATCACTAAATGTCCCGCCTCTTTTATATGCAAATGTGTTCCTTGCCCAAAGCTGGCGGCTAAATCTGCTCCCATTTGGGCAGTAAATGTCGGATCTTGCCCACCACTAATTACCAGTAGGGGAATCTCCGGCTGCCAATGGGTTAAGTGACGCTCAAAGAAGTTATAGCCCCAAAATATTTCTAAAGCTTTATAAGGATGCACATTAGTTGGCACTGGGGCTTCGGCAAAAAACCGCTGCATCACATCATGACGATGAGTGCTACTTAAAGTATTGGTCAGATGCTGTACTCGTGGTAATCGATACAAGTGTCTACCACCCCAAGCGAGGAACTTCATTAGCGGTACTTCCCACCAAGGATCGAGGTCATGAGTACCGCCAGCAATAGCAACTAAAGCACTAATTTGATGCCGCCTTGCCCACTCTAAACCGAGAGGAACTCCATAGCTATGGCAGCACAAAATGGGAGAAGAGATGTGGAATTTGTGCAATAGTCTGGTTAAATCTCTGCAATACCGTCCCAAAGAGTAGCGACGGTAGGGGACAGATTGCCCGTGTCCAGCTAAGTCGTAAGCTAAAACTTCCCTACCCCCAGACTGGAAAAACTCGTATTGCGATCGCCAGTTGAAGCGGTTTCCTAACCCACCATGCAAAAATACAATTGCAGGAGTTTTTCCCTGACTGTAGCAAACCTGCAAATCTACACCCCAACGCAGATGAATTCTTTCACCTGCTAAAGGGTCATTAACAACATCATCTTCGAGCTTCACGTTGTTTGGCTTCATTGCTCATAATTTTGATTTTTCAATTATGAATTACGAATTCGGAATTGTTCCCCCACATAAGTTAGAGAATCTGCCAAATGCTGCCGCCAATATCGCCAACTGTGAGTCCCTGGAAACGAATTAAACACATTTTTAATTTGCAATTTATTGAGCAAGTCATGAAACTTTTGCGCTTGATTAAGATAATAACTATCCCCAGTGCCAGTATCTAAGTAAATTACCAAATTCTGTCTGGCTTGAGGAGAAATATTTTTAATATATTTCAGTGGACTATTTTGCGCTCCACTATTATCGACAAAATAACCACTATGGCTGAACAAAATCGAGAAGTGATTTAGATGCCGTAGTCCCACATTGATTGCACCCCATCCCCCAGAAGATAGCCCACCCATCGCCCAAAACTTCGGAGTGGGAAGTGTCCGGTAGCGACTTGAAACGACTTGCACCAATTCCTCCCCAATTGCCGTAGACACCTTGCCGTTAGGACCATCAAAATATTGTGGATCAAATTTGGGACTAGAACCGCGTAAATCGTTACCATCTGGGGTGATAATAATAGTAGGTGGTAACTTGCCTTGGGCATATAGTTGCTGCAAGGTTTTTAAGGCTGATCCCTTTTGCGGGTTAAACCAGTCAGTAGGATTGCCGTGTCCTCCATGTAGGAGAAAAACTACAGGGTAGCGCTGATTTTGGTTTTGCTCATAGCCAGGAGGTAAACAAACGCCATAGGTTCTTTTACCACCCATTACCTGAGAGTTGTAAGTTTCAAGCTGGTAGCTTAAGTTCGTGGTTGATGTTGTAGCTGGGGAAGTCTGTGGTTGAGGTACACTAGCGATCGCCACATATCTATAACTCAAACTTGCTAAAGCTAGCAGCAGAGCAAAGCTAATCCTTTTATATTGTTTGTACTTCATATTAATTAAAGATAATTTTAATCACACCTTAGATAAGTTCTATGTCTAATGTGTGTCTACGCTGTGTCCTTTTTGTGAAATATTTACGTCACAGCATTGTCATATAATTAACACATTACTGCCACATTTATGAACTAAATTTTTAGTAATCCTATATATATTACCTCTTACGCATTACTACAAAAGACCCTACTCTCTTGTCTAACAGCAAGAGAGTATTTTTTCATAATCTAATGTGCTAGGAAGCGCAGGGAGGCAGTTCGATTAATTACTTTGTCGCTACCACAGCCAAATTCCAAGCAAATCGCTTCATCCCAGGAACCTTTTTCAAAACTTTATCTAACTTTTCCAATCGTCGATATTGCGGTTTCAATCTGGCGTGTTCAATAATAATCTTCTTCCAGTAACGCTCCTTATTTGGATCGACTTTTTCAATCAAATAAAAACGCAAAAAAATCCACAAAGTTGCTAGCCAAAATGTATCGTAATTTGTTCGAGAAAAATTTGCCTTGACAAAATTAACAATATTAATATCTAACGGCGTTTCATCCTCTGTCCTTACCTTTGTAGCAATCCGCCTATACACGTTAATAATCGGATTGTGCTTCAGCGGGTCCCAAAAACAAGCCTTACCCCCAGGCTTTAGCACACGATGCATTTCTAAAATAGCTGCACGGGGATCTGGTAAATGATGCAACAAATTAGAGGCGTAAACAAAGTCAAAATAGTTGTCAGGACAATCGAGCGACATTGCATTCATCGTCCGTCCCTCGATTTTCACTCCATTGGCAGATGCCAATTCTAACGCTACTTCCACCATGCCAGGAGAATAGTCAGATGCTACACATAGCGCCCCTTTCCCCGCAAAATAAACGCTGTTTTCCCCAGCACCACAGCCTAAATCTAACAGTCGCTTTCCTCTCACATCTCCCATCTGTCTGAGGATGAATCGATTTTCAGGCGCGGTACAAGTCTCAAAGTAGTCTGCTACCCGAATACCTTCTACATCAATCGCAGCAGCCCAAGCATCATGAAAGTTTCGCTCTCGTTCTAGGGATTCGTTTTGCATAGCTCGTTTGATTTTGAATTTTGGATTAGTGTCGCGCCTCGACGCAAAGGCGCAAAGAAAAGTTTTTTAAGTTTTAGTTTTGTGCAAACAAGGGTTTTTTGTGTCCTTACTGTTGGTAGTTTTAGTCACCTGTTTTCTGGGATGATACTACCAGAGAATTCAGTTCTAGGGTACATTCATTGATTAAATCATCTTTATCATAATTGAGTAAATTTAGCAATAAATAAGTTGCATTCTTACCAGTAATTGATAAGCTAAATTTAGATGAATTTTCATCAAATAATTCATTTTTGGTCGAACTAATTATATTACCTTCTTGGTTAAGCATTTTCAAATTTAGAGATGTACCACAGCGAATGCCGAAAAATTTTACTGTACCAGTAACTTCGGCATCTTCTGGTAAAGTCCCTAAATAAAGGAATGTTCTTGCTTGTTTTTTGGTACGCTCAATCGGATAAGTTATTAATTTATAAGTGTTGTCTGGATTTTTCCGCACTGATGAGTAGTTCCAACGTTGACTCAAACTGATCCAGTCTAACTGTCCGCCTGGACGTTTGCCAATTTGCTGTTGCATGGTTGTCAGGGTTTGCACAGCCGTTTCTAAAGAAGTGGGGCGAATTCGTTGATAAATATTAACAATAGCACCATCAGCTAGGGTGAAATGTACAGGCAAGCGTTTGAAATCTTGGGCTATTTTCCAATTTTGAGTAAAGGCATCTAATACAACCTTTACCACATCGGATTCTTTGGGCGGTAGCCACTCACCAACAGCAGGAACTTTAGTAAAATCCCAGTCATAATCTGGTAGATGGTTAGGCACAACTACATACTGTGCCTGCAAGAGTGTTTCTAAGGGATAATAATCTTGAGAGTCAACTTGCGGTGCTGGTAGTAGAAGTAGGATATCTTGATGTGGATATAATATGCGATCGCCTGCTCTGATCATGCTTCTATTCAGATGCAGCCTTTGAGAACCCACAACATAAATAGATTCTTTGTTGGGAGCTATTTTACGTAAATAATCAATCATGCGAACAACTTCATCATAATCTGTACGCACTAAAGGGGGAATATTCAGCGCAAATAAAGGACGCAACCTGTGATTGAAGCTACCAATGGGAGTTAACCCTATAACTAAATTACTAACTAAATAGCAGCCAGCAATAACAAGCATTAAAATGCGAATTCTATTTAATTTAAAGCAAGTCCAAATAAATGCTGCTAACCCCAGTACTACTATTGGAGTGAGATGTAAGCTATAAAAAATATTTCCATAGCGTAATACAATTAGCCACTCTATTAAAGAGAAGATTCCAAACAGGCAAATAAAGCTGAAACTCGTTACCGATAAAACATGGGTAAGGATACCAGCCGAAAAACCAATTGCTACCAGCAATAAAGTTGCCCACCCATAAAAAGCAGCATACAGTCCAACAACATTATGAAATGGCAAAGTCCACGAAGCGTAAAGATTTCGATAATCAGTTGTAATTGCTCGTTGGGTAAACTCTCCCGCTACAGTTATTAATGTAGTAAAGCTTAGGGTAGCAGTTAAACCAATTCGCACACCTACCACTTGCAAATTCCGCCAAGCCATTTGGGGATTGTGTGGTAATTTGGCAAAGAAATAAATCAATGCTTGTGAGGTAATTGCACACAAAAAGGCGATCGCACCATAGACAAAATGGCGACGTAACAAAACAGCTAATCCCAAGCAAAATCCAATTAGAGGAATTTGCCACCACTGTTTGAGTTTGATATCCTTGAGGTAAACAAAAGCTGCCCATCCAATTAGTGCAGATCCACCCGTGTCAGGAATACCCAAAAAGGTTGCTATCCAAGTAACCGGAATTAGTAAGCAAATTAGGGCTGTTGACCAAAAAACACTCTGAGGATTAGCCCCAATCAGTTGAGTAGCTACGGCTCCCATGCTCAGACTAAATGGTATCAGATAGGCTACAGCTAAGCCAATTTCATAGACAAGCCGAGATTCACCGAATATGAGGATGAATGGTACTAACGGCAGAGTATAGATTTTATTACGCTCATCCCCCAGAGACTGTAAAACATTATCTATTCCCGCCAAAGGTGATTTACGAAAAGCATTAGCTACATCGATGGTTTTGTAATACCAGTCGATCCACCAATGAAAGTTACGCTCGTGGGATATATATAGTGTGGTGATGGTTATGGCGATCGCCACCAATATAGCAAATAAGCCCAAGTTGACTAGAAGCGGCGGGCGAAATTCCAATTGGGATCGAGTGCGTGGCATAATTTGAGTATGGTGGGCATTGCCCACCCTACTATTTAAGCGATCGCTTCGGTCTTACTCTGACTTTGCAAAGCCCCATAAAGGCGATTGAGAGCATTTACATAAGCTTGGGCTGATGCGACAATAATATCTGTGTTGGCTGCATGACCGGAATACACTTTATCTTGATAGCGTAGTCGGATTGTCACTTCACCGATCGCGTCAATCCCAGCTGTTACAGATTGCACGGAAAACTCAATTAGCTCGTTTGGTACATTTACCACGCGATTAATTGCTTTGTACACAGCATCAACAGGTCCCGTACCAGTCGCCGCATCGGTCAATTCTTCTCCTTCTGGTGTTCTTAGGGTAACAGTTGCAGTCGGACGGGCGCGATCGCCGCAAGAAACCTGTACTAATTCTAAACGGAAGATTTCTGGAGTCGATTGAATTTCGTCGTTGGCGATCGCTTCTAAATCCCAATCAGAAATTTCTTTTTTCTTATCCGCTAGGTCTTTAAACCGCACAAATGCTTTATTTAAATCTGTCTCTGACAGTTCAAACCCTAATTCTTGTAAGCGAGTGCGGAAGGCATTACGTCCAGAGTGTTTGCCCAATACAATCTGATTGTTTGTCAATCCAATCGACTCGGCATCCATGATCTCATAGGTGAGCTTGTTCTTGAGGATACCATCTTGGTGAATGCCAGATTCATGGGCAAAAGCATTTGCGCCTACAATTGCCTTATTTGGCTGCACTAGCATTCCAGTCAAGTTGGAAACCAGACGGGAAGTTCTGTAGATCTCGCGCGTATCAATATTAGTTAGGGGTGCTTCGTTATCAGCCGCACGTCCCAAAAACGGGTTAAAATATTGTCGCCGGACGTGCAGCGCCATTACCAACTCTTCTAATGCAGCGTTTCCGGCTCTTTCACCAATTCCGTTGATTGTACATTCTAGCTGTCTGGCTCCATTCTTCACAGCTTCCAAGAAGCAAGCTACAGCTAAGCCTAGATCGTTATGACCGTGAACAGAAATAATCGCTTGGTCAATGTTGGGGACATTTTCTTTGATCCCGCGAATCAGGTCGCCAAATTCGCTGGGGGTGGTGTAACCTACAGTGTCAGGGATATTGATTGTTTTTGCCCCAGCTGCGATCGCCCTTTCCAGCACTTGATACAAATATTCTGGATCGGTACGTCCTGCGTCCATTGGTGAAAATTCCACGTCATCCATGAATGACTTGGCGTAGGCGACCATTTCCTCTGCGATCGCTAGCACCTGGGATCTTGATTTCTTCAGTTGATATTCCAAGTGAATATCTGAGGTCGAAATAAATGTATGAATTCTTGCTTTTGCTGCTGGTTTGAGTGCTTCGGCGGCGGCTTTAATATCGCCCTTGATTGCTCTTGCCAAACTACAGATGACTGGACCTTCTTCTTTCCCAACTTCTCTAGCAATCTTCTCGACCGCCTCAAAATCTCCAGGGCTAGCAAAAGCGAAACCCGCTTCTATTACATCTACCCCCAGACGGGATAACTGTCGAGCGATCGCCAGTTTCTCGTCTGTGTTTAAAGTTGCACCTGGGCATTGCTCTCCATCTCGCAATGTCGTATCGAAAATAATGATCCTGTCCTGTTTTGATTTGTTTTCCATAGGTTTAAATCAACTGTTCTCCTACTTTTTTAGTTTTTTGTTTATCTGCTATTTGTCAGCCAAAACTCTTATTTCTTATTTTTTCCCTCTAGCCTCTAGCCTCTGGTTCCTAATAATCCATTTTTTCAATTGTGTCTCGTATATCATTTAAATCAATGTATCTATCAGTAGCATTACGTAGTTCTCTGGCAATCATCCCCTCAGTTGATACAACCGTAATATGAGTATTTTTTGAGCGTAATAGTTCTATTGCTCTTTCAAAATCTCCATCGCCACTGAATAAAACTACGCGATCGTACTGTTCCACTGTATTAAACATATCTACTACAATTTCTATATCTAGATTAGCTTTTTGCGAGTAGCGACCAGAGGTATCATCGTAATATTCTTTGAGGATTTTGGTACGAACTGTATATCCTAAACTAATTAATGCATCTCTAAAACCGCGCTGGTCTTGCGGATCTTTCAAACCAGTGTACCAAAAGGCATTGATTAGGACAGTATCTGGCTGTTCTTTTTTGAAGTATTCCAACACCCTTCTTGGATCAAAAAACCAGCCATTTTTCTGTTGAGCATAGAACATATTGTTTCCGTCTACAAAAATAGACAGACGGTTCATTGGCGAGCAAGGCATAGAAATTAAATACCTAAAAATTGCAAAAAAACAATTTAAGCCGAATCAACTAGTATAACGATTTGTAATGCGGGAATTTACAAGTAATATGTTATAATTTTCATCCAACTTTTTTATCTAACCTCCCTAAGTATAGATAACTATCACAAGATATAGATTTGTCTTTGTTTGCTAAACCCTTACCAGGTTAGCGCCACTATAAGCACCTGTTTCTAAAATCTACCTTTAAATTAACTCTTTTGCAGCTAGCGAGTGTTAGTTGTGTGCTTGTGAAATCTCTCCCTTTGAACATAGTAAACCGTTAAAGTGTGCTGTAAGAGTAGAAGTTGCAACATTAATCATAAATTTTCTACCAATTGTAATTGTCACCAGAAGATTTCTGTGCTGTTAGGGAACAATAACTTATAGAGTTTACGGCTAACACTAAAGCTAAAGGAGTCAAAAGTCAAAGTACAGGTAAGCAAAAGATAGATCTGTTGTCACTAAAGAAAAAGTATCTTAACACTAGCGGACGTACACTCTCACCCCCAATAGTCAAACTCTTTTGCATCTGTATATTTTATCTTTAGTCTTTGCTGGCACAGTATACAAGCTAATTTTACCCAATACAGTTACAGGCTAAAGTTCACGCATATTAGCTACACAAACAGGTAAGCCCCACCGCACCAGGCGAACTTTGTTCGCTCCTAGTAGCTGTGTAAATTAATCGTCCGAAGCAAAATATGGGACACAACCGCAAACCGCTTCAAACCAGCCAAACAACTTCCACTGGCATTGCGTCATCACAAGTCAAGCTACGCCAATATGACCGACTTGCCCGTATTGGTCATATTCTCACAGCAACTTGGGTAGTATTAGCAGCAATGGCTACATCTGCCAACGTAGGACTAGTACAAATAATAGAATCGGAAACGCAAAGCCTGTTTTTTGAAATCCGAGGCCCGATGGAACCACCAAAAGGCATCGTGATTTTGGCAATTGATGAGCAGTCTTTATCAGTCCCAGAGCAATACTATCAAACCAACCCACAACAATATTCTTATCTAAAACCATTGCAAGCTTGGCCTTGGCAACGCCGTGCCTATGCGCTTGTAATTGACAAACTCATGAAAGCAGGGGTACGCTCTGTTGCCTTGGATATTGTATTTGCTAGCCCCAGTAGCTACGGGATAGAAGACGATCGCGCCTTTGCCCAAGTATTGCAGCGTTATCCTGGTAGAGTCACTTTAGCAGCACAATATGAACAGCTAACGCTGCGCCAGGGAAGTGTAATTCAACTGACACAGCCGGAACGCCTGCTTTGGACAACACCAAGGTCTCTTGGATTCGTTAATTTCCCAGTAGAACCGGATGGGCGAATTCACAGATTTGCAAGTGTTTTTCCCCAGCTCTTAGCCGAGAAATCCCAGAAGCAATTTTTAAATTTTGACGCTCTAAAAATATCAATCCCCTCGTTTGAAAAAGCAGTTGTGGCAGCAGCCTCTTTAGGGAGATCTGGGGGATCTGGGGGAGAATTCCCAATCCAAAATTCCCTAGCCCCTCAAAAAGGCGATCGCATTTATTTTTATGGTCCGACGGGGACGTTCGAGCAAATTCCTTTTTGGCACGTACTCGATTCGGATAATTGGAATACATATCTCCAGCAGGGAAAGTATTTCAAAGACAAAATTGTGCTGATTGGGGCAACAGCTGCCGTGTTGCAAGACTTACATAAAGCACCTTTTTCCGAAAGCTGGTTGTATCCCCAACGCCTCGCCGGAGTGGAAATTCAAGCAAGTAGCATCGCCACTTTACTACAAGGACGGGCGATACGAGAGGCAATTCCTAATCTACAGATGCGGGGTTTGTTGGTATTGCTATTTGTAGGTGGTTCGGCGGTACTTTTGACTCTCTTTAAACGCCCCTTGACTCGATGGGGCATGGGGCTAGGCTTTGCCATTGCTTGGGGAAGTATTAGTTATACCTTATTTACCTACCAGTATCTCATTTTACCTACTGCCCTACCGATGATAGCGATCGCTCTGTGCGGTACTACATACCTAGTGGCAGGATCAATTAGCCAAAACTTGAGACAACAACAACGCAGCTTAGAGGATGATTCCTCTTTGCTCGTACAAGATGTTATTAGCTCTGTGGATGAACCCCAAGACCGACTACAACAGCAAGATCCCGTTACCTCTGGGAAAATCCTGGGAGGACGCTACAAAATTGTCAAAGTTTTAGGTGATGGTGGCTTCAGTCAAACTTATGTAGCTGAAGATAACCAACGTCCAGGGAATCCGCTATGTGTGGTCAAGCAACTCAAACCAGCTAACAACGATCCCAAGCAATTGCAAATTGCTAGAAGGTTATTTCAACTAGAAGCAGAAACTCTGGAAAAACTCGGCAAACACAACCAAATTCCTCAACTGCTTGCCTATTTTGAACAGGACGAAGAATTTTATTTAGTCCAAGAATACATTGTCGGGCATCCTCTTAGCTGGGAACTCAAACCAGGTAAACCCATTAGTGAAGACGAAGCGATCAAAATTTTGCACGATTTATTGCAAATATTGGAATTCGTCCACAATCACAATGTCATCCACCGCGATATTAAACCCAGTAATATCATGCGACGGCATTCAGACCGCAAGCTTGTACTAATTGATTTTGGAGCTGTCAAACAAGTTACCACACAATTACTGGAGCCAGGTGAAAAAACTAACCTTACCGTTAGCATCGGTACTCACGGTTATGCCCCAAGTGAGCAAAACGCTGGTCGTGCCTTCTTCAGTAGTGATATTTATGCTGTAGGCATGAGTGCGATCAAAGCTTTAACTGGGTTAGCACCCCACGAACTAGAGCTAGACACTACAACTGGAGAGTTACTCTGGACAGATAAAGTACAAATTAGTCCCCAGTTAACTGAAATCTTAAACACAATGGTACTACATGACTTCAGGCGGCGCTATAGTTCCGCATCAGTTGCCCTGAATGCTCTTACCAAGTTCATAGATTCCACAAATTCTTTGTCTGGCAAAAGATTTGACAATAATGAAACCCCAGAAGATTTAGACACTCCTACAGCTATTTGGATATCTGATTCTACAAAAATTCCAGATTCTGCTACAAATCTTTTGCCACCTTCATCAGAAAACAATTAGCGATTAGCGATTAGCTTTTAGCAATTAGCTTTTAGCGATTAGTATGCCACCCATGCCCACCAAATTTGATCATGGTGGGCATGGGTGGCAAACCCCTTCATCTACTATTCACCAATGATGCGCGGATTGCTATACAAATAAACAAACTAATAACAGCGCGCCAGCTAACAGCGCGCCAGCTAGTATTAACGTCGATTGTTGCCATTGCCGTTACCACGATTATTTTCACGTCCACCACCTACACCTTGACCAACTCCATTATTATTGCCATTGCCATTGCCGCGATTATCTTCACGTCCACCACCTACACCTTGACCAACTCCATTATTATTGCCATTATTACCTGGGTTATTTTCCACCCCTCCACCTACACCACCGCCGATCCCATTACCGCTACCTGGGTTATTTCCCACCCCTCCACCTACACCGCCGCCGATCGCATTACCGCTACCTGGGTTATTTCCCACCCCTCCACTTACACCACCGCCGATCCCATTACCGCTACCTGGGTTATTTCCCACCCCTCCACCTACACCACCGCCGATCGCATTCCCACTGCTGTTAGCAGGGTTACTTTCAACTCGACCACCAACACCTTCGCCAATTGAGTTGTTACCCCCGTTTGGCTGTTGTATGCCATTAAAGGAACCACCATTGTTCACACCCGACTCATTTGTAGAACCCCCATTATTAACTTCAGATGGAGTTGGAAAGCCGCTTTGCGGTGGAACACTAATCGAGGGTTCAGCCTTGGTAGGCAATAATGGGGAATTATCTGGATTTGAAATAACTTCTGAGTTCTCTAAAAACTCATTAATAGAATCAAAATTGTTATTAAAAGGATTTTGGCTGTCTTGCGATAGATTTAAATTCGGCTGTTGAGTTTGATTGTTTTCTGGACGGCTGACAAAAGTTGGATTAACAATTACTCCTGCGTCAGTTAGAGCTGGTTGTGCAGCCAAGGCTGTGGCAGTTTCAGCTTGCACAGAGGCGATCGCTGGATCTAAACTAGCTTTACCACTTTTCTTATTTAGATCCAGTCCCTGTACTAAATCGCTGGTTTGATAAAAAGTTTTGAGATCGAAGTTGTATAGCCCTTCAATTGTGTCTTTGACGACAACTGCCATTTGACCTGCTTGCAATACCTGACGCTGGGAAGCTTTTGGGTTAGATACCTCGATTTTGCTATTGGTTAATGCTCCCACAACAGTAGTTGCAGTTTCAGGAATGTAACGTATGAATAATGCTGAGCCGCGAATTGCTGCTGTTGCATTAGGTGTCCACACGTCTGTTTGTCCCCTACCTGGGGGAATTAGCAGCAGTAAAGTTCCGTTTGACAATTGAAAGTTACGTGTCTTCTTGACAAATCGAAATATCGCTTGTTCGCCAACTCTTGCCAAAGAGCCGTCGTTGAAGCGCAATTCTGCCAAAGAAGAGCGACCAGTAGACAATGCATCCCCTGGTGTCATGGCATCTGATACCCGCGCCGGATGGGGGGAGCGATTTTGTGGCATCAGTTGCGCCAAGTTGCGTAAGCTTTGCACAATAGCCCGATTTAAAGCAGTTTCAGCACTAGCCGACTTTGGTAGAGGCAGTGTTGTAGTACTCCAGAGAATAAAGGTGATGAATACAACGAATCGGCGACACATTTGGCTAATGGTTGATGGTTAATAGCTAATTGCAATGAACAATCAGCCATTAACAATTAACAATTCTAGTATGCCCATTTAAAAGCGGGAGCTGCACAAAGATCTCGATTCTTTGCAAAAGAACTTTAATTGTTTGATTAAAATCTACCCGAATCCGCACATCCTTATCAACGCTTCATAATACCGTAGTTTTGCGGATATGGAATTGCTACTTCCTGAATTAGTCTATGTTTGCGGAAGGCGTACCTAATAAATTCTTATTACTAGGTGAACTTTTGCAACTCATTCAATAAGATTATATATTTTTCTATCCAGTGTGACTAATTTTAAAGTTCAAGCTAATATTATTGACCAGCATATCCAAAGACTAGACTTCTTGCAAAATAGATTTTTCGTCAAAGCAACAAGGGAGAATCCTTTTCAAGAGTTCTCTACCTTTACTAAAAGAGTGTCTTTTGCAAGCGGGCTGTTGATTTTATGCACTGCAAGTAGCATAGTCGGATTTTTTTTTGAACACAGGGCAACAATTGCAGCCACCTCTAAGCAAAGAGAGCAGGGGGAGCTGGGGAAGCAGGGGATCTGGGGGGAATCGGGAGACTCGGTTCCTTCGGAACTGGGGACAGGGGGGCTTCGGGGTCCCCACTTCGTGGGGTTGGGAGGAAGAGGGGATCTGGGGATCTGGGGAGAAAATTTAATCCAAAATCCAAAATCTAAAATCCAAAATTCCCTAGCCTCTCGCTACTGTCTACTACTGGCTCAGACAATACCTAAAACACAGTTGGAGGCAAAAGAGGAAAAAGTAGATGTACACAAGAAAGATGGAGATCCAGAATTAGGAACTCTGCGAGTGCAGAAGCAAAAATTACAGTCTCCACCCTATCAACCAATTGGGCATTTAATAGGGCAAGTTGGATATTTTCAATCAAATAATATATTTTTCCTAGTTGATCCGGTTGAAGATGGTTTATTTTCATCTAATTTAACGCTTTTTGTTGCCCCAAAATTAGGAAATAAAACTAGTTTGATAACGGCAATTGATGGTAAAATAATTCGTTATGTCGAGCATTCTAACGCTAATTACAATCTATTAAGACTTAGAGCAGGGTTGCGTCACCAGCTAACACCAGAAATGTTTGGTGAAATTGGTTGGAACAATCAAGAATTATTTATTGCCAAAACAGGCGATCGCTTTCTCAATGAGAATGCCTTACGCTTAGCCCTTCAGAGGCAAGATAAAATCAGTAATAATTTATGGTTAAATTCTCTCTACGAATTTCAACTGGGATTTGCCGATCCAGATAGTCGCAGTCGAGTAATCAATTCTTTGTCAGCCGATTTGGTTTACTATGTAAAACCACGCCTTCAGATTGGTCTTGGCTATCAGTTTGCCGCCTCAAATTTTACGCAGCGCGATCGCAATGATAACTATCATTTAATTCTGGGCAGCTTAACTTATGCTACATCCCATGACAGTCAGATAAATCTTCAAGGTGGTGTCAGTTTTGGTGGTTCTTCTGATCCAAATATTGATTTTGATAACCTGTTTTTAAGTATTAGCTATACAGTCGAATTGGGTAGGTTTTGAGCTTTGGTAATTGGTAACTGTTGAAAGGGTAAAGGATAAAGGGTAAAGGATAAAGGTTGAAATTTCACACTACCCAACGGGTGCGGCTTTGCCTACATACTTCTACCTTCTACCTTCACACTTCACACTTCACACTTTTCTCGCCCCTAGCCCCTTTGCCCCTAGCCTCTAGCCCCTAGATAAGAACACCAATCGCTCCAGCTTCCAGCATAAAGTTTACCTGTGTCAATCCCAGCCATTTCTAAAGATAGTAAGTTGACGCAGGCTGTAACACCAGAACCGCAATAGACTAAAATTTCCTCGGCTTGTTCTAGATTTTGCCAGCGATCGCGTTGCTCGGCGCTAGATTTCAGGTAGCCTTGAGTATCAGTAACCTCTTGCCAGGGATAATTAACTGCACCTGGAATATGTCCAGCAATAGGATCTATTGGTTCTCGCTCACCTCGATAGCGATCGCTCTCGCGCGAATCTACTAGCGCCACATGGGGTATGTCTTTACGAGCTTTCACGATTTCTATGTCTACTAGCCGTGATGCTTCCAGATGCGGCACAAAATTACCTTGTCTTGGTGGGGGAATTATATCTGTGACTGGTAAACCCGCTTTTACCCAAGCTTGGAAACCTCCATCTAAGACAGCTACTCGCTGATGTCCCATGTAACGCAATAACCACCACAGACGAGCAGCAAAGGCAAAGCGGGAGTCATCGTAAGCAACAACTAATGTTTGGGAATTTACCCCCATTGCCGACAATTTATCAGCTAAATCGGTTGGTGTGGGTAAGGGATGCCGCCCCCCATGCTTACCTACCGGACTGGAGAGATCCTGATTTAAATCTAGGTAGTATGCACCTGGGATGTGACTTGTTTGATACTGTTGCCGACCGAGTAGGGGTTCACTCAAGGAAAAACGACAATCGGCGATCGCTATCTGAGCATCTTCCAAATGTTCATACAGCCATGCGGCAGATACGCTACTAGACATTTAATTTTTCTCGTAAAGGCTGATGGGGAGACAGGGTGATCGGGTGTGATGGTGAATCTTACCTACCACATACCACCTATCCATTCTCTAGCACCTGGTTCCACTGGTTCCACTGGTTCCACTACTTTAGAATTTTTAACAAATTTTCTCATCAATTCAGTCTAATGTAACGATTTAGGTGCAATTTTTATTTTGCTCTGTGTTCTGGCTGATAGACCGTTAATTTTAACTTGAGAAATTTAGCATGAGCAGCAATCTAGCAACTCTTTTGCGTGAGGGGACAAAAAAGGCACACACGATGGCAGAAAACGTGGGTTTTGTCAAGTGCTTTTTAAAAGGAGTAGTTGAGAAAACTTCTTACCGTAAGCTCGTCGGCAATCTCTACTTCGTCTACTGTGCAATGGAAGAAGAAATGGAGCGGCATCGGGAGCACCCAATCCTATCAAAAGTTTACTTCCAACAGCTAAATCGCCAGCGCAGCCTGGAACAAGATCTGAAGTATTACTTTGGCTCTGGGTGGCGAGAGCAAGTCGCCCTTTCCCCAGCAGGCGAGGCTTATGTACAGCGAATTCGGGAAGTGTCAAATTCCGAACCTGAACTGTTGATTGCTCACTTGTATACTCGCTATATGGGTGATTTATCGGGCGGACAAATTCTGAAAGGCATTGCTCAAAGAGCAATGAACCTTTCAGATGGAGAAGGCACTGCTTTTTATGAATTTGAAGAAATTCCCGATGAAAAGCAGTTTAAAGCAACCTATCGGGCAAGGCTGGATGAATTGCCCATTGATGAGGCGACAGCACATCGGATTGTTGATGAGGCAAATGCCGCTTTTGGTATGAATATGAAGTTATTCCAAGAGTTAGAAGGCAATTTAATCAAAGCGATCGGTCAGATGCTATTTAACACCTTGACTCGTCGGCGCTCTCGTGGTAGCACTGAACTGGCAACTGCAGATTAATAGCTTTTAGCGAGAGCGCGAGTAGCTTTTAGCTGTCATTCGTCATTTGTCATTTATCACCGGAACCTGCCGCCAAGCTTGAAAAATAACAATAAATTCTTACAATCCTGGGGGATTGGTGATGGTGCGGTCATCAATTCTTCAGGATTGTCAGCTTGCATGGGCAGTTACCAATTATCAGTTATCAGTTACCAGTTACCAGTTATCAGTTACCAGTTACTAGTTACCAACTACCAACTACCAACTACCAATTACCAATTACAAAAGAATGGCTACAAAAATTCCCGTTACAGTTATTACTGGATTTTTAGGCAGTGGTAAAACTACCCTGATTCGTCATATCCTACAAAATAACCAGGGACGACGCATTGCTGTTTTAGTTAATGAGTTTGGAGAACTGGGGATTGATGGTGAATTACTCCGTTCTTGTCAAATTTGCCCAGATGATGCAACAGGCAAGGGGCGATCTGCAAGCGGTACGAGGCACGAGGCACGAGGCGCGAGGCACGAGGAAAAAACGTCTACTGATAGCACAAATCTGGAAACAAACGAAAAATCCAACCTCTCGCAGATCGCAGATCGCAGATCGCCTTCTGATGAGCCTCAAGCCTCTAGCTTCGTGCCTGAAATCGTTGAATTGACCAATGGTTGTCTGTGCTGCACAGTGCAAGAAGAATTTCTGCCCACGATGCAGGAGTTGCTGAAGCGGCGAGATAGCATAGATTGCATTTTGATTGAAACATCTGGGCTTGCTTTGCCTAAGCCACTGGTGAAGGCTTTTCGTTGGCATGAAATTCGCAATGCGGCGACAGTGGATGCTGTAATTACCGTCGTGGATTGTGCGGCGGTAGCAGCTGGGACATTTGCTAGTGATCCAGAGGCAGTGGAGATCGCGCGGCAAGCAGATGAGAGTCTAGAGCATGAGACACCTTTGCAGGAATTGTTTGAAGATCAGCTAGCTTGTGCTGATTTGATAGTGTTGAATAAAACTGATTTAGTTGACCAGACAACACAAGCTACTGTTGTAGAGTTGATTGAAAAAGAACTGCCCCCAGTGGTGAAGATGGTAGCAAGCGATCGCGGTAAACTTGATCCATCTATCTTATTAGGTTTTCAAGCCGCAGTTGAGGATAATTTAGACAGCCGTCCCAGTCATCACGACACAGAAGAAGATCACGATCACGACGAGGATATTACCTCAACTCACCTGATTTTAAACCGCACCTTTGAACCGAATGCTTTGCAAAAGCAATTGCAAGTCCTAGCACAGGAACAAGATATATATCGAATTAAGGGGTTTGTAGCTGTGCCTAACAAATCTATGCGGCTGGTATTGCAAGGCGTAGGTACACGCTTCGATCAATTTTATGATCGCCCCTGGCAACCAGATGAAGCAAAGCAAACTCGGTTAGTATTTATCGGTCAAAATCTCAATCCATCTGCAATTGAGTCACAGTTAGTATCTTTACCCAGCTAGTATTATATAGACAAAAAGCCGTTACTACATATTTTATTTGCAGCTATGGCGATCGCTTTGCTATTCAATGGTGCTAATTTGTTTGTTCTACCCTTTTGGGCATTGATGATTCTGCTGCCGAATTGGGGAGTCACACGGCGGGTAATGGAATCATATATTCCCTATGTGGTGTTGGCGAGTTTGTACTTGTATTTATTCGTCAGCAGCATTACCCCAGAAAATGCCCAGGCTTTGTCAAGTCCCCAATTGGCAGATATCGCCCGCGCTTTTGCCGACGAAAAAGTAATGGCGACGGGATGGATTCATTATCTGGTGATGGATTTATTTGTCGGTCGCTGGATATATTGGCAAGGACAAAGTAAGGGAATCTGGACAATTCACTCTCTCGCACTGTGTTTGTTTGCAGGTCCCTTGGGATTGTTGTCTCACATGGTGACAAAATGGATTAGCCAATTTTTTGCCCGTAAAACGGGTGAAGAGGAAACAGTTGCGCGTGGTACACCGTTAGTGTAGTAGCAAGTGCGCGAAGCACATTTGTTCTAATCGTCTGGGAATTTTACCAGGTGGAAAAAGTGTGGATAGTCAGTTAACAGCGGCAAAATGCAGCCCCTAAGAGTCGCCAGTTTGAGACAAGGCGATCGCCTTTGAGTTCAAAAAGTATCACAAGTTGCTAATAATAAGGCATAAAGGAGTCAACAATAACGAGGTAGGGACGGGTTTAATCGATATATGTTTGGGAACCAGACAATCTTGAAAAACCAGCCCCTACTAGATCTAAAAATACTACGCACTTCATGCAACCAATTCGTACATTCAACGTTTCTCCTTCCTTACCACCGCGACTCGAACCCCTACGGCGGTTAGCCTATAACCTGCACTGGGACTGGAATGTCGAAACAAAAGACTTGTTTCGCCGTCTAGATCCTGACTTATGGGAATCCAGCCGTCACAACCCCGTCTTGATGCTCGGTTTCATCAGTCAAACGCGACTACAGGAAGTTGTCGAAGACGAAGGCTTTCTAGCTCAAATGGATAGAGCAGCTCGTCAATTAGATGACTACCTACAAGAGCGCACTTGGTATGAAAAGCACAGAACTAGTCATTCGTCATTTGTCATTAGTCATTCGTCAGATGACAAAGGACAAAGGACAAATGACAAAGGACAAGAGTGTTACGCTTATTTTTCGGCTGAGTTTGGTTTGGTAGATTGCTTGCCCATCTATTCTGGTGGTTTGGGTGTTTTGGCAGGAGATCACCTCAAATCTGCTAGTGATTTAGGGCTACCGCTGGTTGGTGTGGGCTTACTTTACCAGCAAGGTTATTTTGCCCAATATCTCAATGCTGATGGTTGGCAGCAGGAACGCTACCCGATTAACGATTTCTATAATATGCCGCTGCACCTAGAGCGCAATACTGATGGCTCCGAGCTAAGGATTGGCGTAGAATATCCAGGTCGCACTGTCTATGCTAGAGTGTGGCGGGTGCAGGTGGGAACGGTGTCGCTCTATATGCTCGATACCAACATTGAACCCAACAATCCTTACGACCACAATATCACAGACCAGCTTTATGGTGGTGATATTGATATGCGTATCCACCAGGAAATTATGCTGGGAATTGGTGGATTGAAAATGCTCAAAGCGCTGGGATTGAAGGTAACAGCGTATCACATGAACGAAGGACACGCGGCGTTTTTAGCGCTCGAACGTATTCGGATGTTAATGCAAGAGGAGGGTTTGAATTTTCCCTCTGCTAGACAAGTAGTTGCTTCAAGTAATCTGTTCACTACCCATACACCCGTCCCCGCAGGAATTGACCTATTTCCCCCAGATAAAGTTTTGTACTATTTGGGTTACTATGCAGACATTTTTGGCTTGTCTAGAGATGAATTTCTCGGACTAGGGCGGGAAAAAACAGGTGATTTAAGTGCGCCTTTCAGTATGGCGGTGCTAGCACTAAAAATGGCAACGTTTGCTAATGGTGTTGCCCAGCTGCACGGTGTTGTATCACGGGATATGTTTCAAGGGCTGTGGCAGAACCTGCCAGAACAGGAAGTGCCAATCACAGCAATTACTAATGGTGTTCATGCCCGTAGTTGTGTAGCTAAAGCGACACAGGAATTGTACGATCGCTATCTGGGACCAAATTGGTCTTCAGCCCCAAAGGAAAACCAGTTATGGGAACGAATGGATGCAATTCCCGATGAGGAATTATGGCGCAATCATGAGCGTTGTCGCTTGGATATGATTGTATATGTGCGAGAGCATCTAGTGAAACATTTACGCGATCGCGGTGCTTCTCCTGCGGAAATTGCCCAGGCACAAGAAGTCCTCGATCCCTATGCTTTTACTATTGGTTTTGCTCGTCGCTTTGCCACTTACAAGCGGGCAACATTGTGGATGCGCGATGTAGAAAGAATCAAGCAGATCTTGGGGAATAGAAACCGCAAGGTACAATTTGTGATCTCTGGTAAAGCCCATCCTAAAGATATTCCAGGCAAGGAACTTATTCGGGAAATTAACCGCTTCATTCGGGAACAAGGACTAGAAAAGCAGGTAGTATTTGTTCCCAACTACGATATTCATGTAGCTCGTCTGTTAGTCGCAGGTTGCGATGTGTGGCTCAACACGCCTCGTCGTCCTCGTGAGGCTTCTGGAACGAGCGGGATGAAGGCGGCGATGAATGGCTTGCTCAATTTGAGTGTTTTAGATGGCTGGTGGGATGAGGCGGATTATGTTCACACTGGCTGGGCTATTGGACATGGGGAAGTTTATGATGACCCCAGTTACCAAGATCAGATCGAGGCGAACGCCCTATACGACTTGATCGAACAGGAAGTCGTGCCTTTGTTCTACGAGCGGGATGATGATGCTTTACCCCGCCGTTGGATTGCCAAAATGAAGGATGCGATCCGGTTAAACTGTCCGTTTTTTAATACATCTCGGATGGTAAGTGAATATGCCTTGCGCGGTTATTTCCCAGCAAGCGATCGCTATCACTCTTTAACTGCCAATCATTATGCCCCAGCTAAGGAATTAGCTCAATGGAAAGCAAATCTGGTTCAGCACTGGAACTATATTAAGGTTGAAGAAATTGATATCTCTGAACCATCTGAGATTCTAGTTAACCAAGATATTACTGTCAAAGCCAAAATTGATTTGGCAACTCTCACCCCAAATGATGTGCAAGTAGAACTTTACCAGGGTTCTGTTGATGCTAGTGGGGAAATTGTCAACGGTGTTCCAGTTGTGATGGAATGCCAGGGTAAGGATAACTCTGGTCATACCATTTACACAGCTAACATCACCTACACTTACTCTGGTTTGCAGGGCTTGTCTCTACGTGTGTTGCCAAAACACAAGTACTTGTCTAGTCCTTATGAGCCAAGGTTAATTCTCTGGGCTAATGATCCTAATGCTGTACGAGTACACAGTCTCAATGGGGAATTACGCCAGAATGATGTAACAAGCGGTGCGATCGCCCCACACCCTGTTTCGCTCTAATTTTAGGGGCTAGAGGAACTAGGGGCTAGAGGAACCAGAGGAACTAGAGGAACCAGAAATTTATCTCCCTCAGCTCCCTCAGCTCCCTCAGCTTCCTCAGCTCTGTTCTGCCCCCTAATTTTTTGTAAAGATTTGTAACCAAAGGCAGATAGTAGATATACTAGTTTTGATTACAGTTAAGCAAAACAAAAATATCAAGGATTGGATTAATGCCCTATACCAACGAAGAAGGCGGTCGTTTAAATAACTTTGCTGTAGAACCCAAGGTTTATCAAGCAGATCCACCCAGCCAAGCACAACAGCGAAACTACATCATTGGGGGTGTTGCTGCTGTCGTATTACTTGCAGGTTTAATGTTCGTTGCTTTCACTGTTAGCTGATAAAAAGTTTCTTGAACAAGTAATTTTCAGTTACTGCTTAACCAGATTTCTGTATTGGTGGATATCTGGTTTTCATTATTGCTTTGTAAATTTAAAGCACAATAATTTGCACAGAGGAAACAAGGGTAAAAAGTAAGCTCAACAATAAATCAGTGCTTAGTGCTTCTGAAGATTAAATAACAAGCGGGTAACGCGATTCGAACGCGCGACATTCACCTTGGCAAGGTGACGCTCTACCACTGAGCTATACCCGCACTTTCTGTGTATTTATTAATATCTCATACTAACCTGTTTTTGTCAACCCCTAAATCAGTTATCAGTTACCAGAAACCCAGTTATCACTTATCAGTTATCACTTATCAGTTATCAGTTACCAACTACCAATTACCAATTACCAGTAAAAGCTAAAAGCTAATAGCTAATAGATAATTGTCTACCCCATTTCTTCAGCCGTGACAGGCAACTCACCAGCTACAGCGCTTTTCAAGGAGGCGGGTAGAGACTGGGAATTATTGCCGTAGGTTTCCAAGGTAACACTTGAGCGCAATTGACGCATCAGGCTAGCCATTTCTATAGCGTTCATCGCATACTCCCAGCCTAGATTGCTTTTAATGCCTGCTCTTTCCAGAGCTTGCTGCATAGTATCTACAGTCAAAACGCCAAAAATTACTGGCACTCCGGTTTGAAACCCAGCTGCCGCGATTCCCTTAGATACCTCACCTGCTACCATATCAAAATGAGGAGTTTGACCTCGAATCACTGCGCCTAGACAAATTACGGCATCATAGTGATGTGTCAGCGCCAGTTGTCGAGCTACTACTGGTATTTCAAAGCTTCCTGGTACATAAAAGTAGTCCACCTGAGCACCGTGAGGATTGGCATCGATACCGTGACGTTTCAGACAATCTTGACAACCTTCTAACAGTTTGCCAATCACAAGATCATTGAACCGAGCAATGACTATAGCAAACCGTAAAGGCTCTGTTTGAGTAAAAGTTCCCTCGAAAACTGCCATTGCTATTTTTAATCGCTCCTCTCAACTCACAATAACATAGGGGCGTTGATGCCAACGCCCCTACACAAAAATTATTTGGTGCTTGCTGGCTTAAACAGTGACCAGTTATCAGTTACCAGTGACCAGTTATCAGTTACCAGTTATCAGTTACCTTTCCAGAAACCCAGTTACCAACGTGGGTAAGGTAAATAGTAGAAAGTAAAAACGAGTATTTTTGAAATACAATCTACTTTTCACACTTTCTACTTTTCACTGGTAACTGGGTTGCTGGTAACTGAATTGATAGCAGGCACTTTAGACTACTAAAAAGTTTAACGCACCAATCAAAAACACAAGACCAAACCAGGCAATAGAACCAATCCAGAGCAATCTTTTAGATTCATCCCAATACTGAGGACTGGCATAGGCAACCGGAACGCCGATGATCAGAGCAAATGACAACAAGACCAGAGCTACTATGGCTAATTGAAATATTATAAACATTGGTGCTTCTCTCAACACAGCAAAAAAGCAGATAAAAAACCGTCGAGCGTTAAGCTTGATATTTTTACACAACTGCCTAATTGTAAGCTATCAGAAATTGCCCCACTATAGAAAGTAGTCCTTTGTCCTTTGTCCTTTGTCCTTTGCTCAAAACCA
>CAXTYC010000012.1:0-94131 GCA_964248365.1 uncultured Chroococcidiopsis sp. | reverse complement strand
ATGACCAATGACCAATGACCAATGACCAATGACCAATGACCAATGACCAATGACCAATGACCGATGGATTTAATATTGTGTCATACAACCGCAGATTTTGACTCACTGGGCGCAGCAGTAGGGTTGACACGGCTGTTACCTGGAGCGCATATTGTGCTAAGTGGTGGTTCCCATCCGGCTGTTAAGGATTTTTTGGCTTTGCATCGGGATGAGTATGCACTGATTGAAAGAAGGGCTGTTAACTGGGAACAAATTCGCACGTTGGCTGTGGTAGATACGCAAAAGCGCGATCGCTTGGATGGAGCAGCGCAGTGGTTAGATTTACCCCAAGTAGAGAAAATTATCGTTTATGACCATCACTTAAATATAGCTAGCGATATCCCAGCTACTCAAACTCACATTGCCGCTGTTGGCGCTACCACCACTTTGATTGTCGAGCAATTGCAACAATTGCAAGTTAATCTCACTCCAGCCGAAGCAACGGTAATGGCGCTGGGAATTCATGTTGATACGGGTTCTTTAACATTTGAATCCTCAACAGTAAGAGATGCCTTAGCCTTGGCGTGGCTAATGCAGCAAGGAGCAAGCTTGCGTGTAATTGCCCAGTATGTTGACCCTGGTTTCTCTCCCCAATTACAGGATCTATTATCACAGGCACTGGATAACCTACAATCGGAAAGTTTACGCGGTTACAAAGTTTCCCAGGTATTGCTCGTTACAGACGGCTATGTGTCAGGTTTATCTACTCTTACCTCACGGTTAATTGAGTTAACAGAAAGTGATGCACTGCTATTGGCAGCTAGATATCCGCTAGGGGAAACAGGAGATGAACGCTTAACTATAATTGGGCGATCGCAAATTCCCAAAACCGATTTGAATCAATTGTTCCAATCGCTTGGTGGTGGGGGACATTCAATGGCTGCATCTGTATCTCTACGCCATGTAGATGCGGATGCCACCTTACAACAACTAGTTGACCAACTTAAAGCGAGTATTCCCCAACCGCCAACCGCCAGAGATTTAATGTCATCCCCAGTCCGCACAATTCGCCCTGAAACTACAATTGAGGAAGCACAGCGCATTCTTTTACGTTATGGTCACTCTGGCTTGTCTGTAGTCGATGCGACTGGACAATTAGTGGGTATTATTTCTCGACGAGATATTGATATTGCCCTGCATCACGGTTTTAGCCACGCACCCGTAAAGGGTTACATGACAACAAATGTCAAGACAATTACCCCGGAGACGACCTTGCCAGAAATTCAGTCGCTGATGGTGACATATGATATCGGTCGCATACCAGTTTTGGAGCGGGGGCAGTTAGTTGGAATTGTAGCTCGCACCGATGTGCTAAGGGAATTGCATCAATCACAAGTCAGGAGTCAGGAGTCAGAAGACAGGAGTCAGGAGTCAGGAGTCAGGAGGAAAACTCTTGTTCCGTCACCCCTCACCCCTCACCTCTCACCCCTTACTCTACTGCGCGATCGCCTCGCAAAGCCCTTTTGGGAATTACTTTCCCAAGCCTCATCCCAAGCCGAACAAAGAGGCTGGCATCTTTATCTAGTTGGGGGAGGAGTGCGAGACTTGCTGCTGGCAAAAGATCGAGGCGAGCAACCGCTGATTCTTCAAGATATTGACTTAGTAGTAGATGGCTTTCATGCCTCAGCCGATGTTGGCGCGGGAGTGGAACTAGCCAGATCCTTACAGCAAAGCTACCCAGAAGCAAGGTTAGAAATTCATGGCGCTTTTCAAACAGCCGCTCTTTTGTGGCATAAAGACCCAGATTTCAACTCTCTTTGGGTAGATATTGCCACTGCTCGGACAGAATTTTATCCTTATCCAGCTGCTAACCCTGAAGTTGAAGCTAGCTCAATTCGCCAAGACCTCTATCGACGAGATTTTACCATTAATGCCCTAGCGGTGCGGCTAACGAAGCCACGAGCGGGAGAAATGTTAGATTTCTTTGGCGGTTTACTGGACTTACAAGCTAAACAAATTCGGGTTTTACACGCCAATAGCTTTATCGAAGATCCCACACGAATTTATCGCGCTGTTCGGTTTGCTGTGCGCCTGGGGTTTGCGATCGCACCTCAAACAGAACAGTATATCCGCTATGCGATCAATAGTGGAGTTTACGATCGCACTGGGGCAGAAAATAGCAAAGCTCCAGCACTTCAAACTCGCCTCAAAAGTGAACTAAAATACATACTGCAAGCGCCTTACTGGAAAGCAGCTTTGCGCCTCCTAGCAGACTTAGGCGCACTCCAGTGCATCCATCCCACCCTAGATTTAGATCAAAATCTCTGGCGACAGCTACGTTTACTAGAGCGTTGTTTACGGCTTTGGCAAGGAGATAGAAGTCAGGAGACAGAAGCCAGTAGTCAGAATTTACTCGCCACTCCTCCCTGGTTGCTGCGGTTAGAGGTGATTATTGGTCATTTAGCACCAGAATATCGGGGTAAGGTAGCAGAAAATCTACAGCTTCCGGATGATAGTATCAAGCGGTTGTGCACTCTTGACTGTTCAAGCACTCATGTGGTATCATTATTACCTTCGTTTCATAAGCCAAGTCAAGTGGTGCAGGTGTTGCGTCAATACGACTTGCCCATGTTGATTTTGATTGCTCTGCAAAGTCCCCGTTCCATCCGTTCTCAGATTTGGCGATATTTGACGATTTGGGCTAATGTTCAACCGCCATTGAATGGTAATGACCTGAAGAAACTGGGATATAAACCAGGACCACTGTATAAGCAAATTTTAGAGCATCTGTTGGCGGCAAAACTGGATGGGATAATTAGCGATCGCGCCCAAGCTGAGAAATTTTTAGCTGAAAATTATCCGCAGTGAAGTAGGGGCGGGTTGTTCTAAAATATCTGCCACAACAAGTATGTCGGTAAAACCCGCTCCTACGTCTTAATGGTGAGGCAAGATTTGGGCAATCACGAGGGTTGATTGCAGCATCTGACTTTGAGGTGCTGGTAGCATCTCGCCGCGAAAGTCCAAGATCTGGACAATTAATAAATAGGCGATCGCCAGAATGATTGAAATTGCACCTGTAATAATCGCAACTAGTTTTGAGCGCTCCATGAGTTTCCTCAAAAGTAAAGTTTTTTAACTATCTCTTCTATAATCTTGCACCTAAAACCCTGCAAATCACCTTGGGGCATTAATTTGACAATCCAAAATCCAAAATCAAAAATCCAAAATGTTATGAGCCATAATATCAGTTGACACTATGGTGTCGAGAAAAGGTAACTTAAACTGACATGAAGCCTGTTGCAGGAGACGAGCCTACTTTTGAGTCCAATTTCCAAGATCGTCAACCGATCATCCAGACTTCCCAATTGCGGAAAGTCTATCGAACTGGCTTTTGGCTAAATCAAAAAATTACCTCTCTCAAAAGCTGTTCGCTCACCGTTTACCCAGGCGAAACTTTTGGTCTATTGGGACCAAATGGAGCCGGAAAAACTACGCTGTTGAAGCTTCTGTTAGGAATTATCCGCCCTACCTCTGGGGATGGTTTATTGTTGGGACATCCTTTGGGCGATCGCACTGTTAAGCAATATATCGGCTATTTGCCTGAAAACGCCTATTACTACGACTACTTAACAGGTTGGGAATTCTTGCAGATGAGTGCAGGATTATTCCAAATCCCTGCTAAAGTACAGCGGGGGCGAATTCCTCAGTTGCTCGAATTAGTTGGATTACCCCTGCTAGCAGCTCGCAAAAAGCAGTTGCGTCAGTATTCCAAAGGAATGTTACAAAGAGTTGGGATGGCGCAAGCTTTAATTAACGATCCAAAATTAGTTTTTTTGGATGAACCAATGTCTGGTTTAGATCCGGTAGGACGTTACCAGATGCGGCAGATTATTCTCTCGCTCAAAGAACAAGGCAAGACAATTTTCTTCAATAGCCACGTCTTGTCAGAGGTAGAACAAATTTGCGATCGCATTGCCATTCTCGCTTCTGGCGAGTTGATTTGCAGCGGTTCTCTCGATGAATTGCTAGGAACCAATAACAGTTATCACATCAAAGCCAAAGGCGGTGACATAGAATTACTTAACAAATGGGTATCCAATCTTAAATTAGAGGCTGATGGCGTTTGGCAAGGTGAAATCTTAGGTGAACCCTATGATTTTATGGCAAATCTACGCTTAATGGGTGGTCAAATCATTGCCATGAACTTAGCCCGCCCATCCCTAGAAGAGTTTTTCCTGCAACAACTTTCTGCTGTGAACAATTGAGCTAAACATTTACCTATTAGCTGTTAGCTGTTAGCTGTAACTTGTAACTGGTAACTGGTTTCCCATTTTTATTTTTATTTGTTTTCAGTATTTTATCTGATATTAGACACCCTTTAAAAATATTTAACTTGCCTATTTATTTCTACTGAATCATTATTTTTCACTCACTAAACCTGTTGGTGAAATTTCGGTTGTTCCTACGACATCGAGTTAACTTTATATATATTTGGTAGTGTTCTAGATGAGTGGTTTAAGACTCAAATCAGTAGACCAAACTCAAGCGCGATTGATGAATAGACCAATCACCAAATCATGCATAAGCTCCGTCTTAGAAAAGCAAATCGTCTTGCGGGTTAATCGCTTGATTGTTGTCCTTAACCTCAGATGCTTTCGTTCAATTGTTTGCGTTTTGCGCTTGCCTACTTCGTGCATCTGTGTTGCTAAATGCCCCTCGCACAAGCTCCCCAGCCATCTGTACAGTATCGTTTAATCCCAAACGGTTCGAGTAGCTTCCCCAGTTGGAGAAACACCTTGTCTTTGCGGCGACCAAACACATAAGCTAGTACCTGACTTGTGGGGCGGTCAATCGCATCCCAGAGCCATCTGGGGTTGGTCTTTTTACCCACATAACTCCACATTTGATCGCTCCTCAGATTCCTCAATTCCAGCCTCAACAGGCTCTTCAACTCGGACAATCTCTACCTCCACACTACTGTGAGGTTTTAGCCATCACAATAGTTTCTGATTGACTGGTTTGAGGTGTGCAATTTTTTTTTAATTCTTGAATCACGGTGGTGGGACTAACATCCAACACGAGTGCAATATCTCTCACCCCACTCCCATTGAGCGTCATCTCCACTATCTGCTGCTTAACTTGTCGAGTTCTTCCTGGTTAAGCCAAAGTCGTCAACCCAGCAAAATAATCTTGCAATTGCCGAGTGTGATCGTGAGCCAACTTACCAGGAGGCAGAGAGGAGGGGGAAAACGCCCCGACTTCCTTCACTTCCAGCTGATCGTGAATTTTCATCCTGCCTTGAACTTCTGCTTCAACTACAATACAAATAGAATGGATACGCGGATCGCGGTCTGGGGCTGAATAAACTCCAACTAAGCGGCGAATCTTCACTAATTCCAGTCCTGTTTCCTCAGCTAATTCTCTTCTGACAGCAGTAGGAATATCTTCGCCCCAGTCTACCATTCCACCTGGTAGCGACCATAGACCATTATCCCGTCGTTGAATCAGGACAATCCGACCATCAGGCAAAATTGGAATGATACTAGTGCCAGCAATGGGATGGCGGAAGATAATACCTATTACGGTTTGGACAAATCGCCATAAGCCACGCATAGACCGGACAGTTGTAGCAACATGGGAGAAAACTTTCACTCTTTAACTGTCAATTAGTATTTATTAACTTAAATCAAATGTAATTAATCTTATTTAAGACTAATCATAAGTAACAAAAATTACAAACGCCTCAGTTTTTGGTAATATGCAAAGATTAAATCAATATTATCATCTACATTCAAAATATACTTGTATCAATGTGTAATTTCAAACTATCCTGTCCCACAGGTATAATATAATTCTTGCTCCAAGTCGGGACTCGGGAAATCAGTTACCAGAAAACGAGATACCTGTTAGCAGTATAGACACGAGATATCGCGTCCAGACGAAAAGGCAATTTTGTTCCCAACAACCCCAAACCTTTGGGCTTGTTGCGGGTCATTTTTTGCCTTAATTCGCACTTGCAAAGAAGAATACTGCATAATAATATCGGTAAGTCTAATTGTCTTTAGAGAATCTAGAGGCAGTGTTTATATTGTCTACAAATAATGAGGTGAACATGGCTAAGCGCCGTAACCCGAAAAAAGAAAAGGCGCTACGGAACCAGGCATACGCCCGTAAGTTTCGTAAACGTACTACTACGGGTCGTTTCCAGAGAAGGAATACACAACAGCAGCCACAGGCTGAAGAAGATGAAGGAGCAGCAAGTGAGTCTTAATTAGGCACTAGGGGTTAGAAGAGAGCTTCAGGTGCACAGGAGAGAACTACAATAGATTTCCCCCCTGCACCCGAAGCCCCCCTGCCCCCTTGCCCCTTGTCTTTCCCCTTTTCCCTTTCCCCTTCAACCTTCTGCCTTTAGCCTTTATCTTTTCCCTACGCCCTCAGTTTAGACTGGGCAACTTGGATTGCTTTGCGTACCTGCTCAAAGCCAGTACCACCGTAGCTGTTACGAGCACAAACAACTTGCTCAGGTGCGATCGCTTGGTATATATCTGCTTCAAATGCCGGATGCAGTTCTTTCCATTCCTCCAAGCTTAAATCTTTGAGGAGTTTACCAGCAGCGATGCAAGTTTTTACGACTTTACCCACCAGGTTGTATGCCTCTCGGAAGGGAACGCCCCGTGCTGCTAAATAGTCGGCTACATCCGTAGCATTAGAAAAGTCCTCGGCTACGGCTGCTGCTAAGCGAGTGGTGCGAAATTCCAGCCCCTCGCGTAGCAGAATAGTCATAGCCTCAAGGCTTGCCTTAACTGTCTTTACAGCGTCAAATAATGCTTCTTTGTCTTCTTGCAGATCTTTGTTGTATGCCAAGGGTAAGCCCTTCATCAGCACTAGCAATGCCTGGAGATGACCAAATACTCGTCCACTTTTGCCCCGTACCAGTTCTGGCACGTCGGGGTTTTTCTTTTGGGGCATAATGCTGGAGCCTGTAGCACAGCTATCTTTGAGCCGGACAAAGCCAAATTCCTCTGATGCCCAAAGAATTACTTCCTCAGACAGCCGCGAAAGGTGAACCATAATTAAGCTGGCGGCACAAAGGAATTCGATCCCAAAGTCACGATCGCTTACTCCATCTAGGCTATTAGCATAAACGCCGTCAAATTTCAACTCCTTTTTTGTGAAATCGCGGTCAATCGGAAAGGTAGTTCCGGCTAAAGCTCCACTGCCCAAAGGAGATATATTGACGCGGCAGTAAACATCTTGCAAGCGTTCCCAGTCCCGTTGTAGCATTTGGAAGTAGGCAAGGAGATGATGAGCTAAACTCAAGGGTTGGGCGCGTTGCAAGTGGGTGTAGCCAGGGATGAGAGTTTCAACGTTTTGAGTTGCTAAATCAAGCAAAACTGTTTGAAACTCCCTGATTTGAGAGCGAATGTCCCCTATTTGGTCGCGGAGGTAAAGTCGGATATCAGTACCAACTTGATCGTTACGCGATCGCGCAGTGTGTAGCTTTTTACCTACCTCACCGACAATTTCGGTCAGCCGTCGCTCTACGGCAAAATGCACATCTTCCGCCTCAATACCTGGATTGAATTGTCCTTGACGGTATTCCTGACGAATTTGTTCTAAACCGGAGACTAACTGTTTTGCTTCCGACCTGGGGATAATTCCAGTATGACCAAGCATCTTGGCGTGAGCTTGTGAGCCAGTGATGTCATACTCAATTAATTCAATATCAAAGCTGATACTGGCATTAAAGCGAGCGATCGCAGGATGTAGAGCCGTTTCAAATCGTTGGCTCCAAGTTTGTTGTGGCATTGCTGCTGGTTGTTGGGGGGGTTGTGTATTCAAATCTTCACCCTCAAGTTGCTAGATTTCCACAGTGTACTCTTGACCATTGATTACCAATGACTGCTGCTTTACAGATGATGACACCAATGGGTAGATTTGTGGAATCTAGTATCCAGCTAGCTTTGAAACTATAGGAAAAAATTACCCGTAGCTAGTCATACTCCGAAACATATATCCTAGAACTAGCCCAATTAGCAATGCCCAAACTTGACCTGTTTGAACAAAGTGGTTAAACGATTTTTCCACATTTCCTAACAAATCTGGGTCTTTGATGCTTGTTGGAGTTACTGCTATGTAATTGATTGATGAGTGTCCCAGCAATTGGGATGCATCATAAGTCGTACTAGGCAACCAAACGTTTATTTCTGGCATGGGATCAACTTCCATCACGTTATCCTAATAAAAATATGCTTCACAGGTAAAGTTAGCTAAGAACTTAACCGCAGGAAACATCAGTTTTCCACGACTGTCTTAACACAAAGCCAAATCAGTGGCTAGGGGCTAGGGGCTAGGGGCTAGAGGCTAGAGGCTAGAGGCTAGAGGCTAGAGGCTAGAGGCTAGGAGAAAGCAAAAGGGAGCTGAGGAGGCTGGGGGAGCGCAGTAAACAAAAATATGCTCTTATACCATATTTCATCCTTTTAAGTCAATAAATTTAAATGCACTTTCTTCCTTTTGCTCCCTTTTGCTCTCCCTAGCCCCTAGCCCCTAGCCCCTAGCCCCTCACTCTTAATTGACTTGCATGACAACCAAGGTCATGTCATCTTGATTTTGATTGGTTGAGCCAATAAACTTTTGGACTTGAGTAAATAGGTAGTCGAGAATTGCCTGTGGATTTGGGCAATGGCGACAGGCGAAATTGAAGGCATTGATTAAGTTTTCTTCGTCAAAGCGATCGCCACTTTGGTTAGCAGCATCGGTAAAGCCATCTGTGTAGTAAATAATCGTATCTCCAGGCTCTAGCTGAACTTGAGCATCTTCATAGTGGCTTTGGGCATCCAATCCGATTAGCATTCCTATCGTATCCAAACGCTTAACAGATTTTGTTGCTGCTTGCCACAATAAAGGTGGATTATGAGCTGCATTACTAAAAGTAAGTTTGCGAGTCTGGGGATCATATTCTGAGTAAAACAGAGTTACAAAGCGATGGGAATTTTCCAGATCGGTATACATTACTCGGTTTAGGTGTTGCAGAATCTGAGCTGGAGAGTGTTCATTTAGCACCTCTGCCCGTAGCATTCCCCTAGTCATCGTCATAATTAATCCAGCGGGGACACCTTTTCCCATCACATCACCAATCACCAACCCCCAGCGATTGGCTGCTCCACCTTTGAAGTTAAGTTGATTTAGATTGTGGTCAACGGGAATAAAATCGTAGTAGTCTCCCCCTACCCGATTTGCTGGCTGACATTTTGCGGCGATCGCCACACCTGGTATATTAGGGCATTGACGCGGCAGTAGTCGCAGTTGAATTTCTGCACCGATTTCTAACTCTCGATCTAGACGTTCTTTTTTGCGTAGTTCTACTTTCAATTCATCATTTTCAATTGCTACTGCCGTTTGATCCGCTACTAATCGGACTAACTTCTGTCTGGTTTCCGTCCAGGTATATTCTGGATCGCTGCTGAAGACATAAAGCCTTCCTCGTTCTGCCTGCTTAACCAAAATTGTCGTGCCAAATAATTGAATGGACGAACCCAAATAGCGGCTTACCTGAGCATCCAAAGTAGCCCCAGCCGGAACAATCTGGGCAGTAGTTAAAGAGGCTGTGACGACGCTGGTTGCTGCCTCTAGTGCCTTACGGATATGCTTACGCTGGTGAATATTTTGGCAGTGTAGCTTTTCCAAGCTTACCTGACCGTTCGGTTTATACATAAACAGAGCGCCACCGTCAGCATCTGTCACCCGTGTTGCCATCAGCGGAATTAGTTCCAGAAACTGATTTAGGTTGTTGAAACTGCGGAGGGCAAATCCTAGAGAACTGAGCAAGTCTTGGACTTTGTTCTGTTCCCGATAAAGACGCGCCACAAGTTCTTTGAGCGCCACTACTGGGTTAACATCTGTAGCAGAGGGGCTACTCCGGTCAGCAGGTTGGAAGGGTGGTTGAGGCACAGACACAAGTGTTATTGCACTAAAGTGAGTCGTGAGCCATCAAGTTAGGCAGTATACAAGGGTAGCAATCAGCTAAGAAATTAAGCAATAGCTTGTTTGAACTATAGCGAATGGATAGTGAAAAAAGTAATTTATCAGTTTGTATACCATTGCCCCTGTGGCTCTTTCTTATAAATCCCTACTTGAGAATTTAGATTTAACTTTGGATTTTACTTGTAATATTGTTCACTTTTGCATCCTCCTTAATGACTAGACATAAGAAGTATTAACAGTTTTAAGTTGAGTTATCTTAGCTTAAAACTGAATCAGATTGCTGTGACAAAATTACTGAATTTCCCAGATCAGTATTTTAACTAGCTAGCTACTAAGTACTCAACAAAGCTTCTACGAATTCGTAGCTAGAAAAGGGGCGGAGATCTTCAATGCCTTCACCAGCGCCAATAAAGCGAATAGGTAAATTTAGCTGCTGCACGATGGCTAGGGCAATACCACCTTTGGCTGTGCCATCGAGCTTGGTTAAGACAACGCCGCTGAGAGAGGCAGCAGAGGCAAAAATTTCCGCTTGTCGCAGTCCGTTTTGACCCAGAGTGGCATCTAAAACCAATAATGATTCAACTTTGGCATTGGCGGCTTTTTTATCGATGATGCGGCGGATTTTGCCCAGTTCGTCCATCAAGTTCTTCTTGTTCTGTAGTCGCCCTGCGGTGTCGATCAAGAGTAATTCTGTTTCCCGTGCCTGTGCGGCTGCGATCGCATCAAACACGACAGCGGCTGGATCTGTATTTTTACCAGGATTGGCGATGACTTCGATTCCACTACGAGCGCCCCAAACTTTCACTTGCTCTACGGCGGCGGCGCGGAAGGTATCAGCAGCCCCAATTAGGCATTTATATCCTGATTTTTGGGCTATATGGGCGATTTTACCGATAGTAGTAGTTTTACCTGCGCCATTTACCCCTGTAATTAGCCAAATGTTTAAGGTATCTTTTTCTGGAGCGAAAGTAGCGTTATGAGATTGCAGGGGGCGATCTAGCATATCGCGCAGAATTTTTTTCAGGTAGGCGATCGCTGCGTCTGGTGGTAGGGCTTCTTTCTTTAGTTGATTTTGTAGCGCACTTATGATATACTCTGTTGCTTCTACACCCACGTCTGCTTGCAACAGCAATGCTTCGATCTCCATCACTGCTGTCGAGTTGAGTGGTCCTTGCCCGACAATTGCCTTGAGTTGGTTGACAATGTTGCGACGAGTTTTACCTAAGCCTTGCCGCAGCTTTTTGAGCCAAGTAATTTCCTCAATCGAAACGTCGTGGGGACGACGACCTTGAGCTTGCAGAATTTCCGTTGACCACAAAAACCCTTCATCAAAAGCCAAACCTGGAATTTGGGTTGTCTGGGGTACACTCTGCTCGTCAGATGGGGCGGCTGGCTGTACTACCTCTGGTTCTGGTACTTCAAATGCCGTTGCCTTCAACCTTTCGAGTCTGGCTTGGCGGTCTGCTTCTGCCCTTGCCCAAAATGGTACTGGCGTTGTCGCCTCACTTTGAGAAGCAGGGGCTTGGGTTCCAGCCCTTTCAACCCCTAGCAAACTGGTATCTAGTTCAGAATTCTCTGCTGTAACGAATTGTTGTTCTGGCAAAGCCTTTGTACTAGCTTCATCGCCAGTTGGTTCATTGACAACTGCTGGTGCGCTTTCCCGCTCCAAGGAGGTGGTTGCTGCCTCTGGGGGTTGTGTTTCTTGCGCTGGGGCGATTGATTCAACCGCTGGCTGGGCAGCTAATTCAGACACAACTGGTGCTTCTATGCTCCCCTGCTCCCCAGCCTCCTTGCTCCCCTGCTCCTCAAGAGGAAGCTGTGTCTGTTTTTGCTGGATATTTTTGTAGGCTGCCTTAGCAAAGCTGAGATAGTCAGTTGCCGCGTCTTGAGGCTGCCCATCTGCTACTGCGTCAGGGGCTGATTGTGCAAGTGAGTCTTGTGGAGGAGTGGATACGCTTTGTTCCTCCGTTTGGGGAGTGGCAGATTCATCAAATTTACGACGGAACCAGTTAAAAACCATTGAACCTTACTTAATTTACCAGTTGCTATATAGGGGCTTGGAACAAAGGCGCAGAGGCTTGGGAGATGGGGTTAGACGCTGGGCGAAGGCGGGATTACTAAATTTTTGTCTTCATTTGCTCAGTCACCCGACGTAAAACACCATTAATAAACTTGTGTCCTTCTTCTTCACTGTATCGTTTAGCTAGTTCGACTGCTTCATTAATCGCTACACTATCTTCCAGCCCTAGATACTTGATTTCTGCAACTGCTATGCGCAAAATATCGCGGTCAATCCGAGCGAGGCGGTTTAATTGCCAATCTACTAAGGCTTGCTCTAGAGATTTATCAATCTCAGCTCGGTTTTCGTTGACTTCGGTAACAATTTTTAGGGCGTAGGAGCGGACATCAAAATCTGGTTGATTTGCTAGCTGAATCATTTCTGGCAAATCTTGTACTGTAGCCACACGGTTAATTGCAGTTTGAGTCAGAGCAATTGCTTCTTCAACCATGACTCTAGCTGTTTGTACATTGGATGCACGGGTTTGACTAGTTAATAAGCGATCGCTAGCACGTTGCAGTTCGCCGGAGGCAGTTGAGAGCGAATCTTGCATTTCTGACGTTAAAGTCCGTACCGCTGCTATTAATAAATTCGATAACTGCACGGTTCGCAGTTTTTCTGGAGAATTAGGCAGTTGACTCAGACTTAAAAGAGCTAGTTCACGAGCAATTCTACGAGGTTTCATACTAGGGGCGCTGGGGCTAGGGGAGGACAAGGGGAGATGGGGGGCTTCAGGGGCAAGGGAGCTTCAGGGGCAAGGGAGAAATTACGAATTACCTTTTCCCTTTTCCCTCAAAATTGCGAATGCGCGAATTACTTGCCTATTGGCTCTTTCAATATTAGAGGTGGCAGCTGGGGGTTAGGGGAGACAATGCCACCAGAGATTACTACTTTAAAGGCATCTTCGATTGACATTGAGATGTTTACTACTTCGTCTTCTGGAACAATTGCATACCAACCAGTGGTAGGATTTGGCGTTTTTGGGATGAAAACGCTGAGCATGGGGCGACTCATCTGGGATTGGATTTCCTGGCTCATGCTGCCTGTGACAAAGCCGAGCGCCCACACTCCCCGCCGAGGATACTCTACTAGAATCACGCGGCGAAATTTGCTGTTTGTATCTTTTAACAGTGTTTCTAATAATTGTTTTAGCGTTTTATAGACAGCACCTGCTAACGGAATTGCCTCAAGCAACTGCTCTCCCACGTCGAGCAACCAGCGTCCTGCAATATTACGTGCCATCAAGCCAATCAGTAGAATACATAGCAGTGGTACAGACAGCCCTACTGCTAGGTTTGTCAGATCTACCAAGATCGGATGCATCTGATCAAAGGGATTGAGCTGTTTGGGAATCCGTGTGAGAAAATTAATCACCCAACTGGCAACGGTAATTGTTAACCAGATCGTGGTAGCCAAGGGAATTACTACCAACAGCCCTGCAATTAGGTCATTTTTTAAATCCTGTTTCAACCGTTCAAGCACAAACTGTTTATTCTCCTTCTAACTGGCTTTTAGCTGTTGGATTTTGGTATTTGGCACAAATAGCTATTAGCTGTTAGCTTTTAGCTATTAGCTTTTAGCAACACTCATTGACTAATGAGTATCAAAGAGTACCGAAACCTAGAAACTGTGGAGCAGCCCCGCTTTCGCCTGGTAACTGGTAACCCGCGCCAGCTAATAGCTATTAGCTAACCGCTTTATAAAAAATAGCAACACTTACACAATTGTTAATAAAACTTTAGAGTTGTATTTTTATTTTAACTCTTTTGTCGGGAGCTAATTAGATGGACTGCATTGAATTAGAGGGAATTCGCTGCTATGGTTACACCGGATATCTGCCAGAAGAACAGGTGCTGGGTCAGTGGTTTGAGGTAGATGTGACGTTGTGGCTGGATCTCTCAAGGGCAGGTAAAAGTGATGCGATCGCAGATACTATTGATTACCGCAATATCATTGCGATTGTGCAGCATCTGGTAAAAACTTCTAAATTTGCTTTAGTCGAGCGTCTAGCAGGCGCGATCGCCCACGAAATCCTTGCAACCAAAGGTATAGAGCAAGTCCGAGTCCGCCTATCTAAACCCGCCGCACCAATTCCCGACTTTGGTGGCAAAATCAGCATTGAGATAATTCGGACCCACCCAATTCGCAATTGAGAATTAATGATTCTTTCCCCTCTTAGCTAAGTTAAGTTTTACAAAGTTTGCTGGTTATGGGATAATTTCTGATATGTTATGCTCGAGTCGGGTAATGGTGCTGTTTTATACTTAAATGTTTTGGCAGATGATTACTGGCAACAAAACATAGAATAGTGAAGTCAAAAAGCTCTGAAGTTGACTATATATCTCAGATGAATTATACACGTATGTCTAAAAAAATTAACCAACCGATAGCAGGTTTAAGTGTTTTGGCGATGATGGTAGTGGCTTTGCCCTCTCCTACCCAGGCGCAAACATTGCTTCCCCAACGCTCTGTACCCCAACGCTCTGTACCCCAACTCCCCCTCCCAGAGCGTCCTAGTGTAGCCCCTTCCGCGGTTCCAACAAATAGGCTGGCTCCCGTCCCCAGTAGGGGTAATTTTCCAGCGAGTAGTCCCGTCCCAGCTGGCAGTAATCTGCCAGCTTATAGCCCAGCCCCAGCCCCAACGACAGCAGGATCGGCTCCTGTAGCAGCGCCAGCAGATTATGCTCTAGGAGGCGGCGATCGCATCCGCGTCAATGTGTTTGAAGTGCCAGAATACACAGGTGATTATCAGATTCCCCCTGGAGGAGAACTGTTTTTACCCCTAGTTGGTAGTGTGAGAATATTAGGATTAACACAGTCAGAAGCAGCAGACGCGATCGCGGCTAAATATTCTCGTTACCTCAAACGCCCCCTAGTTACAGTCAGTTTGCTTTCTCCGCGTCCGATTAATGTCGTAGTTGCTGGGGAAGTAAATCGTCCTGGTTCTTACACAGTCGCCTTACAAGGCGGAGCTGGTAACGATCCGGGAGTACAATATCCAACCATAGTAGGAGCATTGACACTGGCTGAAGGCGTGACGTTATCAGCAGATCTGCGGATGGTTCAGTTACGTCGTAAGTTAGGATCAGCACCAGAGCAAACGATCAATCTCGATCTAACAGAACTGGTAAGAACGGGCAAACTGCCTCAAGATATTACCTTACGGGATGGAGACACAGTATTTGTCCCCACAGCCAACGAGCCTAACATGGCAGAAGTTCGTCAATTTGCTACAGCTAGCTTTGCGGCAGCTCCTAACAGTCCTCGTACAGTTACAGTAGTTGGCGAAGTTAACCGTCCTGGCTCCTATGTAGTTATTGGCGGTTCTAGCTCCGCCGCCGCGCCATCTTCGTCAGCCAATAGCCAAGGAGGAAGAGGCGGGACAATAGAAGCAGGTGGCAACGCGGGAGGGGGGCTGCCTACAGTATCACGGGCAATTCAGCTAGCAGGAGGCATTACAGCAACAGCTGATGTGCGGAATATTCAAATCCGTCGCCCAACGAAAACTGGCTCAGAGCAAAAGATTAACTTGAATTTCTGGAAATTATTGCAAGGTGATACCAATCAAGACACAATTGTGCAACAGGGAGACACAATTGTTATCCCCACATTAACGGAGATCAACCCAGCAGAAGCAAGAGCATTAGCAGATGCAAGTTTTTCTCCGGCGACAATTCAAGTTAGTGTGGTCGGAGAGGTGAAAAACCCTGGAGCGGTAAGCCTTCAACCCAACACACCGTTGAACCAAGCGATTCTAACGGCGGGAGGATTTAACGATAGTCGCGCTAAGAGGGGTTCGGTTGAACTGGTTCGCCTTAATCCTGATGGAAGTGTTACCAAGCAACGATTGCCGATTGATTTGGCTCAAGGAATTAATAATAAGAACAATCCGATCCTACGCAATAATGACATTGTTGTAGTAGGTCGCTCTGGTACAGCTAAGGTTGGCGACTCTATAGGAGCTCTATTTGGACCGATCCTCAGTCCATTTTTGGGTATCCTTAACCTTTTCCGATAAATTTGATGCCCAGGGTTTTCCGTCTTAAAAATAGAACGGTCCGTGTATTAGGTTATTTGTTGGTATTACGGGGGATCGATATGAAGGACTGGCTCTATTTTTAGAGGTACATCGGATTCCCAGATGACTCCAAAAAAGCTACAAACTTTGAACAATTATCAATTATCAATTAACGTTTCTTTCGAAAGTAAGATATCCATTGTTCATTGATAATTGATAAATACCCCGCCTTCACATCAGCTAGGCGGGGTTTTCAATTTCCTGTTTGTCAGCCTCGATCAACTTTTGTAAGCAGTAGCGTAAGCTTTCACGAAGCGATCGTCAAAAAGTTTAGTCAAATCTGGCTCTTTTTTAATTAAACCACTAGCAACTAAAAACTTGCTGCTTTCCTTATCAGTTATCAGTTATCAGTTGTTAATTTGGGTAACTGTTGGTTGGTCTACTTTTACCTGTTCACTGTTCTACTTTTAACTGATGCCCAGTGAGAACGAGTTATACAGCCAGACACAGTAGCGTTGGATCTCGGCTGGAAAGCCCCGCGATGGTACAAGTCATATTTTGTAGTCATGAGAGGAAATTATCTCACTAACTGCCATCCCAGATCACCCTTACTTAATTTGACAATACCCCTTCACCCTTTACCAATCCCATTCCCCAAAAAATTAGATCGGGTTCAAATATGACTTTGGTTGCTAGTTGAGGCTCGTGTGATCGCAAATACATTAGCAGCCTCTTCCCATCGCCACCAGTCAGACAAACACGACTTTCAGGAAATTCTTGCCACCAAGCTGTAATAAAGTCACAAATACCAGCAAGAATCGTATAAATCACGCCACTTTGAATTGATTCTGGGGTATTCAAAGCCCAACGCTGCGGTAAGGAAAAAACATTTTGTGTCTCTACCTGTGGTAAATTAGCTGTTTTTTGGGCTAGAGAATGCAGCTGCAAACCTAAACCAGGTAAAATTGCTCCTCCAACCAAACGGCGGTTAGCATCAGCACCTGTAAAAGTAAGTGCTGTTCCCGCATCAATCACCAGTGTCGGATAACCCCAAGTAACACCTGCCCCCCACAACGCCAAAGCGCGATCAATTCCCAATGTAGGATAGACACCCAAAAGCGGTACTTGCTCTAAGGTAATGATGTGAACGTCAGGGTAAGCTTGCCAAATCTCAGATTGGCTGGGAACTACGGAAGCCAGGTATAGGGGAAAGGGGCTAGAGGCTAGAGGCGAGAGGCGAGGGGTAGTAGGGGCGGGTTTGACCGAATTACCTGTTTTTTCACAAGCATCTGTAGTAAACCCGTCCGTACAAGCAGGTTTGACCGAATTACCTGTTTTTTCACAAGCATCTGTGCTAAAGCCGCCCGTACTCATGTGAGGAGGTAAGATTTCTACAGGTAAATCATCCAAATGTTGGCAATTAGCTAGTTTTTGGACAACAGATGCAGGTAAATGTTGAGTATCCCAAGCGAACTGTAGCTTTTCTCCCAAAAACCAAGCCCAGTGTAGCCTGGAATTCCCAATCATCAAAGCTAGCCAAGTTTTCTGTGTGTGTTGTCTGCCTCTAGACTGTTTCATACAGTTTTTTTTAACTGTTACATAAATTTTTTAATAAAGCTTTACAAGATATACGTGTGAGAATAGAAGCAGAGAAACAATACTCATGAGTTGCGAGAGGAGACGACTAATGGTAGTGCTCACCGATAAAACTCAAAACCGACTGACCATAGAGACACAAGAAATTGCAGCTAATACAACGGCAATTCGCTCTCTCGATTGGGAGCGCGATCGCTTCGATATTGAATTCGGTCTGCAAAATGGTACTACTTACAATTCATTTCTCATCCGAGGTGAGCAGACTGCTTTAGTTGATACTTCCCATGAGAAGTTTCGCCAACTGTATCTGCAAACCCTCCAAGGTCTAATTGACCCCAATGAGATTGATTACATCATAATTAGCCACACTGAACCAGATCATAGCGGCTTGGTAAAAGATGTTCTCCAACTCGCTCCCCATGTAACCATTGTCGGCTCAAAAATGGCGTTGCAGTTTCTAGATGATATGGTGCATCAGCCATTCAAACGGCAAATCGTGAAAAATGGCGATCGCCTAGATTTGGGTAACGGACACCAACTAGAATTTGTCAGCGCCCCCAATCTCCACTGGCCCGACACCATATTCACCTACGACCATCAAACCCAAATTCTCTACACCTGTGATGCTTTTGGGTTGCACTACTGCAATGAGCATACATTTGACGAAGACTTAGACGCAATTGAAGCAGATTTTCAGTACTACTACGAATGCTTGATGGCTCCTAATGCCCGTTCTGTACTATCTGCTCTCAAGCGCATGGGCGAGTTAGGTCAAGTGAGCATGATTGCCACTGGTCATGGTCCCCTATTATACCACAATGTAGAGGAACTGACAGGACGATATCGGACTTGGAGCCAAACCCAAACTAAGGCAGAAACTACGGTTGCTATTTTCTGTACCTATGGTTACGGATATAGCGATCGCCTCGCCGAAGCGATCGCTGCTGGAATCCAAAAAACCGGAGTCGCGGTCGAAATGGTTGATATGAGATCAGTGGATCAGCAAGAAGTCCAAGAACTCGTCAAGCGCTGTGCTGGAATTGTGATGGGAACGCCTCCCAGTACAACAAGTGATGCATCCACGAGTGGGGCTACACTCAGTACTGTCTTAGCAGCTGCCAAAGAAAAGCAATTAATTGGTATGTTTGAATCTGGCGGTGGAGATGACGAACCGATTTACCCATTGTTGAATAAGTTCCGAGCTTTGGGCTTAACTCCAGGCTTTCCAGCAATTCAGATTAAAGAGACACCAGGGGAAACCACACTCAAGCTTTGTGAAGAAGCAGGTACAGACTTAGGGCAATTACTCACACGCGATCGCAGTATCAAGCAGATTAAATCTTTTGATGCTGACTTGGAAAAAGCTCTAGGACGGATTAGCAGTGGACTGTATATTATCACAACCAAAAAAGGTGAAATCAGCAGTGCTATGCTTGCTTCTTGGGTAAATCAAGCTAGTTTCCAACCTTTAGGAGTAACGATCGCTGTTGCTAAAGACCGCGCGATTGAATCTTTGATGCAAGTAGGCGATCGCTTTGTTCTGAATGTACTCGAAGAAGACAACTATCACCCACTAATGAAGCACTTCCTCAAGCGCTTTCCTCCTGGTGCTGACCGATTTGCCGGAGTCAAAACCCAACGTGCTAGCGATGGTTCCCCTATTCTGACAGATGCCCTAGCATACATGGAGTGTGAAGTAGTTAGCCGAATGGAGTGTAGCGATCACTGGATTGTCTATAGCACAGTCAACGCTGGTCGTGTTTCCAAGCCAGAATCACTTACTGCTGTTCACCATCGTAAGTTGGGTAATTCTTACTAGAGTAATTTAGTGATGAATATACTAGTTCCCAGGCTTAGCCTGGGACTAGGGTTAGCTAGTCTTTGTTTCCAAGAACAGAATTCTATTCGCTGTATGGGCAAGGTATGCCTTGCCCCTCTACCAGACTGCATAATATATTTCACTTAGTCAGATCAGAGGTTGGCATTGAAAATTTCAAGGCATTCCTCAGCAGTCAGATTGTTTCCTATTGATGTACTCAAAGCCTTGAGTATTATAGCTGTTGTTTCTTTTCATTCTATTTTTATTTTGCCGTCTAGTGATGCGCCAAATGCCCATTTACTAGAAATATTATTTGCCCCACTAAGGTTGTGTGTTTCAGTTTTATTGACAATCTCTTTTTTTTATTAAAACGGAACCTGGAAAATAACTCAAATCGAAATCTATACCAAATTTTAAAAAAGCAACTGATTCGTTTGCACACTTCCTACATTATTCTGGTTCAGTGTAGCAATTGTAATTAAAAAAATTTTCTGGTATACAAGAAAAAAAATACTAATATCTTCGTTCCAAGGAACGATATTCCCAGGCTCTTATTATCTACTAATTCTATTTCAACTGTTTCCAATATTCATTTTGCTACATCCTTTGTTGAATCATCGCCAAAATTTATTAATTACATTTATTTTTTCAGGTATAGCTTTTTTATTAATATACATAATTATAGTTGGAGCATTTGGTAAGTTATTTCCTCTGGTTTTAGGTATTCATCGCCCTCTAGTTATTTATAGGTTGGTTTATATGGCAATCAGACCTTATTTTTATAAAAATTGGTTGGCAATAGTAAAAGTTTCCCAACGTATTCCTATGAGTGTAAAGATACTTTTGCTCTTTTCAATCAGTTTAATAATGATAAGTGAATCCAGTTCAGTACAATCTTTTACTGGAAAAGAAATAGCACCATACGAATACGTGATGTTTTCCTGTATAATGAGCGTAGTGGCTTTATTCTTATGCTTTGCCTCTATAGAACGAAGCTACCTGTCTCAACCATTAAAAAAGCGATTGAACTATTATCAACCTATAGGTTGGGTATTTTGCATTAATGGGATTGACAACATTGCTTTAATTTCTATTATTGCTCCAATAGTCAAACAGGGTAATTTAAAATTAACCTAGATAATGAAAATGAAATTAATAGGATGGCAGCTTTTATTGGAATGATATCTATGGTGATTACATAGAATTAATAAATTAGGATTTGGTGTGTTGGATAGGTCAAATAAACTGTAAATATTAGAGGAGTTATTCTTGATTAAGAAGAAATTGGTTTTCAGGCGCTCGCAAGAATAAAAACGGTGAATACATCAAGTCTAAAAATTACTTTTTGTTGTAATTAAACAGAAAAATCATGTTAGAAACAAAACCCCGCGATGTACAAGTTCTCCCGATAGGGATTGATACTACAGTGCTGCGATCGCGCAGTTGGACGAGGCTACGGTTTGAAATCGAATATGCTCTAGCTAAAGGAACAACAGCCAATTCTTATCTAATTCAAGGCGAGAAAATTGCCCTGCTCGATCCTCCAGGCGAAACCTTTACCCAAATTTACCTGAATGCTTTACAGCAGCGCCTTGACCTGAGTCTGATAGATTACGTCATTCTAGGACACATTAATCCTAACCGTGCAGCAACCATTAAAACTTTGGTTGAACTAGCGCCCCAAATTACCTTTGTGTGTTCTAATCCTGGTGCAATTAACCTTCGCGCTGCCTTACCCGACCAGAATTTGAATATTATCGTCATGCGGGGGGAAGAAACCCTAGATTTAGGCAAAGGTCATAACCTACAATTTATCCCTACACCAAATCCCCGCTACCCAGACGAACTTTGTACCTACGACCCACAAACAGAAATCCTCTACACTGATAAGCTATTTGGGGCGCATATTTGCGGCGATCAGGTATTTGATGAAGGCTGGGAAAAATTCAACGAAGACCGTCGCTATTACTACGATTGTCTCATGGCTCCCCATGCGCGTCAGGTAGAAACAGCACTAGACAAACTATCTGAACTACCTGTGAGGATGTATGCCGTTGGTCACGGTCCCATAGTACGATATGCCTTAATCCAACTAACCCAAGCTTATCGAACCTGGAGTAAGCAGCAAACCTCGCTGGATACTAGTGTAGCTCTGCTTTATGCTTCGGCTTATGGTAGCACGGCAACTTTGGCTAGTGCGATCGCCCTGGGCATTACTAAAGCGGGAGTAGCAGTAGAATCAATCAACTGTGAATTTGCTAGTCCTGAAGAAATCAGAGCAGCAATAGAAAAAGCAGCTGGAATTGTCATCGGTTCTCCCACCCTTGGCGGTCATGCACCCACCCCAATTCAAACTGCTCTTGGTATCGTCCTATCTACAGCTAATAATAAAAAACTCGCTGGGGTGTTTGGTTCTTATGGTTGGAGTGGCGAAGCAATTGACTTAATTGAGAGCAAACTCAAAGACGCAGGATATCGGTTTGGGTTTGACACCATACGGGTAAAATTCAAACCCACCGATGTCACCCTGCATATGTGCGAAGAAGCCGGAATAGACTTGGCTCAAAGCTTGAAAAGAAGCAAAAAAATACGTGTAGCACAACAACCTGCTTCTACAGTTGAACAAGCCGTAGGTCGAATCATTGGCTCCCTTTGCGTCGTCACCACCAAACACGGGGATGTCTCCAGTGCGATGTTAGCTTCTTGGGTTTCCCAAGCAACCTTCAACCCACCAGGATTTACTGTTGCTGTCGCCAAAGAACGTGCAATTGAATCCCTAATGCACACAGGAGACAACTTTGTTTTAAATATCTTGACCGAAGGCAAGCAACTTCGCAAGCACTTTATGAAGTCCTTTGCTCCAGGGGAAGACAGATTTGCCAATGTCGCAAACACACCAGCCGAAAATGGTTGTCCCATCCTCACCGACGCTCTCGCCTACCTAGAATGCACAGTCAATAATCGGATGGAAGCTGGGGATCATTGGATTGTATATGCGATCGCCCAAAACGGCAAAGTTCTAAATCCCGATGGTGTCACCGCCATCCATCAGCGCAAATCTGGAAACCATTATTAGAAAGGATGAAGTGTGAAGTGTCTAGAGACGCAATATATTGCGTCTCGATGTGAAGTGTGAAGTTAAAGGTGTGAAAGTTAACCTTTAACCTGAGCGCCTTGTCTACTAAGTGTAATCTTTTACCCTTGACACTTCATTCTTCATCCTTCATTTTCAATTCCTGCGGAGGTTGGTAGTAAACCACTCCTCCTAAGTCTGGTGCGAAGTGACAAGACTTATAGGAATGCCAGAAAGCATTAAATATCGGTTGATTAGACTGCCTGTAATAATCACCCAGAACAGGTTTGAGCGCTTCTGTTGCAGCTTGCAGATGATAGTGAGGAATCGTCAGAAACAGGTGGTGAGCTACATGAGTACCGATATTGTGGTGAATCGAATTGAAAAAGCCATAATCACGGTCAACTGTAGATAAGGCTCCTCTCAGAAAATACCAGTCTTTACCGCGATACCAAGGAATATCAGGCTCTGTATGGTGTAGAAATGTCACTAAGTCAAGCCAGACGACAAAAACTACATAAGGACCGAGATAGTATTTCAGCAAAAATAGCCAGCCATACTCGTAAGTCAACCATCCCAGAAAAGCAACCATTAATGTCCAAAGGGTGGTACTGGTGACAACATCCCACTTTTCATCGCCTCGAAAAAGACTGCTGCTAGGTAAAAAATGATTTCCTTGCTTTCCAGGCGATCGCTTAAACAAGTATAGTGGGTAAGCGATCAACAACAGGTTGAAGCGGAATAATTTTTCGTACCAAGGCATTTGGCGGTAGTTACTTTCAGTTACCGGATACCAGCTTTCATCGGTGTCAATATTTCCAGTATTACTGTGATGAGTTCTATGGCTAATCCGCCAGCCGTGATACGGAACAAGAATGGGTATATGTGCCAAATGACCAACTAGATTATTCAACCACTTCTGGCGAGAAAAAGACTGGTGTCCGCAGTCATGTCCTACCACAAATAGCGCCCAAAACATGGTTCCCTGCATTAACCAGAAAGCTGGAAAGAACCACCATGAGTTGAGCGTACCAGCTACTGCGTACAGCAGGCTAATCATCCCTATATCTAGAAAAAAGTAGGAAAGTGATTTCCAAGTGGATGGTTGAAAGCAATAAGTCGGAATCGCAGATTTGAGTTCCCTAAGTGTGAAGGGTGGGTGTGCTTGATTTTCAGTTGTTTCCTCATTAAGAAGATTTTCTGCATCATGAACGAGATTGATTGGCACAGAGTTATTGATTTGACATCAACTTAAACAGCGAACATCATTGTACTGCCACACTGTAACAAAATGTTAATTTCAAGCTTCAGCACAAATCAATCTTATTGGCTATTCGCACTTAACAATTATTAGCTGTGTTTATTGCTACCATGATCAAAACATCAATTTAAGTTGCGATCAGATTTCTAAGATAGCAAAACACAACCTGCTTAATAGCGGTTACCGCTTAGCAAGTAGCAAGTAGCAAGTAGCAACCGATTGACTAATGAGTATTAAATATAACTGGAAGCTAGCTCCAAAAGGGATCTACTAACAGCTAACAGCGCGCCAGCTAACTTACAGACGTTTTTCCAAATATTGCCCAATCATCTGCTGCTCACCCGCACGAGAGATAATTGTCTGTCTGGTACGGTAGTTGCTACCAATCAGTTTTAACTGCTCTTCAAAGACGGAGCCTTTGTACTCTGTGCGTAAACACATTGTTTGTGGCTCCAAGAAGTAATATTCTGCTGTGACAGGCTTGGATGTGGCAAAACCACGATCGCGGTACAATGTCGATCCTGCTACCCCAAACAATGTCGAACCTTTAGATTGCTTTTGTTGTGACACCGAATCCCTACTTTCCCAACTAACTTGTGCGCCACACGTCAGAACCGTTGAATCACTCAGTTGATGTAGCGAGGCTAGTTCTTGTAATTCGGCACATCCCTGCTCTAAAAACCTAATGGTAATTAAACTAACCATTTCCTTGGTTTCTCCATCAGGCAATGTGTAGTATCGCCGTTCTGATTGCCATTTCCCAGCTGATGCTCGGAAAAACTCTGCGACGGACAAAGATTCATCAGCGGTTTGGATATTTTGTAGGCGTGATGTCACTGCTAGCTAACCTCATGCGAAAGGTAATTAATTAGCGAGCGCAATGTTTACCTGCGATCGCACACAAAAGCAAGACGTTGTAAACTTTCTTAATGTTGTTATATATATTAAGGCAAGAATTACAGTTTCGCCATCCGGTTAGCGAATTAGTTCGACAGGTAGAGTTACCAGTTATCAGTTATCAGTTACGAGTGAGTTTTAATTAAGAGCTAGACTTTTAGACACTAATCGAGTTAAAGTAAACGATTGTGAGTTTTTTTGAAAGCATGAACGCGCAAGAGATTATCCGCTCAATTGAGTCGGAACAAAAGAAGTCGAATTTACCCGAAATCTATGTGGGAGACACAGTTAGAGTTGGGGTAATTATTCAAGAAGGCGGCAAAGAACGTACCCAGCCTTACGAAGGAGTTGTAATAGCGATGCGTAATGGCGGAATTAACGAAACCATTACAGTTCGTCGCGTCTTTCAAGGTGTGGGAGTGGAGCGAGTGTTTCTGGTGCATTCTCCTCGAATTGAAAGTATTAAGATAGTGCGACGTGGTAAGGTGCGCCGTGCTAAGCTGTATTACCTGCGCGATCGCATTGGTAAAGCAACTCGAATTAAGCAGCGGTTTGATCGTGCCTTATAGGATTAAAAACTTAAGCGTCGGTATTTATTTATTAGCGAGCTAATTAGTACCAGATTGCGATAAACTAGAAAGCAGGCACTTCTTGTGCGCTCTTAGTTCAGTTGGTAGAACGCAGGTCTCCAAAACCTGATGTCGGGGGTTCAAGTCCTCCAGGGCGCGCTCTCTAGGAAACATAACCTTTACCCAAAAGCATAGCGCGGACGCTGGTTTCTTAGCGTCAAAACCTAATGCTTTTGGGTAAAATTGGTTTGTGAGAAGTTATCAATAACTGGACTTGGACGGGGGCATCAGCCAAAAAAAGTCTGGAGAACCAGAGGTCGAGTTTGATAGCTGAATTTAAATCGAGGATCTTAAAGCAGCTGTGAATAAAAAAAACGAAGCTGAAATACAACAACCAAGCGGGTTTAGCATCGCCAACTACTTTAAAGGCACAAAAGAAGAACTTGACAAGGTAGTGTGGCCAAGTAGGCAACAATTGGTAAGCGAATCCTTAGCAGTGCTATCAATGGTAGTACTTTCCGCTACTTTCATTTATCTGATTGATGGATTTTTTGCTTGGGCAGCAAGACAGGTGTTCTGATGACTTATGTGACAGACGAACCGAGTGATTCCTTAAAGGCAGAAGGAACAGCGACAGAAAAAAAACAGGAACAGCAAAAACCCCAGTGGTATGCTGTGCAAGTAGCTTCTGGCTGTGAAAAGCGTGTGAAAGCTGACTTAGAGCGACGCGCTCAGACATTTGACGTGCAAGAGCGGATTTTTCAAATAGAAATTCCGCAAACACCAGCAGTCAAAATCCGCAAAGATGGCAGCAGACAGCACACAGACGAAAAGGTTTTCCCCGGTTATGTGCTAGTCAAAATGTCGATGGACGATGAAACCTGGCAGGTAGTCAAAAATACCTCTCATGTAATTAATTTCGTGGGAGCAGAACAAAGACGAGGGACGGGCAGAGGTCGCGGTCACGTTAAACCACTACCGCTTAGTAATTCAGAAGTCGAACGCATCTTTAAACAAACCAAAGAACAGGAGCCAGTTGTCAAAATTGACATGGCGGCTGGAGACAAAATTGTCGTGCTTTCAGGTCCGTTTAAAGACTTTGAAGGTGAAGTGGTGGAAGTTAGTCCAGAGCGAAGCAAGCTGAAAGCTTTACTATCGATATTTGGACGCGATACGCCAGTAGAATTGGAGTTCAATCAGGTACAGAAACAGGACTAATAAAAAAGAAATGGCAAAGAAAGTAGTAGCGGTGATTAAACTGGCGTTAAACGCTGGGAAAGCCAACCCCGCTCCACCAGTAGGACCTGCATTAGGTCAACACGGCGTTAACATCATGATGTTCTGCAAGGAATACAACGCCAGAACAGCAGAGCAAGCTGGCATGGTGATTCCAGTAGAAATTTCCGTCTTTGAAGACCGGAGTTTTACTTTTGTATTGAAAACTCCTCCAGCTTCAGTGTTAATTCGCAAAGCAGCGGGAGTAGAAAGAGGTTCAAACGAACCGAATAAAAAGCGGGTAGGGTCAATTAGTCAGGCACAACTGCGAGAAATTGCTCAAACAAAGCTACCAGACCTCAATGCCAACGATATTGACGCAGCAATGAAGATTGTGGCAGGCACAGCCAAGAATATGGGCGTGGCTATCACCGAATAGGGGCTTGGGGCTGGAGGCTGGGGGCTAGAAGAGAGCAGTTATCGCTGTGGGAAGTTGGGGGAGAAATTATGAATTCCCTTTACCGCAATACCTCTTTAACCTTTAACCTTTCACCAATTACCAACTACCAACTACCAATTACTAATCCAAAATCTAAAATCCAAAATCGTATGGGGGAGAAGAGATTGCTTCGCAATGACCCCAGGAGAAAAAAATGACCAGAAAAATATCACGACGACTACAAGAAGCTCAAAAGAAAGTCGAAGACAGAGCTTATCAACCGATAGAAGCTCTGAGCTTGTTAAAAGAAACAGCAACAGCTAAGTTTTCCGAAGCAGCTGAGGCACATATTCGGCTAGGGATTGACCCTAAATATACAGACCAACAGCTGCGGACAACAGTAGTTCTGCCCAAAGGTACAGGTCAAACTGTCCGCGTAGCAGTAATTGCCAGAGGAGAAAAGGTAACAGAAGCAAACAATTCTGGTGCAGACGTAGTAGGGTCAGAGGAACTGATTACCGAAATCCAAAACGGTAGAATGGATTTTGACTTGCTGATTGCCACACCCGATGTGATGCCCCAAGTGGCAAGACTGGGACGTTTACTAGGTCCAAGAGGTTTGATGCCTTCACCTAAAGGCGGTACAGTGACATTTGACTTAGCTCAAGCGATCGCTGAATTCAAAGCTGGTAAACTTGAATATCGTGCTGACCGTACAGGCATTGTCCATGTTATGTTTGGTAAGGCTGCCTTCACACCAGAAGATTTGCTGGTGAACTTGAAGGCATTGCAAGAAAGCATTGACCGTAACCGTCCTTCTGGCGCTAAAGGTCGTTACTGGCGGACTATGTTTGTTGCTTCCACAATGGGACCATCAATTCAAGTTGATATCAACTCCCTGCGTGACATGAAAACAGAAGCAGCCTAAAGAGGGACGAGGGGCGAGGGTAAGAAAAAACCTAACCAATCCAAAATCCTCGCACCAAAACGCCTTGACACCCACAGACTAGAAAACTTCTTTCCTTTTGCGGCTTTGCGGCTTTGCGCGACCAAAATCCAAAATCTAAAATCCAAAATCGAATAAGCCGGAGACAGCAGGAGCCAAAAAGCTTAATATCCTGCCGAGGTTTACATCAATACTGCCTACTATGACACCGATTTAGTGCGATTTTGTTGGCATGAGAAGTATAACTGTGTTACCTCGGCAAAGATAGCTGGGGTTTTTGTTTGGTTGGGTTAAGGGTGGGAAACACAGATTAATTTTCGTTAAGGAGGTGAAATCGAAATGGGTAGAACGATAGAAGACAAACAGGCGCTTGTTGCTGAAATTAAGGAAAGTTTAACTCAGTGCCAGCTAGCGCTAGTCATCAACTACCAAGGGCTAACGGTTGCTGAAATTACAGATTTGCGGCGGCGGCTACGTCCAACCGGAACTGAATGTAAAGTAAGCAAAAACACGCTGATGGGTATTGCCATTGACGGTCAGGATCAATGGCAGCCAATGACAGAATTGCTCAACGGTTCTTCGGCATTTTTGCTGGTTAAAGAAGATATTAGTGGTGCTATTAAGGCTTACCAAGAATTCCAAAGAACCAGCAAAAAAACAGAACTGCGCGGCGGCGTGATGGAAGGTCGTCTGCTTAAAGAAGCAGATGTCAAAGCTTTGGGAGACTTGCCATCCAAAGAACAACTCATCGCTCAAATTGCTGGGGCAATTAATGCCTTGGCAACTAAGATTGCTGTCGGTATCAACGAAGTTCCAGCCTCGCTGGGTCGTAGTCTCAAGGCTTATTCTGAGAAAGATGGCGCTAGTGCTGATGATGCTGCTGCTTAGCTAGTGGCAAGAAATAGTAGCAAAAATTTACATTGCATAGGAGTTAATTCATGTCTGCTACAACCGATCAAATTTTGGATCAACTAAAATCTCTGACTCTGCTCGAAGCAGCTGAGTTAGTCAAGCAAATTGAAGAAGCTTTCGGCGTAAGTGCGGCGGCTCCTGTTGGGGGCATGATGATGATGCCTGGTGCAGGTGGCGGTGGTGCTGCTGCTCCAACTGAAGAAGTAGAAGAGCAAACCGAGTTTGACGTGATTCTCGAAGAAGTACCAGCCGATAAGAAAATCGCCATTCTTAAGGAAGTGCGAAATCTTACAGGTTTGGGTTTGAAGGAAGCCAAAGACTTGGTGGAATCTACTCCAAAGCCAGTTAAGGAAGCTATTGCCAAGGACGCGGCTGAAGATGCTAAGAAGGCATTGGAAGCTGCTGGTGCTAAGGTAACAGTTAAGTAATAAGGGCGGGTTTTAGCTCAAAGTTGGGGGAATAAATTTGTTGGTTTCCCCAACTTTGTCTATTTGAAGCGGTAGGCAATGCAAGTATGGGAAGTTGTGCATCTTATAAAATGATTAGCATAATGTGCATTAATTTTGCATAAAAAAGTTCTGCCCCAGTCAAACCCCACAAGCAATTGATCGAATCAAGTGCTTGCATAAATTCTTAGCTTATAAGATCGCGCTATCATTTTTTTACAGCGCAGCAAAATCTATATCTGCTTTAGCCGAAAAAATATTTCTTAAGGTAGTGGGGCTGTTGAGTTGATACGGTAGCTAGTTGTGATTTGATCAATCTGCGAGTACAAACGGGAGTATTGCTCTTCAAGGACGACGCATTGAATATATGAAACCTTGTCCTTATCCTGCCTAATAGAGCCAAAGCCAAACATCTTCCCTTTTTCGCCCTTGTCGTTAGCGGCTGTTTAGCTCCAAGAAATTTGTAACCAGCCATCATTCGTCGGCTTAGTTTGGTCTATTTGGAGATTGGGTCGTGACTGATACTGATTTTTTATTAATTTTACCATAAATCTACTTAACACATCAGCAGAAATGTGATTTTGTTGGCGGAATGCTTCTTGCCCAACAACATCAACTAAAATTCCTCCTGTTTGGGTTCTATCATACCACTTTACAGCTGCTTCACCTGATTTGCTTTGATTTTCAAGTGTCCAGTTTTCAGGTACTTTAATCGAGAATAAGCCGTTGTCGTAGGTATAAGTTTCTAGCTGACCGATCTCAACCGTCGGAAAAATATTGTTTGTACCAGGTTCAAATGTTGACGATGTAGTAGGAGAAGGACTCAAAGAGGGCGAAGTAGATACGGTTGGAGAAGGACTTGGAGAAGGCGGGGTTGGATTGTTGTTCGTTTGGGAGCCTAAAGCAATGATGTATAAAACAATAAAGACGGGGAAAATGATTATTCCCGCTTTTGCCCAAGCTCTTTGATGGGATTTAAAATACTGAACACTGCGCCATTGGCGACTTCTCCAAGCCCAGACATTGCCTTTCGCACCCAGTACGAAGGGCATCACAATAAGAATCAAGAGTGCGAATAATAGCCACCAGGAGCCGAACAAGGATACCAACACTAGTAGCCCAATCCAAACTTTATTAGTAAAGCTCCACAAGCCAAATGTCAGAGCAGCTCCCCAGTTCCAGCCTAAAATCTCAGGAGGTATAGCAACGAAGGTATTGAATGTACCTCCACCACCTACCATACCTGACCCAGGTGGCGGATTGGATGGAATCGTAGGACTTGGGGAGTAAGAACCGCCTGATGGTGGTTGTGTTGACATTGACGGTGGAGGAATAGCCTGCAAAGCGGATAGCATGGCTGGCGCGTTCATGTAACGCTCTCGTGCTGAGGGATGAATCGCTTTATCCAAGATAGCGGCAAAACTCGGACTCACATTGTAAGCGTGTTTTTGCCATAAAATTTCACCTGTGAGCGGGTTTGTTTCCAGTTCTTGGGGTATTTTGCCTGTAAGCAAATAAATCGCTGTTAACCCCAAACTATACAAGTCACTAGCAAATAAAGGACGACCCGCAGCTTGTTCGCTGGGCATAAATCCTGGGGTTCCAATCACAATCGAACTAGTGACGTTACCCGAATTTGACATCACTGTTCCCATTGTTTCCTTGACTGCCCCAAAATCAATTAAGACAGGCAAGCCATCTGCTAATCGTACAATAATATTATCTGGCTTAATATCTCGGTGCATAATACCTTTGCTATGAATATATTGCAGCACTGGTAAAATGCTAAGCAAGATGTTCTTGACTAGATTTTCGCTTGCTATCCCGAACTGTGCCTGTATGTTGCCAAGAGTTTGACCTTGAATCCACTCTTCTACCAGGTAGAACCGCCCAGCTTCTTCAAACTTGTCATACAGCCGAGGTATTTGATTATTATTATCACCTAGTTCTTCTAATATTGCCGCTTCTCGGTGAAATCGTTCTTGTACTAACTGATAAATTTGCGGGTTATTATCTAGGGGTTTAAGCATCTTAATAACACACTTTTTGCACGAAGGCATTTGTGTATTTTCTGCTAAGAAAGTTCTACCAAACCCACCCTCTGCTAATTCCCGAAGAATTCGGTAACGATTATCTAACATAGGAGTTGACATCAGAACTTACCTATTCTGGTTTTAGTATGAAAAATATCATGAAACTTAAGTATTTAGTTGAATTCAATGTTTATTTTATGTAAAAAGCCAACAAAAAAATGGTATTTGTGGTAGCCATAGGCATTTATATTTTTAGTAGTTAAGTAATTAAATGAGTGGGCAAACAGGGAAAAGCACTGTTGTCAGCACAAACCCCTACTTAGAGTTGAACAATCAGGGGCAAATATTACGCCTGGAACTGAAACAACCACGTCATATTTTAGGGCGCGATCGCACTCAAGCTGATTTAGTTGTACCAGACAACTGGCAAGTAATTTCTAGTTATCATGCTGTATTAATTAAAACCGGACAAGACTACCAGATATATGACGGCGATGGCATAAAACCTAGTAGCAATGGGTTATTCCTCAACTACACACGGATTACACCAAATACAGGTTATACCTTGAAAGATGGTATTGAACTGCATATCGGTCAAAATCCGAACAATCAGATTAGCTTAAGATACCGCAATCCTACTGGTTCAGAGGTAACTACCCACTTGATCGGGCGATCAGTCTCACTCAAAAATCGCTCTGTGCTACTCGGTCGTGACCCCAACGCCAGCCTGCTGCCATCTCCTAACGTATCACGCCGTCACGCCACAATTGATAATGATGGGCAGGGGCGCTACATCCTACAAGACCACAGCACAAACGGCGTTTTTGTCAATGGGCAAAGAGTGAGTGGAAGCAGCGTACTGTCAGAAGGGGCGACGATCCGAATAGGACCATTTACCCTGGTATTGCGCGGTGACGAGCTACTAGTACAAGATACAGGCAATCAAATTCGTCTGGATGCAGACGAATTGGTAATTCAAGACAAAAACAAGCGACGGTTGGATGAGATTAGCTTAGCAATTGAGCCAGGACAGTTTGTTGCCTTGGTAGGAGGTAGTGGGGCGGGAAAATCAACCTTGATGCGAAGTGTGTTGGGTATTGAACAGCTTACACAAGGAGTAGTGTATCTAAATGGCGATCGCCTTAGAGATAACTACAACATCTACTGTACCCAAATTGGTTATGTTCCACAAGATGATATAGTTCACCGCGACTTGAGTGTAGGAGAAGTCTTAACTTACACGGCTAGATTGCGATTACCGCCGGATATTGAAGTTGAACAATTAGTACAAAAGACGTTGGAAGATGTGGAAATGTCCCATCGTCGCAATGCTTTGGTATCTCAACTAAGTGGCGGACAGCGCAAACGTGTCAGCATTGCGGTAGAATTGCTAGCCGATCCAAAGCTATTTTTCTTAGATGAACCGACTTCTGGACTCGATCCTGGGTTGGATAAGAAGATGATGCAGCTATTGCGCCGACTAGCGGATCAGGGACGAACAGTAATTTTGGTGACTCATGCGACGACGAATATTAAGCTGTGCGATCGCATTGTCTTTTTAGGTGATGGCGGTCGTTTATGCTACTTTGGCACACCTGCGGAATCATTCCAGTTTTTTGGTGTGAACAACGATTTTGCCGATATCTACAACCTGCTAGAAAAACCTGAAAACGTCATCCAGATAGCGAATAAATTTCACCAATCAAATTATTATCAACGCTACTTTGTCAATCACCTTAGCCCAGGAACGCAAATATTACCGCCCAGTGGGAACAAAACAAGGCAAACAAGAGTTTCTTTTTGGCAACAACTAAAAATTTTAACTCGACGCTATTTTCAGATTCAAAAGCACGATCGCATTAACCTTGCTCTTGCCCTTTTCACTGCACCCGTTGGTATCTGGTTAATCACCTTTGCAGTCAAAAATAAAGACATCTTTTTAAACCCAGACATCGACCCCAGACTGACAGGTTCAGCTTTGCGAGTGTTGTTTGTATTTACTAGTGCTGCACTTTGGGTAGGGCTTTCTAGTTCTTTACAAGAGATTATCAAAGAATCTGCGATTTACCTACGAGAGCGGTTAGTAAATTTGGGCTTATTTGCCTATCTTGGTTCCAAAGTAGCAATTCTTGCAGGCTTGGCAGTATTGCAATCTTTGTTAATAGTTGCAGTAGTTTTGATATGTTTTAAATCTCCCCCATTACAATCAATTTCATGGGGTTGGGGAATAGGAATTACAACTTTTCTGACTCTTTTAGCCAGCAACGGTTTAGGTTTACTTGTCTCAGCTTCTGTCAAAACTAGTAGTCAAGCCAATAGTGCTTTACCTCTATTGTTGATTCCGCAATTTATCTTTTCAGGTGTATTATTCAAGACCAACGAAGGTATTGCTAAAACACTTTCTTGGCTGATGGTAAGTCGTTGGTCTGTGGGAGCTTATGGATCTTTGGTGAATATTAATCAGGACAACATAATTCTAGATTGGATGATTTTGGTGTTGCATACAGTAGCTTATTTAACAGCAACATTTTGGATTCAAAAGCGAAAGGATATTTTTTAGAATTAGTAACTATAGGGTAGGCAATGCCCACCTTATTTAATGTAAAGAAGCATCCCAAACACCAATATAAATGCGATCGCGCTCATTACGGAGGATCGCTACTTTTAATTCACCTGTGTTAAAAGTATAGTTGTTAACACGGCGCTGATAAACTCTTTGCAGCCCTTGATTAACATTAATCAAGTCGTGTCCCAACATTTCCTGCAAAGTTGCTTGCATTTGCTCAAAAGCAACCGACTGAGCAAAAGATACCTCGGTTTGCCGCAACTGTCCTGAATTGCGATCAAATAAGTAGCCTAAAGTAATCTGATTGGGCTTTATCTCATATATATACGCTCTGGTGTTAGCCCAAATGCCTCTTGAAATTTGCGTTGGATTGCCCAAAACTGCTTTTACCCTACTTTCAGAAGTGCCGATAGGAAAACCAGGAACACTGTTACTAACAGCATTGTCATTTGATTTATTTTGATTCTTGTTTTCCGGTGGTGTCTCACTGACTGAGGGTGTGGAAGCCTGAGAATTCTGTTGCTGTGTTACCGATGGTGTCTCACGCGCTTGGGGTAGGGGAGTTTGAGAATTGTCTTGCTGTGTTACCGATGGTGTCTCACGCGCTTGGGGTAGGGGAGTTTGAGAATTCTTTTGCTCTGTCTTTGGCTGTGATGCTGATATTGTGGGTGCGGGAGAATCAATTACAGGCGTAGGTAGCACATTGACAGGTTCAGAAGTTGGGGCTGGAGATTCTCTTGTAGTTGCTATTGGTTCTTCTGTTGTAGATGGAGACGGTTGGTTACGGACAAGCCCAACGAGGGCTAGAGTACCCAGCAAACCACCAGCCAGCAAACTACCGAAAATTAATTTCTTCAGCCAATTTCTTTGACTAGAAGGGTAATTGATCGCCGGAGTGATTTGAGGAGATTTTACCGTTGCTGGCTGGCTGGATACCTTAAGCTTGTTGGGAGACAAGGTGATCGTAGTCGCAGTTGAAGGCTCAGTAGAGGGGATAGAACCATTATCCTGTAAGTCTAGCAACATTTTTTTAGCCGTCGAGTAGCGATCGCGTGGGTGAGACTGAACCGCTCGATCAAGGAAAGCCACTAAACTAGAACTAACGTTCAAGGCGTATTGCTGCCAAAGTATCTGCCCTGTCTGGGGTTCAATTTCCAACTCGTGGGGAAGCTTCCCAGTCAACATATAAATTGCTGTCAGTCCCAGACTGTAGAGGTCGCTGCTGTAGCTTGGTCGCCCAGCCGCCTGCTCTGGGGACATAAAACCAGGAGTACCTAAGACAATTGAGGGCTTGATACCTCCGTTATAGCCCAGTGTAGCGATCGTTTCCTTTACTGCACCAAAATCAATTAAAATCGGTAAGGCATTCTCGTGGCGCAAGATAATATTGTCCGGCTTGATATCGCGGTGAATGATACCTTGAGTATGCACATAATCCAGCACCAACAGCAGACTTGCAAGAATATCCCTAACGGCAGTTTCACCCAGTCGTCCCTTAGCTTCTACAATGCTAGTTATGGTTTGACCTTGAATCCATTCTTGAACAAGGTAAAACTGCCCGTTTTCGGAAAAGTAGGCGTAGAGTTTGGGAATCTGAACACTACCTTCACCCAGTTTTTCCAAAATCGTAGCTTCGCGTTGAAAGCGCTGTTGAGTCACCAGGTACATCTGGGGATCATTTGTCATCGGCTTGAGCTGCTTAATCACGCACCGACGACGAGACGGCATATAAATATCTTCTGCTAGAAAAGTTTCTCCAAACCCACCGACTCCCAGCACCTCGATGATTTGATAGCGACTGTTTAGCAGCGTTGTCATCATGGAAATTTTACAAGCGGTACGCGATCGCGCATAGCCTTAAGCTTGATTGCTCATCTCCCATTACTTTACAATAACTAGCTCGCTTAAGTACCCATCCCAACGACTGAACCTGGGCAGTTACCAACTACCAACTACCGTACGCGCGGGTTTAGTCAGACATACTTGTGAACCTCCAGATACTCGTTTAAAGAGCGCCCCTACCAACTACCAGTAGAGCATGATAACTGATAACTGGTCACTGAGTTACTTCAAGTCCAGTAAGCCTTTTTCTTTCAGCTTAGGATTGAAGCGAATTTGCATTTTTACACCGCGAGATTCTAACTGGGCTAAAATTTGCCCCTCTACTCTACGAGCAGCATTTTTTAATATTTTTACTTGCGTTATTTCATCAGTTGCGGTATAATGTTTTTGCTCGTCTGGAGTCATAGTGATTTTGGCATCTATAGGCTGAGTCCATTTCGATTCTTCCCTCGTATTTCCATCAGGAATTGAGCCGTTCTCACTCATCCAAGCTTCACGAATATTTTCCAAAATTGTACGACTTGGGCGATCTATTGTTTGCACTTTGAGCCAATAACATTTTTGTGGTTGTCGTACAAGATGCTGCTGGAGACTGATATAAACATCGCGGGAATAGCCTACATATTGCAGCAATTTGTCCCCAGCAAAAATTGCATAAACCCCAACTTTTCCTTGGAATTGCTCAGGTAATTGACCGTTGGTGTCGATGTAGGGGATATATTCCAGACTGAATAGGGAAGGAATTGCAATTTCAGTAGTCATTGAGAGTGAGGGGTGAGGGGACAGTTACCAGTTATCAGTTATCAGTTATCAGTTACCAGTTACCAGTGCTAATCGCTAAAAGCTAACAGCTAACAGCTAATTGCTAACAGCTAATCGCTTTGGTTTTGCGATATATAGCACACAAGCGACTTGGCTTAAAAATTTTGGCTTTAAACATGAAATTAGGCGGCACGTTAATGATAACGTGGTCGTCTGATTCGTGGTATTTTTCAAATTCACTAGGCATCCCTTTAGGTGTTGCTGTGCTGTAGGGAACGGGTTGAAAAACAAGTTCTATAAATTCAACACAGTCACATTGCATCTGTTCACAGATTTGTTTGATAAAGGCTTCACTCTGTAATAAGTTGAATAAAGCTACTTTTGTCTGGGGAGCAAGAGTAAAACTGCTATCAAAGTGTTCGATGATTCTAAGGGGCATTTGAGTTAGAAGTAGTTGTTAACAACCGATCGCTACTTCTTTCAGCCTATGGGATTGTGCGATCGCGCTTCAATACCAATAACCACTCAGCACATTAAGAATCATGAATTTGAAAGCAAAAGCTTATCTGAGCCGCACACCGAGCTGATGTAAGCCCTGTAACTTCAAGTGTGCGATCGCATCAGTAATCGTGTGACGACAAAACCCAAATAATAGAATGTCGCAATTACACTCAGCTTCAGCCCACGATATCGCTGCCGCATTGTATTCTTCAAAAAACTTATTAATATAGCTGCTGGCTATTGACTCAATTGTGACATCTGTCTTAACGTTTAGTCCGCTCCACTGTGTCGAGGTGCAAGAACGGATTTTCGCTTCAATTCCTTTGACTAGCTTCAGTAGTATTTGTACTAGCTCGACAAACCAGCGGCGCTTGATAAAGGTGCAGCAGCGACGATTATTCACCAGGTAAACTATGTAGGGTGTATTCGAGGCGTTTCGGGTAAAGCCAACTCGCTCGACGAGGATAGATTTAGGCACGAGGGGCTTGAGGCGCGGGGCGAGTACACTACTTTGTTGCTCTAGGTACGAATACAGATTTTTTTGGGCGATCGCAAAAGTGTCAAATTGAGTAGAATACATATAGCCTCCAAACAAATGTATATAACTGCCTAACAAACGTATACGGTCTGTTTGAGGTCTGTCAGAGGATTTTTGGTTTGCTGCCTGTCCTCTGGCTTTGTTCCCAAATTTTACCGTATTATATAGAAGTATACATCAAAAAATGGCAAGAAAGGGTGGAAATCCATTACTATATTCAAAGCGAGTAGGAGAGGAATTATTAGCAGAACAGCCTCTAACTGTGCGAGTACCAATTTCTCACGATGAGTATGTGCGATCGCTGCCCAATAAAACCGAATGGCTGCGTAAAGCAATCGCCGCTCAGGTAGAGCGAGATAAAACCGAAGCATCGCAATCGTCTCAAAACGAGTGACGCGATCGCAAAAGTGTCAGATTGGGTAGAATACTTATAGCCTCCCATTTGGGTGTAAACTGACATCTGAGGCTTTTGCCAGGGGACGGGGTTCAGATATCGGCGTGGGGCAACAAAAGAGTCAATGTTTCTATTTTACAGGAAAACGAGGAAACATGGGCAGGGGCAATCCTAACCCGAAAAATAAATTTACACAAGTTTATGACGAGCCAGTAGCAAGTAGATCGGTTTCAGTGAAACTGCCACTGGATATAGATGCATACGTGCGATCGCTGCCTAATCGTACCGAATGGCTACGTAAAGCGATCGCCGCTCAGGTAGAGCGGGATAAACAAGAAGCATCGCAATCGTCTCAAAACGATTGACGCGATCGCTCTATTGATTTGGCATAGGAGAGACTTATGCTGTAGCTTATGCTGAGCAGAACCTAGATATTTATTCCTCAGCTTCAAATTTGCGCATTCTCGCTTAGATAAATTTGATAGTCTCGTTCTAGTTCTTTTTGATTGTCTTCTAAAATCAATTTTTGCGTCCGGCGACGTTGTTCAGGTGTCATACCATTCATCCAACGACGGATCGGCATTTCTCGAATATACCAGGCGGGATCGGGTAATGCCCCCAAATCTTCTAATACGTGCTGTTCTGCAATTAAACGAGTGCTAATCTTTTGCCCATCTGAGGGGCGAGTGTAAAAATCTCCAAACATTTGTTCGCACAAAGATACGCCTAAAGTGTGATGCAATAAGGCGCCATGTCTCCAATCAGCAACGAATAACTTGGACTGATCGAAAAATTTGTGGATCGGAATATAATCTTCTGGGATTCCGCCAAATTTACGGGCGCTCGATTCACAATGAAATAAAATGTCCATGTTATACCATTGTATGCTACCCATGCCCACCATCGTATTGTTGAAAAGGGCATTGCCCACCATCGTACAAATAAAGATAAGCAAGATTCCCGCCTGGGTTAAAATTAATTCAATAGACCTCTTGCACGAATATTTTGTACGGGCGGGTTGATTTGAGATATTTGTATGAAACTGTAGATTTTTGGTGAACCCGCCCCTACTCAATCACAATAACTCGACCAAATGGGGCAGATTGATCGGGTGATGTGCTAGCCCAAACCACATCATAATTAGGGGGATGATCTGGGAAAGTACCCATTAAATCTGTAAGGTAGACACATACGCTAATAGACTTGGATTTGAGAGTGTCGAGTGCAGGTCTAAAATCAGTACCGCCTCCACCTTTGAGTTGAATTTGTTTGCGTTGGATTAGGGTAATTAAACTTGGATCGTGGCTGCAGATTAGATCTTCGGTTTGCACGTCAGCGTCGGCTGAAATGAGATAAACTTCGCAACCAGTCTGAGTTTGGATCGTTTGGACGTGGGTGACAAATTGATGCAGCAGATTGTCATCAATCGAACCTGAAGTATCAATTACTATACCAGCGCGTTTGAGTCCTGGTTTAGGACGGGTTGCAGGTTCAAATATTTCAATGTTTTGATCGAGTAAGCTAACAGAGCGACGGCTGGGTTTAGACCAGTTCGTTTCTCTTTCTGGTAACATAGCCTGGGTTAGGTATTGCCGTAGGTAGTGTTGCCAAGGCGCTTTGGTTGTGGGAAAATCTTGTTGTAGATGACGAAAAATGCCGCCTGCGCGATCGCCTGCCAAGGCCCGAATTAGTCTACTTCTCCAAATCTGATCTTGAATTTCACGGCTGTGACTGGGGTTATCTGTGCCTTCCCCAAATTCACCCAGCGTACGCAAGTCTGCCATGAATACGGTTGCAGTGCAACGATCTGGATGCTTAAGTAAGTAATTATAAACTTGTTCCGATGTCCATTGATAAGCAGGATGTAATTTGAGGGTTTCCTCATCGATTAGATTTTCTAACACAATCGCATCAGCAGGACAACTTAACCAGGCAATGTGACGCAAAGCTTGATTGATTACCGCATCTGTGGCGATGTTCCATAGGGGATTGTAATTTTTGGGCGATCGCCCAACGTGTCTAAGTGCAACGTGCATGACTTCATGAATTACAATGAATGCTTGTTGGGCTGGCTGATAATCAAAAAATCTTTGCCCTACTCGGATAAATTTTCCATCTGTATAGGCGATTAGATCACAATCTTCTGAATAAATATGGTAGGGAATCCACAAAGCGATACTGGCAAAACCTGGTGATTTAGTGATGCAATATCGCACTATGGTATTTAATTTATCCTTCAAATCTTTGATAGAATTATCTAATATTTTTATCATTTTATTGCAGATTGCTACAGATACTCTAAAATATCAACTCTGGCAAAGTAGGTAATATATTCTTAAACTTACCCCTTTAAAAAAGAGGATTTAGGTAGCTTTTAAAGCCAGAAATCTGATGTATAGCATCACCATAGTAAATCAGTATCAGCCGCTACTCAAAATAGGCTCTAATCTCCTCATCGGGAAGTTTACCTTCTAACCAACTTTGTAATTCCAGCACCGCTTCTAATCTTTCGTGTTGTGAAGGAGCTTGTAAGCTAATTTCAATAGTGTATGAAAGGGGATCGTAGCCTGTGTATCCATGACCATCGTTGTACTCCCATTGAAGTCCAGTAAAATAGTTGTATTCAAAGATTAGATCGAATAACTTCTGCGCTTGTTTGGAAAGAACAATGTCATAATACCAGTCTGGGGTGTCTATTTCTTCAGTAATACCGCCACACTGATAGGCATTTTCTGACTCATAGATTACTTTGAAGCTGGAGTAGCGCTCGAATAGAGGTTTAAATTCAGGTAATATAAATGCAGCCAGTTGCGTTAGTCTTTCTAGCTCTGATTCAGAGCCACATACAAACTCAATAGGTTTAGCTGTATTGCTCCTATAAGAATAATCATCAACTTTATCTTCTATGAGAGGAATCTCTGTATAATAGATGGTTTTTGCTTTATCAATAAAGAAATCATAGGGTTTCTCTAATAGATCATCTATACTCATGTGTCTAGGAGCTTTCCAGTTGAACCAAGTCCAATATTCATCTTCAATTGAAAAATAACATCCTTTGTTATTGGTGCTAAAGCCAAAAATGATGTTTTCATACTCCACACAACGTAAAAGTTTGTCTGCCTTTTTTAAAATTATTTCTTCAAGAGTAGATGAATAATTTTGTTTGTTTATAAGACTTGCCGAGTGCGAACAAAATACATAAATAAACTCCCAAGGGTGAGATTTATTCTTTTTAACATAACAAATATCAGAGTATTCTTTAATTTGATAAGTCTGTCCTTTGTAGATAAACTCACGATCAGGTTGGCTAAAGTCAATTTCATGCAAGCTTATAGGTTGATGTGTCATATATGAAATCCTAGTAAAATCAATTCGTTTATAATCTACTGAGGCGGAGCCTCGATATTCTAGTTACCTGGCTGAACCTGGTAACTAGATCGTCTCAGGAATCACAGGTGATTTAAAAGATTAGTAATCTGCTTGGCTCTTTCTCGATAAGCTTGGTATTCGGGTGCTTTACCAAAACTGAATAATAGTTTGAATTTGTCGGCTTTTTCCATCAACAACTCAAATGCTAGTGCTTGAATTTCGGCTCTAGGTAATTCATCTTGAATTTGAGTTATAGTATTTAAAATTCTGGCTGCATTTCTCAAGTCATCTAAGTTGTGACAATAGGCAATTAAACTGTAGGTTAAACCATATAAACCTGGAATTGTTCGAGGTATGATTTCTAGTAGTTGAATTTGATCGGCTTGTAATAAAGTTTCTACACTAGGGCAGTCTTGCAACTCTTCTAGCACATGAAAAAATTCAGCACAGGTAGCCTCCCCGACAATGCCGGAAATTAGATAATCTAAAGTCTGTTTGGCAGGGTTTGTTTTTAATACCTGGCTTACCCGCTCCCACGATCGCGGTGTCGGTTTAATGGCATAATCTGATTGGGTAAATCCTATACCAGTTGCGCCCTTGATAGTCTGGTTTGACTTGAATAAACGTAATAACAGAAGATGCGATCCTATTCTCCAAAGCCCATTTGATCCAAGCTTTCGCATCTGGAACTACTTTGAAATGTACCAAGCGATCGCTTAGCGCACTCCCCATCTCATATACAATTGCCCCATCTGAGGCATTATTCCCAGCCCCCACTACCCACCAATCTGCAGGTAACACGTACTCCCCTACACGCCGATCCAAGATTAGCTGATAAGCCGCTACCTGCAAGCGTGGCTCTGCACCAGACAACTCATCTAAAAAGATTATCCCTGCTTTGTTCTGACGTGGTAAAAACTCCGGTGTAAACCAACTGACTGTACGTGTTTCTTTATCGGGATAGGGAATACCTCTAAGATCCGTCGCCTCAATTTGACTGAGCATCAATACAATCAACTCCATCCCCCGACTACGAGCAAAGTCTCGGATAATGGTACTTTTGCCAATTCCAGGCGCTCCATGTAGGAAAGCGGGTAGTCTAAGATTATACAAAGTCTCTAAGCAGCCTTGCAGTTTATCTGGAGTGATGGGAACTGTATTTATCAAAATTTAGTTTGATTGATGCCGAGATAGAAAAAATGCTTCTTACTTAGTTGAAATATATACTTTGTTTTCAAGTATCTCAACAGTGGAATTACATATTTACGTTGGACTGAGATCTTGCATCTGTTGCAACGTCCGCCTGCGAATTTAATTCACAGGCTCATAGCAAAAACCCATTGAAATGGGTTAAAGTCTGTCTGCTAGTCTACTTTAGTAGACTTGGGCTATGAGCCTTGAAAATCTTTTCAAGGCGGATCTGGATGCTGATCAAGAATGCTGCAAGATACCAGTTGAAGATAAATTAGGTTAACGAACCGAGAATTGCAACAAGTCGTAAGATGTAAGTCTTATGAGGATTTTTACGGTGTGATGAAGTCTGTATGTTCGCCTGGTTGCGATCGCAATGACTCTAAAGAGCCTTGCATTTGCAACGATCCTTGATTGAGTAATACAATCCAATCAGCTTGATTAATCACGCGGGGACGGTGACTAATCAAAATTGTGGTTTTGCCTCGGCGATGGTATAATAATTGATTTAAAACTTGTGCTTCACTTACAGGATCGAGTCCAGCGGTAGATTCATCTAAAATCAGTATGGGTGGATCGTTGACAATTGCACGGGCGATCGCTAATCTTTGTCTTTGTCCTCCAGAAATATTCGTACCAAACTCACCCAAGACAGTTTGATACTTCTCTGGTAGTCTACTAATAAACTCATCAGCCTGGGCAATTTGACAAGCTTTGACAATTTGCTCAAACGTTGCAGTGGGAGAACCTAAGCGAAAGTTCTCAATAATTGTGCGACTCCAAAAATGTGGTTCTTGAGGAACAAGAACTACCTGCTGTCTAAGACATTCAATCGATAAATCTTGGATGTTATATCGATCAATCCGAATATTTCCCGACTGCATTTGATACAAACCTGCAATCAATTTAGATAAGGTACTCTTACCACAGCCTGATTTACCAATCAAAGCGACTACCTTACCACCTGGAATTGTCAAAGAAAAATCTTGTACTAAATCAAGTCTACCTGGGTAATGAAAAGTCAGGTTTGTACAAATAATATCAGCATTAGCAGGAATTTTTACCCAAGGTTTTCTAGCCTCATTCTGAGTTTCTGGTGTAGCTGTAATAACTTCTTGTAATCTTGAGGTAGCTGTTTGTATTCGTGCAGATTCATCAACAAAATCGATTAATGAACTAATTAAATTCAAAACATTACGATTGAGACTAGTAAACGCAAGCAATTGACCAATAGTTAACTCTTTACCGATGACTAAGGTACTACCGAACCAAAGTAGGCACACACTACCAATATCAGAAACTAATGCAGAAAAGGTGTTATTAATAATATTGATTTGGATAGTACCAAATGTGAGATTTGCTAACCGACTAAATCGACTTTGCAATTCTTCCCAAAAAGACGGGGCTGCACTCGTGGTTTTGAGTGTTAATGCTCCCTTAAAAGTTTCTACCAAAACGCCTTGATTTTCTGCTTCCAAAACTAATAAGCTACGAGTCTTTTGCCTCAGTGCTGGAAGAAATATAATAGTAGAGAGAGTCATAATAAGGGCAATTAACACAGCAGTTATAGTGAGTTTTATGCTGTAGAAAACCATAAAAATAAAAGAAACAAAGGCAATAAAGAACTCACTGGGTAAACTGACAATGACTCGTGAGACTAAGCGATTAATTTCTTGGATATCTCGTAATCTGCTGACAATCTCGCCACTCCGACGAGCTTCATAATAAGTCAGAGGTAATTGGAGAATTTGTTGCCCAAACTCTAGAATTAGCCCTAACTCTAAACGTTGAGCAAAATGAGCAATCAAATTATTTTGCACCAGCGCCAAACTTCTTCTCACTAAGCTGAGCGCTATTACCGCCAGTACAACACCAGCTAACAACTGGGTATCACCGCGAATTAAAACATCATCTGTGAGAATTTGAATTAGGAATGGAGAAGCTAAAGATAGCAGCCCGATAACAATCGCGCATAGCAAAGCTTCAGCGAGAATGGTTCGGTACATCCACAAACGTCTGAACCATTGCTCAAAGTTGTCAACTTTATCCTCTGATTGGCTAAAAAAGCGAATCGAATCAGGCTCTTGCAAAAGCATCACCCAATCTGTCCAACCTTCGATTAACTGCTCTTTGGACAGATAACGCATTCCAACCGCAGGATCAGCAATTACGTACTTTCTGCCACGCTTGCCGTATAAAACTACCCAGTGCCTATTCTTCCAGTGAATGATTGCAGGCAGGGGTATTTGATTTATCTTACTCAAGACTTCTGGGGCGGCTCTGACTGAGCGAGCATTAAAACCCAATGACTCGGAACCTCGCCGCAAGCCCAATAATGTAGTTCCCAATTGCCCAGTACCTACCGCTTCTCGAATGCGGTTCAAGGTAAAAGTCCGTCCGTAATATTTGGCAATAGAAGCAAGACAGGCAGCCCCGCAATCTTCTTCACTCTGCTGTAGAACAACTCGGTGTTTCATTGTTATTCAAATGATACTTCTTGATACCGTAATTCTTATAGCTTGAAAAAAACAGGAATTACTACTTGATATGCCTCTTACAAAAATCAGCAGCATTCAACCAGAAAACCCCTGTAATTAATATTACAAAAGAATGTGGTTATTTACTACAAAAAGTAAAATAATTTAACTACTATTAAAATTAAATATTTATTTTCTTCTAGTTCATACATTGCTAGGGAACGAGGGAAGCGCTTTGCACTAGGTAATAATAAAATTGATATCTAATGCATATATTCTCATGTTGTTGTAGACGAATTGTTAGCACGGCTATATTCATTATCATTTTTTATACGTTTGTAAATACAGTTAAGAATAATGCTTTTGATATTATATGTATTAATATATACAATTACATTTTTATATTAATCACACGACAGTTACTATTATTATATTTTAGAAAATAAAAAAAGCAGAGAGTACTTTTCTAAATAAACCCTTACACAAGTAAGGAAGGATAAAGGAAAGCTCCCTGCTAAAATACCTTAAATTGAAAAGGAGACTATTGAGATATCTAAGCGACTAAACACTCAGCTATCATCATCGTCGCCAACCACATTTATAACATCTCTTGACCTTAGAGTGCTAACAAGTGCCATTGGCAAAATTTTATTCCTCACTCACAGCAAGAGAGTGAAAAGCAAGCTTGTAAAATTTATACTTTCCTTGCTGGTACTAAACTGTTGAGGTTTTAATTGACTGAACTGACTTAAAATAAATTTTTTCAGGTGGCTCATGGCTTCACAATAACAGTTCGATTACTAAATGCAGGCAGTTTGAACATTATATATTTGTATAGTTAGATTTCCATTATTTTCTTTAAGTTGGTGTTGTATGGCGATAATGGTAGAATTATTTTGAAATTTTTCAAAAAGTAACTTTATGATAAGAAAGATTAAATGTGTTTAAAAATTGACAAGATAGCCAGTCTGTGTCAAGTATAGATAGGGGTGTAAATATCTTCATTGGCATTTAAATAGGGACGCTGCAATTCAATAAAGTGTGAGTCAAAGCGTTTGCTAATTGCATTTATCCGACCTAAAGACGTGCGATCGCCATTATCCCACGCATCTAACAAGCCATCAGCAACAATTTGACAACGGTTCAAGCCAAATCTTTCCCCAGTAGTTTCTTTATATTCTGGTTTTTCTGCTAAACCCAGCCCTGGTGCTAGTAACTTTGTAAATAGGGGAACGTTTGAAAGAAAATGCGCTCGGTTTTCTGCATAGACAGATTGCAAAATTTGCCGGATAATATTGTAATTACTGCGCTCAAAGTAGAGGACTCCTGAGTCGTTGCGCGGGTAATTAGCAGGATCGAAAAGCGCTTTAAAAGTAAACGCAATTTTTAAAGAGTTTAGTTGCTCTGTTAAACTACGCATAAGTGCGATCGCACCTTCACAGGTAAAATTAAAATAAATGTATACTGTCTCGATCTGACGATTTGAACGATGAAGGTTGACCGTTCCTGCATTACCTACGGCTATATAGAATTTGGTTTCAACTAAGTTAGGAGGCATTCGGATTGCAACTGTATCGCCTACACTGGATAGCCAGGCTTCGGGTTGGAGATGGCGCTGTGGCTGAATGTGTACAGTTAAACCATTCTTTTGCACAGCAAGGCTACCATCACTCTCTTGTTTGAGAATATACCAGCCCGAATCAAAGTAGCCTTCTCCACAATTATTCGCGTGTAATTGCCAGTAAAAGTCTGAACTTTGCGTGATTACAGCACTGTCTGAATGGCAACTGCTATTGATACTAGCGGCTGGTGCGTCGCCTGTGAAATAGATACTATATATAAAATTCCGCAGTTGTAGGCTCAGATACTTACGCTGGAATTCCCCTGGTAGTTGTTGAAAACGAGTTACTACCTCGTGCGGAAGTTCTAGCGGTTCGTAATCTGGATGGCTAATACAGAAATTAGATTGAATCTCAATCTTAACAATATCTTGCAGACTATCGAGCAGTTGATTAGGTAGAGAATCGGTTAATTGCATATAACTAAAAGTATGAAGTATGAAGTATGAAGTATGAAGTGTGAAGTTTCAACCTTTAATTTTTATCCTTTACCGCAATACCTCTTTCCCCTTTACCCTACCCCTACCCAACGGGTGCGGCTAACGCCAACGGGATCGCGCTCGCTACAACCTTTATCCTTTATCCTTCATCCTTTAACCTTTTCCCTTGCCCCTTTTACCAATTGTTCCAATGCTGTTGTGCCAAAAACAATTGGGACTGATTGTTCTGGGCGGCATAACAAAGTTTTTGCCACCTGAAGCATACAAATACCTGTATTGTCGAAAGTTTCTCGGTATTCGAGCTTTGCTTGAATTGTGTTAATCAAGGCAAAACCAGTAAATTGCATTACTCGTTTGAAAAAATCAGGGCGACGCTCTAAGATTTCTGGAAAATGGTGGAAATAAGCTCTAGCTAAGGCAACAATCGAGGGTTGGACTTGTTCGAGTGGAGTTATAGCGCTTGCTAGGGATGTCTCAATATCCATATCTGCATTGATAACCAAGCTACCCAGCCAAATTTTTAGGTAGCTGGCGATAAGCATTCCTAAATCAAAGGCGGGATCTCCCCATCTGCTGTGTTCCCAATCAATTAGTCGCACAATGCCATTCATGCTAGAAATATCATTATCAGGCTCAGCCTGGTAACGCGAGATGAAATCTCTATGCACTAAAATGTTATCCAGCTTCAGGTCATTGTGTGTTAAACAGCAGGGTTGGAAAGCAGCGTTAAGTTCAGCGATCGCACTTCCCAAACTCTCATATAGCTGATAAAGTACAAAAAACTGGATTCCATCTAAACAAACGGAGCCAAAGACTTCCGGTTCAATTCGTTCTAGCCCACGCAGTAAGTTAGGAATACGGTCAATCGACTGTTTTTTACAACTTTGAGCTAGAAAGCTTTTGTATTGCTCAGTGTCTATAGTACTACGATGAATGGTAGCGATCGCCGCTCCAATTGACGAGGCGATTTCTGTTGGAAAAATCTGCTCTTGGGCGTAAAAATCGGTTAAGTCCCAATAGTTAATAAGGTAATTAAAAACAATAATTGAACATTCAGGATCAAAATGAATAGCTTCTGATATTCTTGAGCAAATAGAGCTTAATTCTGAAAAATTTTGTAACAGAGCATGAATACCCCATTCATCCAAAAAATATTTCTTAGTTTTTCCTTCTCGATCTTGAAGTTCTTGCTTAATTAACAGGTGGCGATCGTTAGTAAAGCTCACTAGCAAATTGAAGTTTTTAGAGCTTTTCTCTTTGATTTGACTAAGATGTTGCTCTTGGTCACACAGCCCTTTTTCATTTAGATATTCTAAAACATTTTGAGAGCTTAACAAAAAACTCATGGTCAAGAATTCCTTAAAGCTTTACTCAAAAAGCTCGTTTACATCTAAATTTCTCTATGAGTACTTCCAATTTGACAAAAAAAGGGTTCTTAACATCGGTATTGCACGATGGTAAAAACCCTATTCTTGATCTACATAGCCTACTTAAGCTAGGTGTATTAATTTACCTAAGCTAAAAGATATGGCTATTACAGTACTGTATTAAAGGTTTCAATGGCAGAGATTAGGGACAGCCGCAGCCGCAGTTGCCAGACTTGTTCTTGTTCTTGCTCTTGTTCTTGCCGCTCTTGCCGCTGCCACAACCGCCTGTTCCACCTGCGAGTGCTAGCTCTTCTTGTTCTGACAAATCTTGAACAAATCCCATGAAGCTCTCAGAGTCAGAAAATAATGCAGAACTATTAGACATTGTGAAGTCTCCTTCTATTCAAACTTAAGGTATTTGGGGCAGGTTTAAATTGTTACTTCAATTACATTTCTACCTTAATGATTAACTATAAATTAAACAACAGCCAAATCAAGTTTAAATTGCTACTTCTTAATATAAGTTAATAGAATATTAAGCCGAGATTAACTCATATTAACTTTACTAATAAATATTTAATTTGCTTCTATTTTAACAGCATACAAAGTATACACGGATCTACAACCACCTATCTAGCAAGATGCGAGTGTACTGATATTTATTTGCTACAAAAAAAATAATAATATATAAATTTATACAAGTACATTTTGAGTAGGATGTGGTTGTAATGCTATTTTGCTAGAGAGGATTTTATCGGTATGGTCTGGAAGCTACAATCGTCTAATTACTGTCACTAAGGCAGAATTAATACGGATGTTAAGAAATTTTTTTTGGAAAAGGTAAAAATAGTTACCACTTATGCGTAGGGCAACTACGTTTAAAATTACTTATTGGATAAAATTGAGGTTTATGTGGGTAGATAGGAAAATTTGAAGATTACACTAAATTTGAATAGACAATTTGCTTGCTACTCAATTCTCGTTTGTTGTAGTTGTTGAGAATAATAGGTTGTTAGCTGATGCTTAATGACACTAATCCTGCTTTAGTTCGCCCAATTCGCAGTGACGAGTTTCTCCCCCCGATCAGTCTTTGGACAACATTAGGTGGATTGTTTTTAGTTGGGACAGTGGGTGCAGCGTTTGCGTTGGCTGCTTTTGTGCAGTACAAAGTCACAGTCAAAGCAGCTGCTACTGTGCGTCCAGCCGGAGAAGTGCGGATAGTCCAAGCAGAATCGGCAGGATCGGTTAACCGTATCTTGGTGAAAGAAAACTCTTCTGTTAAAACCGGAGATGCGATCGCTACTATTGACGATTCTCAACTTCAAACCAAAAAGAACCAGCTAGCAGGGAATATCCAAAATAGTCAATTGCAACTGGCTCAAATCGATGCTCAGATGCTATCCCTTAAAAACCAGCGGGATTTTGAACTGAGCTTGATGAACCACAATATCGCCTCTGCTCAAGCGGATCTGCAACGCAATCAAAGAGAATATAAAGAGCGGCAAATTACAACTGGCACACAAGTAAAAGAAGCTCTAGCGGCTATGGAGTTAGCCAAAGTGCAGATGGAACAATATCACCAACTGGCTTCCACAGGAGCTGTTCCACAACTGCAAATAAAGGAAAAAGAACAAGCATTCGTTGCAGCGCAAGCCAAACTCGAAGGCGCAAAAGCTGCCTTAAATCCTACTGTAGCATCTGTGTCAGTCGCCCAAGAACGGATTGCTCAAGAACGGGTAAGGGGTGAAGTCACCTTAGCCACCTTGGATAAAGAACAAGAGGTTTTGCTCCAGCGTCAAATTGCCCTTCACAATGAAATCAACCGCAATGTAAAAGATCTACGACAAGTAGAGACAGATCTGAAAAAAACTGTATTTCGTAGTCCTGACGCTGGTAAAATTCTTAAACTAGATTTGCGAAACCCAGGTCAGGTGGTGAGTGCTGGACAATCCATTGCCCAAATCGCCCCTGGAAATGCCACTCTTGTGGTAAAAGCACGGGTGGCGGCTCAGGATATTAGCAGAATTCAAGTGTGTGAACAACGAGCAGTCACAGACTGTCAAAAGGGTAAAGTGCAAATGCGAATTTCCGCTTACCCTTATCCTGACTACGGCATACTTCGAGGTGCTGTGAGAGCAATTTCTCCTGACTCGATTACACCTTTGACGGGTGCAGCTGCTGCCCCTTACTATGAAGTAACCATCGAGCCAGAAAGACCTTTTCTAGTCAAGGGCGATCGCACCTATCCCCTCAAATCTGGTATGGAAGTTACAGCCGATATCATCTCCCAAGAAGAAACTTTACTTAAATTTGTTCTCACAAAAGCAAGGCTGCTGACAAATATCTAGGGGCTAGGGGCTAGAGGCTAGGGGCTAGGGCTAGAAGAGGATGAGGGGATGGGATGGTGAGGTGATAGGAGGGGATTTCTCCCCATCTTGTCCATCTTGTCCATCTTGTCCATCTCCCTAGCAAGAGCGCCCCTAGCCCCTAGCCCCTTTTCTTCCCAAACTGTTGCAAATGACATTGTTGCTCGACGCAATCTCCTTTAAACTGCTCTCAATCTTCATTAGCATCCTAAAAGCGGTTCATGATCAACGATAGCGAATACATTAGGGAGACTGAAGCAACTCGTGTGCGAGTGCTGAGCGAAGCACTACCCTACATCCAACAATTTAAAGATCGAATTGTTGTCGTCAAGTATGGCGGCGCAGCAATGAAAGATGGCTCCCTCAAAGATAAAGTCATCCGCGATATTGTGTTCTTAGCTTGCGTGGGAGTGCGCCCAGTTGTAGTTCATGGGGGTGGTCCTGAAATTAATAGCTGGCTAGATAAGCTGGGTATTGAGCCGCAATTTAAGCATGGTCTGCGGGTGACAGATGCCCCCACAATGGATGTGGTGGAGATGGTTTTGGTTGGGCGGGTGAATAAAGAACTTGTTTCCTTAATTAGCCGTGCTGGTGGCTCTGCTGTAGGGCTTTGCGGTAAGGATGGTAATTTGATCAAAGCCCGCCCAGAAGGTCGAGAGGGAATTGGCTTTGTTGGGGAAGTTACTAGTATGGATGTGCGGCTGTTAGAGTCCCTGCTCAAGGATGGGTATATTCCCGTCGTATCGAGTGTAGCGGCGGACGACAAGGGGCAGGCTTATAATGTCAACGCTGATACTGTTGCTGGGGAACTGGCGGCAGCTTTAGGGGCGGAAAAGTTAATTTTGCTGACTGACACATCGGGAATCTTGAAGGACTATAAAGACCCTTCTACTCTCATGCCCAGGTTAGATATTCAAGAAGCCCGTGCATTGATTGCGTCTGGAGTAGTGGGCGGAGGTATGATTCCCAAAGTGCAGTGCTGTGTGCGATCGCTTGCCCAAGGTGTACGAGCAGCTCACATCATTGACGGTCGCATTCCCCACGCCCTTTTACTGGAGATTCTCACCGACGGCGGTATCGGCTCGATGATTGTAGCTTCAGAATTTAGGGAATAACAAGCTTGCGATCGCCCTAATTTGAGAAATAAATGATGGGCGATCGCCGCTCATACACTGGTACTCTATAAACTGGCTCATTCACAATCACAGGATTAATCAGCGTCGAGTCATTAATCCTGGGATTAACTAGAGTAGGATTGATTAGCGTAGAATTGTCTACCCTTCCTCTGACTGGATAGGAGTTGATTGGATAGGATTCGTAATAGTAACCACTGCTATTATTAGGTGTCAAACCAGTAGCGGGATTTACAGGCACTGGAGTTGGAATAGGACTGCCATAAATGAAGGGAGCGGCTTGGGGAGGCTGACTCACACCACCATAATACCCTCGCTCAACTACTACCCCAGACTCATAAGGAACTCTAATCGTCTTTCCACTTATAGATTGAGCAAAAGCTGGTGTCGTAGCACCCAAGAGCGACATCCCCAAGCCCAGCGACACAATAACAGTATTAAAGCTTACTCCACGACCTCCCAGTCGCCCCCGCTGTGTTTTTAGCATATTTTTATCCCAAACCCCGATTGTAATAATCTCAAAGCTATGAGCAACAAAATTGCTTCACTACACTGTATTGCTCTCAAACAGCCATTCATGTCTACTTAACTACAATTCTATCGATTTAGTTTCAGTTAAAGCTGCGACAAAAGAAATATTTCGTTACTCCCCTAGCTTGTGGCAACATCAAGAAAGACGAGATTCATGCAGCCGAACGTGAATTCAGAAACTTTAGAAATTGTTAGAGCCGAGTACACTGCTGGCAGAGTAGCTTTTGAACGTGGACAATACCGCGAATCTGTGCAGCATTTAGAAAAAGCTAGCGCCCTAGTTGCTCGTAACTCTCGCTTGGGGGGTGAAGTGCAGATTTGGTTAGTAACAGCTTATGAAGCAGCAGGACAAACACAACAAGCGATCGCTCTGTGCGATCAGCTCAAACGCCATCCCGATCCTGAAACCAACAAACAAGCGCGACGCTTGCTCTACATCCTGCAAGCACCCCAGTTAAAAAGACCTGCCGAATGGATGACGCAAATTCCCGATTTAGGTACAGTCCCTGACAATGAAAATCAAACTCGCCTTGGCAGCCTTGCTACTACTAGTAAACGTCAGGGACAACAGCCACTACCAGAACCAGTAGACCTTAGCGGGGTCAATACCAGAGATAATCGATTTATTTGGGTAGCACTAATTGCCATTGGCTTGACTGTAGCTGCTTTAATTTGGATGAATTATGGGTAATAGCAGTTACCAGTTACCAGTTACCAATTACTCTTTACCAACTACCAATTACCAATTACCATTTTTATGAGGGGAAGTAAAGCTTGTGCTTCTAGATATTTTAAACAAGGGTTTGATGACAGTAATTAAGGGTATGAGCCGAGTGCGGCTTTTAGGGCTGATACTATTGTCCTCATTGCTGCTTTCTGGCTGTGTACAGTATCAGGTTGGGGTGAATTTTGATAACCCCAATTATGGCGAAATTGTACAGCATATCAAGCTGGGAGAAAAACTGGTTAGTTTTAGTGGTGAATCAGCTTCTGCTTGGTTAAGTAGTATTGAACGCCGCGCCCACGAATTGCAAGGTAAAGCTAAGCGGCTATCAAACGAAGAAATTACTGTTACGATTCCATTTAATAATGGTGCTGATCTCGAAGAGAAATTCAACAAATTTTTTAGCCCCACAGGTAAGAAAAACTCGGATGTGACAAGTGAGAAATCTGATTTGCCTCAGATTGATTCTCATTTGAGTTTGAATCAAAACAATTTGTTACTATTAGTCAGGAATCGATTGAGCTATGATTTAGACTTGCGATCGCTAGAGCTAATTTCAACCAACGGTAATCTAGAAATTACCACAGGTTCGATTTTAGACTTTGAGTTTAGCCTCAACACTCCTTGGGGAGCGCGTAGCGTCGAAAAATCACCCAACGCTATTCAACCAGAAAAACAAGGACAAATACTCGTTTGGAAACTCCAGCCAGGTGAACTTAATCATGTGGAAGCAGTTTTTTGGCTTCCCAGTCCGATTGGCATTGGTACTGTTGTGATTGCTTTATTTGTGGCGGCTGGAATTTACCTGAGATACAAATTCATGCCAGATCCAACAGAACAATTCGCAATTCGAAATTCATAATTTTCCTCTTTCTCCCCAGCTTCCCCAGCCCCCCCTACTCCCTACTCCCTACTCTCTACTCCCTCTTATGGTGACAAGCGCTCAATTACCCAAGTGCCATCATCTATGAGACGATAAAGTAGGCGATCGTGTAATCTGCTCGGTCTTCCCTGCCAAAACTCGATCCCACTTGGAATAACGCGAAAGCCTCCCCAATGGGGTGGACGTGGTACATCAGAGTTTTCATATTTAGTTTTCAGTTCCCCTGCGCGTCGTTCCAAAACTTCGCGGCTTTCTATCACCTGACTTTGATCAGAAGCCCACGCCCCCAAACGACTGTTAAATGGACGACTGTGGAAATATTCATCTGATTCTTGATCTGATACTTTCAGGACTCGCCCCTCAATCCGAACTTGGCGTTCCAGTTCCGCCCACCAAAAGACAAGAGCCGCTCGCGGATTATCTGCTAATTCTTGCCCTTTGTGACTCTGATAATTGGTGTAAAATACAAAACCTCGTTCATCAAAGCCTTTTAACAGCACTATTCGGGCGCTTGGTATGCCCGATTGTGTCGCAGTGGCAACAGTCATAGCATTTGGTTCAGGTAGCTGGGCGGCTAGTGCCTGATCAAACCATACTTGAAATTGTCTAAAGGGTGAGACATCAACATCTGTTTCCCTTAAGCCTTGGAGTTGATAATCTTTGCGAAGATCAGCTACGCTTGTATCCATTTTGCCGTTTTAAGAACTTAACCACTGTTGATCAAGTGTGGCATTTTGTTCACTTTTGAGACAAATTTTCTCAGCCAACATCAGGAGGGAGTAGGGAGTAGGTGGAGTGTTGGTAATTGGTAGTTGGTGAAAGGTGAAAGGGAAAAGGGACTCGGGAAAAGGGAAAAGGATAATTCGTTATCATATTTATCACCCCTGGAACCCCTGGAGTCCCTGGAGTCCCCCCTACTCCCTACTCCCTATTCCAAGACGAACTGCTATACTTCGGCGCTTTGCCACAAATAAGCGCTCCTTTACGACTTCTCAAGGGTGTAACAGCAAATTAAAATGAAGGGGAAGTATTCGACAAAAGAGTTGAAAATCTATGACCCCTTCTTTAATGAACTTCTTTTACAGTCTGCTAGCGGGTGCTGTGATTATAGTCATTCCAGCAACTGTTGCCCTGATTTTTATTAGCCAAAAAGATAAAATTCAGCGTTCATAAGATCCGGTGGGAGTCAAACGAATTCGTTTGGCTCCCTTAAAATTGATAGATAATTGGTTTGACAGGCGAAAGGACGGAAAATTCTGTTTGCAATGCCAGAGCTTTGCTTGGTGATTTTTATCCTGAATCGCTAGGATAAGACATACTTGAGAGAACAGAAATGGTAAACTTTGGATTCAACTTAGCGAGTCTTTTGGGCATCTTCTTGGCTGTAGCTGGGGCAGGACTATATTTCCTACGCAATGTGCGCCCAGAACTAGCACGAGATCATGATATCTTTTTTGCCGCCGTTGGTTTACTCAGTGGCTTCATTCTCATATTCCAGGGCTGGCGCTATGACCCAATTATGCAGTTTGGTCAGTTACTTTTGGCAGGATCAACAGTATTTTTTGCTGTTGAGAGTGTTAGGCTGCGCGGTGTAGCCACAGAGCAAGCCAAGCGTAATACCCGAATTGTGGATGAAGATAGACCAGTTAGCCCAGTATATCAGTATGAGGCAGAACTGGATGACTATGAGCCATTAGAGGAAGAGCGTCCTATTCCAAGACGGCAAATTCGGGGAACCAGAGATACTCGCTCAACTCGTATAGATGAATACGAAGATGAAGCGCCCCGCCGTTATCGCACAGATGAAGATAGTGACTATCCTCGGCGCTCATCCAATCGAAGTGCTAGTACCCAAAGGTTAGCGCAGGGAGATAGACAGACAGATAAACAACCTAAACGTCGTCCCCGTTCAGATAGTCGTCCTAGTCAACGACCATTAGCAGATGAATGGGACTCGCTTTCGCAGCAAACGAGTGATGAGTGGGAGACGGCTAGCCGCGTAAGCAAATCACCTCGACCGAGTAGTAATGGCTCCTCTAAACCAGATAGAGCAGAAAATTTAAATTCAGAAGTTTCATCTAGACCAAGAAGGCGACGTTCACGCCCAGAATCGGCTTATAATCCTGACGCAGATGTGGCAGCCACACCCTCCGACTATGTTGATTACAAGCCTATAAATCGATCAGATGACGAGCAAGATAACTCCGCGAATTTTGACGAGCCATAATCACAAGCGCACAAAACAGCCCAAGTGAAAGAATTGTCGCCCAGATGCCTTTCTCTGTGGCAGCGTTTAGCTGTTAGCTTGGGCGTGTTAAGTTTAGTTGCTGCTTGTAGTCCGAGCGATCGCCTTGGCTTTCCAGGCTCTCTCAACAGCCGCTATAACGATGAGCAACCAGCCTTAAGTGGTAATGGTCGCTTTTTGGCTTTTGTCTCTAACCGCGACGGTAAGCGTCAGATGTGGCTATATGACTTAGAACAACAAAGGCTGATTTCTTTACCTCGAATAAATCGACCTGACACAGTTATTGAAAACCCCAGTCTGAGCTACACCGGACGTTACATTACTTATATAACAACCGATCAAGGCAAGCCAATACTGGTACTATACGATCGCGTCACGCAGCAGCCGCAAGTCCTGAGTCAATGGTATCAAGGCTGGGTGCGTCATCCCAGTATCAGTCCAGATGGTCGCTATATTGCGTTTGAAAGCAGTAGTAACGGACAGTGGGATATTGAAATTCTAGACCGAGGACCCAACATTGAGTTAGACATTCCCGATGGTGCTATTAATAGGGGCTAGGGGCTTTGGCGCAGGGGCTAGGGAGAGTGGGAATCAGGGGAGATAGGGAGATGGGGCGAAATCCCTCCATCAGCTCACCATCCCATTCCCTCATCCTCTTCTTCCTCTGGTTCCTCTAGTTCCTCCAGCCCCAGCGCCCCTAGCCCCTCTCTTACATTGTGAAGCACTCGATTTTTATTTGTGTGTTTGCCCTAGCTGGGTTTTTAAGTAGCTGTGCTGGGTATCCCCGCTTATTGAGCTATCCTTTTGATCCAGGTGGGCGGAGTCTCAACAGTCCAGCTGCTGAATTATCGCCCCAAATAGCTGGACGATACGTAGTATTTACTTCTGACCGTTTCGGGCGTGAGGATGTTTATCTATTTGATACTGTTACCAGTAGTTTAGTTGATTTGCCAGGATTGAATGGCTTTGATATGATCGCATCAGATCCAGATGTGTCACAAAATGGTCGCTACATTGTATTTACTGGTAGTCGGCACTTTAGGCAAGGAATTTTCCTTTATGACCGTGAAACCCGCCAATTAAGGAATTTAACTGCCAACCTACAAGCACAAGTCCGCCACCCCACCATTAGTGCTGATGGCAGTAGAATTGCCTTTGAATCAAGTGCAAACGGTCAGTGGGACATTTTAATTTATAACTCTTCTGGGCAACCGCTAAATGTGCCGATGAATCCCCAGTAAGGAAGGGGCTAGAGGAACCAGGGGCTAGAGGAACCAGAGGCTAGAGGCTAGGGTAAAGGTAAAAGGTAATTTCTCCCTTTTGCTCCCCGAGGCTCCCCGAGGCTTCCCCTGCTCCCCCTGCCCCAGCGCCCCTAGCCCCTCTCTTCTTGCTGGATAGCCTCGATCAGAGATTGCACCTGTTGCTGTCCCTCTGAAGGCTCAAATGTGAGTGGTAACTTGCGCCGAACCAGCATCCGCAGTCCCAAAGGTCCAAGACTAAGCAATCCTCTTAAGTCTTGGAAGAAATTACCCACTACTTGCAAACCAAATGAGCGTTCATCAATCCAGCCTCCTTGTTTAACCAATTCCACCAGGACTTTACGGTGACGAATTGAACGGCTGTCGGCGCTATCTTTTAACGGTAAAATTTCCTGTTTAATTTTATTAATTTGATCCAACGGCGCGACTTCCATTGGACAAACCGCATTGCAATAAAAACAACGAGTGCAGCCCCATACTCCCCCAGTGCCTTGATTATATTTTTCTAAACGGTTTTCTGTTTGGGTATCACGCGAGTCTGACACCATTCGGTAAGCTTTGGCAAGGGCATGAGGACCAACAAAATCAGGATTTACTTCACGGGCATTGCATTCAGAGTAGCAAGCCCCACACATAATACAATTACCAGTCTGATTTAGCTCACTTCGCTCTTCGGGTGTTTGTAAAAATTCCCGTTCTGGTATTTTTCTTGCGACCGTACTAACATAGGGATCAACTGCTTCGAGATGGTTCCAGAAACTACTCATATCCACTACTAGATCTTTAATCACTGGCATATTTCCCAGCGGAGCCACAATAATTTCTGGAATGGTATCGGCGGAATTATTTACTGTGTCCGCGCTTATTTGCAGTCTTTTTACTTCACTCCCAACATTTTCCTTACACGCTAAAGCAGAACGACCATTAATTCGCATACCGCAGCTACCACAAATAGTATTGCGACAATTCTTGCGAAATGCTAAGCTTCCATCTTGCTCCCACTTAATTCGATTCAGACACTCCAGAATTGTATTCCCTGGTTCAGCCTCTATATGGTAAATCTGAACGTGAGGAGTGGAATTTTGTGTCTGTCGAATGACTTTAAAAATAACTTCCATTGCCATCTACTCAAGTTTTGTAATTCAAACACCTACACCTGTAAATCATTCCCAGGGTTTTCCGTCTTAAAAAAATGACCGTCCTTCATAACAGAGCAACCGTGATGCACGAGGATAACCCCAAACGAGCGCGGCTGTCTCATTTTTTTAGAGTTACATCGGATTTCCACTGCTTTTTTTCCCGAATATACGCTTTTTTAAGAGATGTTACTGCGAGGTTGTGTTTTAAAGGTGTTGCTGCTTCTAGTTTAAGCGTACATTACTCTTTCTGACGGTTTTTACAGCTTCCTAGGGTTAAACTGAGGCTTTGTCAACCCCCCATAATTTCAAAAAAATATATATCTTTTGACTTATCAGCAGTAATAGAATTTTCTCTAGTGGTAAAACGAGGCAAGCTCTACTTAGTAACTCTCTAATCATCAGTAGTTATATAAGCTAGTAGATAAGCGGGAGGGCATAAAAAAATGGCGCTCGTCAAACTAGATAACCTATTACGCATAATCCTTCCGTCTTTTGCACGTCTGCCCTTTTTTTCAGACGAGATACTTAACAGTGCTTTTTACTGCTGCTGTGTTACAGAGGACGATAATTTTTTTAACTTTATTATTTTCAACAACTGGGGCAGGAGGTATCCTTTTGACTAAAAAACTTATATAATCACCGTAGACATTTAATATTTGACGAAGCAACCTTAAAAATTAAGATTAAATTTGCAAAGTTGAATTGAAAATGGTTAGTATCTATCTGAGGAGAAAATTTTTTTGGCTCAAAGGAGAGATTTAGAGATAGATTTTTCTATCAAATGAAGGAGACTAGCTGTTTAGCAATTAGCACTCATCTGTCATGGGTCATTGCTCCTAGTCATCGGTAAAGGAAAAATGACATTTGACAAATGACATTTGACAAATGACATTTGACAAAAAGCCAACAGCTTCGTTAATAGCCTGTAATAGGACTTTACAAATTTGGAGATCGTAAGGATATATTGAGCGTGAGTACTGAAACTGCACCCCAGCCATTAACCGGAAAGGCATTGCTACAAAAGGTAAAAGAACTCTCAAACTTACCAAGGCGAGAAAGAGCAAAAGCCTGCGGATATTACACTGTAACCAAAAATCACCAAACCCGCGTCAATCTTACTGATTTTTATGATGCACTGCTAGCAGCAAGGGGAATTCCCTTAAGTCCAGAAGGACCAAAAGATGGACGCGGAAGGGAACCAACCTATCGTGTGAGTGTTCACAAAAATGGTCAAATTGTGATAGGCGCAACCTATACAGAGGCGATGGGTTTAAAGCCTGGAGATGAGTTTGAGATTAAATTAGGCTACAAGCACATTCACCTAATTCAACTTGATAGTGATAGAAACGGTAGCAGAGACGATGACACCGATTTAGACGAAGACGAAGACGAAGACGAATAATAAAAGTCAAGCCAATTGGGAAGCGCACTAAGCGGAATTATTACTCAATGGTAGCAAGCTTCTAGCTTGTAGCCTTTTAATTCCCCGCTCCCCTGGCAAATTGTTTTAGTCATTGAGTAGGAGCGGGTTTAAAAATAAATGACTGTTATGCAACAGGTAATTTAATTAAACCCGCCTTTAACCCAAGGATTTGCCCCTAACAAAGTACAACTGACAATTAACGAAAAGATGATTCTAGCGATTTTGTAGCTGGTTTAAGCGCAAAATTAAACTCAACAGTCAATATTTTGATTTCATTGCTGACAAACGCCCCTACTTCGCTGCTACAGGTAATAGCTTTTTTTTTGGCTTGGGCTGGCTGCTGGTTCCCCCTCGCAGTTATTAGCGCGATCGCAATCGGCTGGCGACCGCCTCAACCGATCGCAACAGAACAAAAATTACCCTTACTAGCGTCCCTCTACATAATTGCACCGCTAGTTTTGTGGCAAGCAAGTCATTTAGTAGGTAGATCTTTCTCAGATTACGGCTTAGTCTGGAACTTCAGGCTAATAAGTTCCTTGGGAATAGGTTTGGTTTTGGCAGTATTGAGTTTAGTAGTTTTATTTGCCATTCAAACAGTGTTAGGTTTGGTGACTTGGCAAAACAAAGATGGGCAGATGATATCAGTCTTATTGTCCACTTTATTATTAGCTTTTTTGATCAGTGGTATAGAGGAAGGAGTATTTCGCGGTTTTGTTTTGACAACGCTGGGACAAGATTTCGCCCCTGTATTAGCAGCGGCAATTTCTAGCTTGATTTTTGCCTTATTACATTTATTATGGGAACAAAAAGAAACCATTCCTCAGCTACCTGGACTATGGCTAATGGGAATGGTGCTGGTTTTGGCACGTTGGGTAGATAGTGGTAGCTTAGGTTTAGCGTGGGGATTACATACAGGTTGGGTGTGGGCGATCGCTCTTTTAGATACACTGCAAATGATTACTTACACTGGCAATGTTTCCGAGTGGGTAACGGGTAAAAATGGTAAGCCCCTAGCAGGTGCAGCCGGAATACTTTGTATGCTGGGAACGGGGGCAATTATTTGGCTGTTGCGTGCCAATTAATATCATGTAGGGGGAAAGGGTAAAGAGGTATTGCGGTAAAGGAGTCAGAAGTTAGGAGTTGTGTAGTCTCACATCTTGCACCTGCCTCTTCACCCGCTTTTGAATTCAAATTCAAAAGCTAATAGCCCAAATCCTCTTAAGAGGATTGCTCGCGGCATTGTGTCCATTTTAATGGACTTGAGTTACTTGCTGTGGAAATTAATTTCCTTGCGGTCGAGAGCGATGGTGCAAGATCTAAGTAGTCAGAAGTTAGAAGTTGTGTAGTTTTGTAGTTTTGTAGTCAGAAGTTAGGAGTTGTGTAGTTTTGTAGTTCTCCCCTGATTCCCACTCTCCCCTACTCCCTACTCCCTGCTATAGCAGTCAAGATCGTGACTGGATTTAGGGGAGCAAAGCGGGTTAAATTTCCCACTGGTACTGAGCGAGATAGCTGCACTTGCAATAACTGATAATTCCAACTGTCATGTTCTTTCAGCCAGCCTAAAGCTGTGTTGAGATGTTCTAGGGTAGCTAGAGCCAGTACTATAACACCGCCAGAAGGGAGGCGACAAGCATCCAAAATTTGAGTCAAATTACCGCCACTACCACCGATAAAGATGCGATCGCACAGGGGCAAATCGAGCAAAATATCCGGTGCAGTACCGTGAATAGAAATGACATTTTCTACCCCAAATCGACGGCAGTTTTGCGAAATTAAAGCAGTACCAGCAGCAGTTTTCTCGATCGCATATATTTTAGAAGTTGGGAATAAACGGGCAATCTCGATTGAAACTGAGCCAGTACCTGCACCGATATCCCAAATAATTTGTCCTGGTTTAAGAGCGAGTTCTCCTAAAACTAACAAACGGATTTCCCGCTTAGTCATCAGCCCAGGGCGATCGCTAAAACTGAGAAACATTTGATCGCTTAAGCCAAGATCAGGTAAATTGGCTACATCCAAAACTGCCTGATCGGATTGGCGGAGTAAGACAACCACATTGAGTGGTGCAAAAGTCTGCTCTAATATTTCTTCGGGAGAATAAGACCCAACTGTTTCTGTTTCGCCACCCAGATTTTCACAAACCCACAATTGGTAGTGACTGGGTAAATCTAAAGCTAGTAAAAGACGTGCGATCGCGCTAGGGGTATTAGTCCCATCTGTCAAAAGGGCAATTTTGTCAACCCCTTGCTGCAAAGCTTGGATCAACTCATCAACAGAACGCCCATGAGCGCTGATTATCCGCGCATCTTGCCAGCTTACCTTGATTCGATTGAAAGCTAGCCCAACTGAAGACAGATGAGGATGAAAAGTAAGCAATTCTGGGGGAAATTCTGCCAGTAGCAGCCGTCCTAAGCCATAAAATAGAGGATCACCCGTAACTAAAATCACAATCCTTTCAGAACCTGCTAGGTGGTGACGAATTTGGGCAATTGCCTGGGTGAAATCTCCTAACACTATACGAGGGGCTGGGTGGTTAGGAAAGTAACTCAGATGGCGATCGCTCCCGATTAACAACGTCGCACTCAAAACCACCTGTCGCACCCGTTCAACCAACCCAGCCGCCCCATCTAAACCAATGCCAACAACGTGTATAGGTGTCATTTTTCCAAAAAAGGGGATAAGGAGAGGGGGAATCAGGGGAGAGGGGGAGAACATACCCCCATCCTCTTCCCCCTAGCCCCTAGCCCCCAGTCTCTAGCCCCTTTTCCTCCTCCCACGCCAACACAATTAAAGCATTGAGAATGGCTGCGGCTACTGGGGAACCACCCTTGCGACCACAGGCGCGGATTTGATTAACTGGAGTTTGGGCGAGTGTTGCCTTTGATTCTAGAACGGAGATAAAACCGACTGGTGCGCCAATCACAAGCGGTGACGATACCGTCGTGGATAGCTGATTACACAAAGCTAACAGAGCTGTAGGGGCATTACCAATCACAAAAATTGCCTCTGGAAATTCAAGAGCGCATTGTATTAAGCCTGTTTCGGTGCGTGTTTTACCTGGGAGTGCCGATTGCGCCCTTTCAACTGCACATAGCAGGGGGTTGTTAAAGGTTTGGGCGACTAATCCGGCTATACCTTGTTTAACCATGCTCACATCAGTAATGATAGGTGAGCGATCGCGTATGGCAGCAATTCCCGCAGGAATTGCGTGGGGGCTGAACTCAATTAGATGCTTAAACTCAAAGTCAGCCGTACTGTGAATTACCCTTCTAACAATGGCATATTCAGCTGGACTAAAATTATGTTCGCCAATTTCTTTGTCTATCACGGCGAAACTCTGTTCCATAATCGGATGGTTCATTTTAGGGACTAGAGGCTAGGGGCTAGGGGCTAGGCGAGGACAAGGGGACAAGGGGACAAGGGGACAAGGGGACAAGGGGACAAGGGGGGGAAATTACCCTTTACCGCAATACCTCTTTACCCTTCAACCTTTAACCTTTATCCTTCAACCTTTCCCCTTTTACCAATTACCAATTACCAATTACCAATTATGCCAATATACTTTTACTGGGGAGAGGATGAATTTGCGCTGCAAAAAGCAGTTGTCAGTTTGCGCGAAAGCAGACTCGATCCTCAATGGAGCAGCTTTAACTACACTTCCTTTTCCCCCGATCAACCTGATGCAGTCATCCAGGGGCTAAATCAAGCTATGACACCACCTTTTGGATCTGGTAGTCGCTTCATCTTGCTTGTAGATACTACCATTTGCCAACACTGTGGGGAAGATTTGTTAACCGAATTAAAACGTACTCTTCCAGTCATTCCCGACACTTCAGTTTTGCTGCTAACTAGTCGTACCAAACCAGATGGAAGGCTCAAATCTACTCAGTTGTTGCAACAGTATGCCTCATTTGAGGAATTTTCCTTAATTCCGCCCTGGGAGACAAAACAACTTGTGCAGCAAGTACAAAAAGCTGCACGCCAGGTGGGGGTAAAGCTGACTTCTTGCAGTGTGGAATTTATTGCCGAGTCTGTGGGCAACGATACCAGACAACTCTACAGTGAAATGGAGAAATTGCACACTTTTGCTGGTGTAAACAACAAGCCAATAGATGTGGATATTGTAGCCCAGTTAGTCACAGGTAATTCTCAAAATAGCCTCCAACTAGCAGCCGCAATTCGTTGCGGGGATACAAGCAAAGCATTGTTACTAGTTACCCAGTTAATCAATCGTAATGAACCAGTATTAAAAATCGTTGCCACCTTAATAGGACAATTTCGTACTTGGTTATGGGTAAGGTTAATGATGAATAATGGTGAGCATTCAGAACGAGCGATCGCCTGTGCCGCCGAGATTAACAACCCCAAGCGTGTATACTTTCTTCAGCAAGAAGTCAAGCATCTTTCCCCCCAGCAACTTACCTCAACCTTGCCCTTACTACTGGAACTCGAAATTAGCCTAAAGCAAGGAAGAGAGCAAATGTCAACACTCCAAACTAAAGTAATACAACTTTGTCAAATTTTTCAACTCAATAGCTACTAGCTGTAAGCTAAATTCTAGCTCAAACAAATTGCTGGAACTTCTCACTCTTAAAATGATTCAAAAGAACTAATGCCTCCGGTGTTATATTTTTTCTTTATTCCATTACTATGACCGACTTTTGCCATTCCTATTTCCTCGCTAACTTCAACCGGATGCTGTTGCGATCGCTACTTGTCAGTGCTATTACTACTATAGGTTTATTTACTGGGCTTGTTCCTGACTTATCAAGGGGCAAGGTAAATCTAGTTTTTAGTACTAGTGCCTCCGCCCAAGAATTCAGTGAGACAGAATTGACAAAATATGCTACAGCTGTACTCGAAGCAGAGCCTGTGCGGGAAAGAGCCTTAGACGAAATTAAGCAAACCATTGGTAGGGGCGAAGTTCCCCAGATTGCTTGTTATAAACAAGAAACCCTGGCTAACTTACCAGAAAATGCGCGGGATATAGCCAAAAATTACTGCAATCAATATGAAAGCATAGTCAAAAAATACTTTAATTCCTTTGAGGAATTCAATCAGATTACTAAAACTGTGCAAAACAATCCCAACTTAAAAAAACGCATTCAAGATGAAATGCTCCGTTTGCAAAAAAAGCCTTAACCTCAGTAGATGGATTGGCAAGACAGATATAGTAGGGAGTAGGGAGTAGGGAAAGAAGCAGGGCAACAATTGGCTTATAGTAAATTGGCATGTCTCAATTTATCTATTGATTGCTATATAGCAATCTTGAATGATTCGTAAAAACTTCTTTGTCTTTCCTTCGCGTTTCCCAGGGGTTTAAAGCCCTGGCTATTGTGTTCGAGTGCGGTTCGTTAAAGTATGCAAAAAAAATTCAAGCATAAAATTCTTGGCACACTTCATCTAAGGGTATTTATGCTGGTTAATTAATGGACATGAGGAATTAATTCAACCCATATTTATGCTGATGACGCAACGTTTACCAGCCAATATAGATGTAGTAGTCAGCTTCACCCTTTCCCTTACTGCCGAAGATCGCACCAAAAGCCGTTATCGCTTTGAAACCGAGGATGGGCAAACTGTGTTTTTGCGTTTACCCAGAGGCACAGTCCTACAAGACGGTGATATATTGCGATCGGATGATGGGGTTTTAGTTCGAGTGAGTGCTAAACCAGAACCAGTACTGACGATCACAGCTCAGACACGTCGGGATTTACTACGAGCAGCATACCATTTAGGCAATCGTCATGTACCTTTAGAAATAACTGCCACATATTTACGAATATCTCCCGATCCCGTCTTGCAGGCAATGTTGGAACAAATGGGCATGACAGTGATCGATGCAATTTTACCTTTTCAACCAGAAATCGGGGCTTATGGAAATCATGCCCACTCATAGCACTGGGTTTACTCTCTTGCATCTGTTGCAGTTAGCTAGCCCTGCTTTGCCTGTAGGAGCTTATAGTTATTCTGAGGGCATAGAAACGCTAGTTGATAATAGAGCGATCGCAAACCAGTCAAGCCTGAAGCATTGGCTAGAGGCAGAATTAAAATATGGGGCAATTCGGATAGAGGCGGCGGTGATGGTACGCGCCTATCAATCTGTAGCGTTGGATGATGTAGCAGCTTTGGTTTATTGGAATCGATGGCTATCTGCTTTTCGGGAAACAGAAGAGTTAAGGCAACAAAGTTGGCAGATGGGGCGAAGTCTGATGCGATTAATGCTAGAACTACAACCTGGGCTTGCTGATGTGATTAATGCTGTTGGTAGTGAGTGTAACTTTGCGATCGCTTTCCCAATTGCTGCTGCTCATTGGAAAATAGATCTATCCGATGCTCTACTGGGATATCTACACAGCTGGGCAACGAATTTAATTACTGCTGGAATCAAACTGGTTCCCTTGGGACAAACAGCCGGACAACAGATGTTACTAGAGTTACATACCAATCTTATCAATGCATCTGAAGAAATTCTGGCTTTAGAGGATGACGAACTAAGTAGTTGTGGCTGGGGCTTATCGCTGGCAAGTATGGCACATGAAACCCAGTACACACGTTTATTTCGTAGCTAAAGCGAGCTAATGTAATTACGTATTTATTAATCAGCAAGGAATTTACTCGTGCGTATACGGTCAAATCTTGCACCGCGCGGTGCAAGATTTGACATTCTTGTTAACTATGTTTTACTTTTTTTAACCTTGACCATAGCAAACAGGTTATCCCTGCGATCGCTATTGCTATCGATGAGGTAGATTCTGGAACAGCTTCAGGTTTGGAATTACCGCCCATGAACCCATTATCTTGACTAACGGTTGGGTTGTTAGTACCAAAATCCCAGTTCCAGGAACCATTAAAATTAAAAGTCTTTGCCTCACCACCACCTGCAAAAGAGTTGCCTCCAGCACCTGCAAACGGGTTGCCGCTAGCACTTGCAAACGGGTTGCCACCAGCACTTGCAAAAGAGTTGCTGCCGCCGCCTGCCAACGGGTTGCCGCCACCACCTACAAACGAGTTGCCGCCACCACCTGCCAACGGGTTGCCACCGCCTGCAAACGGGTTACCATTACCAACAGAAAAGTTGTCACCGGAAGCCATTTGTGCTACTCCTTATACTTTTATTACAGAAATTCTCCGCACAATATAAACATTAAAAAAACAAATTTAAGTTTGCTTTATAATGTTCTTCTTATACTTTTTTATTATTCAAATTCATTTATCGCTCTTGAGCAGAGCTATAAATCATCCGATTGCGATCTTAAACATAAATGGGTATTGTAATATTTATTACTTTCACAACATATTAAATCTAAACTGCAATAGGAATGTAAAATATTTTGATTAACTTGTTAATTATTTCGCTCTTGTTAAATAGTGGACTTCTTGCTAGATCGGGGGACGCTGGTTTTAGGGAAAAGGAAAAGGTAAATTTCTACCCAAGTCCCGAGTCCCGAGTCCCTTTCCCCTACGGGGCAAAAGTATCTTTTGCAAGAGGTCTAGTGTTTTAGATATTTCAAAGCTTGCACAGTAGTGTAAAATAAATGATGGTGCTGGTATGCATTACTAGAAGACAGTGCCAAATGTCTTATACTGCTACGTATTTTAATTTTATCTCAGCTCAGCTTAAGAAGAAGATTGAGTGTATAAGTATGTTCAAAGTAGACTTATTTACCTAAATATGCCTCTAAAACTTGCGGGTTACTTTGGATATGGGCTGGAGTACCGACGGCGAGGTTACGACCTTCGGCAAGTACCCAAACGCGATCGCACAAGGACATAATCAGATCCATATTGTGTTCGATGATCAAAAACGTGATACCTTCGCGGTTCCATGTGAGAATGCGATCGGAGATTTGCTCAATCAGTTTTGGATTTACCCCCGCCGCTGGTTCATCTAATAAAATTAACTTGGGCTGTGTCATCAAAGCCCTTGCCATTTCTAGTAGCTTGCGTTGTCCGCCAGATAGCGCCCCAGCATATTCATGCGCCATGTGAGCGAGTCCCACCGATTCCAACAGTACCATAGCTTGCGATCGCAAAGTTCGCTGTTCATTTGCGATCGCCCCTGGTTGGAACTGTACCCGCCAAAAGTTTTCCCCATCTTGTTTTTGCGCCCCTAGCAGCATATTTTCTAATACCGACAACCGCGAAAGCGTCCGCGCTACCTGAAAAGTACGTACCATTCCTTGCAAAGCAATTTGATACGGCTGCAAATTCTGAATTGGTGCGCCATCAAAAATTACCCGACCGCGATCGGGGCGAATGAAATTAGAAAGTAAATTAAATAGAGTAGTTTTACCAGCACCATTGGGACCAATTAGCCCCGTAATACTGCCTTTTAGCACTTCCAACTCGGCATTATCTACCGCCTTAATTCCGCCAAAGCTTTTAACAAGCCCACTGGCTGCTAACAAGGGAAGTGGCACAGATTGTATATTTTGAGCTTCCATTTATCAAGAGTGAGTAGTGAGTAGTGAGTAGTGAGGAGACAGGAGGTGAGGTGGTGAGGTGGTGAGGAGTCAGAATGGTTAATTGTTTATCTCCCCCTCTCCCTCTCTCCCTAGCCCCCATCCTCTTCCCCAAGCCCCTAGCCCCCAGCCTCCAGCCCCTCCTATTTCCCAAGCGTTAATTCTTCCTTTTTGCCCAAGATGCCTTGTGGTCGCCAGATCATTAGTAGCATTAGAATCAGACCGATGACCATAATGCGAAAGGCACTCAAACGCACTTGATCGAGTGGCACAATTCCAGGTAGGACAAAGCGAGTGATGCTATCGTAAGCAAAGTAAATCACAGCGCCCAGGATAGTGCCGAAATTGTTGCCAGCGCCGCCTAAAATTACCATGATCCAAGCATTGAAAGTAACTAGAGGATCGAAATCACTGGGGTAAATAGAAGTTTGTTGCCAAGCATATAAAGCACCTGCAAGCCCTGCGATCGCCCCTCCTAACATTAGAGATTGCAGCTTGTACCAAAACACATTTTTTCCTAAAGCCCGTGCGACTTCCTCATCTTCACGAATAGATTTGAGGACTCGACCCCAAGGCGATCGCGCCAAAAATTCTAGTCGCCATACTACCAACGCCAATACCAACACTGACAACAGCATTAGCCCAGCTTTCTCAAAATTGGTGTAATTATATAACCCTATTACCCCAGCACCATACGGCACTATAATCAATATTATTGTAATAATTCCTAATATAATTCGAGAGACAAAAGGCAAGGCGATTTTAGATTTTGGATTTTGGATTTTGGATGGGGATTTCTCCCCCTGCTCCACGCCAGTTTGCTCAAGTCGGGAAACCCGCCCACCTTGCTGGCTCCCCTGCTTCCCCCGCTCCCCCTGCTCTGATTTAAACACCCATCGCCCTAGTTGCCAAAAACACACACCAACAACCAATGTAAGTAACCCAATCATTAGTAGCTTGATGAATAAATTGGGTTCAAAATTCGCTAGTGGCAATGGATACCCTTGCAAGCCAAATGCCCCTGGTGTAAAAACACCATTTCCCGTAGGTAACTCCTGATTATTCACCACTAGCCTAATTAATTCCGATACCCCAATCGTGACAATTGCTAGGTAATCTTCTCGTAACCGCAGAGTCGATACACCAATTAACAGCCCCAAAAGTGCAGCTACTACCGCCCCAGCCCCTGCCGAGACAATCAGGGGAACTCCATTCAAGCTTAATAATACTGTTGTGTATGCACCCATAGTCATGAAAGCCACTAGACCAAAATTAATTAGCCCCGTCAAGCCCCACTGCAAGTTTAATCCCAAACTAAACAAGGCAAATATCGCCGTTGAAACTGTCAGAAAAAGGATATAGCCAACCCAACCAGACAAAGCTTCAAACATAGAATTTTAAATGGACAACGAATAGCTATAGAAAACAGCTTTTGTTATGCACAGCGCGCAAAGCAATCAGATCTTACCCTAGTGCAAGCAATTGTCAGTATCCTTTACAACAGCTTTCATCTCACATGAATAAACTTGACTTGACAATTAGCGTTGTATGCCACCCATGCCCACCAATACCAGATATGGTGGGCATGGGTGGCATACGGTGGTGTAAAATTCTAACATTTAGCTAACAGGTAGGATCTATGAATACAGCAGACACTGGGCTAAATATTGATAATTTTGAAGTATTTCCCAAGCACGTTGGAGTTTGGGAAGGTAACTGGATACGTCTAGATGCAGACAGTAAAGAAATTGAGCGTTTTCGAGGCGTTGTTACCAAAAAGATAGTGAATAATCAATGGATACAAACTAATACTTATCACTATGCTGATGGCAGGAGTGTAACTCAAAATTTTGTTGGTTTAGTGGCTGGAAAGGGGAGGGTAAAAATTGAGAGTTCCGAGCCTCCCTTTTGTAACTACACAGCAATTGCTGAGGAATTTGGAGAAAATCTGGTTATTTTTCGGATTTGGGATAAAGCAACGAGTGTGCTAATTGGCGTTGAAACGATCAACCTCTACGATGAAAATACGTGTGTACGCACAAGCCAAGGATTTACTGCCGAGGGTAAATTCAGGGGCGGCATGGTAATTACTGAAAGTAAAATTGGCTAAGTTTTTTATCAATCTGAGGCTTGCCCTGATACAACACCCGAATTAATTGCTATCTTGCCTCATATTGCACCAGACTTCCTAAGTCTTGCCTCACCCTGCTTCAATATTATGTAGGACTTATAGCCACGACTCTAAGTATTCTCCCATTTCTACCATCCATAAATTTGTAGAAAAGATTGAATTTCCCAAGAGGCGATCGCCCTATGGCACAAAAGCATGACACTATAGAGATTGCCCAACTCGCATTCGAGTATTTTACTCATGGCTTAGCAACAGGCGAGTGGAACTCTTTTATAGACATACTCACTGAAGACTTCACCTTCTGGTTTCCCATCGGACCATATCACGGCTTAAATGTTGGTAAACAGCGGGCGATCGCTTTCTTTCAATACGTAAGGGAAACATTTAGCGAGGGACTTTTCCTTACCCTAGACCGAGTTACCAGCAATGAAACGACGGTTGTTTTTGAGTTCCGAGATCAAGGACTAATGTGGGGACAACCTTACAAAAACCGAGTTGCTGTTTCCTTCGATGTGCGCGGTGATAAAATTTGTGGCTATCGGGAATACTTCGGCAGCGATGGCAAATCAAATTAGCTAACACTTAAAACTGTCTAAGGCTGCACGTTAATGACTCAAGGCTTCCCTTAAACTGATTTTTAGTATAAAACAGTTAGTTGAGATTTATTATGGATGCTGCGGCACTTTGGCAACGCTACCAAGACTGGCTTTATTACAACCCTGGATTAGGGTTTTATGTGGATGTCAGTCGGATGCGGTTTGACGATGCTTTTGTACAGGCGTTGCAGCCTCGTTTTGACAAAGCCTTCAAGGATATGGCAGCTTTGGAGAAGGGGGAAATCGCCAATCCTGATGAAAATCGCATGGTTGGTCACTACTGGTTACGTGACCCCGACCGTGCACCCACACCCCAAATCAAACATGATATCATTCAGACGATAGATCAGATCGAAGCATTTAGCCAAAAAATTCACAGTGGGGCAATTCATCCTCCCCAAGCTCCTCGCTTCACTGATATTCTTTCGATTGGCATTGGTGGTTCAGCCTTGGGTCCCCAATTTGTGGCACAAGCTTTAGCCCCAGACTTCCCACCATTAGCAATTCACTTCATTGATAATAGCGATCCAGATGGAATTGATCGCGTATTAACTCGTTTGAGAAATCGCCTTGCCAGTACCCTAGTCTTAGTGATTTCCAAATCTGGAGGAACGCCAGAACCGCGTAACGGCATGATAGAGGTGAAAAAAGCGTATGCAGGTCACAATTTGGATTTTAGCAAGTATGCGATCGCCATCACCAGCGTCGATAGCAACCTCGACAAACAAGCAAAATCTGAAAATTGGCTAGCTACCTTCCCCATGTACGACTGGGTAGGCGGACGCACATCGGAAATGTCTGCTGTCGGCTTACTCCCCGCCGCCCTCCAAGGAATCGATATCCGTGCTATGCTTGCCGGAGCTAAAGAAATGGATGCTGCCACCCGCGTACCCCGAATCAAAGACAATCCAGCAGCATTGCTAGCACTCGCTTGGTACTATGCTGGCAATGGACGCGGTGAAAAAGACATGGTAGTGCTGCCCTACAAAGACAGCCTGATGCTATTTAGTCGCTACTTGCAACAGCTGGTGATGGAATCTCTAGGCAAAGAAAAAGACTTAGACGGTAATATTGTCCACCAAGGCATTGCTGTATATGGCAACAAAGGCTCAACCGACCAACACGCCTACGTTCAGCAACTGCGCGAGGGTGTAGCAAATTTCTTCTTGACTTTCATCGAAGTATTAGAAGATAGACAAGGCGCATCCCCCGAACTAGAACCAGGCGTTACCTCCGGCGACTATCTATCTGGTTTCATCCAAGGAACTCGTCAGGCTTTATATGAAAACCAGCGCGACTCAATTACCATCACCATCCCCCAAGTGAATTCCCGCACAGTGGGAGCGTTAATTGCTCTGTACGATCGCGCTGTGGGTTTTTACGGTTCCCTGGTCAATGTTAATGCATACCATCAACCAGGGGTAGAAGCTGGTAAAAAAGCTGCTGCTGCTATTTTGGAATTACAGAAACAAGTTTTACAAGTACTCCAAGACGCAGGCAATCCCCTTTCCCTCACCGAAATAGCCCAAAAAGCTGGAGCTACTGACTCAGTTGAAGCAATCTACAAAATTTTACGCCATCTACAAGCAAACAATCGGGGTGTAACTATGCAAGGCGATCCTGGGCAACTCTCTAGCCTAATTTTCTCTGCCATTAAGTAAAAGGCGAAAAACTAATTTCCCCGCTGTGGAATAGGCATCCTGCCTGTGACTGATACAGGTAGGAGGCTAGCACGGGCAATTTTGAGAGCTTGTTTAAATCGTTTCCTTATCTACCAAATTCTCTTATCATTTTTTGCGATCACAACATTTTTTTACATACAGTAACTATCTCGTTTCCAGGCTTAGCCTGGAAACGAGATAGACACTATAGATGCTTGATTAGTTGTACTAACGAACAACTACAGTGGTCATTCTTTAAATGTAACCATCCTCAACCTCTCAAACAGTAGCAATCATGAAAGTGTAGTTAGTGTTACCTGCTAACTGTTGGAAGTGCAAAAAGTAAGTACCAGGCTGCAAAGTTGATACGAAATCTAGACCTTCATTAACTGTGATATTGCCAGAATCCAAAACTATTCCTCCCCTATTAAGCAGTTCGCCCTTTAGATCAGTAGTAAAGGTTTCGCTACCTATAATGACCGTACTAGTTTGATTCAAATTAAATCGATAGAAGTCATCTCGGTCAGACGAGCTTACAGAGTCAATTGAAAACCTTAGATTAGAGCCTCCAATGATGTTGCTAGCAGTGCTTAATGTGTTTCCCGCGTAGTCGCTTATACCAAAGCGACCTTCATAGTACCCATATGACTCAAAGTGTCCTAGCAATTGTAGACCGCTTCGCAAGCCTGCTACGGCTAAATCAGGATTGTTAGACCTATAGTAATTAAGATCGAAAAACTGCGAGAATTTACGTCCTTCATTCAGACCATAGATTTCTAAATGTTGTAAGGCTTGAGTGTTATTCATGCCTGCAAGGTCAGAATTACTAGCTCGGTAGAAGTTCAAGTCAACAAAGGGTGAGAATTTACGTCCTTCGTTGAGACCATAGATTTCTAAATGTGCTAAAGCATCTATGCTACTCAATTCTAAAAGGTCAGAGTTATTAGTTTGGTAGAAATTCAAGTCAACAAACGGTGAGAATCTACGTCCATCCTTGAGACCATAGGTTCTTAAATGTTCTAAAGCTTCAATGTTATTCAAACCAGCAAGATCAGAGTTGCTAGCTCGGTAGAAGCTCAAGTCAACAAAGGGTGAGAATTTACGTCCTTCCTTGAAACCATAGTCTTGCAGATGCTGATATGTTTGTTGGTTATTCAAGCTAGCTAAATCGGCGTTGCTTGACCGATAAAATTTGAGGTCAACAAATGGTGAGAATGCACGTCCCTCGGCTAAACCATTGTTCTGGAAATGGGATAAGGCTTGCTGATAGCTTAGGCTGCGTAGATCTGGATTAGCAGCTTGATAGAACTTAACATCAAATAAGTTTACAGCCATAGTTAGAAGTTATTTTGTATAGAACAAGTTCCGTCCTCAAAATATTTTTGCAACACAACCTTACAAAAGCTGTAAGCAGAAATAGTTTTCGGTTCATTGGGAGAATTTAACCAGTTTTTATCCTGAAGGATGTGCTTACTGGTAAGGGTTTAACAGTCTTGCCCTTCCACTAGTAACCGAGTTTCTCAAGAGAAACTATCTACTTGATCTGATTGATAAGTAGGATAAAAGGCAGTTTGTTTCGCCAGGTTGGTAAGTTTTTATCCTTAAATGCTTTAAGGTATTCGCTGGGGTAAATGAGCCGTGCAATCACAACTTACCCCAAGTAAAACCTTGTGTATCAATCTTGCAGTTGCTGTTTGTGTGAATAGTCACTCAGGTTAGTGAAGTAGGCATACTATTGAAATCGTTAAACACAAGCGCAAGCAGGATGGAGAGCCAAAGCACCTTTCATACACCTTAGAATCGCAATCATCAGACTAGATGATTAGCTCATTCCATTCTTATTGCAAGCTTTAGCTGAAGACTACCGTACCTCAGAGTGTTTATATCATCTTGACGTAATTTTGGTTTACCAATCTGTACTTATTTGTGTGTAGAAACAACACATTTATTATTCCAGTATTTCCATCCAGAAGGACACTTTTCTGGAGGTTTTGGAGGAGACGGAGGTGGCGGTGGCGACAATTCATTGTTAGTCGGGAGGGGGCAACGTGTTACTACAGGAGAGTATAAAGTATTGAAGCCACTTGGCTGTACCACTCCTCCTCGCAGAGCGACCTGCTCGTCTGTACTGTTTGAAGAAAAGGTAAATTCGTTCTCATAATATGTCCTTGGAAGAACAAAGAAAAATATCTTCTAGCTGGACTAGATTTAGCTTTAACGCGAGCATTAACAAAGAAAAATGGTTCAGAAACCGTATCAAATGTCCAACGAGCTGTGTAAACTCCTAAACCATTTGGTTGGCAGTCTATGAATCCAGTACCATCACGCATCGGCCCTCTCGCTGCATAGGCGTGCTGAGGAAATAATAAAAACGTAGCTGTTGCTGCCAAGAAACACGATAGCTGCTTGCGATTAATTTTCATTGCTTTTTCTACTGGATAATTCTGGAGTTATTTTTTGTGCTAATCCTGAAGTTAAAAAATTAACAGTTGCGGGAACTTATCTCCTAATGACTCTACTGTCCGCAAATAGCAAGGATCTTGACTTAATTCTGTGACAGATGCGTTGAACTTTGTTTGGATTTTTTCAAGCTCCTCTAAATTAGTCATCTTCTGTGCTTGCCAGAACAAAGTCTTTATTTCTTGTTGTATTTGTCGAGTTCGATTAGAAAGAGGCATCTGATTCATAAATGTTGCAAGCGCTGATTGAACATTTGTGTCTCCGTTCAAGTCATAATTACTATCTTGATTTTTCTCTTCTACTTTTTTAACGACTGCTTCAAATTGCTTTAATTGTGTCGAAAAAGCTACAGGAAAGCCATCACTGTCAAAAGGTCTTTGACATACTTTTGCTTGCTCAAGGGTTTCTTGCTGTTTTCGACAAATGCTTTCCAAGTTTTGCATCTCTCCTGATGTAGTGATTAAAAAGCAGCTAGGATAGTTTTGGGTAATTCCAGCAGTAGGGAAGAAAGATAAAGACAAAATAGACAAGGCAGATATAGCACCTGCTAAACGTAAAAAACTAAGCATCATACTTGAAGAAAGTATTTTTAATTTGATAAAATAGCAGTCATTTTTTTATTCACTCAGCCAACTGTGTGAATAAAAAATTAACAACATTACAGGCATAAGTAGCATTGCAACTACCCATCATGCAGTGGCTAAAACTTTTGTAGAGCGCTGCAATTCCTAAGTTCAGTAAAATCACTGATAAATCAACTGTATTTTTTTTCTTAACTACGGCAATACCTTTAAGTAGTCTTTAATAAAAAACTTACTTCAAAATTTTTGTTTTTAAGCAACACCAGCAGTCAGGCTCCTGCTTTGATAAGCATTTGATACCTTTTGGAACTTGTTCAATAGTAGTGCGCATTATACAAAGTTTCAGTAAACTGAAACTTTGATGGTTACTTAGCTTGTACTTTGAGCTAGTCTGAAGAAATATATTTGTAAGCTATTTATAAGCGCTTGTATTCTTACTAAAAAAGAATTATTGTTTGAAATACTTACGCATTCAAAGCAACATCAAAAGCACCAGTAGGAGCGAGATAAAAATTTATATGACTATAAATAGATACTAGAAATAGATACTAGCTTCAGAAGCTGCTAAAAACTCCTCTGTGTCCGTTTAACTGACAACAAGAGGAGACAAAGTTGTATGGATGATGATAATGAACTCAACTATAGGAGTGAAAGGAGCGATTAAGGAATAGCTTTAGCCGCTTAATGCAGCTAAACTTTCTGCTGCACGCATTACGCTCTTATAGAAACAATTACTGTCGAGCAACCCATTAGCAGTTGATAGAAGAACTGATTGGGGAGGAACAAGATATTCCACTGGAGCGGGATAATTTACGAAACCAATTTCTGAATCAGTTATACGTGTTTTGTAAGGCTGAAGGTCGTTGTTTAATTTCCTCATAGTTTCCTGTTCCGGCGATCCTGGCTTGACGCGCTTTTGACTCTCAAGCTCTTCACGACCCCGTTCTCTCCAAACTTTTGCATAGCTATGCCATAAGTCTTTGAGCATTTCACCCACTGCTGGCTCTCCAATCCAAACATCAGGAGGAGCGAACTTTGCTGGATCGCCAGGAAATTGACTGAATCGTGCTAAAGCTTGTTGATATTTTTGCTCTTCCAAGTCCCATGTTCTTTCCAGTGCTGCTCGTGCAGCAGGTACATCAATTTGGTCCTTTACCATAAATGCCATCTCCTCAAGGTCACTCAGTTCTTCTTCCACCCACGCTTGTTTATCCTCAGAGTGCTGTTTCCAGCTCAGCCCATAACTCTGATCTAAATCGACGACCCATGCCAGCCATGATTTCCAGTTATTAGCGTTCAAACCTTTGGCTTGAAGTGCGCCGTTTCCGTCTGGGTGCTGGCAGAAAGGAGGAACTTGTAGCCCATCAATCTCTAATACCCAAATGCAGAAATCGGCAAAGTGAGAAAATTTGATTCTATATTGAAATGGGTGGTCATCTAGGTTTAAATTGAGCATACTACGCCTCTAATTCTCTTTATTGGGGTGAAACTAGAAAGGAGAGACAGATCTTGTTATTAAGCAGCAAGATTATTTCCAATTCCTCATAAGAAAGCAAGAGAAATGATGGCTTTCAATTCTCCCTATCTAGTGGATTGTAAAATATTTCATGTGGATTAAACTTATATCTTACATCAGAATCTAACCAAGGCAGAGCCTTGCTTATTCTCGTTTCCAGGCTGAGCCTGGAAACGAGAGGATAGACATACAGACATACAGTAGGGTGGACATTGCCCACCATTCACATACAGGGTAGGCAATGCCCACCATTCACATACAATTAAGGTTACGAAAGTAAACTTGGGCAAGTCAGAACAAAAACATCCCTTACACCTTGAGCATCAGATATAGGTTTAATGGGAGTGGTAAAGTGAAAAAATTCCCGATCGTTAACTAACAGTAACTCGCCTGGATTAAGTATTTTCTTAAAAACAGGCTTTTCTTTTTTTGCTACGTATAAATGCGTTTCCCCACCTTGAATATTTTCTCGGTTTACAGAAAAGATACCAATGAAATCAGTACCATCTCTATGAATACCTTCTGGGGCTGGATTGCCGAAATTATTTAACGAACAAGTCGTTCTAATTTGATGAACTCCTATTTCAGCTTCAGGGTGAAGTTTACAGGCATCAACAAAGGCAAAGACAAGTTTTTTAAAGTCATCAAGCTCTGTGAGTGCATCATCTATTTCTGCAAACTCTCTTTTGATGTCACCCACTAATGGATTATATTCTTTGCTTTGGAAGAGGCAGCCGTGAGGTAGCTTCACCAACTCATTACCAGCAGCCGTAAAACGAGATAATCTCCTGAAGCGATACTTACCTTTTACATAAGGATCGACAGGAAGATCATTAAAAAATTGCTTGAATCCATCAAAATGCAAGTTTACCTGACAAACAGTAAACATTATTGTATGATTAAATTGCTTTGAATTTAATGTTGTTTGCATAGTAATTTACTCATTAATCTTTGATCCTCTTAGTAATGCTTACTATTGAGGACTATACTTTCAAGTATAGCTCAACCTTTTTTATAAGCTGTTACTTTCATAACAAAAAATGTAGTTTTATGAGGAAAAGTGTCAAACATATGTTTAAGTTAATACTAAGTAAAAAAAATGGTAATTGGTAGTTGGTGGTTGGTGATTCTCCCACTCTCCCACTCTCCCACTCTCCCCCTTTCCCCCTAATCCCCACAACGCGAGTGAAGAGCTTCCCCCTCTCCCTAGCCCCAAGCCCCTAATCCCTAACCCCTCTAATTAGAGCCTGACAAGCTCGTAGGAAGATACCAACGTCCACGCCGAGGGCGACGTATTGAACTCCGGCATCAATCCACTGCTTCGCCATTTCTTTCGTATCAGCAAACGTGCCAGCTGCTTTACCTGCATTGCGGATACTATTTACTCCAATCTTCATTAGTTCAATTACGCGAGGATCTTGTACTTGACCTGGAATTCCTAAAGACTGAGATAAGTCATAGGGACCGAGAAAGACGACATCAATGTGAGGGACACTGACAATTTCTGCGATATTTTCTATGCCGCGATCGCCTTCGACATGAACAACCACCAGTGACTCTTCGTTCAGCTGTTGTGTAATTTGTGTTCCTGCTGCTGTGTAAGCACCTGCACGGGTATTAAACGAAAGACCACGCGCACCCAGGGGACTATACTTAGCTGCCCGTACTACGGCTTGTGCATCGACAATAGTTTCAATCTGAGGCACTTGTACACCTGCACTGCCAATATCAAGAGCGCGTTGGATTTGCGGTGCGTCATTCTTGCGTACTCGAATAATTGGGGAAAGTCCTACACAGTCGGCTGCACGACACAGATCTTCAGCAGCGAGTGTATGGAGTGGACTATGTTCTAAATCGATAACGGCAAAGTCAAAGCCTGCATATCCACAGATTTCGATAAATGCAGGATAGGCACAGTTGATAAACGCACCAAGCACAACCTCACCCTGTTTGAGTTTTTGTTTAAGTTGGTTTTTACGCATTTGCTAGATTTTATACAGTATATTTCCGAAGAATCTAGTAGTCAGGAGTCAGAATAATTCGTAATTCGTAATTCGTAATTCGTAATTTTCCCCCCTGCTCCCCCTCTCCCCTCCATGCTCGATTTCATCTATTCTTACCCAACTCTCTACCCTGGCATTTTACTCAAACGCTACAAGCGCTTTCTTGCCGATATTGAATTAGCTACAGGGGAAATAGTGACTGCTCACTGCCCGAATACAGGACCGATGACCGGACTTTGTACACCTGGTAGTAAGGTACAGTTGTCTTACAGTCCACTTGCTACACGCAAATTCCCCTACACTTGGGAGATGATCCAAGTATGTGACAATGAGCCAACTTGGGTAGGTGTGAATACGGCTTTACCAAATCGAATTGTCAAGCTAGCTCTAGAAAAATTCCTTTTCCCGTTGGGTGGCTATAGTCAGATTCGTTTTGAGGTTCCCTACGGAACAGATAAAAAAAGCCGAGTGGACTTTTTGTTAACTGAAGACGAAGAACCATCTATCTACCTAGAGGTGAAAAGTACAACTTGGGCGGCTGGGCGATTAGCTTTATTTCCTGATACCGTAACGACACGAGGGCAAAAGCATTTACGAGAATTGATGGCTCTGATACCGCAAGCAAGGGCTGTAATGCTGTACTTTATTAATCGTGGTGACTGCACCCAGTTTGCCCCTGGAGATACCGCAGATCCAGTGTATGGTGAACTTTTGCGAGAAGCTACCCAGTTGGGTTTGGAGGTTTTGCCTTGCCGCTTTGAAATTAGTCCAGCAGGTATACGCTACTTGGGTTTAGCGCAGCTAAAAATCTGAGTATATCTATAGTTTTGCAGCTATTACCCCAGATTTTTAAATCGTTAATTAGCTATAAAAGAAATATACTTATTACTATTGAAAATTTCAATCAACTGCAATTGAATAGACATCTTGCACGAATACAAACAAGTCTGTGCGAGTTTAATAGACATATCTATAATTGAGCAGAGCAGATATAGCACCCCTACATCTGCCAGTGTGTTTCGATTTATACAAAATGTTTAATAATAGACCTCTTGCAACAGTCCCAATTGCTGCGATGCGGGTAAAAGTTAAACCTATTGTACTTACCTTTTCCCTTTTCCCTTTTCCCGACTTCTGCAAGAAGTCTAATGTGCAACTGTGTTCATATTATTACAGATTATTTTTTGCCTAAAAAATGAAAAAGTTATCTGCTACTGTCACCAACACCTTTAATCTGCTGAGCATTGGTCAAAGAGGGGTAGGCAAGACAGTTTTTCTGGCTGGCAGCTATGCTGAACTACATTCTACTCATCAGAATAGCCCACCTCATAAATTGTGGTTCGATTGCCGAGAAAGTCAGGATGAGGAAAAAATTGATCGCATCCTCAATTACGTGGCTCAAACTGGTCAATATCCTCCTGCCACAATGAGAATTACAGACTTTAACTTTAGCTTGAAACGTTCGCTCGTGTGGGGAACTAAAACTTTATGTCATTTTCGCTGGTGGGACGTTCCTGGGGAGTCGTGTGATAGTAGCAACCTTGACTTTCAAAAGCTTGTGCTGAGTTCTCATGGCTGCTGTGTGTTTATTAATGGTGAGGCGTTGGTAAAAGATCAGGCATATCTTCAAGCACTGGAGGAGATAATTAAACAGGTGGTGGCGATCGCCTCATTGGTAAATCAGCACCGTGTAAAGTACGCCTTTGCACTCATTTTTACCAAGTGTGACTTGCTCGATCCCGATCCAATGATGCTACTGCGAATTGAGGAAAGAGTGCAACCACTGCTAACTCGCCTTGATGCTGTAAAAGCTGACTATCAAAAGTTTTATTCAGCTATACCGATTGTTTCTTTTGCTGGTGTTCCCACCCTCAAAGCCAGCGGTGCAGCTGCTCCACTGGTGTGGCTGGTATCAAACTTAAGACAACTGCATCATGTTCAAGTGCAGCACGATCTAGGCAGTGGCTTAAAGCAGAGCATTACTAACTCTACTATCCGAGCATATACAGATAAAGATGTAACCCGTCTATTACGGTCAAATTATCGATCTTCTAGATTGCTGCTTACTCTAGCAGGTGTGAGTATAGTGGGGGTGTGCGCTGTCCTTTTTATATTGAGTCCATTTGCTCCAAACAAGTATCAAGCTTCTGATCAGCGGATTAGACAATATGAGCAGATTCTCCAAGTCGATCCCAACAATTTTAACGCCTTGTTCGGGCTAGCTAACTTGCGCCTTGAGATGGGACAAACAGCTCAAGCTATCCCTTTGATGGAAAAACTAGTACAACAGCAACCGGATCGCCTTGATTTACAGCTAAATTTGGCACAGCTTTATGAAGCTATAGGTCAAAATCAAAAGGCAGAAACAGCCTATGACCAAATTCTGAGCCAAGAAAAAAATAACCTCGCCGCCCTAGTCAATAAAGCACTGCTGCGTAATGAGCAAGGCGACTACAAAACGGCAAAAGCTCTGTTTATGCAGGCAGAAAAAGCCGCTCCTGAAAGCTTGAAAGCAAAAATCCGCGCGATCGCTAACAATACTCCCCTCCCTACCACCCCAACAACCCAAGTCTCTAAATGAAAGGAGTCAGGAGTCAGAAGACAGGAGACAGAAGTCAGAAGTCAGAATAGTTAATTCTTTATCTCCCCCAGTCTCCCCCTACTCCCTACTCCCTCTCTTACGAAGTTCCGAGCGGAGGTTTCCTCCGCTCGGACTTCGCGCTACTCCCTACTCCCTCCTTGAGTACACTAGGAATTGCTGCTAACACTTGTGTAACTATTTGTTCGGGTGTATCTTCTGGGCTGGGGGTGATGTGCAGATCAGCTTGGGCATAGAATCGTTGACGTTGCGTGAGGAGCGATCGCAGGCGTTCTAACAAGTCAGTATCTTGCAACAGTGGTCTAGTATTATCTGCTGCCAAGCGGGCGTAGAGTTGTTCGACTGGCACATCTAACCACACAATTAGACCGTGATGCAGGTAACTCCAGTTTTCTTGTCGCATTACAATGCCGCCACCTGTGGCGATCGCTAAATGTGTCCGCGCACAAACCGATGCCAGTACCTTACTTTCTATCTGCCGAAATGCTGGTTCTCCTTGAGAGGCAAATAGTTGATTAATCGATTGATTGGTCAGTTGCTCAATTACCGCATCAGTATCAATAAACCCATAGCCTAGCTCAGATGCCAGTAAGCGCCCAACAGTTGTTTTCCCCGCTCCCATCATCCCAACTAAGTATAGGTTGATTCCTTTTAATAAGCTGTTTTTCTGCACGGCTTTTTATACCATTTTGGATTTTATATTTTATATTTACAGATTGTAAAATACTTACCCAACAGTACTTTGATAATTTTTTTGTTGCATCAATAAAACACAATATTATTATCTAAAAATATTATTATATTTCCCTTACTAATTTTACAATATTAATCCTATCCCAATTGTTATTGCTTTTTTAAACGCAGCACAAAGCAATTGCGTTTAAACCCACGTAAGCAGAGTACGCAGATAAAAACGAGACAATTCCACCAATTATTTAGGATTGCTATAGCTTCTTACTCTCCTACGTTTATTCTTCAATTATTTTATCTATAATTTTGTTTATCTATTAATAAGTTCAAGCTTTTTTCTTTTGAAATGATTCTTACTTTTACAAGCTATTTGATTTTTTAAATCGATGTATTGCTTACAAATTTATTTATTTCTAGCTTTTTTATTTACCGTCTTACACAAATTTTTTGTTCGATGGCATTTATCTATTATGGCTCTTTAGGTTTAAATACTTAGTATTTAACTCTACACTATGTAACCAAATATGTCAATGAATAAAATAATTAAGAATTGCTTAGATATCAACTTAAATTTTCTTTGCATTTATCAAAAATTTATATAAAATTTAGAGAAACTTTATTTAGCTGTACAACGTCTACACTAGATGAGGGCAATCTACTTTCTTACTTGATTATTCAGTGGTGCATGAGGTGGTTAGCATGACTAGGATTCGTGACCTTGCTCAACAGGCTCTACAAACTGGTTATTTGACGATCGCAGCAGAAGAGCAACTGCGCCAGTTACTATCAACTCGCTATGGATTAGACGACTTTAATGCTTTCATGAGTTTGCAGCTTGCTGCCATGCAGGGTCAAGTCAAGCAAGAATCCCGTGAGCGGCTCAAAGTCACGGGCTGATACTCGTCTCCAGTTAAATAATTCTCGTTTTGACCGCAGGGGAGCAGAGGGAGCAGGGGAAGCAGGGGAGATAGTGTGAAGCTAAACTATCTTTGTTGGTGGGGTGAGTCTTTGTCGTCATCAATGTCCCAGTCTTCATCATCTTCAAATCCCCAGTCATCGCCTCCCCAGTCGTTGTTCTGATTTTTGTTCTCGTTTGTATTTGTTTGCCGATAGGGTGGCGTGAGAACTCGATAATCGGCATCATAGACTGATTCAGCCCTGCCTACACCAGAATTACTAGGCTCACGATAACTGTAAGAGTATGAACTTGATCTTTCGCTGCTCTTGGGTTGGGTGTTAGTTTCGTAGTTTGTGTCCCTAACGGTATCCCCAGGCTCAGGTTTTTGCTTTTTGTCAGTGTCTTGTGTATCTTCTTCAAAATTCCAGTCATTTGAAGAATTACTTTCCCAGTCATTAAAGTCGTCGCTAGGAGTTGAATTAGTTTTTGGCTGGGAGGTAGTAGTAGTATAGTTTGCTGGGTTACTTCTAGGAGCTTCGGCACGAGTTGTACGCGAACGTGGTGGAGAAGCCTGAACTTCTTTGCGGCGCTTTCGCGGCTGAGATTGGGCAAAATAATTCGATAGTTTAAAGCAGGCTGTGATAAATAAAGATGTAATTGCCCCAGCAACTACACCCAACAGAATCCATATTGCAAGTGGTAACGGCTGAGTTTGTACACCTAAAAACCTTAGCGCTAGAACTGGCGACCAGTTTTGCATAAGCAAAAGAGTCAGACATCCCAGCACTACCAGTAACAGAAATAGTCGAATAACAGCCATAACTTAAGAAGGGGAAAGGGGAAAGGCTAAAGGGGAAAGGCTATAGGCTAAAGGCTAAAGGCTAAAAGCTAAAGGGTAAAAGCTAAAGGGTAAATTTCAAACTTCATCCTTCAAACTTCATCCTTCAAACTTCATACTTCACCCTAGCCTGCGGCAACTAAGCGAACACACTTCACACTTCATCCTTATCCTTATTGTGCCGTAGGTCGTCCTTGCCACCGTTCGATAGGAATGCAATCAATGTCGAGTTGATCTAAGGTACGGGCTACCACAAAGTCAACTAAATCTTCAACAGTTTGAGGATTATGATACCAAGCTGGAATAGCAGGAACAATTCTCGCTCCAGCTTCTGCTAAAGTTGTCAAATTCCGCAGGTGAATCAGGCTAAAAGGAGTTTCACGCGGGACAATGACTAGCTTTCGTCCTTCTTTTAACTGGACATCAGCGGCGCGTTCGAGTAAGTCTGAACTCAAGCCATTAGCTAGCTTTGCCACTGTACTCATGCTACATGGCATGACAACCATGCCTAGAGTGCGGAAAGAACCACTAGCGATATTGGCTCCCACATCGCCCCAAGGATGGCAGTGTAGTTTACCATGAGTTTCTACCCCAGCTTGCACTCGCCAGAATTGCTCTTGTTGAATTGGTTCTACGGGCATACGAATATTCTGCTCTGATTGCCAAACCATGTATGTGGATTTAGAGGCGACAAGCTCAATCGCGTAGTCAGCTTGCAGCAGAAATTTCAAAGCCCGTACAGCATATATTAGACCAGATGCCCCAGAAACTCCTAAGATGAGTGGTTTTTGGGGAGTAAGTTGGGTATGATTAGACACGTTGATTAGAGATAGATAGTGAACTACCTACATCGCCGCGTTGCGGGAGGGTGTAGACTTCCTGCCCAACAGAAAGCACAGTAGTAGACTTCTTGCGTCCTCTACTACTGCGGCTTACATCTGGGCGACAGGCTTTATCCCCCGTTCCAGAGGTCAAGATTCGTGAGGATTTTGGCGGGAGGAAACCTCCCGCCTTTATCATCCGTAGTCCTTCATTACGAAGGTTAATAGTTGCATTATAAGTCTTATTAAATTATAAATAACAACAACAACAACAGCGTAGCTCAGACGAACCTTTTTAGCAACGATATGTAAACTGTTTAATAATTTATTATTTTAACTCTATAATGTTAATAGCGTTATTGGAGAGAGCCAGCCATGAAAGTGCAAAAGGGACTCCTCCCAGATTCCCATCAGCAGATCTGGATGGTACTAGGCGATGACTATTTGCCCATTGAACCGATTGGAAAGTATTTACACTATCTAGACAGCCTAGAACGCTCTCCTAACACAATCTCGACCTATGCTCATAATCTCAAGCTTTATTGGGAGTTCTTAGAGGACATCAAGTTAGATTGGCGAGAGATTAGCTTAGAGACATTATCCGAGTTCATTCACTGGCTGAGAAACCCCAATAAAGGGGTTATTTCCCTTCAAACCCAAGTGTCCAGGCGGTCAGAGAAGACTATTAACCTATGCCTGACTACAGTATGCGGATTCTATGAGTTTCACGAACGCTTGGGTACATTTGAAGGCGTTGATGCTTACCGCTATCAATTACAACCAGGACGAAAGTACAAATCTTTTCTACACCACATCAGCAAAGGTAAAGAAGTCAAAACACGACTATTGAAGGTCAAAGAACCAAAGACCTTCCCTGGTTGTTTGACTCCCGAACAGGTCAATACTCTAGTAGAAGCCTGTAACAACCTCCGAGACAAATTCTTAATCCGATTGCTCTATGAAAGCGGGTTAAGAATTGGGGAAGCTTTAGGGTTAAGACATGAGGATATGGTGACGGGAAAAGATAATGCCATCAAGGTTATTCCCAGAGTCGATAACATCAATCACGTTCGAGCCAAAGGGGGGGTAGAGCGGACGGTTCATGTCAGTAAAGAGTTAATGCAATGGTACTCGGCTTACTTAATTGAAGAGTATCCAGAAGACCTTGACTGTGACTTTGTGTTTGTAGTTATTAAAGCTCCTGGTAAGGGAGAAATAGGCAATCCCCTCAGCTATAAGACTATTGATAGTTTATTCAGGAGACTGTCTAAAAAAACAGGAATAGAAATAAATCCTCATCTGCTCAGACATACTCATGCAACGGAGTTAATTCGAGCCGGATGGGATAGGGCTTATGTCCAAAAGCGGTTAGGTCATGCTGATATTCAGACCACGATTAATACTTACGTCCATCTTTCTGATGAAGATCTGATAAAGGAGTATAACTAATATTTAGCTCAACGGGAGTTAGTAAAATGACAACCAAAAAGATTGCAGATAATTTATTTAACCCTCCGCTAGAGCTACAGATATTGGAATGCAACAACCCAAATATAGAGCAAGAATATCAACCGTTATTGAAAGCTCCACCGAACACAGAAGTAATCTGTCCTAAATGTGGTAGTGAATATCTCGGGAAAAGAGGATTAACAGTACATGGAGAACAAAGATATACTTGTAAAATTTGTAATCATAGATTCTATCCTAATCAAAAATGGAAGATAGCTGAAAGGGATAATGCAATCAATTGTCCTCATTGCAGTAGTAGCAATTGGCAAAAAAGAGGTAATACAGAAAATGGAAAACAGAACTATAGCTGTAAAGATTGCAAAAAGTTATTTGGAGTTCATCCTTTAGTAGATAAAGAAGGTAGAGAGATTAAATGTTCTGACTGTAACACTACGAATTATATATTAAATGGAACGAGGGGTAAAACTTCTTATAAATGTAAAGATTGTGGGCGCAAATATATTCTTAACCCTGGTGGACGAGACGATATAAATTATCTGAACAATATAAATTGTAGGTGGTGCAATAGTAAAAACTTCACACGTTTTGGTTTAAGCAAGGCAGGAAAGCAGCAATGTATTTGTAAAGATTGTCATAAACAGTTTGCCGTCGGATCTGAGCGACCAGATATTTTAGTGACTCCAGAAGAGTTTGATTTCAATCATGATGTTTGGACTGCAAAACATTTAGGATATGAAAATGGCATACACAAGCATTATAAACTTAACTTTGAGTACATCGAGCAACCTGGGTTCAAACATTATTTCTAGAAATTCATTCTTTATCTTTCTAGTACTAGATTAGCTTTTAGTACTTTAATTGGCATATCTTATATTAATGTTTTTTCTAGATTATTACAAGAGATAAGTTATCAACAAGAAGTTGAAGGGATTGATAGAGATTTAATAATTCAATATTTTGCTTACTTAAAAATCAATAAGTACTCTTACTCACAACATACGCAATGTATATCAACTCTCAAAACCTTCTTTGAAACAGGAATTCTCAATCACTGGTTCAATGTCGAACCTGCTCTTATCAGACCAGAAGATTGGTTAAAAGAAACTCAAAGGCTTCCTCGATTTATTCCCAGGTTTTTCCGTCTTAAAAAATGAAGGCAACCCTATATTAGGGTTACTGGCTACGAACGAGAGATTTAGATCAAGAGGGTTGCCTTCATTTTTTAGAGTTACATCGGATTCCAGAGGAAGTAATGAAACAGCTTAATCAACATTTGGATCATTTACCAGAACCAGTAATGAGAATGGTTTTAGTAGATATGGAATGCGGTTTTAGAATAGGCGAGCTAACAAGATTAAAACTAGATTGCCTAAAGTCTAACGGAAAAGGCGGCTGGTATATTCAATATCAAATGTACAAGATGAGCAAAGAACATACTAAGCCAGTTAGTAATGAGTTAGCTGAAGTTATCCAAGAACAACAGACTTATATCAAAGCAAAGCTAAAAAGTGAGTTTGCTTACTTATTTTGTGGGAGGACAAGAGGCAAAAGTGATGACTTTATACCAGAGCCTAAACTAATGACAAGCACTTCCTTTATTAATCATATTAAGAGACTAGCTCAACAGTTTGATATAAAGGATAGCCTGGGTAAATTTTGGAATTTTCAATCTCATCAATTCAGGCATACAGTTGGCACTCGCATGATTAATGCAGGGGTTCCTCAGCATATCATCCAGCGTTATTTGGGACATGAATCTCCAGAGATGACAATGGTATATGCTCACATATTTGATGATACTCTCCGCCCGTAACTGTGGTTGGGAACTACAGGTGAACAAGAATGAGCCAATTAAACACAATTTAGAGAAAGTGATTAAGTCTTTGGAGGCAAACAGCAATGAGTAGGAAGATTGAAGCTTTACAGGAAGCAGCCGCCCATAAAGCCCAAGAAGCCCACGAACGAGTGGAAAAAGCTCTGGAGCGCATGATTAAGCAAAACCAAAAGATTAACTTCCAAACTGTAGCTCATAGTGCTAATGTCTCTACTGCCTATCTCTATAAATACCCAGAAATTAAGCATCGCATTATTACTCTACGCGACCAGCAGAAAAACCAGAGTAAGCCCAAACAAGTCCCTATTGCTTCTGACAATTCCAAAGCGGTAATCATCTATAACCTGCGGGAAGAAACTAAGCGTTTGAGAGCAGAGATGGCGGAACTGCGTCGGGCAAATGAAGCCTTAACTGGAAGGCTTCATCAAGTTCAAAGTTCCCATGACTTAGCAGAACGATTAAACAGAGAAAATGAATCCTTTCAATTGCAGGTGAAACAGTTATCAGAACGGTTACAAGAGTGCGAAGCTAGATTGCCTCAGAAAGTAACACCCATTACTCAAGCTAAAAAGCCTCATATTACAGACCAAATCCAGAACCAGTTAGCCGCCGCTGGGATTCAATTAAACCCCACCCTAACTAAGGCAATTAAGTCAACCTCAGAAGAAGCTGTGTTAGATGCAATTGAGGCTTATAAGCAAGCTTTAGCCACAGATAAAATTGAACGTCCAGGGGCTTGGCTGAAAAAAGCAATTGAGGAGCAATGGAAGCCTAACGATGCAGTTCAGGCTCAATCCGAGCAGGAGACGTTTAATCAGTGGTATCCTCTAGCTCATAAAAAAGGGTTAGTTTTGGCTAGTCAGAAGGGTAAAAATTGCATTGAGGTTTATACTAGCGATCAGCAATGGATACCTTTTGCAGAGATGTTAAATCAGTATCCGTTAGCTACGCTATAGAAACCGTATATAACGTGGGATGCTTACTGGATGGACGTTGTAGACGTTCTAAACGACATAACTCATTAACGTCTCTGTCATGTTTTGTTTTGCACTTTTCGCAAGTCCAAGTTCTTATATCTAGCGGTAAACTACCAACTTGATTAAGGCAAACATGACAGGTTTTAGAGCTAGGAAAAAATCTATCTACTTCTTGATAAACTTTTCCTTCTCTTTCTGCCTTGTACTTGAGCATGGTGCAAAACATTCCCCATCCTACCTGAGTGATTGCCTTGGATAAGTTAGGGTTTTTCACCATACCTTTTACATTGAGATTTTCCACACAAATAAAGGAGTTTATTAAAGTCAGTGAGGGTGTCACCACCCCCACTGCTCTACAAAACGGAACGTGAAAGTTTACCTTCATTAGACCTCTTGCAAAAGTCCCATGAGCGTGGGACAAGTAGCTTAGAGCTTTCTTGACATCTATCAGCTACGAAAAGGTAAAAAACCTGAAACCAGAAGAATTCAAACGCTTGTGTAGTGTGCATCCGGAGACTTTTAGCCAGATGAGTGAGGTAGTGCGATCGCGTTCAAAAACAAAGCTTCAAACAGGGCGACCTGGGAAACTGAGCATAGAAGATCAGTTATTAATGGCATTGGAATATTGGCGGGAGGAGCGCACATATTTTCATATTGGTCAATCTTGGGGAGTAAACGAGTCTTATTCATATCGTATTATCAGAAAAATTGAAGATATTCTTATCAGTTCAAGAGAGTTCTCGCTGAGGGGTCAGAAAAAGCTTTGCTACTCAAATTATCAAATAGAGGTAGTGGTAGTGGATGTTACCGAAAGCCTGATAGAACGTCCTAAAAAAACAAAAACAGTTCTTGTGTGGCAAAAAGAAAAGACATACACTAAAATCTCAAGTTGTCGTAGACCAAAGTACGGGAGAAATCCTCTGTACCGCGCATGGTAAGGGAAAAGAGCATGATTTTCGCATATTTAAAAACAGTAAAGTTAGGTTAAGAAAAGATATTGAAGTCTTGGGCGATAAAGGATATCAAGGAATTCATAAACTTCATGCCAAAAGCCGAATACCAAAAAAGAAATCTCGAGGCGGTGCGCTAAACCGTGAAGAAAAAAAGAGTAACCAAGAGTTAGCCCAAGTTCGAGTTGTTTGTGAACCTGAGGGGGCGACATGAAAGCTAAAAGCTAGATAGAATAAGCTCCCTAGCCCGAATACCTCGTAAATAATACTCCAGCTTATTGCGATTTAATTTCATTAATTCTTCGACTAATTCCCAACAATCATCCATGAATTTAACCCAACTTTGACCAGACAAACCCAAATAAAAGCTACTATGTCTTCTTGTAGAGCGTCTCCTTTCTTTGACCCTACCCACATATTTTTGTACAGCCTTTTTCTTCATTTCTTGTCCAGCAAATGTAGCGATAGAATAGGCAAATGCTATAATTAAAATCAAAGAAATTAAACGGCTTCCAGATACATTAGTATCTTCGCGCGTTATAGCCACCACTTTTAAAATCACGGAACATTTCTTCTATATTACAACGCTTTTTATAAGCGTTAATAGCAGAATTCATATCAGTTATGGTGAAAATAAACCAGCCCTCTTTAGGGGCAGAACTATTGACCTTTTTTTTCCATTTACTAGCAAGATTAAAGCCTTCAACTTTCTTAGTTTTGGTCATTTTTACCTGTTCGAGAAATAGAGAAATCCCAGGCTTTAACCCCAAATTTTCTAAGGGCTGCCAAATTCCAGATTCCACTTCTATATTTTCTAATTTTTTAACTCTCAAACAAAAATCTACTTCTTGTGTTCTCAGCCAGTTTGGTAATTGAACTGAGCAAAATTCTCGGTCTGCCAATACAATTAATTTATAGTTTTTCAGCAAAGCTAATACTTCGGAGACAACTCTTTTTTGTTCAGCAAAATTACTAGAACCTAATTTAGGCAAAAGCTCAAAATAAACAGGTATAGCTCTCTTGTCATAAATTATGCTAACCACCCTGAGGTTGTTCCGTGACCAATTCGTTCGGTCAATTACCAAATATATAGTTTGAGTTGAGCTAAAATATTGAGCTAACCTTTTAATAATTGGGAACCAAAGTTCTTTAATATCAAGTATTGGTGAAAAGAGAAATCTTTGGAGTTTCTTGCGTCTCGAATCAAAGAAAATTGCTAAAGGTAAATTAGTTGCTATTTTTTCTAAACTCACCTTTTTCATATCCTGTAAAACATTAATCAGAATATTTAAAAATAGCAATTCAGAATTCTCTAGTTGATTTTATAAGTGTGTTTGGTACAATGAGGAAAGCATTTTCAATAGATAGAGTTTGTTGAGAATGACGGCTCTATCTTTTTCTACCACAATTCGGTCAAAATCTCATAGGGTATGGGTTTTGGGGTGTTTGTCGCCCCGTCAGGTTTGTGAACATATCAATCGAAAACTGAAAATATTTAAAATTTTGTCTGACCGTTATCGCAATCGTCGAAAAAGATTTGCTTTAAGATTTAATCTCATAGCTGGTTTGTACAACTATGAGCTTCGTCTCTCCAAAACTGAATCTGTTTAAATGACTTTTGCAAGAGGTCTATTCCGCTCCTCAGTAAGACGGCTGTTGTCATCAGCACATCACCAGAAGGTCATCTATCCATCGAGCGTTCTCTAAAATAGGTGAATTCTTGGTATAACTACCATCATTTCTGGATTTTTCATCATAGCAATGTCGATGGAGTAGTTGCCAGTTTTTATATTCATCCTGTCCTCCTTAGGATTTTGGGATGATATGGTCTAGCTCTAATTTGTCTCCATCTTTAAAGAACAATTTGCAGTGAGCGCACTTTCCCTTTTGCTTTTTAAGCAAGAATGCCGTTCGCTTTGGCATCTCAGGATGGTTGCCCATTCTTGTACTCCAATAAACTAAGTTACCGTCATAAGGGTTGTTATCGCCCGTTACTTTGATAAACCTTGTTATTCTTGTGTCTGCGTGACTTGCCAATACAAAAGGATTTGAACCATCTGTTGTGTCGAATACCCATTGTCTGTCATTGATTTCCTTGAAGTATTTACACTTTATCCATTGGAGACTTTTTTTTATTGTGTCTCCTTTTACCCCATCTGAAGAGTCTCCAGAGTTGATGATGGTCTAGCTTTGCGAAGGATTTTTTACTTATTATATGACTGTAATAATTGCACCAACCTCTGATGATGGGATTTAGGTGGTCAATTAAGGCGACTTGTGTAACCGCACAATGTTTTTTTACTACCATATTGAGTTTTTCATTTAGAACTTACGCATTGACAAATTAGACAAAAAATGCAGTAAGAGTAATTAGGATAAAACAGGCACTCAAGAAATTATAGGGACTTGAAAGACGGATAATTTAAGTCATCTCTATCAGCAGGTTGGGACTATCAGAGCGACTACTAAACCATCCACAGCCAAGTGTGATCTCAACACTTATACTCTGTTTCTACTAGCAGAATCAAAGTACCCAGGTTGCACCCGTTTGGCAGAGATAATGGAAAATTTGTCTCATGATAGTGTCAACAGGTTTTTGCTACGCGAGAGATACGAACCCAAGGACTTATTTGAAGAAATCAAGCCCAATATCAATCTAATCGGAGGTACTTTAAGTGGAGACGATACAGTAGTTGATAAACCATCAAGCGACCCAAAAATAACAGAATTAATTGGCTACTATTATTCAGGTAGACATCACCGTGCTGTGAAAGGAACTGGCGTTAATTACCTTGTATTACACGGATTTATCTCTTCAGTCTGTACCTGGAAATTATCGGATTTATAACAAGCAAGATGGAAAAACCAAAAATGATTATTTACAAGAAATGATTGTGGAGGTTTTAAATTGGGGGCTTAGTCCAAAAATAGTGACTACTGACAGTTGGTATTCTAGTCAATCAAACCTGAAGTTACTAAAAAACAAGCAATTAGGTTTTTTGACTGGTATAGCTACTCATCGCTCATGTTCCATTGATGGTAAGCATTTTACACAAGTCCAAAATCTAGAAATACCAGAATCGGGCTTAATAGTGTATCTGAAAAATTTTGGTCAGGTAAAGGTATTTCGCAGAAGTTTCAAAAACGAAACTTCCAGATATTACATTATGTATAGCCCTGAAAAAGATGCACTATTTTCAAGTTCTAGAGCAGAATTTAAAGAATTACATTCAATACATTGGGGGATTGAATGTTACCATAGAGCGATTAAACAAGTGTGTGGTATTAGTCGATTTATGGTGAGAACAACCGAGGCTATCAAAACTCACTTTTTTAGTGCAATACGAGCTTTCACTCAACTAGAACTGATGCGCGCTGAAGAGTTAATTGAAAATTGGTATGAAATCCAAAGAAATTTATCTCTTCAAGTGGCTCGTGACTTTATTTTAGAACAGCTAACACAGAAGTTGGAATTGACTGCATAAGATCAATTTTCTGTCAATGCGTAACTTCTATCATTATGGTTTTTCATACTTGCATTGCTAGGTTTTATTACAGTTTTAAACCCTAATAGACTTCTTGCAAAAGTCCTTGTTCGTGTGGGACAAGTAGGTAAGAGAGAGGAA
>CAXTYC010000011.1:0-133321 GCA_964248365.1 uncultured Chroococcidiopsis sp. | reverse complement strand
CAAGTCCGGTTCTGAAACAGAGGTGGGAGAAGCGATTCTCCCTCCGACTCTGACTTCCAATGCTATCACTACCTTCAGATTTGAAAACAGCTATTCGTCAACAGGGATTGAAGGGTGTACATGCTTTAGCACTTTCTTCTCTCTCAGCAAAAACATTAAATTTGTCTGAGCAGCAGGTAACAAAAGAACGGATTGCAGCTACTGAACAAGTACTAGATCAGGATTTAACAGTACCAGAAACTCGTAAATTAATTGCTCAGATTAAAACAAAATTTTCTGAAGCTACAGAGCCTAACTCAAATTCCTTACTAGAAAGAATGCAACAAACCACTAAACAAATCAAAAAAGTAAAAGATTGGAAAGATTCGCAGAAACTTGCGCGGATTGAATTGTTATTAAACGAATTAGAGAATTTAATTACAAGTTAAATTAATTAGCCCAGCAGTTTTCTAGATTGTGTTACAAATATTTGAAAATCATCATCTTTAGTGCGGCTTCTACATCTTGTACGCTCCCTAACTGGTAGGAAAAGCTGAGAGAAGCAATCGCAAGTTTGATTGAGTTACATAATGTAAAATAACAAATTAGCGGGAGCAGCGTTCTCATAGCACTACGGGAGGCCTCGCTTCTTATGTACCAAAAAAAGGTAACTAAAGAAAAACTGTTACATAAGATTGGCTTGTTGAGTAGCGAATTATACTAAAGCCCCAGTTGTTAGTTAACAGATTGTTTAGGCTGTTTCCAACTTTTTGTGAAGTTGGGAGGCTTCGCTAATTCATTTAACGTAGGTGCGCCCGTTTTGATCAGATTATCCTGCTTGGCAAGAAGAGTTAAGGGAGATTAGGCACCAGTCCGATCTCGATGTGTGGGAGTCTTGCCCGTATGACTAGTGACACCTCGTTTGGGCGCTGTCTTTGCTTCAAGAGAATGGACTGGGCATCACTGTAAAAATCCCCACACTTCTCCCAGTCGTAGTGATGTACAGGGAACAATAACAGCCCTAACCAAATTTCTACCAAGGGCAGACCTAAAGCCTGTTGCATGGAGTAGAGAAACTGCCTCACTCCCAGATCGCTGTTGCATCCAATGTGCGTTAGCGAAGCGTGAGCGTAGTTATCGCATCTGCCCAGTGGGATACTTGCTCTGTTTCCGCTAATTCTGTCACCATCCGCTTTGCATCAATTTTTGAATTAGCGATCGCTAATGCTTTTTTCTTATCCACTGGGGCGACAACTGACCTTTTAGCACTCTTTTGAATCTCCGCATCCAGTTCATCGAGTTTAAAGCACTCTTCCATCATGTCTGACAGATCAATTGTCATTGACTGCCGCATCAAATCATCTAAAAAATCTTCAGATAAAATTGGTTCGGTCTTGGTATCTTGTACTTCTAAAGTAGACAGTATTGCATTGGCGCGGATTGCGTAAACTTCTACTATCGATGCGTTAGCGAAGCGTGAGCGTAGTTATCGCATCTCCTGCTACCCTTAAATACCAACTCCCCTTTAACGCGCCTTGCGCCTATCTGATTCGGCTCTGATTGCGTCCTTGTTTCCCGCTTCACCCTGTAGAAACCGAGTCTACTCAGTGTGGACAGATTGGGAGTCACATCACCCAGCAAGGGGAAGGGATTTCACCTTCATCAGCAGGTCAGGCGCGAGATTTTTAGGGTGTTACCCTAACGTATCCCCCGCTCTTTATAGGGTTTCCCCTTTCACAGCGAACGAATCGCCCTTTGCGCCACATTCCTTATCTAGACAACTTGTTTAGTCCTGTTGGAACTAATTGGCTTTTAGTTCTTCACAAGCCCCCGCTATATTCGCTACTCCGAATTAGCGGTGGGTAGTTGACTTCACCTTTGTTTAATATTGCCGATGCAATGAGGTTGTCCAATGAGCCAGAGATACCAGCAATTAGTATAGTAAATTTTGAGTTCACCACGACCTCTTTTATATGAATGGCATATCTCCAAAAAGCCCGAAGTATTACACTACACCACTGCCAGCTTCGATGTTTTGTTCGGTAATCCAACGCCCTTGTTCACCCACTATCTTCTTCGGTTGCGAGGCTATCGGTTTATAGCTGGCGACTGGGGCATTATTGGCAAGGATATCTAATTTATCCTTGCGATCGCTCGTCTCTTCAAGGCGGATGTCTGCAATGAGGCGAGCGCTCGTCCAATGAGGCGTGATGCTTTTGTTACAATTGCAACTTTTCTAGCCAGAGATGCCATAAATATTTGTTCGTTTGAGTTATGGATGCTGATACAACTGAATAATGCTGCTTTGTTGCTTACAGTTGTTTTTAGAACACTATGAAAGCTCCCCCTGCTCTAATTAGCGCGGATCGATGTGCTATCGAGGTGCGATACTCGGATTGAATATTTCTGCCACCTCCTCGTCGGACATTTTGCCCAGTGTAGCCTGTAATTCTTCGGCGGTGAAGAAGTAGCCACTTTGTTTTTGCAAGATCGATACAGCTTTGCTCACTTTGTGCTGTTTTAAGTCTTTTTCTTAAGACTTCATCTTGTTTTACAGCTGCTAAAAATTCAGAGACACTTGCCATAGTCATAACTGTAAGTCTCCCTAAGAGTAAATTTATTGTAGTTTAATATTATTTTTAAGTATTCCTCTAGGGAAGGAAAGAAAATAAGGCATACTATTATATAACCTTCAAGCTTGACTACTATACCTCACAACCGCTTAGATTTAACAGTTACCAGTTATCAGTTATCAGTTATCAGTTACCAGTTACCAAACGAGATATTGCCAGAGAAAGGTAACAGGTATTGATTAACTGTTGCAGTCAAATAGCGCAACAGTTGCGCTTTCAAACCTGCCGATATTTTTAAGCGCCCCATTCTTTGTACTACGTAGATTGAATCAAATTTTTCTACTTTCGACCTAAATAAATTTAGTTCCCTGAAACCTTTAACCTTACCACGCTTCACTCATAACTGGTAACTAATAATTGGTAACTGAATAACTGATAATTGATAATTGATAATTGATATTAGTGTTGCTATGCCCAAATCTCAACCACGTTCTGGCTATACATTGCCAGTGTTTGCCTGCGGGGCAGCCCTTGCCGCCTTGCATTCGTTACGTCAAAAGCAATGTCTGCCTTCGGTGATAATTGATTTAATTGAACCAGCCGCAACAGTCGAAATTGCCATTGAGCAAACAGCACTGATCAAAGCAGGTAGTGCCTTGGCGATCGCCTTGAGCGATCCTGGTGATAACCTTGATCTAACTCGTAATACTCCGGTTTGGGCGTTAGTCGAATGGGCAGAGGAGTCACAAGAGGCAGTTGTAATTAAAGGTGGGGAAGGAATTGGGAGAATGGTTGATGTGGGGGATCAACCTGCTATTTATGCTTACGCCCAAAAATTGTTGAGAACTAACTTAGAGCGATTACTTGAACCTGACGAAAAAATTCAGGTAACGATTATCCTACCATTCGGGCGACGCTTGGCAGAGCGCACCTCAAATGCTGCTTTTGGTGTCGTCGATGGACTATCGTTATTGGGAACGACTGGGATTTCCCAACCTTTAAGCGCCCCAGGGCAACTTGATGCTTGCCGTGAACAATTACAAAGCAAGGCAAGATATTTTGATAGTTTGGTGTTTTGTGTTGGGGAGAATGGTTTAGATTTGGCACAAAAACTGGGTATCAATCCCCAACAAATCGTTAAAACTGCCAATTGGATAGGACCATTATTGGTAGAAGCTGGATTACAGGGTTTAAAGGAAATTTTATTATTTGGCTATCATGGCAAGCTAATTAAACTTGCTGGCGGAATTTTTCATACCCACCACTATCTTGCAGATGCTCGGTTGGAAATCCTCACGGCTCATTGTGCTAACCTTGGTTTACCCACATCAGTGTTACAGGCTGTTTTTGCCAGTCCAACTGCCAACGCTGTTCTGAAATACTTGCGGGATTTGGATGCTAATAACAGTAGTGATTGGGCTAATTTAGTCTATGGAGCAATCGCCGACGAAATTGACAAGCGTTCTCAAGAGTACATTTTTAATCACAGCGAACGCAGGATTTGTGTTGGCTCGATTTTATTCGACCGCGATCGCCAAATTATTGTCAAGAGCAAAACTGCTTCTACTTTGCTAGAACAGTTATGTTAACTTAATAAGAATAACCATTAACAAAAACAAATAAGTACACTTTTAGTATCCGTCCCAAGACAGGGATTTATATTCCTCCTTCTTAAAAGGAAGTTTTAGCTCTACACCCACACTCTCTACTTTAGGAATTAAAGCGGTGACTATACAAACAGAAACACCGCCTCAAAGTGAGTCTTTGGGGCAACTCAATCGCCAAATGATTGTGATTCTTGACTTCGGTTCTCAGTATTCAGAATTGATTGCCCGTCGAATTCGTGAGACACAGGTTTATTCGGAAGTCCTTTCCTATCGTACAACAGCCAGCGCTTTGCGGCAGCTAAATCCCAAGGGAATCATCCTCTCAGGTGGTCCGAGTTCGGTTTATGATAATGGCGCTCCGCAATGTGACTCGCAAATCTGGGATCTGGGTATCCCCGTCTTGGGTGTTTGCTATGGAATGCAGCTGATGGTAAATCAGTTAGGTGGGCAAGTGGAAAGGGCTGAGCGAGGAGAGTATGGTAAGGCATCGTTGTTGATTGATGACCCCACAGACTTGCTGACCAATGTAGAAGATGGTACAACCATGTGGATGAGTCATGGTGACTCGTGTAAGCAATTGCCAGATGGGTTTGAAGTGCTGGCACATACAGATAATACTCGCGTAGCTGCGATCGCTCACCACGAAAAGAAGTTATACGGTGTACAATTCCATCCCGAAGTAGTGCATTCAGTAGGCGGTTTGGCGCTGATTCGCAATTTTGTCTATCATATTTGCGATTGCGAACCAACTTGGACAACGGCGGCTTTTGTTGAGCAATCAATTCGAGAAATTCGCGCCAAAGTAGGTGATAAGCGAGTGCTGTTGGCGCTTTCTGGTGGAGTAGATTCATCTACCCTGGCTTTTCTATTGCATCAAGCGATCGGCGATCAACTCACTTGTGTATTTATCGATCAAGGCTTCATGCGGAAAAACGAGCCGGAAAGGTTAGTCAAGCTGTTTCAAGAGCAGTTTCACATTTCGGTAGAATATGTAAATGCCCGCGATCGCTTTTTGGCAGAAATTGCTGGTGTAACCGATCCTGAAGAAAAGCGCCGCCGCATCGGACACGAATTCATTCGCACATTTGAAGAAACGAGCAAACGCCTTGGTCCTTTTGATTACCTAGCTCAAGGTACTCTCTACCCAGATGTGATCGAATCAGCCGATACCAATGTCGATCCTAAAACTGGTGAGCGCGTAGCAGTGAAAATCAAAAGCCATCATAATGTAGGTGGCTTACCTAAAGATTTGAGATTCAAGCTAGTCGAACCTCTGCGTAAACTCTTCAAAGATGAAGTGCGTAAACTCGGACGGGCAATAGGCTTACCCGAAGAAATTGTCAAGCGACAGCCATTCCCAGGACCTGGACTAGCAATTCGTATCCTGGGTGAAGTCACTTCCGAACGGTTAGATATTTTGCGCGATGCTGATTACATTGTGCGCCAAGAAATTAATCGTCGCGGCATATACAACGATTTTTGGCAAGCCTTTGCCGTTTTGTTACCGATTCGCAGTGTGGGCGTGATGGGCGACCAGCGCACCTACGCTTATCCGATTGTTTTGCGTTTTGTTTCCAGCGAAGATGGCATGACCGCTGATTGGTCGCGTGTTCCTTACGATGTATTGGAAGCAATTTCTAACCGCATTGTCAATGAAGTCAAGGGTGTGAATCGAGTGGTTTACGACATCACCTCGAAGCCACCAGGAACCATTGAGTGGGAGTAATCGAGGGGCTAGAGGCTGGGGACTAGGGGCTAGGGAATTTTGGGGACTATAGATTTTGGATTTTGCGAAAAGTTAAGCTGTGTGCGCCCTCGCGGGTTCCCCGACTTGAAGCAATTGGCGTGGCGGTGTCGGTTTGGCGTGCGCCAAACTTTTCAAGACGGATTAGGAATTCTCCCCCAGCTCCCCCAGCCCCTAGCCCCCAGCCTCCAGCCCCTAGTTCGGTCATCAAGAGAAATATTCAACCGTAGTCGAAACAACGGGCCCTAGAGGACTCGAACCTCTGACTTACCGATTAGAAATCGGTTGTTCTATCCACTGAACTAAGAGCCCAGTTAATCAGCCCACAGCAGTTGTGAGCTTACCTATAGTATCAAAGATTATAACTTGAGTGCCAATTAATTTAACCAAAGGTTGAGCCATTCCAGCGCCACATATAACCCTTAGCATTATTAAATTGAATGTAGACGCGATTTTTGTCTACACCCAGTACTTGGTTAATCTGCAAAACAAAAATAACCGCTCATAGCGTTTGTTTGCTCTGGCTTCATACTGCCAACGCTTTTGATTCAGTACAAACTGGCTCTGAAGTACCAGTAAATGTGACACTAATTCATAATTAATAATTGATAATTCATAATTACCACCAGCATGAATGCGCTCTTATTGAGATAAAGACTAAGTATTTTTGGTTTTTGCTAAATTTATTTAGCAATTTGTAACTAAAAAAGGATGAATTATGAATTACTAATTATTAATTATTTTTATCGACGGCTTACTTGCACCTCCCTACGCGCGGGTTTACTAGATTTACCAGTGGTAACATAGTAGGGGCGAGTTCAATAGATATACTGATGGGAAAACAGTCAACCTGGAAAAATCCGCCCCTACAGAAAAACCCGCCCCTACAATTTACGGACAGGTTAATCAGATATAACTTTGGTTACACTAAACTTTTTTAAAAAACCCGCCCCTACAAATATCATTAACCGCCATACTGCCAACCTGTACTTTCGAGTAGCAGTTGATTACCTTCGCGGTGAACGCCAGATGCAATTACTTCTCCCACATAGACTGTGTGATCGCCTTTTTCGACTGCACTGACAACTTGACACTCAATATAACCAAGAGAGTCACTCAGGATGGGACACCCAGTTTCACCTAAATAAGATTCTACATCGTCGAACTTATTACCAACACGGCGCTGCGGTTGAAAGAATTTCTGGGCAATATGTTTTTGATCTGCGTCTAGAAAGCTAATTGCAAATACCCCACTGTTTTTGATCATCTCATGGGATTTGGAATCTTGTTTGACACAATTGACTACTAGAGGTGGCTTAAAGGAAGCTTGCATCAACCAGCTAACAGTGAAGCCGTTAACTTCCTCTCCATCTTTAACGCCGCACACATAGAGTCCATGCGGAATCTTCCGCAGCATGGTTTTTTTGGCTTGTTCGTCTAGCAAGGTATGTTCTCCGGCGTTTATTTCTACATTGCTAAGTTTATCAACATAAACGAACCGCAAAGACACAAAGAGCGCAAAGGAAGGGGCTAGAGGTTGGGGACTAGGGACTAGGGAAGTCGGAAGTCGGAACTCAATAATCCAAAATCCAAAATCTAAAATCTAAAATCGCTCTGGTTCCTCTAGCCCCTAGCCCCTCTAAAAAGATGGCTGTGTTCAGGATGGTATAGGCGAGATCTCGCCTCACTTTCTTTTAGTGCAGGACTGATTACATATAGGGTTGTCCGAATCAGCTTTTCTTCTCTGCTTATCTCTGCCATTTTGTCAAGGGTTGTTAGCAAGATTTTTTCGTCGTGCCAACCGAGTCGAAAGCAAATTGCTACGGGTGTTTCGGGTGGGTAGTGTTGTAGTAGTTGGTTTTGGGCGTTTTCTATATGACGCGCACTTAGGTAAAGGCACAGGCTGGCTTGATGTGCCGCGAGTGTGGCTAGTTCCTCTGTTGCTGGTACTGCGGTGCGTCCACTGATGCGGCACAGGATGATTGTTTGAACAAGTCCAGGGACGGTTAATTCTACTTTGAGTTTAGCTGCGGCAGCTTGAAAGGCGCTGATCCCTGGGATGACTTCAAAAGGGATATCGGCGGAGGCAAGGGCTTGCATTTGTTCGTGAATTGCGCTATAAAGACTAGGATCGCCAGATTGCAGGCGAATAACGGACTTGTGCGATCGCACCGATTCTACCATCAGTGGCAGAATCTCTTCTAAGGTTTTATTAGCAGTGTGGATAATTTCAGCATCTGGGCGGCATAGCTGTAAAATCTGTCTGGGTACTAAGGAGTCGGCATATAAAATTACATCTGCTTGCATCAACAGTTTCTGTGCTTTGACTGTTAATAAATCAGGATCGCCCGGTCCTGCTCCCACAATGTATACTGCTGGTGCTATCCCAGAAGGAGAAGAGGGTTCGGTAGTTAATTCAGACATGGGCGATCGCTATGGCTTGCTGTTTTTCCAAAAGTCAAAAATTTTCTCGCTTTCCTTCCGTAGGAAATCAATTTCTGGGTGAAGTTAATTAATGGTAGATGCTGCATCGTATTAAAGCCCTATTAGTTAGGGCTTTTTTTGCCCTAGTTCATCGTCTGGAAACTTCTACTCTTTCCTCCTGTACAGGCGGTACAACATCTGGCAGGGGGCGTTTGTAAATGTATTGCCAAGCTAAACCAGCTAATCCCAAGCTCATCCCTACTAAACTTACCACTTGAGCCATCCGTAGTGGTCCGAGCATCAAGCTATCAGTTCGTAAGCCTTCAATCCAGAAACGCCCCAGGCTGTATGCTACCAGGTAGACTAAAAATAGTGTACCTATCTTCAGGCGTGGCTTTCCTCGCAAACCTCTAAAAAACAAAGTCAGCAATAAACCAAACACCATTAAATTCCACAGAGATTCATATAGAAAGGTGGGATGAAAATAATCAAAATTTTCGTATCCTGGGGGACGACGTTCTAAAGGAATAAACAGCTTCCAAGGTAAATTGGTAGGACTTCCAAACGCTTCTGAGTTGAAGAAATTCCCCCACCGACCGATCGCTTGTCCTAAAATTAGTGAAGGAGCCACTAAATCTGTTAGTTGCCAAAAAGAAATTTTGTGAATTTTGGCAAATATTAGAGCTGCCACAATTCCGCCTAAAATCGCTCCATGAATTGCTATTCCTCCTTCCCAAATTGCAAAAATTTTGCCCCAATTTTGGGCATATTGTGACCACTCAAATAAAACATAATACAGTCGAGCAGATGGGATTGCCGCAATTACAAGCCAAATTATTAAATCGCCAAGTAACTCAGGATTAACATGACGGCGTGAGGCTAGGTACTGGGAAAGATTGACTCCAATTAACACTGCCATCGCAATTAGTAAACCATACCAGCGGATAGTTAGTGGTCCAATATTAATCAGAATTGGTCCTGGCGAGGTAAATTGCATTGCCAAAGGTAGGTAGGGAGAGGTTAGTAACATTCTTCTTTCGGCTCAAAATTGGGATTGTAGCGTGATAGAGTAAGCGATCGCTACTCAATTGCTTGCCTGCCTATCGAGCAGCTACAGGATTAATATTACGTCTTAGAGCTAATTCTAAATACACATTGCAGTTTGTTTGGCAAAAAAGACTGCTTATCTATAGTATTCACGCCAAAAGTCTAGTAGATATCAATCAAAGCCCCGATCCTTGATTTTGAGATTCAGGTTTCACTGTATTAAGTGAAACTACGCAGACTTTATTTAAACTTTGCAGCTTGCTACCAAATCCTCACAGTCTTATTACCTAATTTCCTAATTGTTCAGACACATTAGATAGAGAATTCACTTAGCTAAACTGTAAGGATTGATGCAAAAACCTGTCTTGACACGTAAGTATATATCTAAATTATTAGGACTTTGGACGTTCCTTCTACTTTTTCTCCTCAAGGGGAGTTTTCCTAAACCTGCTTATGCACAACTAATTACACCCCCACCATCTACACCAACACCTATTGCACCTGTACCTGCATTATCTTCATTAGGCGCTTGTTTTAGAGATCCTAAATGTGCGGCGGTACTTCTAATTGGTGCTGGCTCAACTGGTGCTGCTACTGTACATTATTTTGATGAAACTCACAAGCAACTTCTTCACGAAAAAGCCAGACAAAAATATTGTTTGACTTATCCAAATGATGTAGTTTGTGTTCCCTTTCAAGGAGGGCAAGGCGACAATATTTTTTACGACATTACCTTTGAGGTTTGGACAACAAATCGAAATCACACTTGGTATCCTCACACAACTTTTACGACTCATTATGGTTTTCATGAACCTGGAGGGTCAAATGATTTAGTAACTGGTCCAATTCATGCGGTTGACGTATTGCGTCAGCTGGGTATGGATGGGAATTACCCAAGAATGTGTTATGGAGTAATAGATAAGTATGGATTGCGTTGTTTTTTTGAGTACACAAATACCCGTTACTATGGGTCAGATGATTATAGTTTTAAATTTATCAGTTTAACTCCTTTATACCAGCAACCAGACATTTACGGCAATCCACCCCCATTACCTTGGGAACAGTGGCCCCCACAAAAGCAGGAGCAAGCCTTAGAGCTATTAAATCAGCCTGACTTTCAAGAAGTAACTAAGTCGATGCCACCAGGAGTTGGGGTAAATCCTGGGGAGAAAATTAACGATAACCCAATTATTATTCCAGGGCAACCCAAAGACGATCCAAATACTCTTGAAGATGAGAGTAAGACTAGAGTAGTGCCAGGACCTTTGACTCTTCCTGGTAGTCCACCCTCACCCCCACCTCCTCCATCAATTTTTCCATCACCAGAGCCTTTACCTACTTCTCCACCGTCGCCATCGCCAGAACCCTCACCCAGTCCTGAACCTAGTCCAGCATTACCACCTCAAGCTAATAGCGACCCACCTAGCACACCAGATGCATCCAATCCTGCTAACAACAACTCCCCAGATTCTTCATCGAGTAAGTCAACACAGGGTGAGACATCGAGAGCGGGTAAAACCTCAAGCAGGGTTGAACGTAATGAACAAAAACGTCAAAGAAAAGAAGGAGCATATCATGGTTCTAAACCAGAATATGAAAATCCAGGGCAGCACGATCCATCATCTCCTAATTTTCGAGGTGGTGGCTCTAAAACTACGAAATTGCCTGATGACGCAGAAGAAGTCTATAAAAACGCAATTCCTACAAAAGATGGGGAATCATGGTGGGGCAGAAATGCTCAAGGGGAATTCTATCGATATAAAGGTCAAAATGGCAAAGTGCATTGGAACGGACGCGAAAACTCTGAACGTGGTTTAAAAGTTCCTAATTACATCCGAAAGAGATTTGAGAGTATAGATAGCGATAGGGCAAGAGGTAGTCAGAAATGATGTTTGGAGATAAAGAAGAGTTTGGCATAGAGTGTATTTTAGATAGGCGAGAAAGCGATCCTCCAAAATATGTATTTGGGCATATAGCCATGTGGGCTGGAGGAGATAGAATAGGAAATTTTTCTATTACAGTAATGCTAGGTATTCCTGTACAAGCTTTCTATAGCTCCTTAAAGTATTGTGGAAAACGGAAGGACGTAGCTTTAATGGCAATGAGTGCTACACAAGTTGTAGAATTTCTAGACTCTGCTCTTTACGGTGACAATAGCTATTCTTTATCAGAGCTATCTGAATTAGAAGAAAAATACAGAAGATTTTTTATAGGTCTAGATTTTTCTGAAGCTTTTGATGGAGAAATGGCTTTTCTTTTAGAAGATGATGAAGGAGAAAGATTTATTTGGCGAGATTATACAACTAAGTCTGCTAAGGAAGTTAGGTTGAAACCAGGAACATACAAAAAAGTAGTTGAATCTTATATTTCTTGGTATTCCAATTATACCGCTCTCAACAAATAGAGAACACAGCTAAGTTTTCGTAGGGTGGGCATTGCCCACCTTTTTTTCACTCAACGACCCATCTCGACAGTAAAAACTAAAGATGGAAATAAGGGGAAGTAAAGATGGAGAAATTAACAGAAAAACAGGCATTTAAAGCAATGGTTCTATTTCTAGAAGGTTTTTATGAGCGCACTAATTCTGATGATGTTGGAGGGTTACTTAGTGATTTGATATTACTTGAGGATGGATCAACGGCTGACCCAGCCGCCTGGGATGATTGGATGAAGTGTGTGCATAAATTGCTGAACAAGTAAATCTCAAACTGGCGTTCTCTAGTAGATGTTGCGACAACTACGCCCAGTAGTCAGTCAAGGAAGAACTACTAATGGCAACATTTTCAGCAGCGACCATTGCTTTACTTAAGCAAGCAGGATGGAGCGAAGACCGCTATGTGGATACAAGCGAATACGAGAAGAGCTTGAAGTCAGAAGGGTATCCTATTCATGTAGTTGTAATGGACTTTCTAAGGCAGTTTGGGGGTTTGCTCGTCGTACACCCACATCACCGCCTTAAGGAAGAAAAGGACGAATTTTGCATCAATCCATCGGTTGCTGCCTCACATATCTATCCAGAAAGAGTTGAAGACTACAGTGAGCGGGTAGGCGCTCCGGTGTGTGTAATTGGGGAGGCTTTCAGCTATCACATGACTTTAGTAATGGATTCGGATGGTAGGGTATTTGCAGGCTACGACGATACGCTGATTCATGTTGGTAACTCTGGAGTTGATGCCATTGAAGCCCTTTGCACTGGAAGGGATATGCCAGAGATACCCTAATGGCAAGCCTGCATTCTTTCAGTAGGGTGGGCATTGCCCACCTTCATTAAGAGCGAAATTAAGCTAACGTCATATATGTGCGCTTAATCTCTTATAGTTATCTTTCTATGGTCAGCACTAATCGAACTGATACCGAAAGCAGACAGAAGTCCCACGTCAGGAGTCAGGAGTCAGGAGTCAGGAGTCAGAATTCAAAAGACAAACAGACAAGTAACAGTCTTACCCCCCCATCACCCCATCTCCCCATCTCCCCATCACCCCTATTAGGGCAAAGTTTAGCCCAGCTAACTGCTTGGGTGCAGCAACAAGGACAACCAGCTTATCGCGGTCGTCAGCTATATGATTGGATTTATCAAAAGGGTGTACGAAGTCTCACCGATATTTCAGTCTTCCCTAAACAATGGCGTTCCACTCTAGCAGAAGTTCCCATCGGTCGCTCTACTCTATTTCACCGCTCTGTCGCATCTGATGAAACAGTAAAATACCTGCTAAAACTGGCAGACGGGCAAATTATTGAAACCGTTGGTATTCCCACACAACAACGGTTGACGGTGTGTGTTTCAACTCAAGTCGGTTGTCCGATGGCTTGTGATTTCTGCGCTACGGGTAAAGGCGGCTTCCGGCGCAATTTAGCTCCTCACGAAATCATCGACCAAGTTTTAACTGTTCAGGGAGATTTTCAGCGCCGTGTCAGCCATATTGTCTTCATGGGTATGGGGGAGCCGCTGCTAAATTTAGAAAATGTCAGCGCCGCTATCAAGTCACTCAACGAAGACGTGGGTATCGGACAGCGTTGTATGACTCTCTCAACAGTAGGTCTTCCCAATCGCATCCGCCAGCTAGCTCAATATCAACTACAAGTCACCTTGGCTGTTAGCCTTCATGCCTCAAATCAAGCCTTAAGAGAAAAACTTATCCCCAGCGCCCGTAAATATCCCTTAGAAGACTTACTAGCAGAATGTCGGGAGTACGTAAATTTAACAGGTCGCCGCGTTACTTTTGAATACATCCTTTTGGCTGGGGTAAATGATGACATAAAACAAGCAGCTGAGCTAGCTCAGCTGCTACGCGGTTTTCAGAGTCATGTAAATCTGATTCCCTACAATCCCATTCAAGAAGCAGACTATCAGCGACCGAGTTCAAGTCGGATTCAAGCTTTTGTCAGCACCCTGAAGCAGCAACGGATTGCCACTAGTGTACGCTACTCGCGGGGATTGGAAGCAGATGCGGCTTGTGGTCAACTGCGGGCGAAGCAACTTTAGTCTTAGGAGTTTGAAAATAGACACCCGGAGCATATGCCTCTACGACTTTGCCTGTGCGAGAACACATTACCATTAGGTAGTCGCAGGTGGGGCATTGTGTCCTAGTTAGCTGACTGTTTAAAAGATAATACCGTTCAGCTTCATTACCGCAATTGGGACACCGGATATTTTGTTTGATTTGCATTTTACAAACCTTTTGTGTTTATCAATTCTAAAGAAAAAAGAAAATTTAAAGGGAAAATTGAACAGAATATGCAGTTACGATCGCCAACTATCGAGACGTAACTCTTGTTTACACTTAGGAAATCATAGTTTAACCTTTTTGATGCTCTTGATTAATCTTCTCAATATTTCGACTTAGCTGCAATAGAACTTTCGGTAGAAAATCTGTAATTTTCCTGTTGCTCTTACTTGTGATTGCCGTGATCCCCATAGTGATTTCTTTTATTTGTAGTGGGTAAAACAGAATTGCCGTGCCTTTAAATGCTACCTAGCGAGTGTTAAGTTTGAGAGCTAAGCGTTATACAAGTGCTTAGTCCAAAGAATAATTGACTTTCTTTGAGCCGTTATCCTATCAAGTTTTAATATTTACTTAAGATTACGATTCTGTCCGAAGTTAGATTGTCTCTAAGCACTGATAATTCTTAAAAAATATTTACAAAAAATGCTGATTCTTCTGCTAATCAGCATTGGCAATTTTTAGCGGGTTATGTGAGTGAAATTACATGGAAATATACCTCAAGCAGGATGAAAATAGTTGTAGATTTCCTCAGCCAAATGGGAACCAATTCCTGAAACTTCAGCTAGTTGCTCAGTACTGGCTTGGCGAATGTAATCAATCGAGCGAAAATGAGCAAGTAATTGTTTTTGGCGGTGGTAGCCCAAACCTGGAATTTCGTCTAAGCGCGATCGCCTCAATTTATCACTACGCTGTTGTCGATGGAAACTCACAGCAAATCGATGTGCCTCATCTCTAAGTCGCCTGAGTAATTGTACACCTGGTTGTTCTGCCTGTGTATCTAATGGCTGCGACTCTCCAGGCAAGAATATTTCCTCACGCTGCTTAGCAAGGCTAACTACCCGTAAGTCATCCATTAAATTCATCTCTTGCAAAACTTCAACGACAGAAGATAGTTGACCCTTTCCACCGTCAATCATTACTATATCTGGGAAATCAGAATTTCCCTCTCGTTGCAATTGCGGATCTTCTCCATATTTACGAAAGCGACGGCGAATTACTTCAGCTAGACTCGCAAAGTCATCTGAGTGACCACTAGTAACGGTGGGATTCTTAATCTTGTAGTGGCGATAGTGCTGTTTAGCAGGTAAGCCATCAATGAAAACTACCTGGGAAGCCACAGCATTCGACCCTTGGATGTGAGATATGTCATAGCCTTCAATTCGGTGTGGTAATTCTGGCAAGTCGAGAATTGCGGCTAAATCCTCCATCGCTTGTGTATTACGATCATTCAAGCGTTGCGTTCGCGTCAGTTCGTATTCTGCATTGCGTTCCACCATCTCAATCAGTTCGGCTTTCGCCATCCGCTGGGGAGCTAAAATTGTCACTTTGCGCCCCTTACGCTGACTCAAAGCCGCCGCCAACATCTCCCCGTCTGGTAACTCATGCTGTACCAAAATCTCGCTGGGAATTTCTACAGATTCAGCTGTTTGATAATGTTCCTCTAATACTCGTTGTAAAATTGCTCCTGGTTCGGCATGGTTATCAGCCACAAATCCCAATCTTCCCACCAGTTGTCCTGCCCGAATTTGAAATAGTTGAACACAAGCGTGTTGCTGATCTGCTGCCAAGGCGATCGCATCCCGTGATACTGTATCATCGGGTAAAGACACCTTCTGCTGTGCTGTCAACGACTTCAAACCAGCAATTTGATCGCGTATTCTGGCTGCTGACTCAAAGTTCAAAGCCTCAGCGCTAGCTTGCATCTGCTCTGTCAGGATGTCAATTAATTCCTGGGTTCGCCCTTGGAATACCATTGCTACTTTTTGTACTGTCTTGCGGTACTCTTCTGGGGAAATCATTTTTTGGCATACACCTGGACAACGCCCTAAATCATAGTTGAGACAAGGGCGGTCTTTGAATAGCGGTTGAGGTCTTTGTCGCAGGGCAAAGATCCGCTTAGCTATCCGTAAAATACTTCGCAGCAGTCCGCTATCGGTATAAGGTCCATAAAATTTGTCTTCTTTTTTGCCCAAGCGCCGATTACGAGTGATGAAGATGCGGGGATAGTCTTCTGACCAGGTAATACAAACGTAGGGATATTTTTTGTCGTCTTTGAGCAGCACATTGAAGTAAGGCTGGTGCTGCTTGATCAAATTTGCTTCTAGGGCTAGGGCTTCTGCTTCGGTATCTGTAACGATGAACTCAATTTCTGCTACCGAGCGCACCATCAGGGCGATGCGTTCTGAGAGTTTTTGAGAGTCACGGAAATAGGAACGGACACGCGATCGCAGTCGGCGAGATTTGCCAATATATATAATGCGATCGTTGGCATCACGCATGAAATAAACTCCCGGTTCTGGGGGAATTTCTTTTAAGCGGCTTTCTAGGCGTAGGGGATCTTTCACCAGTGGTAGTATTTTGGTCGCTGGTGTCGTCTGGGATGAAAATGCCTCTAACCGCGCCTGTGTATCTGTCATACCAAAACACTATTAATCGGGTGTGCTTTTATTTAAATACTTTTGCCTTGGCACAGATTGTGCCTATCTCGATGCCAAGCGACATTACTATTTACCCACATTGCTTCGCTAAGGATTCGCGCCTCTACTTGTGTAAAACTCATTTTACAGAGCTTATGATTTAAGCTGCGCTTCGGCATCGAATGCTTACTCTTCTATTTTAGTATAATTACTTGGTCTTTTGTTCTTACGAGTGCTTAATTATACATCCTGTGTAAAGCAAGAGTGAAATTTTTGCTTTAAAGGATGAAACTATACCAGATAAGAATGATTAGGCGTTAGCAAAGTTTACATTAGTTATAGAAGCCCAATAAATATTTTTCTGAAAGCTGTCTGACGCAGTAGCTTAAGCTTATGAACATACAAGAGTTTGAAATTCAGTACCGCAACGGCATTGACGAAACACTCAACCAACTACAAACAGCAGTTCTATTACTGGCGCAACTAGAAAATCGGATTACAGTTATTGGTCGAGATTTGCAAAATCTCAGCCAGACAGTAGAAGAATTTGTGATTCAACAACAACAGGATCAATCAAACGAGCCAAGTTAACTACAATTACAGCAACTCTTCTTCAATAGCTTGTCTTAAATCCTTCAGACTTACTGGCTTAACTAAATAACGCTTTGCTCCTAAGCTTAAAGCCCGTTGTTGATCTGCTTTAAAAGCAAATGCGGAGACGACAATCACAGGAATGACTCGGTACTGTGGTATAAGTCTAATTTGTTCGAGTAAAGTGTAGCCATCGATATCAGGTAACTTGAGATCTAGCAAAACTAAATCAGGCTGGAAATCAGCTAAAGCCTGAAAAAAGCCGCTTCCAGATTCTAAGCTAAGAACCTGGTATCCACAGAAAACTAGATAATCTTCCAGCATCTGCCGATTTAGATAATTATCTTCAACAAGTAATATTCTTCTAGAGATTGGGTTAGCCGACAAAACGGCACCTACGCTTAGTTGAATAAATTAAATAACTACTACTCGTACTACTAGTTAACGTTGTCAGATCTAAAAGACACTTGAAGTGTTATTTGCTACTGATTATTGTTAACGAGGTTGAACTAAACCCAAAGGGATAAAATAATTTTGCAACTGAGCTTGCTTGTTACGGCTATTCGTTAGTATAACTTCATAGAAATGATTGTCTAGATTAATTTCAAAAGAGCTACATCTCGTCTCCGGTTAAATTCTCATCTGGTGACAGCAGGGGGCAGGGGAGCAGGGGGGCAAGGGAGCAGGGGAGCAATTATCAATTGTTCATTGTTCATTGATAATTGCTCCTAGTTGTGTAATTTTTACCTTTGGGTTTAGGTGGAATGTAAAAATTGTGAAATTCGGTCAACGGCGATTGACAAAGTCTCTGGATTATGCACTAATGCAAAACGGACGTATCCTTCACCGGATTTACCAAACCCAGATCCAGGGGAAGCGGCAACTCCTGTTGTTTTCACTAAATCGGTACAAAATCGAACAGAATCTTCAGCCCAGGGTGCAGGTAATTTTGCCCAGACATACATTGTCGCTTTTGGGGTAGGAACCTGCCAGCCGATGCGATGCAAAGCGTTAATAAATGCGTCTCGTCTTGTTCTGAATGTATCAACCATAGTTGTGATACCTGTTTGCGAACCAGTTAGGGCAGCGATCGCACCATTTAAAATCCCTCGGTACTGGTTAAAATCAACCGCAGCTTTCACCTGTCGCAAAGCACGAATTAGATCTGCATTACCAATCGCATAGCCAACACGGAAACCCCCCATGTTATAAGACTTGGAAAGGGTAAAAAACTCAATTGAAACGCTTTTATCGGGATCGGCTTGCAAAATTGAAGGAGCAAGGGCATTTTGGATTTTAGATTTTGGATTTTCGATTAGAATTTCTCCCCCAGCTCCCGACTCTCCCTCAGCTTCCTCAGCTCTGTCTTCCCTTGTCTCCTCAAATACCAAGTCAACATAGGGGAAGTCGTGAACTAAAACCAAATTGTGTTTTTGGCAAAAGGTAACGGCTTGTTGGAAGAAAGATAAAGGCGCGATCGCTGCTGTGGGATTATGAGGATAACTCAACACCATCATGCGCGACTGTGCTAAAACTGGGGTTGGAATTTCTTCTAGAACGGGCAAAAAGCCGTTTTCTTCCCGTAGTGGCATTGGGTAAATTTGCCCCCCCGCTAAATAAACACCGCCTGCATGGGAAGGATAGCCAGGATCGAGCAATAAGGCGAAATCCCCTGGATTTAGTACGGCTAAAGGTAAATGGGCTGTACCTTCTTGAGAACCAATTAGAGATAGTACTTCAGTTTGAGGAGCGATAGGGATGCCGAATTTTTGCGTATACCAAGATGCAGCGGCGCAGCGAAAAGCTGATGTACCGTGATACAGCAAATAACCGTGAGTACTAGGATCGTGCAGCGAAGTGGCGATCGCTTCGATTACGTGCGGTGCGGCTGATAAGTCAGACGAACCCAACGACAGATCAATCAAGTTCTGCCCTGCTGCTATTGCATCAGCCTTAGCTCGATCCATGTCGGCAAACACATTAGATTGTAAGAACTCTAAACGATTAGCAAACTGCATACTATTGAAGGGACTAGGGGCTAGGGGCTAGGGGCTGGGGAAGGGCAAGGGGAAAGGGAAAAGGATAAAGGGTAAAGGAAATTCGACATTCGAAATTAGTAATTTCCCCTCTGCCCCTCTGCCCCTTGCGCCCCTTGCCCCTCTGCCCCTAGCCCCTCTAAATGAGTATCTAGGAAGCTGGCTAACTGTTGTTTGCCGATCGCTCCTTCGGATGAGGCTAGTACTTGTGTGCCTTGAAACAGCCTTAATGCTGGGACACCTTCGACTTTGTACAACTTGACAGTGGCGGGGTTAGGATCGACTTCCATTTTAACTACCTTGAGGCGATCGCTGTAATTTTCAGCCACCTGATCTATCAATGGCGACATCAATCGACAAGGACCACACCAAGAAGCCCAAAAGTAAACCAATACAGGTTGATTGGCTTTGAGTACGTGGGTTTCAAACTGGCTATCTGTGATTGGAGTTACACATCTCATAGTTCACTCTTTATATTCACCTAGGTTAAATTAAGCTGCGTAAGCGCCCTTGTGAGCGTAGTTATCGCACAAGCTTTAGCTTAGAAATTTATATCTATAAACAGAAGTTTGCAACAGAAGTATTTTCTCATAGCAAGCCAGTCGTGGAGCGTAAATATCGTTTGCATTACCATTGACAGTTACCAGTTACCAGTTATCAGTTATCAGTTACCAACTACCAACTACCAACTACCAGTGAAACAGTCCCTACCAACTTGCCATCCTAATTTTTTATATTTTTATTCTAGTTTTCCGTAAACAGCTAATGGCTATGTGTATATAGATAATAAGAGTGTGTGAGGTTGGAAATTTTAGTACATATGAAGAAAAATCTATTAGCCGTTGTATTTGGTTCAGTACTGCTCACCCTAAGCTCAGGAGGAGCAACGCAAGCAGCAGTACTAGGTACACAAGAATTTTCCAATTCTGGAGGAGATTCTGGTATATTTAAGGACTATCAATTAACGTTAACCATCGGTTCAGAATCAGACAGATACCCATCAAATGCACCTCTATTTAACGGTCTGAGAGTTACTCCTGCCGACGTTGGGCGCACTTTTACTGTCACCGCCGATACAGATACTAACTTTAATCAGTTCGTTAGCTTCTTGACTGATGGAAAACCCGACGCAATGCAGTTGACAATGGGTTCAAGTGCTTCGGGGAACTCAGGAGGTGCTTTAGGAGCCAGCGGTAATTTATTTGGTGGTAATCCTGACTTAGCTGGGCATAAAATTGACAGTATAAGTATGCGCATTAATTCATTTACGCTCAATAGTCCTGGCATCAATCCCAATGGTGATGGCAATTGGACTGATGAATCTTTTGATGCAACTGTAATTGTAGAGGGAGAACCTCTAAGTCCGAACAAGGCAGCAGCCGTTCCCAGTCCCACTTCTACTTTAGGTGTGTTAGTATTTGGGGCTTTTGGTACTGGTTTAATGTTGCAACGGAAATTGCGATCCCACCAAAAAGCAATGTAACTGTAAAATAGCTGTTAGAGACGCGCGCTGATTTGTGTAGCGAGATTTCTAACTTCCCTTGTGTCTTTAATACTTATTAGTCAATGAGTCTTACTACTAGCTAATAGCTAATAGCTATTAGCTATTAGCTATGCGCTTTACAGTTGATCTAACTGCTTTCTTAGCTGTTCTAATTCCGCATCAACTACTTGATTAGAATTAGACTTAGAGCCACTTGATTGATTGCTAGCTTGTGGTAGAGAGGGTTGGTTTTGAGGGGTTGCAGGTCCAAGGGACATTTGGGCTTTGAGGGCGGCTAATTCATCATCAACATCGCTACCAGCTTCTAGCTGTGCAAATTGGCTTTCTAAATCAGAACCAACCAGTTCGCCTGCTGCTTGCGCCCGCGCTTCTTGCATCAAAACTTTTTCTTCCATCCGCTCAAAGGCTGCCATTGCACTGCTGGTTCCTAAGCGTCCTACTGTGCTTTGCAGTTGTTCTTGAGCCTTGGCAGCAGAACTGCGTGCCTTGAGCATATCCTTTTTAGTCTTTGCCTCGGAAATTTTACTTTCTAAGGCGACTAGATTACGCTTGAGTGTATCAATTTGTGTTACTTGCTGATCCAGAGTTGCTTTGAGGGTATTGGCAGTTTCAGCAAAAGTCTTTTTTCGCTCCAGCGCTTGTCGAGCTAAATTTTCATCACCTTTTTGCAAAGCTAGTTGAGCATTACGTTGCCACTTATTTGCCTCATTTTGGTTTTGATTGTACTGTTGCTCGGAGCGTTTTTGAGCTGCGATCGCTTGGGCAACTCCTTGACGCAACTGTACCAGGTCTTCCTGCATTTCCAAGATCGCCTGCTCTAAAATTTTCTCTGGATCTTCTGCCTTACTAACTAAATCGTTTAGGTTGGCTTTGACAACTCTGCCAATGCGATCAAATAATCCCATAACTGTGCTTTTCCTTTTGGGTTCTACAAGATAAGTTTTTGTTGTCCTGCCGGCTAAAATATGCCCTACTGCATTTGCTCTTGAGCTTTCATCAATTTGCCCCTGCCTCTATTCTTAACATAAGCCCAAAGGCAGGATTAGAGAGGCTCCAGGGGCAGGGGGGCAGGGGAGCAGAGGGGAGAATCATTAATGACAAATTACGAATTACGAATTACGAATTATTTGGGGATTCTTTACCTGGAGGAAGTTTTGCTTTCATTGCCGCTAGTTCGGCATCAATATCATTGCTAGCTTCCAAGGCAGTGAATTGCTTTTGTAGATCGTCGGTTCCTAGTTGTGCGTTAGCGAAGCTTAACGAAGTTATCGCCTCATTGTGTGCTTCTAGTTGTAAAACCTTTTCTTCCATCTGCTCAAAAGCATTTAAGGAACTGTTAGTATTAACTCCACTGAGCATTTCATTTAGCCTTTGAGTTGCCCCAGCAGAACGCGCCCTAGCAATATACATATCTTTCTTGGTTCTTACTTCGGATATTTTGCTTTCCAAGGTCTGCATATCCTTTTTCAGTCTTCCTACCACAGTATTTTGCTGCTCTATTTGATTAGTCAATGCCCTGTCAGTTTCAAGATAGGATGAACGCCGAGTGAGTGCTTCCCGTGCCAATACTTCGTTACCTTGTTGCAGGGCGAGTTGGGCGCGACGATACCACTCCTGGGCATTGGACTGAGCTTGCGCCGCCTGCCTTTCGGTGCGTTTTTGGGTAGCGATCGCCTGCGCCACAGCTTGCCGCAATTGCACTAAATCCTCCTGCATATTCATGACTGTTTGTTCCAGAATTTTCTCTGGATCTTCCGCTTGTCCAATTAAAGCGTTGAGATTAGCGCGAATCACTCGCAGGATGCGGTCAATTAGTCCCATGACGGCTCTCCATTTGATTTCCCCAACCCGAATCGGGCGATTTGACTTGCATCGGCAACACAACTTAAGCCCGTACTAAAATTATCGTATCGCACCTTTTTCCCTAAGGGATCTAACTCTTATGGTGGTAATTGGTAACTGGTAACTGGTAACTGTCCCCTCGCCCCTACTATGTCTTTCAAATCCCTCGAACACATTTTGAATTGCATACAAGAGCAAAGCCGATGGCAAGAGCAGCCATTTCAACTTGTATTAAAGTATTGGTCTGAAGTTGTAGGCGCAACCGTTGCAACTCATACTCGTCCGGTGTCAATTCAAAGACAAGTTTTGTGGGTAGCGACTTCTAGCGCTGTTTGGGCGCAGGAACTTTCCTTTGGAAGGCAGCGCATTTTAGAAAAGTTGAACGCGCACTTATCCAGTCCAATGCAAGATATTCGCTTTTCTACGGCAGGGTGGCATCGTCACAACAGATCGTCAGATCATGGTAGTGGGGCTACCATAGGCTTAGGGCGTAATCATCCGAGTTGGGTTGTAAATGTTCCGAATTCCCATAGCAGTGAGAAATATAATTCTCAGAACCCAAATGATGTTTTTGGGGATTGGGCTAGGGCGATGCAAGCGCGATCGCATCATTTACCACTGTGTCCCCAATGCCACTGCCCTACACCACAAGGAGAACTCCAACGCTGGGCAATCTGTTCAATCTGTGCCGCCAAAGAATGGTAACCCAGTTACGTTCAGTTACCAGTTATTGCTGTTATCCCAAATCGAAGATTATTTGTAGGAATTAAAGAAGATACAGAACTCAATCGATGCTTGGTAACAGGTATTGAGTAACTGGTAAAAAGTTTATTTGCTATCTACAAATACATCCTTGTTTAGATAAAAAGAGATTTTTTCAGTATAATTACTGTTTTCGCTCATCTAAAGATTTGCCTATCCTGAGTAAACATTATTATTTGTTTAAGTCAATATGGTTTCTACAGGAATATTCCATATTTAGATTGATCCCCAGCTAGTTTTGTTCCAAGCCAATTACGCAAAAATTGCAATTTATAACAAGAGTATAAATAAAATATAAAATTAATTTATGCTTTGGGATCGCTAAAAGCCATACTACGTCATCACTTGCAGCTATTAGCCACATTTATCCGTTGAGGCAGAATAAAAGCTGTAGAGCGATCCCGAAATAGCACTTCTATGAAAAGCTTAAACCTTCCAACTTCTGCTTGCCGTTATTGTCGGTATTACCAGCCAGAGGGAAGACGCGGTGGATGCTGCCAGACACTTGGAGCGCCAGTTCAAGGTAATTGGAAAGCCTGTCAATTGGCGATCCCAGCCTTTGCTTCTGCTTGGGAAGGTATAGAAGGTCTAGAAGAAATGATGTTTTTGTCGGGTTCGCCGACCGTGTTGGCATCTTCTTCGGTAGCTTCTGCCCTAGATATTTCTAAAATAGAATCGTCTGAGCAAACAGTAGTTGGTTATACCTTGGAACCCAGAAAAGCAGAGCCATTAGTGGCTTAGTTCTACAGCTTGGTGAACTTAGTCTGATATCTTGTTAATCGTTACAGACTTCAGAACTCGTTCCGAGCAGATGGAAAAGTTATTTAAATAACTTCACATTATTCACAACCCAAAGTCGCACTATTATACGCAAACGGTGCGACTTTTGATTTAACTCCCCCCTGCACCCGAAGCTCCCCTTACGAGACATCTATAATTTCACAACGAGTCTACGGTAGCCAAGGGTATTGGCGAAAATCTGGTTGACGCTTTTCCAGAAATGCTTGTTTACCTTCAGCACCTTCTTCAGTCATGTAGTAAAGTAGAGTGGCATTTCCTGCTAGTTCTTGTAAACCAGCTTGACCGTCACAATCAGCGTTGAAAGCAGCTTTTAGACATCGAATAGCAAGTGGACTTTTTTGTAAAATTTCACTTGCCCACTCTATACCTTCTTGTTCTAGTTGTTCGACGGTGACAACGCAATTAACTAAACCCATTTCTAGCGCCTGTGTCGCATCGTATTGACGACAGAGAAACCAGATTTCCCGCGCCTTTTTCTGACCGACAATTCGAGCAAGATAACTAGCACCAAAGCCGCCGTCAAAGCTCCCAACTTTGGGACCAGTTTGACCAAAGATAGCATTATCAGCTGCGATCGTCAGGTCACAAACTAGGTGTAGGACGTGTCCCCCACCGATCGCATATCCAGCTACTAGAGCAATTACAACTTTGGGCATGGAACGAATCAGGCGTTGCAAATCCAGCACGTTTAAGCGGGGAACGCCGTCATCATCAACATATCCAGCTTTGCCGCGCACACTTTGATCGCCTCCAGCACAAAAGGCATATTTACCATCGGTGTGAGGCCCTGCACCAGTGAAAAGGACAACGCCGATGTTAGTGTCTTCCCTGGCATCACAGAAAGCATCGTACAGTTCAAAGACTGTTTTGGGACGGAAGGCGTTGCGTTTATGGGGACGGTTGATAGTGATTTTGGCAATGCCGTCGGTTTTGTGGTAAAGGATGTCTTCGTAGGTTTTGGCAGTTTGCCAGTTAATTTGCATAACGAGTGGGCTACTTCAGCTTGAAAATTTTAACTTAACGCACACAATTCCAACGACTAGCTAGGATCTCAAAAGAAGGCGATCGCGCGATCGCACAATGGCAATATCAGTCAGGAGAGATCGATGGCGGCAAAGGAGAATAATTCGACGGCAGTATCTGAGAACCTTAATCACCTATCGGCATACAAACCTTTAACCGAGCCGACAACAGATATATTAGGATATGCGCCCTTTGCCCAGCATCTTGCAGACAGTATTTGCCAAATGAAATTTCCAGGTGGGTTCGTGATTGCAATTTACGGTGCTTGGGGTTCGGGCAAGTCAACAATGTTGAACTTTATAGTTCACTACCTGAAGCAAAAGCAAGAATCTGAGCAACCAATCATCGTTCCCTTTAATCCCTGGTTGTTTGCTGGACACGAAGACATCGCAAGGCGCTTCTTCGATCAATTAGAGTCTGTTTTGAGCGAATGGAAATCTGTGCCAAAAGGCTTGAGAGATCGAGTAGCAGATTTTGCTAAGGTTGTTTCTAAAATTCCTCTGCCTTACACTCAAACTGGCGAAGCAGTAGCAACAGTATTTGACAACCAGCAAAAGGAGACTTCCGACTTAAAAGAAGAAGTTGAAGACAAACTGCTTCATCAGCATCCGCGCATAGTTGTCACTATTGATGATATTGACAAGCTGACTAGTCAGGAAATCGGGCAACTGTTTCGCACTATCACATCAATTCCCAATTTTACTGATGTTGTATATCTTTTAGTGTGCGATCGCTCAGTTGTGGTTAAAGCACTGGCAGACACTCAGGGAATAGATGGAGAAGCATACCTAGAGAAGATTGTTCAAGTTCAGTTTGAGCTACCAATTCCAGATCAAACCTTACTGCGTAAACTTCTGTTTGCAAAGCTTAGTGCCGTACTTGCTGATACTCCACACCAGCTATTTGATCGCACACGCTGGCGTAACCTCTACTATCAAGGCATAGACCACTTTATTACCAATGCGCGTGACATTGTTCACCTGACTAACAACTTGAGTGTGACATACCCCGCAGTCAAAGGGGAAGTCAACACAGTCGATTTTATTGCCCTTGAGTCGCTAAGAGTCTTTTGCCCAACAATATATAACATCATCCGCAAAAATTATCAGGCTTTCACTCCTTTGGCAGATGACAAAGGTTATCTAGGTTATACACTGGACGAACTCAAGCGGATTCATAATTCATGGATAGCTCAACTTCCAGAGCAAGATAAACAGCCAGTCAAACGCTTGCTAATGCAGCTTTTCCCTAAGTTACAAGCAGTTTGGGGTAATAGCGACTATGGCGTACAAGATGAGTCAACTTGGCGCAAACAACTGCGTATATGCAGCCCAGAAGTATTTTCCATCTATTTTCGTCTAGCGTTACCAGAAGAGGAATTGTCTAATACACAGATGAAAGCTATTCTTGCCTTGACGAAAGATGCTAAGGCATTTGGGCAAACTTTGGTAGCGATCGCCCAGCAAAAACTTCCTGACGGCACTTCTCAAGTTCGGGCAATTCTGGAAAGGCTTGAAGATTACACCGCAACAGAGATTGCCCCAGATGACATTTCCTCGATTGTACAAGCTTTGTTTGATGTGGGCGATCAGCTTTTGCTTCCCTCAGACGAACCGCGCACTATATTTGATTTTGGCAATGATGTTATAATTTCCCGCATTATTTGGCAGCTTTTACGTTGCGGGGATGAGCGATTACGGTTTGAGGTGTTGAAACAGGCGATTTCCAGCGGTAACGCCCTCTCCACAATTATGCAGGCATTAGTCACCTTTGGTCAGCAACAAGGTAAGTATGGAGCAGATCAATCTAGCCTCCTGCCGGAATGCCTGATCGGTTCACAACACCTTAAGCAGCTAGAGGAACTCGCCTTAGAGAAAGTGCAGGCATCTGCAGGGCAAGGCTCTCTACTGCAAGCGCCAAAGCTACCGATTATTCTGTATTGTTGGCGAGATTGGAAGGGCGATAATGAAGTCAAACAGTACGTTGCGGAAGTTACTAGCAATGATGAAGGGCTAATTATTTTCTTAGAGAAGTTCCTCCAAAAGACATTTAGTTATTCTGCATCTGATGCGGTTTTAACCGAACACTACAAGCTTGATATTAAGCAGCTTGAGACTTTCCTTGACCCTGCTCAAATTATTGATCGTGTTAGGATTGCACAAGAAAGTAAATTAACAGAAAATCAGAAAATTGCCATCAGCCAATTTATTCAAGAATACGAAATGATTAGCGAATAGACAGATACATCTATCAATTATCAATTGTTCATTGATAATTGATAATAGATATCAGTATTTATTAAAATTTCTTCCCCAATTACCACGCTTACCAGTACCAGTCCAGTAATACCAGAAAAATTGCGGGGTTAGTCTTTTATTAGGGTGAGGATTTTGTTGATATCTCTTCCCATCCATTGCCCCATTTATACCTCTAAGTGCTTCACGATTTGTGTAGCCGAGATAGTTTTTAGAAATCTCTATTGATTGAGCGCGTCGGAAGTTGATTAGAGCAGTATTATAGTCACCTCTAATCCCAGATCGAATACCTCTACCCATCAAACTTGCATAGTCTCTACCATACTCAGGAATAATAGTGATAGGTGGCGGTATACAAACATCATCAGGCACTCTATGACCTGGCACTTCACCAATTGGTACAGGATAGAAAATTTTACAGTCAGACGGATTATCTTTAAAAAAGTCACTGAAATAATATCTTGAACCTTTGTCTGTTTGAGCGTTGATTGGTGCAGCAGTTGCTATTAGTACTGATGCTGTTATGGTGGCAACGATTTTTTTTCCCATAATGGCAAAATCAATGAACAATTAGCTAATAGCGATTAGCTATTAGCGATTAGCTATTAGCTATTAGCAACTGATTAACTAATGAGTATCAAAAGATCAGGGAAAGCTAGAAACAAAGAGGAACAACTAACAGCGCGCCAGCTAACAGCTAGGCGATCGCACTCGAAAACTTACCCAAATTTTCCTGCCGCCACCGAGCATCTAGCTTTCTATTCGTTCGTACTTCCAAAACTCGAATACCCTTTGTGGGCAGGGGATTTAATCTCTGCTGCATCTGTTCCCAAGATGTAATTAACTCATGTTCCACACCGTAAGTTTGACAAAGTTGAGCAAAATTAACATTTTGTGGTGTAGCAAAAAACTCTTCAAAAGGTGGCTCAAATTTAGAAATTGGCAAGTTCTCAAAAATACCCCCACCATTGTTATTAATTAAAACTATTGTAAGATGACCTGCAAATTTATTATTGATTAAAAAGCCATTAGTATCGTGTAATAAAGCTAAATCGCCTGTTAACATTACACTGCTTTGATTTCGATGGGCTATACCTAAAGCTGTCGAAAGAGTTCCATCAATTCCATTTGCACCTCGATTGAAAAATGGTTGGATGGCAGAATTACTCGGTGTCCAGAAAAACTCTACATCCCGTACAGGCATACTATTGGCAATAAACAATGGAGTTTGGTAGGGCAATGTTTGGGAAAGTAACCAGGCGGCTTTACCTTCAAACAATTGATTCATATTTGCGATCGCAAAATCAACAGCTTTCCTTACTTTGGCTTCCGCTGCACACCACAACTCAAGATAAGAGTAATTTTGGATTTTAGATTTTAGATTAAAATTTCTCCCCCTCTCCCCCTCTCCCCCTCTCCCACTCTCCTCCTCACTTCCTTTCGCTAATTGTTCTATAGTCATCCGCAGGTGAGTTGTTTTCCCATGCAGCGGATCTAGGTTGTCGTCGCAAGGATCAATCACCCATCGCTTTGCTTGTGTAAAATCGAGCCAGCTACGTAGTTCTTTACTGGTAGGCAGTTCTCCCACCTGAATCACAACTTCAGGCTTTAATTGGTTTGCTAGCTGTTGATTACGTAGGATCGAGTCATAGGTAGAAATTATATAGGGATTGAGGAAGGCATAATTTCTAACTGGGGAAAGTGCTTCAGCCAGTACGGGGAATTTCAAAGTTTTGGCAAGAGTTGCGATCGCATGACAATATTCTCGTGGCGAGTATGGTTGAGCAACACCAGCAATAATTATCCCGCGTTCACATTGTAGCCACTGGGCTTGAAAATCATGGGATAGTAGGGGCGGGTTTGACTGTAATATCTGTTTATTAACAGGTATATCTGATAAACTCGCCCGTACAGGTGTAAGAGGAAAGATGTTTTCTATTCCACTGAAGAAATCTTCCCAATCAAAAGAGTTAGCTAAAGACTCAGCAGCAGTTCCATCTGGAAGTGGGGCGAGGGGATCGCGAAAGGGAAGATTGAGATGAACTGAACCAGCTACAGGATAAAGCGATCGCTCCCAAGCATGAATAGCTGTTTGCCGCAAGTATCTCAGTGTAGCTATGGATAAAGCGGGTAGCGCTAATTCCGCTTGCCAATTGGGGTATGTACCAAATAATTTCAACTGATCAATTGTCTGCCCAGAATGACAATTTCGTAGTTCTGGGGGGCGGTCAGCTGTTAAAACTAATAGCGGTACTCTACTTTCCTGTGCCTCGATTACAGCTGGGTAGAAATTAGCCCCTGCTGTCCCAGAGGTAGCAACTAGTACTACAGGGCGTTTTGATTGTCGGGCGATACCCAAAGCAAAAAATGAAGCAGAGCGCTCATCTAAAACGGGAATAGCTTCTATACCTTTTGCAGCAGCAAAGGCTAAAGCCAGTGGCGTAGAACGTGATCCTGGACAAATGACGGCTGTGGTCAGTCCTAACCGTTGCCACGTTTGAGCCAAGATCGAAGCACAAACAGTATTAGTATTCCTAAAATCAATCAACATCAAAGTAAGGGACTAGGGACTAGGGACTAGGGGCTAGGGGAAAAGGTTAAAGGTTAAAGGTTAAAGGCTGAAAACTTTCATACTTTATCCTTCATTCTTCATCCTTCATACTTCCCTCACCCTTCACCCCTCTCAAAGGTTTGTAAAAGTATTAAGACAAAAATTGACACGCAGCAGGTACAGTAAACAATCAGGTATCTAGTAGAACTTTATGGCGCAACGCTACATCAGAGTTCAAACTCAAGAGGGACGAACTCACTACGGAATACTGCAACTTAGCGGGGAAGTTCAGGTATTCGATGCTCCCCCTTGGTTACAAGGGCAACTCACACAATCAGTTTTACCACCCGACAGTTATCAAATTCTTGCCCCCTGCGCTCCCTCTAAAATTGTGGCAGTAGGAAAAAATTATGCCGCTCATGCTGCTGAAATGGGAACACCACTACCTCAAGAGCCGCTAATATTTCTCAAACCGCCATCATCTGTAATTGCTACCAATGTGGAGATTATGTATCCTTCCCAGTCGCAGCAGGTAGAATACGAGGGTGAGTTAGCATTGGTAATTGGCGATCGCGCTGATGGCTGTACGCCCGAACAAGCCCAAACCAAAATTTGGGGCTACACCATTGCTAATGATGTGACAGCGCGGGATTTACAGCGGCGGGATGGTCAATGGACACGCGCTAAGGGTTTTGATACATTCTGCCCCTTAGGACCTTGGATTGTCCGAGAAGTAAATCCAGCTGCACAGCTACAGACATTTTTAAATAACGATCCGCAGCCTGTGCAATCTGCCCTGATCGATCAAATGGTGTTCTCACCAACCCATCTTGTATCTTATATCAGTCAGGTGATGACATTGATCCCTGGAGATGTAGTGTTAACTGGAACGCCTCAAGGTGTTGGACAATTGCATAGGGGCGATCGCGTCCGCGTGGAAATTGAAGGCATTGGTCGCCTAGAAAACACCGTTGGAGTTAGACTAGCTAAAGCAAGTTAATTAAAGTTAATAATGTTAACGAACTTGCATATAAACTGCGTCCGAAAGGGCTGGAATCTCGGCATAGCGACCTCGCAGAGACTGGACAACCGAATAAATAACTGCTGCTAATACACCCAGAAAAATAGTGTTAGCTAACGTTTGCAAGGCAAAACCAGCACCAGGAATAGGTGACAAAATTAGCAAAATTAAGTTACACAGAAATAGAACAATGTCTATGAGAATTGCTTGCATGGTGTTGAAACGAATGAAGTGGCTAATACTTTCGTTTCTAACTACCAATAAAAACAAGGCAAAGAAGATAATCAGTCCAGCAAAAGGTATGCTGTAAAGTGCTAAGACTGGCGCAAGTGGCACAAAAAGTACTTGTAAAGCTGGAAATTGTAAAAATAAGAACCTACCAAAAGCTAATCCCTCAACTAAAGGTAGTAGATAAGGTAGGCAAGCAAAAATTCTGTCTTTTACTGATGTAGACCCCCGCCAACTCATTATTTATTCTCCTTAGCCAAGTTATTGAGCGTTAAGAAAGGGACGCATAAATCAATTACGCCACTAAGCTCAGGATAGCGCAGATGGGGGATTGGCTGTAGCCAGACAGAACTATTCAATATTGGCAATGCGAAAGCCCATCAAACATTCATACTGATCTGGTTGCTTGGCGCTAAGTTTACGAATTGCGTGACCACAGCGCAGTTGACCTTGATTCCAGCGAGGCTGACCGCTACTAGAGGCAAGTAAACAGCTAGAGCAAACTTGCCCCAGAGCAAAGATTTGATCTTCCATTAAAATCACTAACATCCAATCCCTCCAGCACAACCCCAATTCCCTTAAATCAATTTTATGCTAGGTATTCACACAGAAGGTTGTAGGTAATACACAGTTTAACAGCAGGGGCGCGCGTGAGAGCAGGGGGGGCAAAGGGGAGCTGAGGGGACAAGGGGACAATTACCTTTACCCTTTACCCTTTACCCTTTCACGAACTACCCATTACCAATTCATAAAACCAGCTTTCAGGTTAAGTTAAAGTATCTATGATTGGGTATTCATTTCGATGAAAGTGGGTATATGCGACGGGCTTTGTGCGATCGCATTCCACAAACCAACATTTGACGCAATTTTTTCAAGGTTAACTAAAGTGTCCCTGACTAACTTAGATTTGCTTGCTTCCTCTGATCCGGTCGTGGCGAATTTAATTAACTCCGAACTTCAGCGCCAACGCGATCACCTAGAGTTAATTGCTAGTGAAAACTTTACATCTGCTGCTGTCCTAGCCGCCCAAGGCTCAGTCCTAACTAATAAATATGCCGAAGGCTTACCTGGTAAGCGTTACTACGGCGGTTGTGAGTACATAGACAAAATTGAGCAAGTTGCTATCGACCGCGCCAAACAACTCTTTGGTGCTGCCCATGCCAACGTGCAACCCCATGCAGGCGCTCAGGCAAACTTTGCCGTCTTCCTGACGCTGTTAGAGCCTGGAGATACAATAATGGGCATGGATCTGTCTCATGGCGGACACCTGACTCACGGTTCACCAGTCAACGTTTCTGGAAAATGGTTCAAGGTTTGCCACTACGGCGTTAATCCAGAAACAGAACAGCTAGACTACGACTCTATTCGGGAATTGGCACGGCAACACCGTCCGAAGCTGCTGATTTGCGGTTATTCTGCCTATCCCCGCGTCATTGACTTTGCAAAATTCAGAAGTATAGCCGATGAAATTGGGGCATATCTGTTAGCTGACATTGCCCACATTGCTGGATTAGTCGCTACTGGTATTCACCCTAGCCCTATTCCCTATTGTGACGTAGTGACTACCACAACTCACAAAACCTTGCGTGGACCCAGAGGAGGATTAATTCTCACCCGTGATGCCGAATTGGGTAAGAAGCTGGATAAGTCGGTTTTCCCAGGTTCTCAAGGAGGACCACTCGAACACGCGATCGCAGCCAAAGCAGTAGCTTTTGGTGAAGCTTTAAAGCCAGAATTTAAAGTTTATTCGGCAGGAGTGGTTGAAAATGCCAATGCTTTAGCAAATCAATTGCAAAAAAGAGGCTTTAAGCTCGTTTCCAACGGCACAGACAATCATTTAATGTTGGTTGACCTGCGCTGTATCGGTATGACAGGTAAGCTTGCCGATCAGCTAGTTAGCAAAGTGAATATTACTGCTAATAAAAATACTGTTCCCTTCGATCCAGAATCACCATTTGTTACCAGTGGTTTGCGTTTAGGTTCGCCAGCAATGACTACGCGGGGAATGGGAACAACCGAGTTTACAGAAATAGCCAACATTATTGCCGATCGCTTGCTCAACCCCCAAGATGAGACAGTCGCGCAAGATTGTCGGCGACGGGTAGCTTCTTTGTGCGATCACTTCCCACTCTACCCTCATCTAACAATTCCCGTACCAGCCCTAGCTTGAACTAGGGACTAGAGGCTAGGGATTAGGGACTAGGGAAGCATGAAGTGTAAAATTTTATCCTTGCTGCCTTGCTGCCTTCAACTGTTACCTCTTTTCCTCTTACCCTAGCCCCTAGCCCCTAGCCCCCTGCCCCCTCTCTTAAACATGAGTGCTGAAATTATTTGCGTTGGAACTGAATTACTTCTGGGCGATATCCTCAATACAAATGCCCAATACTTAGCCCAGCAACTGGCTAGTTTGGGTATTCCACATTACTATCAAACGGTAGTAGGGGATAATCCGTCGCGGCTCGCGCAAGCGATTAAAATTGCGATCGAGCGCAACGAGCCTTCTGGGGAGAACTCTACACAAGTACTCATCTTTACTGGGGGTTTAGGTCCCACACCCGACGATCTGACACACGAAACCATTGCTGATTTTTTTGGCGTTTCGCTGGTAGAACGACCCGAAATTGTCGAAGACATTGCCCGTAAATATGCCCAGCGCGGTCGGGAAATGACACCTAGCAACCGCAAGCAAGCGTTGATTCCCGTTGGAGCATCCGTTTTACCCAACGAAGCTGGCACAGCACCTGGTATAATATGGCAACCCCAAACAAGTTTGGTAATTATAACCTTTCCAGGTGTGCCATCTGAAATGCACCGGATGTGGCAAGAAACAGCCGTACCTTATTTAAAAAGCCTTGGCTTTGGCAAAGAAATCATTTATAGCCGGACTTTAAAGTTTTGGGGAATTGCCGAATCTGCTTTAGCTGAAAAAGTGTCAGATTATCTCAACTTACCCAACCCAACGGTTGCTCCTTATGCTAGTAAAGGAGAAGTAAAGTTACGAATCTCAGCTAAAGCACGAACAGATGCAGCAGCACGGGAATTGATTTCACCCGTAGAGCAACAACTCCAACAAATTGGGGGAAGTAACTATTACGGCGCAGATGATGATACTTTAGCCTCTGTAGTGGGGCGGCTATTGCTGAGCGCAGGTCAAACCTTAAGTATAGCAGAATCCTGCACAGGCGGCGGTTTGGGGCAAATGCTCACCAACGTAGCAGGAGCATCTAAATACTTTTGGGGCGGGGTAATTTCTTATGACAACTCGGTAAAAATCTCACTGCTCAAAGTTGACGAGCAAGATTTAACTGTTCTCGGTGCAGTCAGTGCTACTGTAGCAGAGCAAATGGCATCTGGAGTGCGATCGCTCCTTTCCACAGACTGGGGTCTTAGTATCACTGGTATTGCAGGTCCAGATGGCGGAACCCCTACCAAACCAGTGGGCTTGGTATATATCGGTTTAGCAGCGCCCAACAGTCAAGTGCAAAGTTTTGAACATCATTTCGGCAAAACACGAGACCGAGCTTTGATCCGCCACGTTAGCGCCTGTACAGCTCTCGATCATCTGCGACGACGAATTATTGATCAGGGGTGAGGGGCGCGCCCCTACTCCCTATCTTTAGTAGGATGAATTTACTGTCTCTAATTGTGATAAGGTTAAAATTAACAAATACAAATATAAATTATCATTCTTACCCATTTGACTCCCTTTGGGCAGTAAAACTCATATGAAGCAAACTACCGCTACCAACGTCACTTTTTAAAGATTGAACGTGTTATTCTAAGAATCTGTATCAAACTGGATATAATTAAGTATAAAACCTCATAGCCTAGGTAAAAAACCTAAGAAAACCAAAGACTGTGTAGGTTACTCAAATTGGGGCAAATACTTTTTTCATTTGTCATCAAAAATTTAGATAGTTTTGCAGGAGTAATCGGTTCAATGGATTACATAGAGAAGGTACTAGAGAAGCTAAAGGAATGGGCGCGTAAGCTAATCGAAGCCTTGTTGGGACCAGAAGCCCAGCCGGAACCAGAACCGATTCCGATTCCTGTAGACGAGAGAACACGCCGTCATCGTTAATTCAAGATCGTGTCTGAAGAATCATCATTGGTAAGTGTCCTGGTAATACATGGACCAAATTTGAACTTGCTGGGACAGCGGGAACCAGGAATTTATGGTGCGGTGACATTGACAGCAATTAACAACCTAATATCCGCTGAAGCTAAAAAGCTGCAAGCAAAAGTTTCAGCTATACAATCCAATCATGAAGGCGTTTTGGTAGATGCTATTCATGCTGCTAGAGGAGAGCATCAAGGAATTTTAATTAATGCAGGTGCTTACACGCATACAAGTATCGCCCTGCGCGATGCGATCGCCGCCGTCAACATTCCCACAGTCGAAGTACACCTGAGTAACATATATCAACGGGAAGCTTTCCGCCATCATTCCTACATTGCTCCCCTTGCGATCGGGCAAATAAGCGGCTTTGGGGCAGACAGTTACCGACTAGGATTACAGGCATTAGTTTATCATCTTAAACAAAAAGAGGGACTAGAGGCTAGGGGCTAGGGGCGAGTGTAAGAGGAGGGGGAGATGAAAAGAGGGGGAGAGTGGGAGAGGGGGAGAACTACTGCCTACTGACTCCTTTACCCTTTACCCTTTAACCAACTACCAACTACCAATTACATATAACCTTGTTAGTAACTGATTTTCGCCGTAAAAGAGTTAATGCGTTATTCAATTAATAGTCGATTTCGCGGGACTATACTAGGACTAGCAATTGGGGCGACGTTGGGTAAATGTGACAGCAGGCAGTATTTATCCTCTTTAAATGCTACGCCAAAAACACACCAAACGACTGTAAATCAAAGTCTAGAACTACAAAGTTACTCTAGCCCCTCCGATGCTCAAATTATTAATTTGGCAGTGGCAGGGATGAAAAGCTTAATCCAAAAAGGTAGATTTGATTTAGAAGATTGGCATCATTGTGTAGGTAAGGATTTAAGCTTCAATCTATTACATTCAATTATTGCAATCCTACCTCTTGCTCTTTTTTTCCATGAAAATGAAATTAAACTTCGCAGTAGTATAGAACTTGCCTTAGCATCAGTTGGGCAAGATGATCCAGAAAGTCAGGCTATTGCTCTAGCAGTTGGGTACGCGATCGCCTCTTGTTTGCAACCTTCTTTTCACGCTCCTGAATTAATCTCTCAGACTATCAGCTTTGTCGGTGAAGAAAGGGTTATATCAAAAAAACTATCCCAAGTCAAGATATTGTTAGAGCAGAATGCAGGAATAGAAACAGTTGCAACTACTTTGAAGCAACATCATCCTAGTAGCTCGTTGGCTTTAGCATTTTACTGCTGGTTGAGTACTGTAGAAGATTTTCGTCTGTGTGTTGGGCGGGTAAGACAAAAAAGCTCTCAACCGCAATTTACTTGTGCCATAACTGGAGCTTTATCAGGAGCGTATAACGCAATGGCTGGCATTCCAGCTACACTACGGCAAGTGCTATCCCCAGATTCCGATCTGATGTCAGATGGTAGCATGACAACTCAAAAAGAGATGCTAAGATTGTGTGATGAACTCTTTGCAGTGTGGTCTGGAGTGTATTCGCAGCCGAATCAACCAAATGATCTGACGAAGGTAGCTGCGATCGCCGCCCCCCTCGTTATCAGATCGCGGTGATTCCATCAGTGCTTCTCACCAATAGGATCTAACTAAAGGATTAAATACGCAAAACCGCTAAATATCAACTTGTCTGGCTAACAGATTGTAAATTTCTGTAGTTGATTTATTTATGGGCATTATATAGTCGTTGTGGTGGGGCAAATTAAACATTATCAAACTGCAAGTAATCTGATTTTTTGCTCCTTCTTAAGTGTGAGCATTGATGATGCTAACGTTATTTAAATCCCTAACTGTGCAGTTGAAAAAATGGTTGCCCCACCAGCAATTAGATCAAAACGAGCAAAAGATTGCTACTAAATTGCACTCTTGTAAGCATAAGGTTTTGTTAAAAACACGCCCGATGCAAATAGAACGTTCCTGTGTCATTTGTGTCATGGCTGTAGTGTCGCTAACAGGAGTACTGGGGCATCGTTTCTACAACCAGCCTCAGCTAAATGTAAATACAACTGCACCAGAGACAATCAAAGCACCCAGGGCGGCGCGAGTTGAGGATACCAAAGCTACACTTGCAAATCGTCAAACCGCCCGGAAAGTCACTACGCCAGTGCTGATGATCGATCTAGCAGTTAATCGTCAAATTGGGCAACTCCTGCAAAAATCTCTCCTTCAGGGCAATGAACTTCGACAAATTGCAGGCGATTTTCCCTGGGCTGAAACTTCAATCTTGTCTACTTCCACCCAAGTTTATCTACGTAGCTGTTCAGACTGGGAATGGCAGCAAGTATTAGCCAGAGTAAATGATAATAAAAGCCCCTTTCAAGCCAAGAATACAGCCTCAAGCAGTCCCCAGTCGATCAATAATGATGCGATCGCAGCTGCCGTAACTCAACTGTCAGCATACCGCTTCAAGGCAACTGGGCAAAAATTTTCTACCCTGATCGATACTATTTCTCAATTCCGTCAGCGATACGCCCACGCCTTAACTCTTTCTCAACTTGAAACAGCAACATTGACCACTGTTTACAAATCTTCCTTATTAAATTTATCAAATACAGATTGGGAGAAAACACAAACAGGAATTCGCACCAGTGCTGAACTTATTCTCGCCCAAGGTATCGCGCCTGGTTTGCCGTCTCAGATTTTACAAGAAGCTGTGAATTTGCAAGTGCGATCGCACGTACCCCCAGCTAGCGTTGCCTTAGCAACCCATATTTTATTAACTGTCCTCAAACCGAATTTGAAGGTAGATGAGGCACAAACCGAACGCCAGTCAGAACAAGCGGCGGCGGCGGTACAACCAGTATTCGTAAGGGTGAAAAAAGGTGAAGTAATTGTCCTTGGAGGGGAACGTATCAGTCAAACCGACTTTGTACTACTCGATCATTTTGGTTTAAGTCGTCGGCGAATTAATTGGTGGGGCTTGTTTGGGTTGGGCATAATGGTGACTGGGGCTGTGAGCATTTTTGATCTTACAGCAAGACGCTTTACACCCAAACTCAGGCAAGGCGATCGCTTACTAATATTGCTATTGACTCTCAGCACACCACTACTTATAGAATTGGGTGTGCCTTATACCAACCTACCAGCAGTTGGTTTGTTATTGGGTAACTTCTACGGTTTTCCTTTGGCTGGGGCGGTAGTGGGAATGCTATCACTGCTGCTACCTATTGGTGTGGATGTCGGCTGGAAGCATCTATTAACCAGTGCAGTGGGGGGAATGCTTGCTAGCTTCATGGCAGGAAGGATGCGATCGCGTGAAGAACTTTCCCTACTTGGTGTAACTGTTGGCTTAACCGAAGGATTGCTTTGTCTAGTGGGTGGTATCATTCTAAGTGCCACATTTGGGTTGAGTTGGTATTTTTTTGTAGTTCGAGCTACCTTTATCAGTCTTTCAGGATTGGCATGGAGTATTGTAGCGTTGGGGCTAAGTCCTTATCTGGAAAATTTATTCGATTTAGTCACCCCAATTCGTCTAGCAGAATTAGCCAACCCTAATCGTCCGCTGTTAAAACGACTCGCAACTCAAGCCCCAGGAACCTTTCAGCACACCCTGTTTGTTGCCACTCTAGCAGAAGCCGCCGCTAAAGAACTAGGGTGTAATGTCGAACTAGTGCGTACTGGTACTTTGTATCACGATATCGGTAAGCTGCACGATCCTTTAGCTTTTATTGAAAATCAAATGGGAGGTGTAAACAAGCACGATCAAATTAATGATCCCTGGCAAAGTGCCGACATCATCAAAAAGCACGTTACACAAGGGTTGGTAATGGCGCACAAGTATCGCCTACCGACAGCTATTCGGGCGTTTATCCCCGAACATCAGGGAACAATGCAGATTGTCTATTTTTATCATCAGGCACAGGCGATCGCGCAGCAAGATCCCAGTATTGTAGTGCAAAAGTCAGATTTTAGTTACGATGGACCCATACCCCAATCACGCGAAACTGCGATTGTTATGTTAGCCGATTCGTGTGAAGCAGCGCTGCGGACACTGCAAGCAGGAGGAAAGCCAACGTCTAAGGAACCTAGCCGTGAAGAAGCGTTAGCTATGGTAAATAAAATTTTGCGATCGCGTTGGCAAGAAAATCAGTTAGTAGATTCAGGTTTGACACGGGAACAAATCGATTCCATTGCCAATATTTTTGTCGAAGTTTGGCAACAATTCCACCATAAGCGCATTGCTTATCCTAAACCAGGGCGCTTAGGCTAAAAAAGGCGGGCATGATAAAGGATAAAGGCTGAAATTTAAATCTTCACCCTTCACCCTTCAAACTTCATACTTCATACTTCAACCTTTCACCCCACTTCCCGCATCAGTTGGTACTATGTAACGTTGGAGAAATAGGAATAACACTAAAATTGGTGCGATGGAAATTACCGATCCAGCTGCAATCAATCGCCAGTCAAGCGAGAATGTACCAGCTAACATTGCCACACCTAAAGGTAGAGTGTAAAATTCTGGTCTGTCAATCACAATTAAAGGCCAAAGAAAATCACTCCACGAACCGATAAAGACAAAAATGGCTAAGGTAACGAGGGCTGGGCGAATTGCTGGTATCATCACGTTCCACCATATACCCAATTCAGAACAACCATCAATTCTGGCAGCTTCTTCTAGTTCTTTGGGAACGCCTTGAAATGCTTGTCGTAATAAAAATATACCAAAAGCTGAGGCGATCGCTGGAAATATAATTCCCAAATAACTATTTTTCATCCCCAGTTGCACTGTCAAAATATACAGCGGAATCATCACAATTTGAAACGGAATCATAATTGTGGTGACAATTGCCGTGAAAATGATTTCTCTTCCCCGAAACTCTAGCCGTGCTAGTGGGTAAGCCGCTAAAGCACAAAATAGTAGATTTAAACCAACAGTTATTACGGCGATTAGCGTACTGTTAAATAGATAACGCCCAAACGGATTGGTTTGCCAAACTCGCACAAAATTATTAAATGTCGGTTGGCTGGGTAATAGCTGGGGAGGAAATTGGAATATATCTTCAGTAGGAGATTTAAAGGCGGTACTTAGCAGCCAAAGTAGAGGAAATAGCATTACTATTGCCACTACTCCCAACAAGCCATACATCCAAACATTTCTCCACCGCACCCCAATTCCCTGTTTATAATTAATCATTTCTCCTCTCATCTTGAAAATCTAAACTTTCAAATAACTCAAAATACCTTAACACTCGCTCATTAAATACCCACTTCAATCTTTTTTAGAAAAACTTTATTTGTTTTGAAAAAAAGACTTGACTTATTCATTATTTACCCATACTATAGTAATTGTATTTGTCTAACTAAATGCTTGTAAAAGTAAGTTAGTTGGAGCGCAGAGGACAATAGTCCTCTGCGCGGGTTCCAAAAGTTTAAGAAGCAGTAACTAAAAGTTTTAACTCATAAAAGGCAGAGCAACAAAATAGTAGTAATTATTCCCGTAATAAGAATTTAGGAAAGTATACTTGAATTACGAATAACTCTCAAGCCTGTTTGTGTACATACACCATGCATTTGGATATCCCAGGAATTAGTAGGCAACTGGGGGAGGTAGGCAAAGTCAAATACAATGCCTATAGTAGGCTTTGATGCCCATTGGGGTAAGCTGAGCAAGCGATCATAATAACCGCCACCATAACCCAAGCGATACCCAAGATAGTCGCAGGCAACAGCAGGCACAAGAATTAAATCTACCTCATCTGGTTGCAAGGTGGGGGCGTTTGGTAAGGGTTCTAAAATCCCATAAGCCCCAGTTTGAAGAGTATCACCGAGTTGCCACAGATGCCAAATTAAGTGAGTCCCCACACAGCGAGGTACTCCCCAGCGGTAATGGTTGTTGGTAAATAGGGAATTAAGGTTAGGTTCAAAGCGAAAACTGAAATAAGCCAGGATGGTTTTGGCTTGGGTAAACAGGGGTGAAGATTCGAGGTGAAAACAAATGCGATCGCTCTTTTCTTGCCATTCTTCTTGAGTCATGGATAGGCGAGTTTTGATCAGAACTCGGCGTAATTCTGCTTTTTCCATTTAAAATCCTTCGGCATCCATTCCATCCCCAGCGGCAACTTCAGCCTGATATTCTACATCTTTAGGATCTAGGGTAAGAGATGCGTAAGCGTTGCGCTCGTCGTAGTTATCGTTTCTGGTTCTAAAACAGAGCAATGATACTTGAATCAGATAGCTTTGCACAAGGAGCCAAGCAGCTTCTTCCGACGTAGTTCCATAAAATGATATACGGATTTCAACTTTTTGGACTGTGCTAGATAGTACACAGAAAAATTCTATATTTTGCTGAGATATATAGCGAAAAATTCCATCTTTTTTCCTTTGATTAAACTACTATACGAAAATCCATTTAATTACGAGTTATGCGGCTAGGTTATTGGTGGGGCGCATTTTTAAGGGTTATCTGCTAGTGCTTATTGTTCTGTGTGAGTTGTTAATGAGGCGTTATCGGCGCGTCGCATTCAATTCCTACCACTGTTGATAAGTTACAATCTTAGCTAAAAAAGAAGCATCGAATGTCAACAGAACAAAATAAAGCCATCGTTCTCCAGTTCTACAAAGCTTTCGACAATCGGAATATTGACCAAGCATTAGCACTTCTTGCCACTAATTTTGTTGCTCACATGGCTGGCGAATCTGAACCCCTTGACTGTAATGATTTCAAGCAGTTCGGCATGGCATTCTATTTAGCCTTTACCAATGGTCAACACACATTTGACGAAGTGATTGTTGAAGGCGATAAAGTTGTCACTTGTGGAACGTTTACAGCTACACATCTTGGTGACTTTCAAGGTCTTCCCCCTACAGGTAAGCAAATCAAGTTATCAATCATGCACATTGATCGCGTTGAGGACGGCAAAATTGTGGAGCATTGGGGGCAAGGCGATGCGCTAGGTTTAATGCAACAGTTGGGTATTGTCTTTGTACCAAGTCCCGCGCACCTCCCACATATCTTTAAAAGCTTTTTATCCAAGCTGTTTAAGAAACGACATAAAAATAAGATCCAAGAGCAGCGATCGCCCACATAATACATAAGTAAAAGTAGAGTAGTTAGTTCTGTTGTATTTACAAAGAAGGTGGGCATTGTCTACCTGATGATTAGCTAGCTTCGTGGTTGTTTGTGGAGCGATAACTACGCTCACGCTTCGCTAACGCAATACCAACACTAAACAGGCAGTTATGCTGTGCAGCCTACAATCTAATACTACCGCTTGACAAATTGCTGGTTTTGTGCCAAGTCTACAATCGTTGTCTATGTGACAAGACGAGCTAATGAAGGTGGGCATCCTAACATATAGCCTCATATCCCACCTAACTATGTCGAATTCACTCAAAATTGCTACTTGGAATCTTGAAAAACCCAAACCCAATGGTTGGAGTAAAAATCCTGTTATTCTCAAGCAAATTCAAGAAATTAATGCTGATATCTGGATCTTGACTGAAACTAATGATGTTATAAATCTAGGTAAGGAATATTCTAAAGCTGCCAGTTATTCTCAACCAGAATGGCATGGCTTTAATTACACTACTATTTGGTCTCGGTTTCCGATTAAGCGATCGCAAACTTACGATCCAACGCTTGCTATTTGTGTTGAAATTGAATCACCATCAGGAAACTTCCTAGTTTATGGAACCATTATCACTTGGGCGCATGATAGTGTAAGCGATGGAGAGGCAAAAGTATGGGAACGGCACTATCAATCAATAGAACTGCATAGTAAAGATTGGGCGAAATTAAACTCCTGCTTGCCCTTTTGTGTTGCGGGTGACTTTAATGAAGCGCTAAGTCAACCTTTGTGTTACGGAACAGCCAAGGGAAGGGAAATGCTCAACAATGCACTAGAGCAAAACAACTTAATTTGTGTAACCGCTAACGATGAAATTGGCTATAACATCGATCATATTTGTCTGAGTGTAGAATGGGCAAAAAGAGTGAGCAATGTCAACAAATGGCAAGCTTACAAAGCTAATGGTAAACCTGTGAGTGACCACTATGGCATTAGTGTTAATTTGTCTTTTGAGTAGATTTAGCGCCAAAAAATAAATAAGGTGGGCATTGCCCACCCTACGATAGATGTATGGTTTGAACTTAGCTAGCGTGTTGGCGATACCAGTCGATGGTATTTTTCAACCCTTGCCGAAAGTCCACTTGGGTGACAAAACCAAAGGCTTGTTTTGCCCGTTCGGTATCCAAACAGCGGCGGGGTTGTCCATTCGGTTTGTCGGTTTCCCAGACAATTTCCCCGTCAAACTCCATCAATTCGCAGATGAGGGTAATTAAGTCGCGGATAGTAATTTCGTAACCCGTACCCAGGTTAACTGGTTCAGATTCGTTGTAGAATTGAGTACCCATGACTATACCCCGTGCGGCATCTTCTGAGTAGAGGAATTCGCGGGTGGGGCTACCGTCGCCCCAAACGGGTAGTTGCTTTTCTCCCCGTACTTGGGCTTCGTGTACTTTACGAATTAAAGCTGGGATGACGTGAGAACTTTTAGGATCAAAGTTGTCTTCTGGTCCATATAAGTTTACTGGCAAAAGGTAAATGCCGTTGAAGCCGTACTGCTGCCGATAAGCTTGTAGTTGGACTAACAGAGCTTTTTTGGCGATACCATAAGGAGCATTGGTTTCCTCTGGGTAGCCATTCCAAATATCATCCTCTTTGAATGGTACTGGCGTGAACTTGGGATAAGCGCAGATAGTGCCAACACAGACAAATTTTTCTACTTGGGCTTGGTAGGCGGCGTGAATTAGTTGAGCGCCCATCATCAGGTTGTCGTAGAATAGCTCTGCTGGTTTTACCTGATTTAAGCCAATACCACCAACGTGAGCTGCTAGGTGAATTACTATATCCTGTTGGTCAACTGCGCGGTGGCAATTTTCTAGGACACGTAAATCAAGATCGCGCGATCGCACTGTGGTAATCTTGTGCTGGTCAGCACCAGCTTTACACAGCTGGTCGATTACTTGACGACCAAGAAACCCAGCGCCGCCAGTCACAAGTATGCGTTTGTTTTTGAAATCTAAGGCGGTCATAACATCAAAAGCAGGTGTATTAGGATAAGAAACCAACCAACGCTTGGCGAATTGTAGCTATATCTTCATTTTGATGACCGTCGCCATTGGGTGAAGTATGACCTAGCGCATTCAAGTCTGCTTCTACCATTAAGGCTACTAGTTCTTTGAATGTGACTGAAGGTTTCCAGCCTAATTTTTGCTGTGCCTTGGTAGGATCGCCGATTAATAATTCTACTTCAGCAGGTCTGAGGTAGCGATCGTCAAACTCTACGTAATTCTGCCAATCAAGATTGACATAACCAAAAGCTAAATCGAGAAACTCTTTAACTGAGTGGGTTTCGCCAGTAGCAATCACATAATCATCTGGCTTGTCTTGCTGTAACATCATCCACATGGCTTTGACGTAATCCTTGGCATACCCCCAGTCCCGCTTGGCATCTAGATTACCCATGTAAAGATTTTTCTGCTTACCAGCAACGATGCGGGCGACTGCTCGTGTAATTTTGCGGGTTACGAAAGTTTCTCCCCGACGCGGGCTTTCGTGGTTAAAAAGTATTCCATTACACGCAAATAAATCATAGGATTCTCTATAATTTACTGTCTGCCAATGAGCGTAAACTTTTGCACAAGCATAAGGACTACGCGGATAAAATGGCGTTGTCTCCTTTTGTGGTACTTCCTGAACTAGACCATACATCTCAGAAGAACCAGCTTGGTAGAATCGCACTTCAATTCCAGTCCGTTGCTGGTAGTCTCGAATTGCTTCCAATAGGCGCAGTGTTCCCATCCCAACTGAATCTACAGTGTATTCTGGTGAGTCAAAGCTCACTCGGACGTGGGATTGAGAACCTAGGTTGTAAATTTCTGTTGGCTTTACTTCTTCTAAAATCCGGCGCAAAGTAGTACCATCGGTCAAGTCACCATAGTGCAGAAATAACCGCACTCCTTGTTTGTGTGGATCTTCGTAAATATGATCGATCCGATCTGTGTTAAATGTTGAAGTCCGCCGGATGATACCATGTACCTCATAGCCTTGAGACAGCAAGAACTCACTTAGGTAAGAGCCGTCTTGTCCTGTAATCCCAGTAATTAAAGCTCGCTTTTTTTGTGTCATATATTACCTATTCCTAAACTATCTGAAAAATTTCTCAGAACAACTGCTACAACTTAAGCAATCAACCACTAATTTGCCTACGTAGAAATTACTTAATTTTTTTCCGTTTTTAGCTTTTGCGGCAACTTTATTGGCTTAAAATTGACAAAGTTAAATTAAGGTTAACTGAAAACCTCTGGGAAATTATTAAGTAATTGTTGAGTCTTTGCAAAGATTTGATGGAATTCGTATTAATTTAATTTCAGCGGCATTTAAATATCTGTACTAATCCTATTCAAATGGAAAGGTATTAGTAAAAATATTGTTGGGTGACTAAAAAAGCTGTTAGCCGTTAGCCTCTGTGCTGGCACGCTCCTCCACAGTTTCTAGCAATGGTTATCTTTGTAACCAAGCGTCAATAGTTGCTAAAAGCTAATAGCTAACCGCTAACAGCTTATTTAGCAAAAAGGGGGCATGACTACCCCCAGAAGAAAGCAAGAAAATTTTTCTTGCTTTTTTTGTCAATAAGCCCCTTTATTTTTAGGTATAATCACTACACCAAATGTTTTAAAAATTACCCACAAATCCAACCATATATTGTGAGAATTGGCATAGTAAAGGTCTATTTGCACCCTCCGAGGGTAAGGAATATCATTGCGCCCAGAAACTTGCCATAACCCAGTGATTCCTGGCTTGATGGTCAATACTTTGTCAATATGGCGACCGTACCTGGGTAATTCTTCAGCCACTAGAGGTCGGGGACCCACAACACTCATGTCACCTTTCAAAACGTTCCAGAATTGGGGAAATTCATCCAGACTGGTTAAGCGTAAAAAATATCCAATCTTAGTGATTCGAGGGTCTTTTTTCAACTTGAAGTTATCCTCGAATTCCTGCTTTAATCCAGGTGATTGGGCGATCAATTCCAACAACATTTCGTCGGCATTGACTACCATTGTTCTGAATTTAATACAATTAAAAGGCTTGTAATTTTTACCAACTCGTTTCTGGATATAGAAAATTGGACCTGGCGAACTGGAAGCAATTAGTAAGCCTAATAGCAAGTAAACTGGGGAAAACAAAATCAAAACCAAAAGCGAAAATACAATGTCGAACAGTCGTTTAACAAACTCTCTGTCAAGAAGAGCCGACAAACCATTGGGTTTGCCTCTGGTTCTAAAGGGATCTTGACCACGTTTTACGAAAGTCTGCGATCGCTTGCTAGAGAGGAGCGAGCTTTGGGCAGTCATCATACTCCTTAACAATCCACACCACACACATAGTCCCAATCTTAAAGCCAGAAGACACCAAAAGGAGGCAAATTTGATTCCAAAAGTGGCAAAACCAACGCTTGAATCAAAAGCTAACAGGTAGTCAAGGTAACTTTTGGCACGAACGTTCTAAAAAAGCCATAAAACGTTCTTCAAAAATTGTAGGGGCAAATCGAGCAGCCTGGGATCGCGCAGACTCAGGATTAAAACCTGCTAGCTTCTCTTCAAACTGCTCCACAGCTCTAACTAAAGCCTCTACAGTTTGTGTCGGAAAAAATATACCTGTACCACACTCTGGGTATTGGCGCAAATCTCGCACTGTTTCTAAAGCTCCTCCAGCACTATAGGCAATTACTGGTGTACCACAGGCTTGAGCCTCGACTATGGCAATACCAAAATCTTCCATCGCTGCATAAACAAATGCTCTCGCCCCAGCCATATACTTCTCCACCACATCATTTGGTTGCGCCCCCAGCACCTGTATATGCTGTTGCGCCAATTTGCGAATCATGGGTAGTTCTGGTCCTGTGCCAATTACTACCAAAGGCTTTTTGAGTTGATTAAAAGCACGGACAATTAGAGATACTTGTTTATAGCTAACTAAGCGCGAAACTGTTACATAAAAATCTTGTTTTGAGGTGAGAAAGGGAAATCGCTCAATGTTAACTGGCGGATAAATCACCGTTGCTTCTCGACGGTAGCAACGCCAGATGCGACGAGCAGTATGTTGGGAGTTGGCAATAAAATGATCGACTCGATTTGCTGTTATTGTGTCCCATTGCCGCAATTGATGGAGTAAATACCTAGTCAAAATCCCAGGCAAACCGTGACCCATCTTGCTACTATCCAGGTAATCAAATGTCATATCCCAAGCAAAACGCATCGGCGCATGACAGTAGCAGATGTGCAACTGCTGGGGGCTGGTAAGGACTCCTTTGGCAACAGTGTGAGAAGAGGAAACAATCACATCATATGCCCGTAAATCCAACTGTTCAATTGCTAGGGGTAAAAAAGGCAGATACTTCTGTACACCTTGGCGGGATTGCGGGAAGTGTTGCATAAACGTTGTGCCAATCTCCCGCCCGAACAGATAACTCTGGGGGTTGGTAGATTCAAAGTCAATCAGGGCATACACATCGGCATCAATTAACTTGAGAATTTCCTGCACTACCAGTTCTGAACCACCCCTAGCGAGGGGCGTTAACCACTCATGGACAAGTGCATACTTCAAAGGCACGGCTCACTTAAGTTGATATTAAAAGTATGTTGAAAGTATTTATTATTAAGACCATATCTGGCAAGAAATTTCCAATTGTGATTGTGGATGATACACAGCTCTGGTGGAACAGACAGGTAGTTATTAAGTCATAAAGGCTGGTTTTTACTGGCTCATCAATAAAGACGTTATTAACTGAGGATTGGTTCGGTGTTTGATGACGTAACCTGATACCCTCAAATTAGCCAAGCTGGTTAAGAAAAAGTTTGAGGATAAGCAAGAGGGGGGAAATTATGCGAATTTTAATTATGGGTGGCACGCGCTTCATTGGTGTCCATCTGACTAAAATGCTGATGGAACAAGGTCATGAGGTGGTGTTGTTTAATCGTGGTAATCGGACGGCTCCCTGTGAGGGAGTGTTACAGATAAGGGGCGATCGCACCAACCCTGAATCGTTAAAGGAAAAGTTATCCCAAGAACATTTTGATGCAATATTTGACAACAATGGCAGAGAAGTAAGTGACACCCAACCGCTAGCCGATCTCTTTAAAGATTCTGTGCAGCACTTTGTTTACATGAGTTCGGCTGGTGTGTATATGCGCTCTGACTATTTGCCCCATGTTGAGGGCGATCCTATAGATCCAAAAAGTCGCCACCGAGGTAAACATGAAACCGAAGCTTTTCTAACTCTGTTAGGATTGCCGTTTACCTCAATTCGCCCTACGTATATTTACGGTGCTGGTAACTATAACGACTTGGAAAGCTGGTTTTTTGATAGAATTGTACGCGATCGCCCCATTCCCATTCCAGGCAATGGGTTACATATCACTCAAATGGGTCATGTGCAAGATTTGGCACAGGCAATGTGTAAGGTTTTAGGCAATGGGCAAGCGGTTGGGCAAATTTATAATGTTTCAGGCGATCGCTACGTTACTTTTGATGGTTTAGCCCGTGCTTGTGCTGAAGCTGTGGGTAAATCTGCTGCCGATTTACAAATTGCCCACTATGACCCCAAAAAGTTTGATTTTGGCAAGCGCAAGGCATTTCCGCTGCGAGTACAGCATTTCTTTGCTTGTGTGCATAAGGCGATGACTGATCTAAATTGGCAGCCCGAATTTGACTTAATCTCAGGTCTAAAAGACTCCTTCCAAAACGACTACCTTGCCAAGAGCCGAGACAAAGCTGAAGTCGATTTTTCAATGGATGACGAGATTCTCAAATCAGGGGCTAGGGGCTAGGGGCTAGAGGCTGGAGGAACTAGAAATTTATTTGCCCATCTTCCCCCTCTCCCACTCTCCCACTCTCCCCCTCTCCCAAGCCCTTAGCCCCTAGCCCCTAGCCCCTAGCTCTCTTTCAGGCGGCAATAAATAAATCGCCCCTGAGATTAACGTCAGGGCGACACAAATCCAGAAAGCAATCAAGGAAGGAATATGCCAGGTGGTTGGTAAGGGAGCAATTAGTAGGGAGAGGGCTACGATTTGACTCACAGTTTTGAGTTTGCCCCACTTGTTAGCTCCTACAATTGCTTTGCTCCCAGTCAAACTGGGAGTGACGCGCCAAGCTGCGATCGTCAATTCCCGCGCCAAAATTAAAAATACTCCCCAAGCAGGAAGCTGCCTCTGTTCAATCAGTGCCAACATCGGCGCTAATATTAATAGCTTATCTACCAAGGGATCTAGAAATTTTCCAAGTTCTGTTATACAGTTAAATCTTCGAGCTAAGTAACCGTCCAACCAATCGGTCAATGCGGCAACTAGAAAGATGCCTAAACTAAACCAACGATTTTCCGAGGAAGGATTTTGTAAATAAAATAGCAGCAACGGTAATGCCAATAGGCGGGAGAATGTGACCCAGTTAGGCAGTGTCATAAGATTATGGAAAAATCATGGGTGAAGTTAACTGTGCTATTTGATAAGTATATTTGAGTGGGCGATTCTCACTTTTCTACGTATAAACCCTGAACAGTGCATCTTTACGTAAACTTTACAAAGGCTAAGTAGGCAGTTGATCTTAATAAAGATTCGACAAATTGTAAGCAAAAACACTGTTATTTTAGTCAAGAGTAAGTTTATATTCGGGATACAGTATAAGTAAAATTACGGTTTTTCAGTCGTAGGTTCAATCGTGACGATGTACCAAGCACCGTTCCCTACAATTCTCAAGGCTCCCGAACACAAATCCTCGGAGCCGCAATCCGTCCACCCATCAGCTTACTCGTTATTCAAGCGATGCTTGGACATCATTGGCAGTTTGGTGGGGCTGCTAATCCTAGCTATAGTATTCGTGCCAGTGGCGATCGCTATCAAGCTCGATAGCCCAGGAGCTATATTTTATAGTCAAGAGCGTTATGGACTACAGGGAAAAGTCTTCCGCTTGCGGAAATTTCGCTCAATGGTTGACAATGCTGATGTTTTAAAGGCGCAAGTGACTAACGAAGCGTCAGGACTAATTTTTAAGAATAAAAAAGATCCGCGAGTAACAAGAGTAGGTCGTTTTCTGAGAAGCTCAAGCTTGGACGAACTACCCCAGTTTTGGAACGTGCTGGTAGGCGAAATGAGTTTAGTCGGAACTCGCCCACCAACAGCTGACGAAGTTGCTCAATACAACGAGCGTCACTGGCAAAGATTAAATGTCAAGCCAGGTTTGACGGGTGAATGGCAAGTAAATGGTCGTTCTAGCGTCAAAGACTTTGAGGAAATTGTTAATCTCGATTTGCGCTATCAAAAGCGTTGGCATCCCTTGTACGACTTATACATAATAGCTAAAACGATTTACGTGATTGTTGCCAAACATGGGGCTTGTTAAGAAAGCTATTAGCTATTAGCGGTTAGCTGTTGTGAGAACACTGTTAGTAGATCTTCTTTGGAGCTAGCCTTTTTAGATCTTTAATACGAGAGGGTGTCAATGAGTGTTGCTACTCGCTAACAGCTAAAAGCTAATGGCTAACCGCTCCGCGCTTTTATTCATGGCGGCGTTGATGCCACTGCCAAGCATGATTAAGAATTTCTTCTAGGGCTGGATACTGAGGGTTCCAGCCCAAAATTTTTCTGGCTTTGTCGCTGCTACCAACGAGTGCTGGAGGATCTCCAGGACGGCGATCGCCCTCTACCACTTTGATATCCCGACCTGTTACACTTCTAGCTGTGTCGATTACTTGTTTAACTGAAAAGCCATTTCCATTGCCTAAGTTAAAGACTGTGGTATCGCCACCCTTAAGAAGATATTCCACACCCAAGATGTGAGCATCTGCCAAGTCGCTAACATGAATATAATCTCGGACACAAGTACCGTCTGGAGTGGGGTAATCAGTGCCGAAAATTGAAACAGATTCACGTTTACCCATAGCCGCCATCAGAACTAGGGGAATTAAATGGGTTTCTGGGTTATGATCCTCCCCTAATAAGCCAGTCGGATCAGCACCAGCGGCGTTGAAGTAGCGAAAACATACAGACTTGAACCCATAAGCGGCATCAAAATCTGCTAAAATCCGCTCGACCATTAATTTAGTGGCTCCATAGGGATTAATCGGATTTTGGGGATGATCTTCAGGAATTGGAACTGTCTTGGGTACTCCGTAGGTGGCACAAGTAGAAGAAAAGACAAAATACTTGACCGACGCTGTCAGCATTGCTTCTAGTAAAGTTAGAGTGCCAACAACGTTATTACGGTAATACTTATCAGGGTCAGTAACTGATTCGCCTACATAAGCATAGGCAGAAAAGTGCATGACGGCGGCAATATTATGTTTGGTAAACAACTCATCCAACAGTGCGCGGTCATTTGTATCACCGACAATTAGCTCTACCTGTAAAACTTTTTCCACCAAATCCCGATGTCCATACACCAGGTTATCGAGAACAATCACGCCGTAGCCAGCGCGTTTCAAGGCAAGTACAGCGTGGGAGCCAATATATCCTGCTCCGCCAGTAACTAAAACGGTTGGTTTTAGAGGCGACATTCTCTTTTCCTTGTGGTTTGACAACTTTTTTAATTTAACTGATGGTTAGGGTAGTGGAGTATGAGATGATCAATTGCCCCACCTCTCAAACAAATTGATATTAGGCTCTCACCAAAAGGCAAGGGGCAAGGGGCTAGAGGCTCGTTGCCCCTTGCCCGTTGCACGTTGCCCGAGGCGAGAGGCTAGATTTTTCGTTTGTTTCGGTGATTTATGTTATCAGTAGATGTTTTTCCTCTTGCCTCGTGCCTCTAGCCTCTGGTTCCTCTAGCCTCTTAAATTACCCTACTTCCCACTCCTGGGCTAGAAGACAGACATTGCTGCGATCGCTCTAAGATCAGAAAGTCGCTTGTTCGCGCTTCATGGCTCAAAGTTCCCGATTCTCTAAACTCCTTTCCTACCTACGTCCCCATTGGCGACAGGTTACAGTCGGCATCTTAGCTCTGTTGATTGTTAATGCTGTGGGTGTCTACATTCCATTGCTAATTCGCAATATCATTGACAAACTTCAGGTTAAGTTCAGCTTCAGTCTAATTTGGTGGTATGTAGTGCTGATTGTCGCACTTAGCTCGGCGATGTGGGTGATCCGCATGGTATCGCGCATTGCCCTATTTGGTGCAGGGCGGCAGGTAGAATTTGATTTGAAACAAAAGATTTTTCAACACCTGCTGCAATTGGAAGCAGGTTATTTTAATGTCAACGCAACTGGGGACTTAATTAATCGGGCAACCAGTGATGTAGAAAATATCCGCCGCCTGGTGGGATTTGGTGTCCTTTCTTTGGCGAATACCTTCTTTGCCTACGTCCTCACACTGCCTGTAATGTTAGCGATCAACGTGCCATTAACTTTAGCCTCGATCGCAGTCTACCCCTTCATGCTGATTTTGGTACAGTTATTTAGCGATCGCTTGCGTAACCAACAGATGGCGGTACAGGAAGAACTGTCGCAAATCAGCGAATTGATCCAAGAAGATATGAGCGGCATGGCTCTGATCAAAATTTACGCCCAAGAAGAAAATGAGCGTCGCGCCTTTGGTCAAAATAATCAGCAGCTATTGAAGGCAAATTTAGGGCTAGCAAAAACTCGAAATACACTGTTTCCTCTCATAGGAGGACTCGCTTATATTAGCTTACTGCTACTGCTGTGGCTAGGAGCAGGGCGAATCGCCCAGGGAACCTTAAGCGTTGGTAATTTTTTAGCTCTGATTCTATATGTAGAACGGCTGGTTTTCCCCACTGCCTTATTAGGCTTCACAATTACTACCTACCAACGAGGTGAAGTCAGTATTGACCGCATCGAGTCAATTCTCACGGTTACACCCAAAATTAAAGATACAGATAATGCCATCAGTCTGCCCCTCGAACAAGTCAAGGGGCAAATCATAGCGCGAAATCTCAGTTACACCTATCCAGAGACCAATACACAAACGCTGCAAAATGTCAACCTTGAAATTTCGCCAGGGGAGACAGTGGCGATTGTCGGTCCAATTGGTTCGGGAAAATCAACTTTAGCGAATGCTTTGCCGCGTCTATTAGATATTGAGCCAGGACAACTATTTTTGGATGGATATGATATTACTCAGATTAAATTACGAGATTTACGCAGTGCGATCGCCTATGTCCCTCAAGACAGTTTCCTTTTCAGCACCACGATCAAAAACAATATCCGTTATGGCGATCCTTTAAGTGAACAATCAGAAGTAGAATACTGCGCCAAGCAAGCTCAAATTCATGCAGAAATTCTCAATTTTCCGCTGCAATACGAAACCATTGTCGGTGAACGTGGTATCACCCTCTCAGGTGGTCAAAGGCAGCGTACAGCTTTGGCTAGGGCTTTGTTAGTTGATGCTCCCGTGCTGATCTTAGATGATGCTCTCTCCAGCGTAGATAATCAAACAGCTACAGATATTCTGAAAAATCTTTCTTCAGGCACTCAACGCAAAACCGTGATTTTTATTTCCCACCAGTTGTCCGCTGCTGCCACAGCTGACAGAATTTTTGTCATGGATAGAGGTCAAATTGTTCAATCTGGCACTCATGCCTTCCTTGTGCAACAACCAGGACTTTACCAAAAGCTATGGAACCAGCATCAGTTAGAAGAAATCCTGCAATAGTTCATTTGCCAGGGTAAAAACAGTGATAAGATAATCTCCTTGTGTAAAGTCGCCTCTAGTGGGGAACAGCCGCTAGAGGAAACGGGGAAAGTTAGGTGAAAGTCCTACGCTGTCCCGCAACTGTGATTCGATTTTAGATTTTAGATTTGCGAGTGGAGAATAGGTAATGGGTAATTGGTAATTGGTAAATAAAGAAGGGAAAAGGGGCAAGGGTGATAAGCATAGAATAGTCGCGCTCTCGTTTGTAGCTTCATAGTTTCATTCAAAACAAGCGCGTCCACCCTTTAATCACCTTACCTTTCCCGTTTCACCTTTAACCTTTCCCGTTTCACCTTTAACCAACTACCATTGCAAATCTAAAACCCAAAATTGAGTGAGCCAGAATGCCCACCGACTTTGAGAGTATTCAAGAATAGATCTGCGAGGTACAGATGACAGCTCATTCTATTTCAATCTGGCAACGGACGGTACGTTTTACTTTATCCCTTCCTGTGCAAGCAACGCTTTACATATCTTTATGTGCGTTGATTCTCTGGACTATTTTCTTCACTACCTATCCTGCTGTTCACGATTCGATGCACTCTCTACGTCATCACACCTTAACGGTTAGTTGTCATTAGTCGTCCTTGTGCAGTAGCAGGAGTCCAGAAATGTCAAAATTCAAGTTGTCTGCGCTCATCGGCGCTATTTGCTTGGTGGGTATAGTTTTACATGGGTGGGTAGGATTTTCCCAGTCGCCACAATCAACAGTGCAGTTGACTACTGAGCCAAATATTAGCCAAATATTGCCCTTTGAAGCTGAAGCCGCTACGCCGCTAGGTTCTAATCACCCTCAATCTCCAGTACGTTTGATGCTGTCTGCGGTTGATGCTGGTGGTAAGCCGTTAGAGAATGCCAAATTTAACTTACAAATTCTCACGCCTCCCCCAAATCCCTTGCTTCACACTGATTTTCCAATCGTGGAGGGAACTGAACTACTAAATGTGGAGGCTCGCGCTCCCGAAGGTAAATTACAAGTCCAGCAGATACTACCTATTCGAGGTAAATATCAACTTGTTGTAAATGTCACGCCGTTAGTGGCGGATGCTTTCACTCCCATCAAGCAAACTCTTACACTACCTGTATCTGAAAATCCACTCAAATACCGCTACTTTGGCATTTTGGCAGCCATTTTACTAGTTGTTGGGTTAGGGGGTGGTTTAGTGATAGGCGGTAAGCAGCAAACACAACCAGGAGAGATTGCCCCAGTGCGGGTGCGAGTGTTATTAAGTGGGGTAACAATATTAGCGATCGCTACCCTACTTGTAGTTAACTTCAATGCTGAATTTGCCTCGGCTGATAACCATACTCACGCTCATCATCAGTCCCCAATAGCAGTTCCAGCAATTCGTGAGTCTGAGGGTCTAAAACTGCATTTATCGGCAGATACCCACGCTACAGTAGGACAACCTCTAAATGGCGCTGTTTCTGTGATTGATACAAAAACAGGTCAGCCCATAACAGATGTGTTGTTGAATGTCACAACTACTCAGCTAGAAGATAACTGGGTGTCATTTGCCTATCAAAGCCAGCCAGATAACAGTGGTAAACTCAAATGGCAACAGCAATTTTTTGATGGCGCACCCCATAAGATAGTAATACAGGTTTCTCCCCAACCAAATGCTGCACGCCAATTTCAGCCCTTCCAAGTGGCACAAGAAATAGAAGTTGCACCAGTGGCTCCGCCTCTAGGAATTCGGTTAATTGCCTTGACTTACTTTACAGGCATAGTTGTGCTGGGTCTACTATTAGGACTGTGGCTAAGACGAAACCGTAGGGCTTGGTTACTAGAGGGGCGTTTGGGCTAGAGAAGCAATCAAGAAATTACCAGAGCGCAAACCGCAATAGTTCAACTCACTGAGGTAAAAACTCATCATCCCACAGGGCTGCTAACTCATACGGACACTCTAGAGGAAAGGTTTCTAATGGCAGCCCTGTTTCAGCTTTTGCTTGTTTAACTGCTTCTATGTAAGACTCAGAGAATATACTTTCAAGATAGGGTTTTAGGCTAGGAGACTCTTTGAGAGCTTTCTTTATTCGCCTACGATGTTCGATAATACTGCTTTCCCAACTGCCACTTCTGCGTTCAGGTTGGTATTGCCATTTAAGCAAGTGAAGTAGAAGTACAATCAAGTTACTTTCTAAACTTCTTTGCTCACTCCTCCCCATGTCCTCAATTTCCTCGATCAGATTATCCCAGTCCACATTCCCATAGTCTCGACTGTGCAATTTCTCCACAGTCGTCTTAATCCATTGCAGGTAATCTGTATCGTATAGAGAAGGGCGATCGCTTTTTAGAGGAAGCATGGTAGTTTCCATTAGGCAAGGAAATCACAGATATCTTTACATTTTAGCTCGTGCGAGCGATCGTCTATCCACTCCAATCAAGTGTTAGGCTGCGGTGTTCAGGGATGTACCTAAAAACCACTCATAACCCTCTCTAAACCTTTGCTTTGCATTGTTCTCTATGATGCTACCGTGCGCCATGATGACGCGCTCAAAGTTCCAAGCAAGTACTTTTTGAACTGCTTGTTTTACCTTGTCTGTTTCTTGTGTAGCCTTCCGCTCTAGCAATGATGGGCTTAGGTTTTTGTACCCCCCAATTGCTCTAGCTACTAATTGAGTGAGCAGTGGAAAGCTTTCATCGAAATGGTAAGCTGTATCTGTTAATACCAAGGTGTGACTTTCAGGGTGGAAGAAAACACATTCATTGAATGGTGAAGCTCCACTTAAGCCAAAGGTTCTGAACCCATCAAACAATAAATATTCAACTTCATCCAAAAAACTTCCATCTTGTATTATGCGATCGATAGGAAGTTCAGGTCTTTTGGACTCTAAACCAGGTGCAGCCCAGAGGATTGCTTTTGGGTAAAGAGCTTTAAAGTTAGACGTGAACAGATAGTGATAAAGATTTGGCGCAATGATATGGCTAACATCTCCAATTTCATTAAGTTGATGGATCGTTTCTTGATCAACTTGAATCGGAGAGATAACAACTAACTCGTTATTTGTGAGACGAATAACCGTCATTCTTGTGCCAACACTCAGTCCAAAATACCTAAATGGTTGTTCGGCAACCCAGATATTTCTGTCAATTTTTCTAAGCATAATCACTCGAAGTTATCACTACACTTTGATTAGATTACATCACTAGATAATTTTTTCGTATATTACCCTGCTTTAGAAGGGATAAACGGAAGTTTTCTGTATATATTTAGATAATATAGGGGTTAAACCGAGACAACTGTAAAACCGTGCAATTAGGATTGAAAAATATTACTGTGTAAAGAATTGAAAAGTTACTACTAATGGTTGTCTTCAATCATCATTACAAAGAAAATCAAGCCAAGTCAGACTATCTTGTACCTTTTTACACGGATATCGGCTCAACCCCAAAACGAGTCGCACTGTATTACAGAGAATTTCAAGCAAGCGATAGAAATTTTGTTTGATGATTATTTGCCGCAAAGGAATTATACTGCTAAGCCACAAATATCATAATTCTGAATCTTATTTAATCCACCTCCTTAGAGTTCATGTATTATTAGAAGCGGTCTACACTGCTACGTAAAAAAAGTTGTACTAATGACAGAAATTCAAAGAACTGAAGGAATCTCTCGGCGAAGTATGCTTATGTTTGTTGGAGCAGGAGCTTTGGTAGCAAGCGTGGCTCCTAAGTTACTCTCTCCACAGTTAGTTGTGGCGAAGGAGTCAGGGCTGAGCATCAGTCCTGACAAAGCGCTACAGCGGCTGCTGGATGGTAACAAGCGCTTTGTCGCAGGTAAAGATCTTAACCCTGACCGCAGTCGTCTTCGTATACACGAACTAGCCAAAAACCAACACCCCTTCGCAGTTATCCTAGGATGCTCTGATTCTCGCGTACCACCAGAGGTCGTGTTCGATCAGGGACTAGGGGATTTGTTTACAATTCGTGTTGCTGGTAACTTTGTAGAAACTGGTGGGCTAGAGAGCATTGACTACGCTGTAGAAAACTTGGGTTCTCCACTTGTGGTAGTACTAGGGCATCGTCGCTGTGGAGCCGTGACGGCTGTGGTTGATTCTATCCGCACGGGCAAGCCTTTACCCAGTTACCTGAGCAAATTTACTCAAGCGATTGACCCTGGTATTGAGTCAGTAAAAAATCAACCAGGTGATGCTGTTGATAATGCTGTACGCGCCAACATTAAGTATGTTACTAATGAATTAAAAGAGTCTCAGCCTATCCTAGCCCCGCGCGTCAAAAAAGGTAATTTGAAGGTCGTAGGCGCTTACTACAACCTCGATACTGGAGCGATTGAGCTAATTGCCTAGTTAGGTGTCGCTTGCCAAATTATTTGACCACTTGGCAAATTATCTGTCAGACCTACTTATCAGCCTAAGATCTGCTCTAAGTAGGCAATAGCTGAGATCTTTAAGACAAGTAGCGCGCATCTTTTATAAGTACAGTCGAAGCTACTTCATAGCGCGAGCAGCAAAGCCCTTAAAACTCGTTCTCCGGCTCTATATTGAAACAAAGAGGGGTTGAGCCGAAATAACTGTAAAATCGTGCAATTAGGGTGAAAAAATCTTCCTGTGTAAAAAATTGAAAAGTTGCTACTAATGGTTGTTTTCAATCATCATTACCTAAGAAAAATCAAGCCGACTCAGACCCAGAATGCACCTTTTTACACAAATCTCGACTCAACCTCATATATGCTTTTTTGTCATATTTGTTCCAACACAATATCTTAAACGTTCCCTAGATCACGCTCTGCAATTGCATTATAATTGATAGAAAAGTAAAGTCTAAAATGGGATATTAATGTTAATACCCAGTTGCATCTCATAGCTATTATGAGTTAGGTGAAAGAAAATAGGAAACAATTAAAGATTATTCAACACCAAACATGGGATTCCAGTCGCCACTAATTGGTATTACTACTTCAAGTCAGATGCTTCAAGGCAGTTTTTGTCTGTCTAGATTGTATGTAGAGGCGGTGCGCTTGGCAGGTGGTGTACCTATCCTGATTCCAGCAGGAGAACCTGATTTATCTACTATTTTGTTACGGTTGGATGGTTTGATTTTTTCTGGTGGGGGTGATATTGACCCAGCTATCTATAATCAGGTAGTGCATCCAACAATTTATAATGTAGATCGAGAGCGCGATCGCTCTGAAATATCCCTCGCACAGTTGGTTTTGGCTACAAATATCCCAGTTTTAGGGATTTGTCGTGGTTTAGAAGTGCTAGTGGTAGCTACTGGTGGTAGTCTTGTACCCCACTTACCGGATGAATTTGGTGAAGTTGTAGTTCATCGAGCAGATCAATTGCACTCGGTTGAGCATGGTGTTTATATTACCTCAGATAGCCGCTTGGCGGCGATTGTTGGTACAACAGAGGTAAAGGTAGTGTCTTGGCATCATCAAGCGGCTAGTATTGTACCGTCAGAGTGGAATGTTACAGCATGGGCGGCTGATGGTGTGATTGAGGCTTTGGAACACAAACACCATGCTTGGGCGATCGCGCTACAATGGCATCCAGAATTATCTATTAATGATCCATTACAGCAACGTATTTTTCAAGCTTTTGTAAATGCCGCACGTACCAAAACATCACTATTAACTCAAAAAACTACCTAAGAGTACAAAGGCAGATTGCTTATTATTGATATTTTAGCTTTGAGAATTTCAAGTTTGGATTGTTCACATATTGCACCAGTTTCAATAACAGCCCCTTACTCCTTTTTTGGGCTAATAGCTCAAGTCCATTGAAATGGACTGCAACCCAATGTTAGTCTTCTTAAGAAGACTTTGGCTATTAGCCTGCTAATTAATTAGCAGGCGGACTATGGTATAGGTGCAAGATCTAAGGATTGTAGAGACGCTTTGACGCGAAGCATATCTAATGAGTGGGAATTTTAGCAATTCCAAATGTGTCAGCATAATTTTTTGGTGTTACACAATTAGAAATATTCAGCGGAAAGTCGGGGTAAAAATAGAGTTGGGGTTCCCCAACTCTCCTTTGAACTTTCCAAGACAGATGAAAAAGTAATTTATCATTCATGATTAAAGTTACGACCCAATGAAAATAAAAAACCATGCTTTTGACAACAACAGGTAACGTGGGAGACAAGCAGATCGTCGATCATCTGGGTATTGTTAGTGGTGAAGCTATACTGGGAGCAAATATTTTCAAGGATTTCTTTGCAGGTATACGCGATATTGTAGGTGGGCGATCGGCAGGATATGAAAAATCCCTACGACAAGCAAAAGATACCGCCATGCGCGAAATGGTTCAACAAGCGCAGTCTTTGGGTGCTAATGCTGTGATTGGTATCGATATTGATTACGAAACTATCACTACCAGTGGCGGTGGAAGTATGTTGATGGTTGCTGTGAGTGGTACAGCAGTTAGATGTGTATGAAAGGAGACAGAAGACCCACGTCAGGAGCCTGGAGCCTGGATATAGAATAGTTAATTACTCACGAAAGATAGCCATAGATAACCTCCCCTGGTTTCTCCTGACTCCTGTCTCCTGACTCCTGGTGTGTAAATTTAGAAATTATTGGCGCTGATAATCGGCTATCGAGTTAAATTCCTCTATCAGATTTTGATAGATACGTTGGTAGAGGGAGAAAAGATCTTTGTAGATACTCGATTGGATCTGTGGCTGATAACGTTTTGAGATGCGGATAAGTTGATGCACATCGGACAAATGGGCGATCGCACCTACAGCATACATTGCTAGCAAAGCAGCCCCAAAACCACTAGCTTCGTAAACTTCGGGCGTACTTACCTCTTGCCCAAATACTTCAGCCATCATCTGCAACCATAGCTCAGAACGGGCAAAACCACCAGATACACGAAGTTCGACCGCTGCTCCGGTTAAATCTTGCACAGCCACATTTACGCTGTAAACAGCAAACAAAATTCCTTCTAAGACAGCCCGAATAAAGTGCGCCCGTGTATGATGTAACCCAACACCAAAAAACACACCCCGCGCCTTAGCATTCGGGTAAGGCGATCGCTCACCTGCTAAAAACGGTAAACAAATTAACCCAGAAGCACCTGCTGGTACTTTAACAGCTTCTTGAATCATCACATCATATGCATTTACCCCAAGTTGCTTTGCGGCTTCGACTTCCTCAGCACAAAATTCATCACGCAACCACCGAAAAATAATTCCACCGCTATTGATTGCTCCCCCAATTACCCAGAGATTATCAGCTAAGTAATAACAAAATGTTCTCTCTTGCGGATCAGTAATTGGCTGCTGGGTAACACGGCGCACTGCTCCACTAGTTCCAATCGTGATCGCAAAAGAGTCTGGTGTAATTGCACCCACTCCCAAATTCGCCAACACACCGTCATTCGCTCCAATCACAGTCGGTGTATCAGTCGCTAACCCCATTGCTGCGGCGTGTTGCGCCTTCATTCCTTGCAAAATATAGGTAGTTGGTACAAGTTCACTTAATTGCGAGGGCGTAATTCCTGCTAGTGTTAATGCTTCTTTATCCCAGTTAAGCTGCTGTAGATTAAATAAACCTGTAGCAGAAGCGATCGAGTAGTCAACTACATAACGCTCAAACAATTGGTATAAAATATACTCTTTAATCGATACGAATTTGGCAGCTTGGCGAAAAGTATCGGGTTGTGATTCCCGCATCCAGATTAGCTTGCACAGCGGCGACATCGGGTGAATTGGTGTTCCTGTGCGTTGGTATATAGCATTCCCAGTTCCATCCTGTTTGAGTTTTTCAGACGAGCTAACACTACGCTGATCAGCCCAGATGATGCTGTTTGTAATGGGATGGTTGTGGGCATCCATTACAATTAAGGTGTGCATGGCTGTACTAAAACCAACCGCTGCAATATCCTTTGATACACCAGCCGCATCAACTGCATCACGGATGGCGCAAATCATAGCCGCAAATATCGCTTTTGGATCTTGCTCTGCCCACGTTGGCTGAGGTACGAGAATATTATATCCCCGATTGCCCATACCTTTGATTGCACCGGAGGATGAAAATACAATTGCTTTGGTACTGGTAGTGCCAATATCAACGCCGATAAAGTAAGTCATAATAATTCGTAATTCGTAATACTCGCACGAGAAGGGCTTCGCCCTACGTAATTCGTAATTATTTTTTCTCTCCAAGCTGCTTCTAGGTCAAATACAGAAATAGATAATAAATACCTCTAGAAATACTACACTACTTACAATTGTTTTTATGATTGTCTAAGACTGGAGGGAATTTTCAGACAATCTTAAATAGTGGCACACTAGCTTTATAACTAGAATACAAGAAGTTGGGCGGGGCGATCGCACTTATAATGCTACCAATCTACGAGCTAATCGGTTTACCTACCAAGTGCGATCGCTTGTTAGTAGCTCAGCGCACACCCTTACCACTTGAGCAATAATAACTACTGATTCAATCAAAGTTTTACTTACTTTCTTATCTTTAATTTAATTAAACTTAACTTTTTCTCCTCCTAATTAGACCTCTTGCAAAACTCTTTTTTTCGTTTCTCGCAATAGACTTGGACACAAACGAGCGCTGGTTTCCCGACCCCACGTAAAGTGTCCGCGCAAAGCCGCGATCGTTCGGACGCAAAAAGGAGGGCGGGACTCCTTATGCAATACGTCTATTCTACTACTCTTAGTGTTATTTATTGTACCTTTAGCGACAATTAATTACTTTATTTTCCTTGAAATTGTACCTTAAATAACAGTATTTGTTAGCTAGGTAAATAAACAATTTTAACTTTAGCAAAACTCAAGATAAATCCAGTTTAAGCTAGTGTAGTATAAGTAAAATTAACGGGGATCAACTTATTCAAGTTCAAAGTTAACAAATTGAAACTTTTTTTTAAATAACTTTATTTTCTCAACTACCAATTACCTGTACTAAGGTAGCAGTGCTAAGTCTCTACCAACTACCAATTACCAATTAGCAGTTATATTACCACTTATGATTACCCCTTTGAGAATGTTTTACCGCACACTAAATAAGCTGCAATTCCTACAAAAACTTGGAACTTTGCGCCGTTTTAGTATTTTTCTTGCACTTAGCTTGAGCATCATTTTGATTGGCTGGAGAGTGCTAGCTCAGCAGCCAGTCGTTCTTACCATGTTGATGCAGGGTCAAGACATTGCTAATTGGACACCATTTGTCAGAGAATTTGAAACCAAAAACCCAGGCATCCGCGTTCAATTTATCGAAGGACCATTTGATACCAATTTAATTGAAAATCTTTACACCTCTGCCTTTTTGCTAGGACAGTCACCCTACGATGTCATCAATATGGATATTGTCTGGGTTCCTAAGTTTGCCGCTGCTGGGTGGGTAATAGACCTTACTGACCGAGTAAGCAAAGAACAAATCTCAAAATGGGTTTCTGGAAACGTTGAGGGTGGACGCTACCAAGGCAGACTGTATCGCATACCCCATGCCTCTGATGCTGGGGTACTTTACTACCGCACAGACTTGTTGAAAGAAGCCCACGTTCAACCGCCCGAAACCTTTGAGCAGATGGTAAAAATTTCCCAGCAGTTGCACAAACAGGGGAAAGCTCCTTGGGGTTATCTGTGGCAAGGTAGGCAATACGAGGGTGTATCTGCCATGTTTGTTGAGGTACTCGAAGGATTTGGGGGCTTTTGGGTTAATCCTCAAACCTTAGATGTAGGACTTGACCAGCCACAGGCGATAAAAGCAGTTGAGTTTCTACGTAGTACAATTAATAACGGCATTTCTCCGCCTGGCGTTACGACATACGGGGAAGAAGAAACCCGCTTCCTATTTCAAAGCGGCGGATCAGTTTTCTTACGCAACTGGCCCTATGTTTGGCGGCTGGCAAATCAAGAAGGTTCCAAAGTCCAGGGTAAGATTGCAATTAAGCCAATGCTGCACTCGGCTGGAAACATTGGTGGTTCCTGCTTAGGTGGATGGGGTTGGGGAATTTCTAAAACTTCAAGTCACAAAGAAGAAGCATGGCGGCTGATTGAGTACCTCACAAGTGAACAGACGCAACGCAAATTTATTTTGTCAACGGGGTTAATTCCCAGTTACAAATCACTGTTTACAGACCCAGAAATTGTTGCTAAATATCCCCACTACCCACAATTGCTAGAGGTTGTGCAACGCCCTGCTTTACGTCCTCCTATCGCTCAATATGCCCAAACTTCGGATATCTTGCAACGGTATCTGAGTGCAGCTTTTACCGGAAGAATGACTGCCCAACAAGCAATGAAAGGGGCAGCTAGTGAAACTCGCACCCTACTAGGACAAGTTAAAATTCGCAATTCGTAATTCTTGTGACAAGGCTGAGCCTTGTGATGTTGTTCCTCGCTGAGCCTGGGAACGAGGGGTACGAGGCTCAGCGAGGAATTACCAACTACCAATTACCAATTACCAATGACAAATGAAATTAGACACTATACAGCGACGAGAACAGCGAACCGGATGGACGTTGATATTACCAGCATTAATTATGCTGTTGCTAGTGTATGCTTACCCAATTTTGCGGGCTTTTTGGTTAAGTGTATATACTCAAAACCTAGGGACAGAGCTACAACGGGTTTTCTCTGGGTTGAGCAATTATCAGCGGATGGCAGGTGATGGGCGCTTTTGGCAGAGTTTGTGGAATACCGCAATCTTTACTACCGCCTCTGTACTGTTGGAATTAATTTTAGGAATTGGTGTTGCACTGGTACTAAATCAAGCGTTTAGAGGGCGCAGTATTGTGCGGACAATTACCCTCATACCTTGGGCTTTGCCAACTGCCATAATGGGAATTGCTTGGGCGTGGATTTTTAACGACCAGTACGGCGTAGTTAACGATATTTTACGACGCTTGGGACTGATTGACACAGGCATCAGCTGGCTGGGTGATCCAACTTTGGCAATGATTGCCGTGATTTTAGCGGATGTCTGGAAGACTACACCATTTATCGCTCTGTTATTACTGGCAGGATTGCAGTCAATTTCTAATGAACTCTATGAAGCCCATTCGCTTGACGGTGCTACTCCTTGGCAAAGCTTTTGGAGTATTACAGTTCCCCAATTGATGCCACAAATTGTAATTGCTTTGTTGTTTCGGTTTGCCCAGGCTTTTGCCATTTTCGATTTAATTCAAGTGATGACTGGCGGTGGTCCGGCTGGAGCAACAGAAACGGTTTCGATCTATATTTACAGCACAGTCATGCGTTATTTGGATTTTGGCTATGGTTCGGCACTGATAGTTGTGACATTTTTGATTTTAGTAGCAGCTGTAGCGATCGCCAGTTTTTTCTTGTCCAGAACTCGCGCCAAGGCAGCAGCGGAAAGTCGCCGTGATTTTACGACTGGGGTTCCCCCAATCGACGGCGAACTTTTCAACACAGGAGTACGATAAATTATGGCTATTGCACAACAACCAACACAAGCATCAACTTTCAACCTACGAAAAATTATTTTACCCATTGCAGCGATCGCAGTTGTAGTTTTTTTCATGGGACCAATTTTGTGGCAGGTGTTAACCTCATTCAAACTAAATCGAGATATTTCTGCGGTTCCCACAGTCTACATCCCCAGACAAATCACCCTAGAGCATTATTTGTCTCTATTCGTTCGCCGTCCATTTGCCCAATATATTTTAAATAGTGCCATTGTTTCCATCACTTCCACATTACTATGTTTGGCATTAGGCACACCCGCTGCTTATGCCTTGGCACGAATACGACTGGTGGGCAGGAAAATCATTCTTGCCAGTATCTTAATTGTGACGCTGTTTCCCGCCGTGCTGCTATTTTTGGGACTATTAGAAGTTGTCCAAGCTACCAACTTAGCCAATAACTTTTTGTCGCTGATTATTCCTTATACTGCCATTAATTTGCCCCTGACAATTTTGGTGATGCGAAGTTTCTTCCAACAACTGCCCAAAGATTTAGAAGATTCAGCCAGGGTTGATGGCTACAACACCTATCAAATGCTAATCCAGATTTTGCTACCCATGACCGTTCCGGCATTGGTGACAACGGGAATTCTCACCTTTATTTCTGCTTGGAATGAATTTATTTTTGCTCTCACATTTATATCCCGTGAATCTTTGAAAACCATCCCCGTCGCAACTGCACAGCTAAGCGGTGCTTCAGTCTTTGAAATTCCTTATGGACCTATCGCCGCCGCGACTGTTTTGGGAACATTACCCCTGGTCTTACTCGTTTTATTCTTCCAGCGCAAGATTGTCCAAGGTCTGACCGCTGGGGCTGTTAAAGGCTAGAGGCTAGAGGCTAGGGGCTAGGGGCTAGAAGAAAGCTGGGGGAGCTGAGGGAGCTGAGGGGGTGGTTTTTACCATACCCTTGCTTTAAAGTCAAGAAATTTGAATGCACTTTCTCCCTTTTGCCTCCTTTTGCCTCCTTTTGCCTCCTTTTGCCCTCTTCTAGCCCCTAGCCCCTAGTCCCTTCTACTCCCGTACGGGTGGGTTTACCAGAGATATTTGTGAACAAACAGATAACTCGTTTAAACCCGCCCCTACCTACTCCCTACTCCCTGCTAAAATGGCTAAACTTGAACTTAGAAATTTAAATAAAACCTATACGCCCAAAGTTGTCCCAGTTAAAGACGTGAGTTTAACTGTAGATAACAATGAGTTTCTCACCTTACTTGGTCCTTCAGGGTGTGGCAAGTCCACAGTTTTAAGGATGATAGCGGGTTTGGAGTCACCTACACACGGTCGAATCTATCTTGCAGGTGAGGATATCACGTTTAAGCAACCACGCGATCGCAACATGGCGATGGTGTTTCAAAGCTACGCGCTTTATCCCCATATGACTGTGTACGAAAACCTTGCTTCTGGACTCAGACTTAAAAAAGTCCCAACGGCAGAAATCAAACAGCGAGTGGCAGAAGTGGCGCGACTTTTGGGATTAGAAGAGTTAATGAGTCGCAAACCAGGTCAAATGTCTGGAGGACAACGACAGCGGGTTGCTGTTGGTCGTGCTTTGGTGCGTCGCGCCGAAGTGTATTTGTTAGATGAACCGCTGAGTAACTTAGATGCACTGCTGCGCGAACGAGTGCGGGCAGATATCAAGCAACTATTCGCCGCCGAAAAAGCTCCAGTAGTTTATGTCACCCACGACCAAACCGAAGCAATGACGCTTTCTACTAAAGTGGCTTTGCTCAACAACGGTTATCTTCAGCAACTTGACCCGCCTGATCGCATTTACAACCATCCTGCTAATCTATTTGTAGCTGGATTTGTGGGCAGTCCCCAGATGAATTTGCTCACCCTACCCTGTCAAGGAAGGTATGCAATCTTGGGTGACTTCCAAATACCTCTGCCTCAAATACCAACCGTTCCGCCACAAATTGTATTAGGTATTCGTCCAGAACACGTCCGCGTCGCCTCTACTGGCGATACGCAGACGATTAGAGGACGAGTGTTTTTGGTGGAAAACTTAGGGATGCACAATTTAGTCAGTGTGAATGTTCATTCCCACTCAGAAACGCTCACAGTACGTGCTTTATTACCTCCAGACCAAAATTGGGCTAATAAAGAAATCACATTGGCTCTGCCCCCCCAGAACATCCACTGGTTTGATGTTCAGTCGGGGGATGCCCTACTAAGGTGGGAAATGGTGGGAGCTAGGGGCTAGGGGCTGGAGGCTGGGGGCTAGGAAGAGGACTTGGGGACAACCAGACAAGGGGATAAGGGGAAAGAACACGGCATAAACACGAGCCTTGTCACTCGGTCACCTTGTCCCCACTTCTTCTAGCCCCTAGCCCCTAGCCTCTAGCCCCTCAATTTGAACCATCCAAAAGCTGTAGAATTCGCTGGAGTGAAAGTTCTATCCAGTCTGGGCGGTTGTTGAGTTCGTAGCCAAGGGCGTAGATAACTTTTTCCATCAGATAGGCATCTAGCAGTACTTGCAGCTCTGTTCTTGTCTTTGGTAAAAAAGAGTCTTTGCTTGCAGATTCTAGATAGGCATTTAGGAAAGCAGCACTTACCCAGCTATACCAAAATCTACTCCAAGCTTCCATGATGGGGAGATTCTCAGGGCGGAGCATTCCAATCTCTATTTCATGGCGCAGTGCTTGGCTGGTAGCGTAGTTGAAAGATAGCAGCATTGAAGCTACATCTCGTAGGGGCGATCGCTTGATCCGTCGTTCACCCAAACTGCGATCCGGTTCTCCCTCAAAGTCAATGATTGTGAAGTCCTTTCCGGTATAAAGCACTTGCGCTAAATGGTAATCTCCATGACAACGAGTGCGCGAAGCTGTGATTTTGTGGTCTAAAACCAATCGGAAACGTGCTAAGATTTCCGCTTGGTGTTTGTGAACAGTCCTCGCTAAGTCTTGAGTGGCGCTGGGCAAATAGTCTAGTCGCTCCTTCAATAACAGGAATACTTGCCCTGTCAGGTTGCGGGCATATTGGTAGATAGAACGCTGGTAAAGCGATGAAAACGGTTCGGGAGCAAAGTCAGGATTACCAGGATCGGATGCCAAAGCAATATGAAGTTCAGCGGTACACTGACCTAACAGTTGAGCTATAGCCAGGTAAGAACCGATCGCTTGGGTAGCTAATTCAGGAATTTCTTGCGCCTGCAAATCTAACAGCGATCCTGTTGGAACTGGCACATCGGTTATTTCCGCACGGCGAACCATCGCATGATCGAAATAGTCGCGCAGACTATCAAGAGTATAGTCCCAGCCACTGCGGGTATCTTGGATATATTCTTGCAATATTCCTAAAGTCATGGGTTCCGCCCCCAGAGTGCGGTACTCCATAGCCCCAGCAAGGTTAGCAATGTGTCGCGTTGCAGGTAATTTGCGTGCGATCGCATCATTGCTCAGAAAACGCCGAATTTCCAGATCTGGGTTAATTCCCTCTTCTAGTTTATGAAATAATTTCAAAATCAAACGATTTTGCGGTGCAGATCCACCCATAGTGACATCGCCATAAACCACACTTGTGTTATGCGGTTCATGGCTGGTTTGTTCCTCCTTCAGGAGAGTCGGAGAAAGCTCAGCTAATACTCCACCTAGATGGGACAATAAATTAGTTGACGTAGCAACCAATTCTCCTGCCATTCCCTGAAAAGAGCGATTACTCGCTATCGCATCTAGCAACGAGATCAAAACATTCTTATCTGCAATAGCATCAAATAAAACCCCCTCAGAATCAGTAGCCAGTGGCTTTTCTCCCCCAGCTCCCTCAGCTCTCTTTTGCACCTGAAGACGAGCTAGCACAACTTGACTATTTTCTGCCAAAAGGTGCATTGCTTGCTCACCCTGGGCATAAGATAGTAGCAGCAAATAAGTTTCCGATCCCTGGATATAATCTACTTGCAACCAAATCATTATCGCCTCGCTGTCTTTGTAGGGCAACGCGATCGCTTCAGTGATTTGACTCGATTGAATTGTCCTCGTACAAGCAAACCAGCTACAGGTATACACGTAATCCGACAGAATCGATTCCAGAGCGACTTTCAACTGTGGAACTGCAAAAACATTCTGCCATTTATCACTGACAGCCAGCATTGGCAGTTGTGCTTGGAGTTTAGGCGGTTGAGTGATACTAACTTGAGGCTTGAGCGTAAACCAGTAAAATGCATAAGGACTAAGGCTGAGAAAGTAGGGTGACTCTCCAATCGGTGGAAACTCGGTGTAACCGAAAATCTCTACTGGCTCCATTCCCTTGCAGGCTGATAAATCTAATTCAACCGTTTGCACAAAGCGGGACAAATTCGCAACTACCAAGATGTGTTCTTCCTGGTAGGTACGGGTGAAGGCAAGAACTTTGCGGTTATCGGGGTGTAGCAACTCAAAGCTGCCTCGACCAAATGCTTGGAAACGCTTACGGGTAGCAAGTAGGCGTTTCATCCAATACCAAAGAGAGTTGGGGTTAGCCCGTTGTGCCTCGACGTTGACTGCGGCATAGTGATATTCTGAGTCAACAATCACGGGTAAATACAACCTTTGCGAGTTGGCGCGACTAAATCCTGCATTGCGATCGCTACTCCACTGCATTGGTGTACGCACACCATTGCGATCCCCCACATAAACGTTATCGCCCATACCAATTTCATCCCCATAGTAAAGCACAGGGGTTCCAGGCAAAGACAACAGCAGACTATTGAGCAACTCGATTTGGCGGCGGTCATTTCCCAATAGGGGAGCCAAGCGGCGACGGATGCCCAAGTTAAGCCGCATCTGGGGATCACGCGCATAAACTTGATACATATAGTCTCGGTCTTCATCCGTCACCATTTCCAAAGTCAGTTCATCATGGTTACGCAAAAACAACGCCCACTGACAGTTATCGGGAATGGTAGGAGTCTGCTGGAGAATATCAGCAATCGGGAAGCTATCTTCCATCCGCAACGCCATAAATAGGCGAGGCATGAGGGGAAAATGGAAGTTCATATGACACTCATCCCCATTGCCGTAGTATTGTGCCGCATCTTCAGGCCATTGATTCGCCTCGGCTAGCAGCATTCGGTTGGGGAATTTTTCGTCTACGTGCGATCGCATCTGCTTCAGAAAAGCATGAGTTAGATCGAGGTTCTCGCAGTTAGTCCCTTCTCGCTCATACAAATAAGGCACTGCATCCATGCGTAACCCATCTACCCCCATTTCTAACCAAAAATCTAAAACATCTAAGACAGCCTGACGCACTGCTGGGTTGTCATAGTTTATATCCGGCTGATGGGAGTAGAAGCGATGCCAATAATAAGCTTTAGCTACCGAGTCCCAAGCCCAGTTAGATGTCTCAAAATCTTGAAAGATAATCCGCGCCTCTTGGTATTTTTCTGGGGTATCACTCCAAACGTAAAAATCTCGCTCAGAACTACCCTTGGGCGCAAGACGCGCCCTTTGAAACCAAGGATGCTGATCGGAAGTATGGTTGACAATTAACTCAATAATCACTCGGATTCCCCGCTGATGGGCAGCTGCCAAGAATTCCTTAAAATCTTCTAACGTGCCATATATCGGGTTGACTTGGGTGTAGTCTGCAATATCATAGCCATCATCTTTGAGCGGGGAGGGAAAGAACGGCAACAACCAAAGTGCGGTTACTCCTAAATCTTGTAAATAATCCAGTTTTTCTGTCAGCCCGCGAAAGTCACCAATACCATCACCATTACTATCAGCAAACGCGCGAACAGGCACTTCGTAAATAATTGCATCTTTAAACCAGAGGGGATCTTCGTTGAATGTTGAGCGCTGCATTTTCTTTCCAGTCCAATTGGGTTAAGCCACTGTACAAAGTTATTGAGTCTATCCCAATTTTGCCAATGCCTATAAGCTGAAAGTTAAATGGATTGCAATTTTCTGGGGTTAGTGCGATCGCTTCCCCAAGTCTTCCTACGGGTATTCTATCCACAGCATCATGAAGATCGTTGGAGTTAAGCGTTATTGTTGATTTTTGGTAAGCTTGCAAGCATCTATATGACTTTTCAACGGGCAAGTGGCATCTTACTGCACCCAACGTGTCTACCAAGCCGATTTGGAATTGGTGATTTAGGTAAATCGGCTTATGAGTTTGTGGATTTTTTAGCCAGCAGTGGTCAAAAATTGTGGCAAGTTCTGCCCTTGGGACCTACTGGCTACGAACATTCCCCCTATACCATGAACTTTAGTGCCTTTGCTGGGAATCCTCTACTTATCAGTCTCGATATCTTGGCAGAGGAAGGCTTATTAAACAAAGATGAGCTGACACCACTCAATGCAGACATAGATCCCAACCGAGTTAATTTTGATCTCGTCATCCCCCATAAGACTAAATTTCTCATCCTTGCTTTTGAGCGCTTCAGGCAATCTTTGGCAAACAAACAAAACTCTGATTTTGAACAGTTTTGTCAAGAGCAATCTTACTGGCTCGATGACTATGTTCTATTTATGGCGTTACTAGAAGCGAATGAGGGCAAGGATTGGAATGAATGGGAAAGCGCGATCGCTCGTCGTGAACCTGCTGCCTTGAAAGCTGCCGCCCAAGCTTTGCACGAATATATATTATACCACAAATTCTTACAGTTTAAGTTTTTTGAGCAATGGAAAAAGCTACGTGCTTATACCAATAGCAAAAATATTCAAATTATTGGCGATGTTTCAATTTATGTTTGCCACAATAGCGCTGAAGTTTGGGGAAATCCAGAAATCTTTAAGCTAGATCCAAAAACATTTGCACCTGCATATATAGCGGGTGTTCCCCCTGACTACTTTAGTGCAACTGGACAACTTTGGGGTAATCCAGTTTATAACTGGGATCAATTGCAGAAAACTAACTTTGCCTGGTGGATTAAGCGCTTTCAGGCAACACTAGAATATGTAGACATAGTTCGTGTTGATCATTTTCGCGGATTTGAAGCGTATTGGCAAGTACCAGCAGGGGAAGAAACTGCTATCAATGGTGAGTGGATCAAAGCACCAGGGGTAGAGTTCTTTGAAACTCTCTCTACTGCTTTAGGTAATCTACCAATTATGGCAGAGGATTTGGGCATTATCACGCCAGAAGTGGAAGAATTGCGCGATCGCTTCGGATTTCCTGGGATGCGAATCTTATTATTTGCCTTTAGTGAAGGTTCGGATAATGCTTATTTACCACACCATTATATAAATAATTGTGTGGTCTACACTGGCACTCATGATAATGATACAACAAGGGGGTGGTGGATGAAAGCAAGTAGCGAAGAAAAGCAGCTACTTGCTAAATATCTCGGTTATCAATCACCACAAGAAATTAAGGAAATTAATTGGATTTTGATCCGCATGGCTTTAGCAAGTGTGGCTAATTTAGCTATCCTACCCCTACAAGATATTTTAGGTTTGGATGATAGTGGGAGAATGAACGATCCGAGTAAAGTTGCTGGTAACTGGCGCTGGCGCTACAACAGTAATGATATTCTGACTCAAGAATTGCGCGATCGCCTTTTAGATCTTACTCAACTTTACAGCCGATAAATTACCAGTTACCAGTTACCAGTTACCAGTTAACAGTTACCAACTACCAGTTACAGCTAAAAGTTACTCGCTAATCGCTAATTGAATGTATTTTTATAACATTCTAGCTAGGAAAAAGACGCGCCTAAGCGCGTCTCTATATAGATGATGAAACTAGCTGTTTCATCATCTAAGGATTCAATAATTATGACTATCAACCATCTGCCTATAGAAAGAGGCAAATATTACATTTTGGAGTATTATATAACACTTATATCGGATATTAAGTGGTAAAAATTTGACTAAGTAGAAACGCGATATATTCCCTCTCTATGCTTTTTTGACAGCTAGCTCCTTGTGCAGATAAAAAACGAGTGCAAGAGGTAGATTCTCTTACTCAAGCATACCATTAGATTGAGCAAAAATCATCTAAAGGTATAGCCAAAGCTTCTTTCTTAGGATGGAATAACAAATATTAAGCTCAAGTTAAACTAAAGTTCACTAAGCTATTGAATCTGTAAAAAACAGATATAGCTTAACGTATTAACGAAATTGGAATATGCCTTGCAGCCTGGAAGCAGGCGTTTAATGCCAAACATTATAACAATGGTATGGCAATAGTTTAATCGTTGCCATGCCGCAAGAAAGTTCCTGCTTTTGGGTTAATAATTAACAAATTGTTCTTTACCAAATAATTTTAAATTGAGATTTCACCTATGAAAGTAGCACTCTGGCCAGGTAAAGTATATCCTTTAGGTGCAACCTGGGATGGTAAAGGCACAAACTTCTCTTTATTCTCTGAACACGCAACGAGTGTCGAGTTGTGTTTATTTGATAAAGACGATAAAGAAATTCGCCTACCTCTAACCGAGGTTAACAACTTTATCTGGCATGGTTATGTCCCAGGAGTGAAACCAGGACAAAGGTACGGGTATAGAGTGCATGGCGCTTGGTCGCCAGGTGAAGGGCATCGCTTCAATCCCAATAAACTTTTAATTGACCCCTATGCTAAAGCGATCGCAGGCGAAATTGTCAATGGTCCAGAAATCTTTGGCTATCGTTGGGACTCTCCTGAAAAAGATTTATCCTTTTCCGAATTAGATAGCGCCCGTCAGATGCCGAAGTGTGTTGTTGTCGATCAGTCCTTTGACTGGGGTGATGACCAACTGCTACGCACACCTTGGCACGAAACCGTTATATATGAAACTCATGTCAAGGGCTTTACCCAGCTACACCCAGATATTCCCCCCCAACTGCGCGGTACTTATGCAGGAATGGCTCATCCCGCCGCGATCGCACATCTCAAATCCCTTGGCGTTACAGCAGTTGAGCTAATGCCCATTCATCAATTCTTCTCTGATCCAGGGTATCTCGAAGACAAAGGATTAAGCAACTACTGGGGCTACGATTCGATCAATTACTTTGCCCCCCACAAAGGCTATAGTGCAAATAAAACTCCAGGGGGGGAAGTCAAAGAATTCAAGCAGATGGTCAAGGCTTTGCATCAAGCCGGAATTGAGGTAATTCTAGATGTTGTCTACAACCACACAGGAGAAGGCAATCATCTAGGTCCAACCTTGTCTTTGCGCGGCATCGATAATGCCTCTTACTATCGTCTAGTAGAAGACGAATGCCGTTACTATTTCGATTTTACAGGCTGCGGTAATTCTCTCAACGTGCGCCATTCCCAAGTTCTGAAGTTAATCATGGATAGCCTGCGCTATTGGGTAACAGAAATGCACGTTGATGGTTTCCGCTTCGATCTAGCCTCAGCTTTGGCGCGAGAACTCTATGCCGTAGATAATCTAGCAGCTTTCTTTGATATCATTCACCAAGATCCCATACTTGCAGATGTGAAATTAATTGCCGAACCTTGGGATTTGGGAGATGGCGGTTATCAAGTTGGTAACTTCCCAGTTCTCTGGTCAGAGTGGAATGGTAGATATCGGGATGAAATGCGCGATTTCTGGCGCGGGATGGATGGTAAATTGGGCGAATTTGCTTACCGTTTCACAGGTAGCCCTGACTTATATTATCAGGTAAATGGGCGGCAACCTCATGCAAGTATCAACTTTATCACCGCCCACGACGGCTTTACCCTCAACGATTTAGTTAGCTACAACGAGAAACACAATTTTGCCAACCACGAAGATAACCGAGACGGTGAAAGTCACAATAGATCGTGGAATTGTGGCGCTGAAGGTGAAACCGATAACCCACAAGTACGACAGCTACGAGAACAGCAGCGGCGAAACTTCTTGACAACCTTGATGTTGTCCCAAGGTATCCCAATGTTGGTAATGGGCGATGAAATGGGGCGGACTCAGAAAGGCAACAATAACGCCTACTGCCAAGATAATGAAATTTCTTGGTTAGATTGGGACTTGCAAAACGACAATGCTGATCTATTAAACTTTACCCGCGAGTTGATCGACTTTCGCCACAAGCATCCAGTATTCCGGCGGCGCAAGTGGTTTCAAGGTCAAGCAATTCACGGTTCGGGCGTAAGTGATATCGCTTGGTTCAATCCCGACGGCGCACAAATGACTGACCAGCAGTGGCAAGTTGGTTATGCTAAGGCGATTGGAGTTTTCTTGAATGGCGATGAAATTCCCGATCCTAGTCCCCAAGGCGAACGGGTAAGGGATGATAGTTTTCTGATCTTCTTTAACGCCCATTGGGACTTGATTGAGTTTACCTTACCAGCACAGTTGAACGATCAAACATGGGCTGCTGTAATTAACACCAAAGAACCTTGCTTTATTACCGAAGAGATTTTATTCACAGGTAATAAAACAGTACCAGTGACAGGGCGATCGCTAGTGATACTACGTCGTATAGTTAAGCAAAAGAAGCAGCGCAAGCCGAGGACAAAGAAAGGATGAAGTGTGAATTGTGAAGGAGTCAGGAGTCAGGAGTCAGAAGTCAGGACTCAGGAGTCAGAAGTTAGAATTAATGATTATTACCCTCTCCCCCTCTCCCCCTTTCCCACTCTTCCCCTAGCCCCTAGCCCCAAGCTTCTAGCCCCTCACTCAGAACTTAATATGAGAATAGGCGCTGATTATTTAGGTGATGGTAATTGCAAATTTACTGTTTGGGCTGCCAACGCAGAAGCCGTAGCAGTACAAATCGTTTCGCCCCAGTCACGTTTGCTACCTATGCAGCAGTTAGAGGGCTATTGGCAAGTAACCGCAACCGACATTTATCCAGGTACGCTATACTTCTACCAATTAAATGGCAATGAAGCTAGACCTGATCCTGCCTCGAACTTCCAGCCGCAGGGTGTACACGAAGCGTCCCAGGTAATCGACCATAGCTTTGCCTGGAATGACAGTAATTGGTCGGGTGTGCCTTTGGAGGCAATGATCATTTATGAGTTACACGTAGGGACTTTCACACCAGAAGGAACCTTTGAGGCAATTATTCCTCGCCTAAAAGATTTACGGGAACTGGGAGTCAATGCAATTGAATTGATGCCAGTGGCTCAATTTCCAGGCGACCGCAACTGGGGCTATGATGGTGTTTATCCGTTTGCTGTGCAAAACTCCTATGGCGGTTGTGACGGTTTGAAGCGACTCGTGGATGCTTGTCACCAGCACTCAATTGCCGTAATTCTGGATGTAGTTTATAACCACTTTGGACCAGAGGGAAATTACACCAGTCGCTTTGCACCATATTTTACCCAAACTTATCGTACTCCTTGGGGTAGTGCCGTTAACTTTGACGATGCCCACAGCCCCTATGTGCGTAACTTTTTCATTCAAAATGCGCTTTACTGGCTACGAGAGTATCATATCGATGGGCTACGTCTAGATGCTATTCATGCCATCTACGATTTAGGCGCTAAACACTTTTTAGCAGAACTAGCTGAAAATGTTGCTGCTCTTTCTGAACAACAGGGTAGAAAATTTTATCTGATTGCCGAAAGTGATTTAAATGATGCTAAAATCATTCGTCCATCCGAGTTAGGGGGATATGGAATTGATGCCCAGTGGAGCGATGATTTTCATCACTCACTATATACGTTATTGACTGGCGATCGCATTGGCTACTACCAAGATTTTGGCAAGTGCGAACATCTGGCAAAAGCTTACCGAGAAAGCTTTGTATATGACTGGCGATATTCAACCCATCGCCAACGATTTCATGGCAATTCTGCCTCTGATTGTTCTCCATCTCAATTCGTCGTTTGCATTCAAAATCACGATCAAATCGGCAACCGAATGCTAGGAGAACGGTTAACCCAACTCGTATCATTTGAGGCTCTAAAATTGGCAGCAGGTGCAGTCATACTTTCACCTTATATTCCCTTGTTGTTTATGGGTGAAGAATATGGTGAATTAGCACCTTTTACCTACTTTATCAGTCACGGCGATCAGAATCTAATTAAAGCAGTTAGGGAAGGACGAAAAAAAGAATTTGCTGCCTTTCACTCGCAAGGAGAACCACTCGATCCAGAAGCAGCTGAAACATTTATCAAGTGCAAATTGAATTGGGAAAAACGCAAAGAAGGAAAACACAAAATTCTCTGGTCATTTTATCAACACCTAATTCAACTTCGTAACACAATCCCAGCTTTATTCAACCCAGGTAACAAAAATTTAGAAGTTGTCGCCAGCGAAAATAAAAAAATTTTGGAGTGGCGCAGATGGAATGAAAATAACCAAATAGTTTGCCTGATGAATTTCAATTCCTGTGATATTACTTTCGGCTCGACATTTTCAGGTGATAACAGTCGAAAAATTTTAGATTCTGCCGATAAAAAGTGGTTAGGCTCTGGTTCAATTTTACCAGAAAACCTGTCCAAAGGGAAAGATTTAACAGTGCGATCGCAAACTTTCGCCCTATATGAAACATCTCAATTCTAATCTAAAAATTAACTGTTATATACATTTAAGAAATTTTGGTAAGTACAAAGTCATAAATAAACAGCGAACCGTCAACATAGATAACCCTTGCTGCCGATCAGATCCGCCAACACACGGTTCGCTGTTTATTTCAGACGACCTACTTAATTGGTAATTGGTGGTTAGTTTTTCAATTATCCATTAGCCCTTTCCTTAAACCTAGCTTAAAAATCCAAATATATGCGAATTCCCACAGCTACTTACCGAATTCAATTTAATTCACAGTTTAATTTCCCAGCAGCAAAAAATATAATTGCTTACCTAGCAGAATTAGGAATTTCAGACATCTACGCTTCACCAATTTTTAAAGCTAGAAAAGGAAGCACACACGGTTATGATGTAGTTGACCCGACATTACTAAATCCCGAACTGGGGACATTAGAAGATTTTGAAGCACTGACAGATGAAATTAAGCAGCATGACATGGGATGGGTGCAAGATATTGTTCCTAACCACATGGCTTATGATAGTGAAAACCAGTGGCTAATGGACGTTCTAGAAAACGGTTCTGATTCTGAACGTTCGGACTATTTCGATATTGAATGGGATCATCCTAACGAAGATATTCGCGGGCGAGTACTTACCCCGATGCTAGGGAATTTTTACGGAGAATGTTTAGAAAATGGGGAAATTCAGCTTAAGTATGATGAGAGTGGTTTAAGCGTCAATTACTATAGTTTAAAATTACCTGTTCGCATAGAATCTTATGCTCAGTTTCTTAATCATAATTTAGCATATTTAGCAAGAACATTGGGCAGGCAACATCCAGATTTTGTCAAGTTACTGGGTATGCTTTACGTAATAAAAAGCGTCCCTAGCGAAACCAAAGGTCAAGAACGATATGACCAAATAGCTTTTGTTAAAGGAATTTTGTGGGAGCTATATACACAAAATCCTAAAATCAAAAAATTTATTGAGAAAAATGTAGAATTTTTTAATGGAGAACCGGAAAAATCCGATACTTTCAATAATTTGGATAGTTTGCTAAACGAACAGTTTTACCGTCTATCTTTTTGGAAAGTAGGTGCAGAACAAATAAATTATAGAAGATTTTTTAATGTTAATGAACTAATTTCTTTAAGAGTACAAGAACTAAAAGTTCTCTACAAAACTCACGCCTTGATAAGCCATTTAGTTGAAAAAGGAACAATAACCGGATTAAGAATAGACCATATTGATGGACTTTACGATCCTACGGAATATCTGAAGCGACTTAGGGAAATCACCGGAGATGTTTATATAACTGTTGAAAAGATTTTGGAGTTTAAAGAGAACTTACCTGAGATTTGGAATATTCAAGGAACAAGTGGTTATGATTTTTTAAACCGCGTCAATAGTATTTTTTGTTGCTGTGAGAATGAAAAACATTTTAACGATATTTATGTTAAATTTACTGGCTCTAATAGGTCTTATGAGCAGTTGTTTATTGAAAAAAAACAAATTATAGTTGATAAGAATTTGGCGGGAGATGTAGACAACCTAGCTCAAATTCTCAAAAGAATAGCGGGACAATCTAGGCGCTCTAGCGATTTTACCTTAAATGGTTTAAAAAGAACTCTTGCAGAAGTGCTTGCCCTTTTTCCAGTTTATCGCACCTACGTAAATGGAGATGGATTTAGGGAAGAGGATCGCTCCTACATTAAGCAAGTTATCGAAGAAGCAAGAAATCGAATTGGGCTGCTTTTGAATGAAGTTAACTTTATTGAAAACTTGCTTTTGCGTGAATTTGAAAAGCCACTCACCCCAGAAGAATTTCAACGGCTTCATTTCGTAATGAGGTTGCAGCAGCTAACTGGACCTTTAATGGCAAAAGGAATTGAAGACACATTATTTTATGTGTATAACCGACTATTATCCTTGAACGAAGTAGGCGGTAATCCTGAAAAATTTGGCATTACAATTGCCGACTTTCACGAATTCAATCAAAAACAAAATATCACTTGGACTCATAAAATGAATGCTACGGCAACTCATGATACCAAAAGAGGTGAGGATGTCAGAGCAAGATTAAATGTGCTTTCAGAAATACCGAAAGAATGGGAACTCCAAGTAAAAACTTGGAGTGAAATAAATCGCTCTCACAAAAGCAACGTTAGAGGAAAAGCGGTTCCTGCTGCAAATGATGAATACTTCTTTTATCAAACCTTGGTTGGTACTTATCCTTTTAATGAAAGTGAGAATGTTGAATTTGTTAAAAGGATTAAAGATTATATGCTCAAGGCAGTAAGAGAAGCTAAAGTTCAAACAGCTTGGTTACGCCCCGATACTGCTTATGAAGAGGGATTTCTTAACTTTGTAGAGAAGGTTTTAGAGCCAAGTAAATCAAATTCTTTCATGCAAAAGTTTCTACCTTTTCAAAAGCGAGTAGCTAGCTATGGTATTTATAATTCTCTAGCACAGACTTTGCTGAAAATTACCTCTCCAGGTGTACCTGATACCTATCAAGGAACCGAATTATGGAATTTGAGTATGGTAGATCCTGATAACCGTCGTCCGGTTGATTACTCGCGTTTGATTTCGTTTTTAAAGGACATTAAAGAAAAAGCACAAACAGATATTTTAAAGCTGATTGATGAGTTGTTTTCAAGTTCGGAAGATGGTAGAATTAAGTTATTTCTAACTTACAAAGCGCTGCTTGCCCGAAAACAGAATTTGGCAGTTTTCCAGAAAGGAAATTACCTACCTTTGGAGGTGAGCGGTAAGTTTAAAGATCATATTGTTGCCTTTGCTAGAAGCGACGGTAATACGACGATTATTACCATTGTTCCCCGTTTTCTCACCCGTTTGATTCAGCCTGAAGAGTACCCGCTAGGAAAACAATGGCATGATACTTGCCTTCATTTACCTTCACAAGCTTCCTCAACTTGGCATGATGCAATCACTGAGCAAATGATTCAAGCTGATGGTACTGTGCAAATCGGTGAAGCGCTGAAATACTTTCCTGTAGCAATGCTTGTGGGTTAAGATTTTGTACGGTGGGCATTGCCCACCCTACTTTTTTAACTTTAAACGAACCGCAGAGGACGCAAAGAACGCGGAGGAAAGAGAGAGTTTTTAGGAATTCTGCACGGGGTGTTATTTATTCTACTTGTTTTGAACTCGTACACCTGCTAAAATTAGATTAATCGCTTCCTGGGTGTGCTTTTCTATCATTTCTGGGCTGAGTAAATCTAAATCTGGGACTAGGTATTTGAGGTTTTCGTAGGCATCAAAGTAAAATGAGCAGACCCCACATATATGAATCGCAGTCATAAACGGGTCAAGTTGACGAAAGTAACCTTCTGCCACGCCACGTTCTAGAACACTAATTGGGTACTTGAAACCTTCTTGCCAGTTTGTCTGTTTGTAATACTTGCCTTGATTTTGGAGCGCTTCTTGCCACAAAATCTTACCAAAGTAAGGATTCGTAGCTTCATAGGCAATGTATCCTTGCATTAGCTGTTTTAAGGCTGAGTCTGGGGGTAACGAATCTAAATCAAGCTGCGGTATCCAGTCATTGATATCACAAGCAAGTCTTTGCAAAACTGCTTGATATAATCCTTCCTTACTCTCGAAGTAGTAGTAAATCATCGCCGTTGTTACACTAGCACCTTTGGCGATCGCTTCTGTCCTCGCCCCACTCAAACCATGCTTGGCAAATTCCGCCATCGCTGCATCCAGAATCTGCTTTTGCGTCGCCTCGCTGGAGCGTACTTGCCGAGGCTTGTTAGATGAAGGCTTTGACTGCGTTGAACGACTCACGGTTCTCCATTCTATTGACGAACATATTTTAACTAAAAAATTGGTTAGTAGTTGACAAAGAAAATTTAGCAGTTATATACTAACTAAAAAATTAGTTAAATACCTGCTGTTGCACACGTCAACCCAGCCTTGCCCATTTTTGACTTGTGCTGACTTGTGAGATTAGCAGCAGTAGGATGTGTTAACAAAGGGTGTAACGCACCAAACTAAAAAAATTCATGTCTACAAGAGAAAAACAATGGAACCGATTTTACCAGGTGCGCCTTGGCTAATTGCTCACAAATCGATGTTGGGAATAAATAAACCCAACAAAATCACCCTAAACGGGAATGATTATGTGATTTGGCAAAACCAAAAAGGAGAAGTGTTTGGATTAGATAATATCTGTCCACATTTGCAAGCACCTTTATCAGATGGCTGGGTTTGTAAAGAAAGAGATACTATTACTTGTCCTTTTCATGCACTGGAATTTGACCCAAAAGGTAGACTCTACCAAGAAGGTAAACAGGATGTTCAACCAATTACCAAACCATTAGAGCTAATTATTGTTAATGATTGTATTTGGACTTATGCCGGATTTGAACCAAGATTACCGATTCCAGAATTGCATCAAAAAATTGTAGATGAATACGAATTTGTAGGTGTCACTGGAGAAAAAAGTATTCAAGGTGATTTCGTGAGTAACTTGATGGTTAACTATGACTATAACCACCAAAATGGTACTCACAAGGAAATGTTTAAAATTACAACCTGTAATGTTAGTTCGTTTGAGGAAAATGGATACTACTCGAAAGTACATCAAGAGATTATAAGATCTGACAACACATTGGGGGAAATTATCAAAAATCCAGCTTTGGGCATTATGCCTAAAGTTATGAATAACACACTTGAATATGCTTTTCCTTCAACCACTGTTTTCTTTGGCAACGTAGCGATCGCCAGTGTTGCTCAAACTCATATTCTCTACCCTGAAACTCAAAACAGAACTAAGACTTTTATTCTGTTTTATGCCAAGTTCAAAAATCCTTTTGGGAAGCTGCTGAAGAACTCATTTCTACAAGCAGCAGGTACAGTTATTGAGCAAGATACAACAGCGGTTGAAAGTTTGTATCCCAGACAAAAACCAAAAATTAGACTACCAAACGAAGAAATTATGTTTTATGCAGAAAAACTCTACCGTAATTGGTAAATCACAACTTGTATATATTTAGTAGGGTGGGCATTGCCCACCATTCTCAGATTTGGTGGGCAATGCCCACCCTACTTGTATATATATAAATTAGAGGAACTAGATAGACTACAAACAGCTTTAAAATTCACTCCTCAAAGGAGGTGCGGTCATGTCATTTATAAAAGATCGCCCATCTACTTATACTAATCATGCTATTGTCATCGGTGGTAGTATGGCGGGACTATTAGCAGGTAGGTGTTGGCTGACCACTTTGAACAAGTGACGATTATAGAAAGCGATCGCTTTCCTGAAAAACCAGTACCACGCAAAGGAGTGCAAGGTAACTCGATTGCTGTCATCTGACGGTACGAGTGTAACGGGTGTATCAGTTTTCCACAATGCATCAGCCAAATCGGGGCAAGAGGAATTATTTGCCGATTTGGTAGTTGATGCGAGTGGGCGAGGTTCCAAAGCTCCTCAATGGCTAAAAGCATTGGGATATATGCCTTCACCGGAGACCGCTGTAGATGCATCTCCAGGCTATGCTAGTCGCATTTACGAGATTCCATCTGGATTTCAGGCTGATTGGAAAGCAGTATACATCCAAACCTCACCACCTTTTCGCACGAGGGGTGGTGTGCTTTATCCGATTGAAGGGAATCGTTGGATTGTTTCTTTGAATGGAATGATGGCAGACTATCCACCTGATGATGAAGCAGGCTTTCTGGAGTTTGTTCGCAGTTTGCCCAGTTCAACACAAAGCAAAGTGGAACCAGTAGTCAATCGCCTCAACATTCAACAACAGTGAAGATCTCCCAGTAATCAGTAACTAATCAACCTCTGCTAGTGACTAGTAATTAATAACTGGTAACTGGTAACTGTAATGGTTTACTCCTGCAACCAACCAAATACGTCTTTTATAGTGAGCTGTAGTCCATTTGCAAAAGATGGTACAGCAAGTATTGCCTCTGGTGACTCAAACACTTCTGGCTGTTGCTTAGGTGTATAAACAAACACAGATTGTTCATCTGGATCGATCAGCCAGCCCATTTGAGTCTCGTACTTGAGGCAGTGGAGAATATTTTTTGTGACTTTAGTTTGGCTTTGGTCAGGCGACAGGATTTCAATCGTCCAATCAGGAGCCAATCGGAAAACGTTGGCAATTTCGCCATTCTCGTCACGGGGAATTCTACCCCAAACAAACACGGACACATCAGGCACTATTGACCGTCCACCAAACGTACACCGTAATTCAGGGAAAGCTCGTGCAATGCGCCGAGATTTCACAACGGCGTTAATCGCAGATAGTGACTCACCTTGAATTACACTGTGCTTTCCTTGGGGTATTGGCTTTTGAATGATTTGACCGTCAATGTACTCACTGGCTGGTTTCGTTTCTGGTAGCTTTAGAAACTCTTCCAACGTCAAGGGTTTAGATGATGTCTGTACCATTTGAATTCGCCTTCAAGAAATCCCTACACGGGGGCTTTTTCCATTTTATGACTTATCATTTGGAGCTTAAACAGCCTGTGCTAAACGAACGAACTAGCGAGGCAAATTGTTCGTTTCGCTCCATTAATCCCATATGTCCAGCAGGTTGTAGGATTGCAAGTTCAGCCAGAGGTAAGTCAATGCTCATATGTTTGCTGGCTGCGGGAACGGTTGCGATGTCTGTTTTTCCTACAATTACCAAAGCTGGAATATTAATAGTTGGCAAAGTTGCCGTTTCATTGAATTTCAACATTGCCAGCATCCCTCTTGCTAGTATGCCAGGTGAGCCGCGTAGACCTAATAGGGTTGAAAAGTTGAGTTGACCTCGTGTTTCTTTGCCTGTGAAGCCAGATATTTCGGTCGTGATGTGCATCGAACCATTGAGATAGCTTAAGCCACTGATTAACCATAGTAGAGGCGACAGAGCGATCGCCACATACAGCAAAGGCTCTATCAAAGGCTTTTGTATAGCTTGTAGAAATTTGCTGAAGATGGAAGTTTTGACCGGATTGGTATAGGTAGTGTCTACTAAAATTAAACCTGCAACCTGACGATTTAGATACTGTGGAAACAGGCGACAGAATGTGAGTATAATCATACCACCCATGCTATGTCCTAGCAAGATCACAGGCTTGTCACCTGCCAGAGATATAACTGCTTCCAAGTCACGAGCATATTTTTCTATTGAGTAATCCTTGTTTTTTGGCTTACTAGATTTTCCCAACCCTGGCAAGTCCCATACAATCAAGCGAAAATGGTTAGCCAGTTGTCGCTTTGCGTAGTACCAGACAGTGCTATTTGGTCCCCAACCGTGAGTCATGATAATTGGTTGAGCATCGGGTGAACCGTAAAACTCGACTTGAATTTCGCTACCGTCTGGTCGGGCTATTCGTTGTACAATCCCGCTACGCATTGCTTTTGGTTCATCAGCACCAGGACGACGCAGCAGCAAGGAAACCGGAAGAAATCCCACCAACGACCAGGTAGACATTGCTAATCCCAATATCAACCAGGCGCGATCGATCAGTTCTCGCTCATACCATTGATGGACAATGTAAATTCCTCCTCCCAGTAGTGCAATAGATAAGAGTCCAGTCAGCCACTGAAGCAGGAAATTAAGGGGCGTAAATAGCATAATATGATTTTAGATCTTAGATTTTAGATTTTGGATTAGGAAAGGCTGAGTGGGAGAGAGTTTTAGCTCTTAGATTTGTTGCAGCAATTAAACCAAATGGCATAAGTCTAAACTATCTAAGGTAAGAATTATATATTTATCAATCTTAAATAGAATTACTATGATCTTTGTATTTAATAATACAACAAAAATAACAGGTAACTAGTAGTTGGCAGTTGATAACAGCTAACAGCCAACAGCTAACCGCTAACAGCTAACAGGTAACTGATAATCTATCTAAATGTAGATCAATTTTATACTTCACCTCCGTTAAAAAGAGTAAGCGATCACAGGTAGATTCCTTGATGACCCAAGCAGGAGCAGCCCCCAACTCTGAAGAAGTTTTTGTCTTTCCTGCATCATTTGCACAACAGCGGCTTTGGTTTCTCGATCAGTTATTTCCTGGCACTTCGTTCTACAATGTGCCAACTGTAATACGCCTTACAGGTGATCTGAACCTGGTGGCGCTAGAAGAAAGCTTTAATCAGATTGTGCAGCGCCACGAAGTATTACGTACTACCTTTGGAACCTTGGAGGGGCAACCTGTACAGATAATTGCGCCTCACCAGAGAATACCGCTGTCGCTGATTGATTTACAGCAGCAATGTGTTTGCGATCGAGATGCAGCAGCACAACGGTTAATTACACAGGAGATCGGGCAGCCTTTTAACCTAGCTACTGGACCTTTGCTAAGAGTAACACTGCTGCAACTAGACAAAACAGAGTATGTGCTAATTATCAATCTGCACCATATTGTCTTTGATGAGTGGTCGATCGCCTTACTGATTCGAGAACTGGGATTGTTCTACACTGCCGAATATGCCCAAAAACCTTTACCGTCGCCAGTAATGCCGATTCAATATGCAGACTTTGCCCATTGGCAACGCTCGTGGTTGCAAGGAGAAGTGCTAGAGTCGCAACTGTCCTACTGGCGATCGCAGCTCAAGAATCTGTCCTTACTGGAGATCCAAAGCGATCGCCCCCGCCCTCAAGCCCAAAGCTACCGAGGAGCTACCCAGTTGCTAGAATTGCCCAAGGATTTATCCCAAGCACTCTTGGCACTGAGTCAGCAAGAAGGCGTAACGCTGTTTATGACGTTACTGGCAGCTTTTCAAACACTGCTGTATCGCTACACCGCACAGACAGACATAGCCGTAGGATCGCCCATCGCCAACCGCAATCGGCAACAGTTGGAGAACTTGATCGGTTTTTTTGCCAACAGTTTAGTTCTGCGAACCGATCTATCAGGCAATCCTACCTTTCGAGAATTGCTCTTACGAGTGCGAAAGATTGCAGTAGAAGCCTATGCTCATCAAGATTTACCCTTCGAGAAGCTGGTAGAGGAATTGCACCCAGAACGCAGCCTTAGCCGTAATCCATTATTTCAAGTGGTGTTTGCACTTCAGAACGCACCAATGGAGCAATTAGAGCTACCTGGGCTAACGCTCTCGCCTTATCAGGTTGAGACGACAACCACTCGGTTTGATTTAGAGCTTTATCTGTGGGAGTGTGGCTCAAACTTTAGAAACCTGTGGGGGGACTCTTGGCAGCAGTCGGAGGGATTGCGGGGTGTTTTAGTATACAGCACTGATTTATTTGAAGCGGATACGATCGCTCGCATGGCAGGGCATTTTCAAACGCTATTAACTGGATCTGTTGCTAATCCCGATACCCATTTAGCAGATCTTCCTCTTTTGAGCTACGCACAAGAGCATCAGCTTTTAGTTGAGTGGAATCAAACCGAGCGTGATTATCCAAATAATCTATGTATTCACCAATTGTTTGAAGCGATCGCAGCACAAAAACCAAATGCGATCGCAGTGCGCTATGCAGATCGACAATTTACCTACCAGGAATTAAACAACGGTAGTAACCAACTGGGGCATTATTTGCGAAAAATGGGTGTAGGTTGTGAAACGTTGGTAGGTGTCTGTATGGAGCCTTCCCCTGTAATGGTAGCTTGTTTGCTAGGTATCCTGAAAGCTGGAGGAGCCTATATTCCTCTAGATCCAACCTATCCTTCAGAGCGATTGCAGTTTATGCTCGAAGATGCTGGGGTATCTATATTGCTAACACAGCAAGATTTTGAATTGGGGACTACTGGTGAAGATTCACAAATCAATTCTCTAAAAGAGCAGACTAAATCAATCCAAAATCAGATCCCCCCAGCCCCCCGTGAACTTAATAGCGTAGCTTCCTCTGGCTTCCCCCTTAAAAAGGGGGACGGGAGGGGGATCAAGGGGGGAGCTAAAATCCAAAATCTAAAAGTTGTTTGCCTAGAGAGGGATTGGGAAGCGATCGCGCACTATAGCGAGGAAAACCTAAGTAACCAGACAACCGCAGATAACCTCGCCTATGTAGTTTACACCTCTGGCTCAACGGGAACACCAAAAGGCGTGGCAGTACCTCATCGAGCCGTGAATCGATTAGTGTGCAACACTAACTACATCACATGGGAACCTGAAGATAAAGTCGCTCAATGCTCCAACATTTCATTTGATGCAGCAACCTTTGAGATTTGGGGCGCACTTCTAAATGGAGCGCAATTAATTGGTATCAATCGAGACGTTATACTTTCCCCCCAAGACTTTGCCCAAGAGATTCGACAGCAACAAATCAGCGTCCTGTTTTTGACAACAGCCTTATTTAACTCTTTGGCGCGGGAAGTTCCATCGGCTTTTAGTTCATTGCGCTACTTACTTTTTGGTGGTGAAGCGGTTGACGTGAGGTGGGTGAAAGAAGTTCACAAAGGTGCGCCTGAACATTTGCTACACGTATATGGACCTACTGAAAATACTACATTTACTTGCTGGTATGAAGTGCAAGATGTACCAGATCGATCAATTCCAATTGGACGGGCGATCGCCAATACCCAAATCTATCTACTAGATCCCCACCTAAAACCAGTCCCCATTGGTGTTATAGGAGAAATATATATAGGTGGTGATGGATTGGCGCGAGGCTATCTAAATCGTCCTGATTTGACGAATGAACGGTTTATCTCTAATCCTTTTTGTGGAAAGAACGCATTAGTAGGGGCGGGTTCAATAGAGATACCTATTGGAAAACAAACAATCTTGAAAAGCCCGCCCCTACTTTACAAAACCGGAGATCTCGCCCGTTATCTTCCTGATGGCAATCTTGAATTTATTGGGCGTAGCGATGATCAGGTGAAGATCCGAGGTTTTCGGATTGAGTTGGGCGAGATTTCAACCGTCTTAAACCAGCATCCGGCAGTGCAAGAAGCTGTTGTCGTAGTAAGGGAGGATATCTCCGGCGATCGCCGTTTAGTTGCTTACATAGTTGCTAATCAGGAGCAAAACCTAATAGCCAGCGAGCTACAAAGTTTCCTCAAGACCAAGCTGCCAAGTTCTATGCTACCTGCTGCCTTTGTAGTCTTAGAGTCGTTGCCGCTAACACCCAATGGTAAAGTAGATCGTCAAAAACTCCCCCCACCGGATTTTACTACAGTTGGATTGCCAGAAATTAAATCTTTCCCGCGAACTTCAGTTGAAGCCCAGTTAGTGCAGATATGGACGGAAATTTTAGGACAACAAGTAGGCATCAGCGATAATTTCTTCGAGTTGGGTGGACATTCACTTTTAGCCACGCAGCTAGTTTCAAGAATCCGCGATCGCTTTGGGGTACAAATGCCACTGCGTAATATATTTGAGACACCTACGATCGCAGCGTTGGCACAGTATATTGAAGCAATGAGTGGGGCAAATAAGAAATTACAGGCTGATACCGAGACAATTGCCAGTCCAAATCGTGAGGAGGTGGAATTTTGACCACTGTTGAATTTCTAGCTCACCTACGCGATCTAGATATTCAGGTTTACCTGGAAAATGAAAGCTTGCGCTGCAATGCTCCCCAAGGAGTGTTAACCCCTCAGTTACGTGCCGAAATCGCCAAGCGCAAATCCGATTTGATCGCTCTGCTGCATCAGACAAATTCTCAGTTCAAAAGAGTGCAGCTTGTACCCGTGTCACGCGATCGCGTATTACCTCTGTCATTCGCTCAACAACGATTGTGGTTTTTAGATCAGTTAGTACCTGAAAATCCTTTCTACAATGTACCTTTCTCGATTCGCCTCAAAGGAAAGCTTGACGAAAAAGCTTTATCGCTTGCGTTTAATGCGATCGTCAGTCGTCATGAAGCCTTACGTACCAATTTTGTCAAGGTAGACGGACAACCTGCTCAAATTATTTCTGCCAACGTCAATGTATCTCTACCTATTGTCGATTTGCGGCATATACCTGCCCTAGAGCGACAATTAGCCGCCCAGCAAATTGCCACAGAAGAAGCATCGCGTCCATTTAATCTGGCTGCTGATCCGCTGCTGCGAGTGAAGTTGTTGCAATTAGACGAATCTGAATATGTCCTGTTGTTAAATCTGCATCACATTGTATCTGATGGTTGGTCGCTGGGTGTGCTGATTCGAGAACTAGTAGCACTCTACACGGCTTTTGCTGCAAATCAACCGTCTCCCTTACCTCTTTTGCCCATCCAATATGCTGATTTTGCCCACTGGCAACGACAATGGTTGCAAGGGGAAATACTAGAGTCGCAACTGTCCTACTGGCGATCGCAACTAGCCGATCTTCCGATCCTCAATCTTCCTACTGACCGACCTCGCCCTGCACATCCAACCTACCGAGGCGCAACACAATATATAGAGTTGTCAAAAAGCCTAACTGCTTCCCTTGAAGCTCTAAGTCAGGAAGGCGTGACTCTGTTCATGATCCTGCTAGCAGCATTTCAAACTTTGTTATATCGCTACACCGGACAAACCGATATTGCAGTCGGAATCCCCATTGCCAACCGCAATCGCAGTGAGCTAGAAGCATTAATCGGCTTTTTTGTCAATAGCTTGGTGTTACGTGTGGATTTATCCGATAATCCCACATTTCGGGAACTTTTGGCACGAGTGCGATCGCGTACACTGGCAGCTTACGACCATCAGGATTTACCTTTTGAGAAGTTGGTGGAGGAGTTGCACCCCCTGCGAGAACCCAGCCGTAACCCATTGTTTCAAGTCGTCTTTGCTCTCCAGAATGCCCCGATGCAAAAACTGGAGTTACCCAACTTGACACTGAACCCACTGAAGTTTGATGTCACTACTACCCGCTTCGATCTAGAGTTGCATTTGTGGGAGTGTGGACACGGGTTGAGTGGGTTGTGGGAGGAACCATCAGAAGGACTGAGTGGGTTTGTTGCATACAACACAGATTTGTTTGATGCTGCAACGATCGCCCGATTTATTACTCACTTCCAAACGCTGTTAGAAGGCATTGTTACTAATCCCGATGCCCGAATTGCAGATTTACCTCTACCCAGTGCAGCCGAACGCCATCAGCTACTGGTGGAATGGAATCAGACACAGTGCAATTATCCAAAGCGCTTGTGTCACGAACTATTTGAGGACTTAGCAGCACGAACGCCCGATGCTATTGCCGTTACTTTTGAAGATGAGCAATTAACTTATCAGGAATTGGATCGACGCGCAAACAAAGTAGCGCACTACTTGCAAAAACTTGGCGTTGCGCCGGAAGTTTTAGTAGGAATTTGTATCTCGCCTTCGCTCAATATGGTAGTAGGTATACTGGGGATTTTGAAGGCTGGGGGAGCTTATGTACCTCTTGAGCCAAATTATCCCAGCGATCGCCTCGCATTTATGCTAGAAGATACTGGGGTAAAAATTATCCTGACACAGCGATCGCTAGCTTCGCTTTTTGAGGGGAAACCCCAATTCGTAAATCTAAAATTGATTTGCCTAGATACTGATTGGGAAACCATCGCCACCTACAGCGAGCAAACTCTAAATATCCGTGTAACAGCAAATAACCTAGCTTACGTCATTTATACTTCTGGGTCAACTGGAAAACCAAAAGGCGTTTTAGTAGAGCATCGAGGGCTTTGTAATGTAATCGAAGCTCAAATTCGTGCCTTCAAAATGCAACCACAAAATCGCATTCTGCAATTTAGCTCATTGGGTTTTGATGCATCCATATTCGAGATGTGGTTGGCGTTTGGAGTTGGTGCTAGCCTTCATATTCCTCCCAAATCAGCCCGTTTACCTGGATCTGAATTAGTTCATTTCTTGCAATCAAAGGCGATCGACACTACTATACTCCCCCCTGCGGTTTTGGCAGTTTTACCAGCAGCACAATTGCCAACTCTGCAAACGGTCATTTCTGGCGGTGAAGCTTGTTCTAACGAGATTGTGAAGCAATGGGCTGTAAATCGTCGCTTTTTCAACGCCTATGGACCAACAGAAGCAACAATTTGGGCAACCGTTGCCCCAATTAGCGCGGCTTCCGGTAACAATTATGACAAGCCCTCCATTGGTCGTCCTGTCGCTAATACTCAAATTTACCTGCTAGATGCTCACCTTCAACCTGTGCCGATTGGCGTAGTTGGTGAGGTGTACATTGGTGGTGATGGACTGGCGCGAGGATATTTGAACCGTCCTGAATTAACCCACGAGCGATTTATTCCCAATCCCTTCACACAGGCTGAAGAAGGAAGTATGAAGGATGAAACAGAAAATTCACTTCCTTCTTCATCCTTTACACTTCATCCTTTCGAGCGTCTTTACAAAACCGGAGATCTCGCCCGCTATCTTCCCGATGGAAATATTGAATTTGTTGGTCGCATTGACGATCAGGTGAAGATTCGGGGCTTTCGGATTGAGTTAGGCGAGATTGAAGCATTATTGCGTCAACATCCGACAGTACGAGAAGCGGTGGCGATCGCTCGCTCCCACGAGAACCAATCAGATCAGCGCATCATCGCTTACATTGTACCAAATCAGGACTACACTCAGGAACGAGAATTATTGTCTAATGAGCAGATTAGGACTTGGCAAAATCTCTACGATCAGACTTATCGCCAGTCCGATATCGAGCGCGATTCTACTTTCAATATTGTAGGCTGGAATAGTAGCTATACAGGTCAACCCATACCAGCCCTGGAAATGCGACAATGGGTGAGCGATCGCGTAGAGCAGATTTTGGCTTTGCAGCCCCTGCGAGTATTAGAAATTGGTTGCGGTACAGGTTTACTGCTGTTTCAAATTGCACCACACTGCGCTCAGTACTGGGCAACTGACTTTTCACCAGTGTCCATCCAATACCTTGAGCAGCAATTAGCAACCAGGGCAATTCCTGGGGTAAAGTTGCTTGAGAAAATGGCGACTGACTTTGAAGGTATAGAAGCAAACACCTTTGATGCGATCGTTCTCAATTCGGTTGTGCAGTACTTTCCTAGCCTGGATTATCTACTGCAAGTACTTGAGTGTGCAATTGATACTGCCAGACCTGGTGGCTTTGTCTTTATTGGAGATGTGCGAAGTCTACCCCTGCTGTCAGCTTTCCATGCTGCGGTTGCATTACATCAAGCAGACAGTACTGTTAGTCGAGAGCAGTTGCAGCAGCAACTTAGAGGGGCGATATTTCAGGAAACGGAACTAGTAATCGATCCGGCTTTCTTTCACGCCTTAAAACAGCGCTTGAAAAGAATTAGTCATGTTCAAGTTCTGCTTACACCAGGTCGATATCACAATGAATTGACTCAGTTTCGCTATAACGTGATTTTGCATATTGAAGCTCCAGGGGAGCAGGGAAAAGGCAAAGGGGAAAGGGGGGATCAACTAAATTGGACTGGGGACAATTTGAGCATGGTAAAGGTGCGTCAGCATCTAGTTGAAACTCAACCATCTGTACTTAAGATCACAGGAATTCCGAATGCCCGTGTCATTGCAGCAGTCAAAACGGCAGAATGGTTGTTGACAGAAACGGAAGCACCTAAAACCGCAGGTCAAATGCGCGATGCGCTACATCCGCTTGCACAATCAGCCATTGATCCACAAGATTGGTGGAACCTAGCCGCCGAACTACCTTATACAGTTGACGTGAGTTGGTCAAATGCAGATACCACAGGTTCTTATGATGTAATTTTTCTTCCCCAATCTGTAACAAAAAGGATTGTGTTAGGGCAATTACAAGAGCAGGTGTCAGCTCGTGCTTGGGAAACTTATGCAAATAATCCTTTACAGGCACAGTTCGCTCGTCACCTTCCGTCCCAACTACAAAGTTACTTAGAGCAAAATATACCTGAATATATGGTTCCTTCTGCCTTTGTGGTGTTGGACGCACTACCTCTGAGTGCCAACGGCAAAGTTAACCGTCGTGCGCTAAGTGCACCCTTCTTGGTGAAAAGAGATTGGGGGGATGTTGCTGCACCGCGATCGCCCATTGAGCAGAAATTGGCAAGTATTTGGGCTGATCTACTAGGAATCAAGCGCGTGGGGATTCATGACAACTTCTTTGATCTTGGGGGACATTCACTACTAGCAACTTTGCTCATCTCCCGTATCCGCGATGCCTTCGGTGTAGAGTTACCTTTACGCAGTGTGTTTGAAGAAAAAGCGATCGCCCCACTTGCCAAAGTTATTGAAGAATTACAAACTGTGCAGGTAAAACAACAAGATCCAGGGATTGTTCCTCTTTCTCGTGATGCTCATCGCCGCCTACGCTCTTCACTCAACCCAAAGAGGGAGTAGGGGAGAGTGGGAGAGGGTTCGCTGTGGGGACAAGGGGACAAGGGGACAATTACGAATTACGAATTACGAATTACTATGACTTCTAACAGCTCTGTCTTGAACAATGAATTCGTGTTTCCTGCATCGTTCGCTCAGCAGCGACTTTGGTTTCTTAACTCCTTAGCGCCTGGAAATCCCTTTTACAACATATCCGCGGCTATTCGCCTAACTGGACACCTCAATATTACTGCCCTAGAGCAAACATTTAACGAAATTGTGCGCCGTCACGAAGTTTTACGGACAACCTTTGAAATGACCCAGGGACAACTCAATCAAGTGATTGTGGAGGAAGCAAGTGTATCTCTGCCGATTGTAGACTTACGTTATTTACCCGCAAGTGAGCGCGAAGCAGCAGCAAGACAACAAGCGATCGCCTCTTCACAACATAGCTTCAATCTGGGCGCAGACCTTCTGCTACGGTTGACATTATTCCAAATAGATGCATTTGACTATATCCTGCTGTTGAATCTACACCACATCATTGCCGATGGTTGGTCAATTGGCATTCTGGTGCGAGAAATTGGCACTCTTTACGCTGCCTTCAATGCAGGCAAACCTTCCCCTTTGCCTCTTCTGCCTATCCAATATGCTGACTTCGCCCACTGGCAACGCTCATTGTTGCAAGGGGAAGTACTAGAGTCACAACTATCCTACTGGCGATCGCAACTAGCCGATCTTCCAATTTTAAATCTCCCCACTGACCATTCTCGACCTGCCCAGCCTAGCTACCGAGGCGCAACCCAAAATTTTGAGTTGTCAACTAGCCTAACGGCAACCCTGGAGGAACTAAGTCAAGAGGGCGTGACTCTGTTCATGATCCTGCTGGCAGCATTTCAAACGTTGTTATATCGTTACACAGGGCAAGAAGATATTGCTGTTGGATCACCCATAGCCAACCGCAATCGTGCTGAGATAGAACCATTAATCGGTTTTTTTGTCAATAGTTTAGTGCTACGGACAGATTTATCTGGCAACCCTACGTTTAGGGAACTGTTGAAACGAGTGCGCGAGGTGACACTAGGAGCGATCGCTCATCAGGATTTGCCTTTCGAGAAGTTAGTGCAGGAACTCCACCCCCTGCGGGAAACAAGCAGACATCCTTTGTTCTGTGTGGCGATCGCTTTGCAAAACACACCGATTACCGCTTTAGAGCTACCTGGACTAGCTTTGAGTCAGTTTGAGTTTGACAACGGTACTAGCAGGTTAGATCTAGAGTTTCATCTGTGGCGAAGCCCAAATGGGTTGAAAGGGCAAGTAATTTATAGTACCGATCTTTTTGATCACAGCACCATCACCCGAATGCTGGGACATTTCCAAACCCTGCTAGAAGGAATTGTGATTAATCCCGATCAAAGACTGGCAAGTTTACCAATCTTGACAGCAACCGAACGCCATCAGTTGCTAGTTGAGTGGAACAACACGAATCAGCGGGGAGCCAATAGTCAAGAAAATCCCTACTCCCTCTCTTACGAAGTTCCGAGCAGAGGAAACCACATCTCGTTTTTCGAGCTACTCCCTACTCCCTACTGCCTCCCCCAGTGTATCCATCAATTATTTGAGGAACAGGTAAATAATACCCCCAACGCGATCGCAGCTGTTTATCAAGATGAGCAACTAACCTATCTTGAATTGAATCGTCGCAGTAACCAACTAGCAGACTATTTGCAAAAACTTGGAGTAGCGCCAGAGGTTAAAGTCGGCATTTGTATCGAGCGTTCCATAGAGATGATAGTGGGCATTTTAGGAATTCTCAAAGCTGGAGGAGCCTACGTACCCTTAGATCCTACCTATCCACCCCAACGCCTGAAGTTCATGTTAGAGGATTCCCAAGTATCTATCCTGCTAACGCAACAATCCTTAGCCCCCCTATTCCCCTTCCATGAAAGACAAGGAATAAATTCCCTGTCTCATAGCTTCCTTCAATTAAAACCAACAAACGATCCGTGTTCTAGTAGGTTTGAACCCACTTGTGCTATTAGCTCGGAAATTAATTTCTGGGCGGATTACGATTCTAACGAATCAGCCGCAGATTATAACCTCTATTGTAAAAATTGTCAATTAATTTGCCTTGATCGCGCTCGTCCAATCATCGCACAACAAAGCGGGGAAAATCCGATCAGTGGCGTAACATCCACAAATCTCGCCTATGTAATTTACACTTCTGGCTCAACCGGACAACCCAAAGGAGTTTTGGTCGAACATCTTGGACTGTGCAATGTAGCTCAAGCACAGATACAAACCTTCGATACCAAACCAGAACACCGTATTCTACAATTTGCCTCACTGGGCTTTGATGCCTCCATCTTTGAGATTCTCATGGCATGGGGCGTAGGTGCAACACTCTACCTAATACCAGAAGAAGCACGTTTAGGATCTGCATTGATTTCCTATCTACGGCATCACGCCATTACCCATGCTACCCTTCCGCCTGCCGTACTAAAGACTTTACCACCGACACAATTGCCCCAACTGCAAACTTTGATTTCTGCGGGGGAGGCTTATTCACCAGACATGGCTCATTGGGCAGGTGGGAGGCGCTTGTTCAATGCCTACGGACTAACGGAAACAACTGTTTGGTCTACCGTTGCTTGTGTAACTGATAGTAGCAACAAATCCTCAATTGGGAGAGCGATCGCCAACACTCAAATCTACGTTCTTGATGCTCATCTCCAACCTGTTGCGATCGGTATTCCAGGTGAATTATACATTGGTGGAGTAGGTTTAGCACGAGGCTACCTCAATCAGCCAGACTTAACAGCACAACGATTTATTCCCAATCCCTTCTTGGGAGAGTGGGAGAGTGGGAGAGTGGGAGAGGGGGAGAGTGGGAGAGTAGAAATGTCTCCCCATCCCCTTATCCCCTCATCTCCCCCTCCTTCTCCTACCCGCTTGTATAAAACCGGAGATCTAGTCCGCTACCTTCCCGACGGCAATCTTGAATTTTTAGGTCGGCTGGATTATCAAGTTAAAATTCGCGGCTACCGTATTGAATTGGGAGAAATTGAAAGCCTATTATGCCAAAATCCAGCAGTACGAGAAGCCCACATTATAGCCTGTGAAGATGATGGCAATAAACAACTAGTAGCCTATCTGGTCTTCAATTCAGATTTAACACTGACAACCGCCCAGCTGAGGAGCTTTCTGAAGGAAAAATTACCAGATTACATGATTCCTTCAGCTTTTGTAGTACTGTCGTGCCTACCACTGACTCCTAGTGGCAAAGTAGATCGAAGTGCCTTAAAAAAACCGATTATTGGTAACATAGATCGTTCCTTGATTGCTCCTCGAACTGCAAATGAAGCATCTTTGACCTCGCTTTGGGCAAAGATCCTTAAGCTTGAGCAAGTGGGAATACAGGATAATTTTTTTGAATTGGGTGGAGATTCCCTACAAGCAATCCACTTATTAGAGCAGATAAATCAACAATTTGAGCAAAACTTGCCCTTATCTGACCTATTTGCTAAACCTACCATTGAGCAATTTGCCCCTCTGATTGACAAGCATGAAAATCCTAACCAAGATCCCCTAACGTGGTCTCCCTTAGTAGCGCTCCAGAGCGCGGGTGACAAACCACCATTTTTCTGCGTCCATCCCATCTTTGGCGTTGTTTTACCCTACTACGAGATCGCGTATCATTTAGGAACCGATCAGCCATTCTACGCACTGCAACCCTACGGTATAGACGGTTTGCATTCACCATTAACTAGCATTGAGGATATGGCTAGTCACTACATCAAAGCATTGCGGATGGTGCAGCCGCAAGGACCTTATCAACTAGGTGGCTGGTCTTTTGGCGGTTTAGTGGCATATGAGATGGCGCAACAGTTACACCGAGCAGGAGAGCAAGTGATGCTGGCAATATTAGATACCCTAGCTCCTGTCGCCAGCAATCAACTTTCGTTGTGCGATGGTTTAAAGTTTCTCCTAACTACAGTAACCCGCTCTATTTATCCGTTCTTGCTGGATTACTGGTCACTAATTAGCAAGAAAATTATTACTCCTCACACATGGCTATCCTCCTTAGAACGAGCAACCATTAACCATCTCATTCCCCAGGAAACACTTTTACGAATGATGGACGAGCTAACTATTCATCGGTTAATGAGGATTTTTTATGCCAATAGCGAAGCTACCTTGAAGTACGTACCTCAACCTTACCCAAATGCGATCGCTCTATTTAGAACAAGTCTTGCACAAAAGAAATCTGATGATTCAACTTTAGGCTGGAGCCAACTAGCAACGTCGTCCGGTGTACAAGTTCACTTCATTCCTGGTAATCACCTGACTATGCTCAGAAAGCCCCATGTTCAGGTACTTGCTCAACAGTTGCACAAGTATTTAGCAGGGACTAGGTAGAAGCGGGTTTAAACAAGTTATCTGTTTGTTCACAAGTATGTCTGATCAACCCGCCCGTAAGGGAGTAAGGGAGCTTCAGGGGCAAGGGAGAAATTTTAATCCAAGGCTCCGAAATCCAAAATTCACCGATTCCACTAGCCACTATTTTGGAAACTTATGCTCTCGCACCTCAACAGCATAACTTTGTACAGCCTGAGTAATTGCTTCACTTAAATTTACATATACTTTAGCAAACGGTGGTTGCCGTTCAGACAAACCTAGCAAATCAGAAGTAACTAATACCTGACCATCGCAGTAGGGTCCTGCACCAATACCAATAGTAGGAATTGTCAACTTTTGACTAATCTGGGAAGCTAACTCGGCTGGCATATGTTCTAATACTATGCTAAAAGCTCCCGCTTGTTCGAGGGCGATCGCTTGTTCTAAAATCCTCTTTTCTGCTAGTGGTGTCTTTCCCTGCTGTCGTAACCCCATCTGATGTATAGATTGGGGAGTCAAACCAATATGCCCCATCACGGGAATACCAGCTTGTACTAATTGCTCCACAGTGTGAGCGATCGCAGGGTATCCCCCTTCCAACTTCACCGCTTGCGCGCCTGTTTCTTTCAACACCCTACCAGCCGAATGCATTGCTTGCCCACTGCTTTCCTGATAAGTCAAAAACGGCAAATCTACCACTAATAAAGCTCGTTTCACACCTCGACGCACAGATGAAGCATGGTGAATTATTTCCTCCAGTGTTACTGGTAGCGTCGTTTCATACCCCAGCATCACTGCCAAAGTATCCCCCACCAAAATTAAATCTACTCCAGCTGCATCCAATAATCGACCTGTGGCATAGTCCCAAGCTGTCAAAGCCACAATTGGGCGACCTTGTTGTTTCAATTGCATCAATTGCCAGGTTGTAACTGCCATATCAGTTTTATTTAGTCGCACCCGCCAGGAGTTTAAACCCAAGGAACCAGTAGCTTTGGAATGCCTTTCTCGTTTATTTTAATGAACTTGAGCTTTGGTTCTTTGAAAGGAAGTTCAAAGGCGAGATTTGCAATAAACTTCTTTTGCTGCAATATGTAAGTATAAGTTAAATTATTTTAAGCGTTTGTAACATTACAACGAACATTTAGTCATTACAGGCTGCTCATACACAATTTTAACTCTTTTATTGTTAATTTATTTAAATAACTATAACTGATTTTAACGATATTTAACATAAAATAAATAAAACTTATAGGTAAATTAAAAACTATCGAAGAATAACTTATCTGAATCTTGATATTATTGTGAAGAACTTGCTAGTAAGCAAGAAAAACTTGCGATTTTAGCAAGTGGAAGAGAGTGACTTCTTGGAAGGGAATTATGTCTTACGCTCAAACAAGGACTCAGACCAAAACTGGGTATCAGGCAGGGGTTAAGGATTACAGACTAACTTACTACACCCCAGATTACACACCAAAAGATACAGATATCTTGGCGGCATTCCGCGTCACTCCTCAGCCAGGAGTTCCCCCCGAAGAAGCTGGAGCAGCAGTAGCAGCAGAATCGTCTACTGGTACTTGGACAACCGTATGGACTGACTTGCTGACCGACCTAGATCGCTACAAAGGTCGTTGTTACGATATTGAACCAGTTCCTGGCGACGACAACCAGTTTATTTGCTACGTTGCCTATCCCCTGGATCTGTTTGAAGAAGGCTCCGTTACCAATATGTTGACCTCGATTGTAGGTAACGTATTTGGTTTCAAAGCTCTACGCGCTCTGCGTCTAGAAGACTTGCGGATTCCTGTAGCTTACCTGAAGACATTCCAAGGTCCTCCTCACGGTATCCAAGTTGAGCGCGACAAGTTAAATAAATACGGTCGTCCCTTACTCGGTTGCACGATCAAACCCAAACTAGGTTTGTCTGCTAAGAACTACGGACGCGCTGTATATGAGTGTCTGCGCGGTGGTTTGGACTTCACCAAAGACGACGAAAACATCAACTCAGCACCATTCCAAAGATGGCGCGATCGCTTCCTGTTTGTAGCTGACGCGATCCACAAGGCACAAGCAGAAACAGGTGAAATCAAAGGACACTACCTCAACGTCACCGCCCCCACCTGCGAACAAATGTTGCAGCGGGCTGAGTTCGCTAAAGAACTCAAAATGCCCATCATTATGCACGACTACCTAACAGCAGGTTTCACAGCCAACACAACCTTGGCTCACTGGTGTCGCGCCAACGGTTTGTTGCTGCACATCCACCGTGCTATGCACGCCGTAATCGACCGTCAAAAGAATCACGGTATTCACTTCCGTGTTTTGGCTAAGACTCTGCGGATGTCTGGTGGCGATCACATCCACACCGGAACCGTTGTAGGTAAGCTCGAAGGTGAGCGTGGTATTACAATGGGTTTCGTTGACCTATTGCGTGAAAACTACGTTGAGCAAGACAAGTCTCGCGGTATCTACTTCACCCAAGATTGGGCTTCTATGCCAGGTGTAATGGCAGTTGCTTCCGGTGGTATCCACGTATGGCATATGCCAGCACTGGTAGAAATCTTTGGTGATGACTCCGTACTACAATTCGGTGGTGGTACACTTGGACACCCTTGGGGTAACGCGCCTGGTGCAACCGCTAACCGTGTGGCTTTGGAAGCTTGTATCCAAGCTCGTAACGAAGGTCGCAGCCTCGCCCGTGAAGGTAACGACGTGATCCGTGAAGCTTGCAAGTGGAGTCCTGAACTAGCAGCCGCTTGCGAACTGTGGAAGGAAATCAAGTTCGAGTTCGAGGCAATGGATACCGTCTAATAAAGGCTGAAGTGAGAAGGCTGAAGGCTGAATTAGAATTACTTCATCCTTCATCCTTCATCCTTCAAAAGGCTGGGGCTGGGGCATGGATCTAAAACAAATTGCGAAAGACACAGCCAAGACGCTCTCTAGCTACCTGACATATCAGGCAGTGCGGACTGTTCTGGCTCAGATTAGCGAAACCAATCCTCCTTTGGCACTTTGGCTGCATCGCTTTTCCTCAAGAGACAAAATTCAGGATGGAGAAGCATACCTTAAAAGCCTGTTCCAAGAAAAGCCAGATTTGGCTTTAAGGATCATGATTGTCAGGGAACACTTAGCGCAGGAAGTAGTTGAATTCTTGCCAGAAATGGTTCTGGCTGGAATTCAACAAGCGAACATGGAACACCGTAAGCAGCATCTAGAGCGAATCACGCAACTGGATATATCCACCCCCAGCTCTAATCCCGAACAGCAATCCACCTCCGAGACTAATTTGGATAACCTATCCAGTTAGCCCCCAATTGTAAATCGAAGTCACAAAAGCAAAACACATCTTTGTAAGTTATGCAAACTCTACCAAAAGAGCGTCGGTACGAAACTCTATCCTATCTACCTCCCCTCAGCGATGCTCAAATAGCCAAGCAGATCCAGTACATTTTAAATCAGGGTTATATTCCAGCGATTGAGTTTAACGAAAAGTCTGATCCAACAGAATTCTACTGGACAATGTGGAAGCTACCTTTGTTCAACGCTAGAAGCACTCAAGAAGTGTTGAGCGAAGTACAATCTTGCCGTTCTCAGTATTCCAACTGCTACATTCGTGTAGTTGGTTTCGATAACATCAAGCAGTGCCAAATCCTCAGCTTTATCGTCCACAAGCCAAATCAAGGCAGATACTAAAGCTGAAGAATTGAAAAAAATTAAGGGAATGTAAGTAATTCCCAAAATAAGAGAGGCGGAATTATCCGCCTCTCTTATTTTAGTAGGGTGGGCATTGCCCACTATATTAAATTTGGATGGTGGGCAATGCCCACCCTACTAATTTTTTAGATGTTAAAATTACCATCAGTAAGAATTTGCTTTGTTGGCGAATCATTTGTTAACGGTACTGGCGATCCAGAATGCCTTGGTTGGGCAGGCAGAATCTGTGTTAATGCTAATAAAAAAGGTTACGACATTACCTATTACAATTTAGGAGTTAGACGCGAGACTAGTGCTGAACTAAAAAATCGCTGGCAGAGGGAAGTTTCTGATCGCCTACCAAAAGAATATGACGGCAGGATTGTATTTTGTTTTGGTACGAATGAGACAACAATAGAAAATGGTAAAACTCGGATTAATTTTGCAGATTCTATCGAAAACACGAGGACAATATTGAGTGAAGCTAAACAATTATATCCGGTTTTGATGATAAGTCCAGCGCCAGTTGTAGATGAGGAACAGAATAATCGAATTAGGGATTTATCTAAACAGTTTGCTTTAGTTTGTAGCGAAATAAATGTGCCTTATTTAGATGTTTTTTCTAAATTAGAGAAATCAAATATTTGGCTGAATGAAGCACAAGCAAATGATGGCGCTCATCCCACAGCAGGTTATACAGAATTTGCAGAAATAGTGCAAAACTGGGAAGCTTGGATAAATTGGTTCAAATAAATTTCATTTATGAACAAATCTATTTAAGGATTAGTACAAGGACGTATTTGATCGTTGAACACCCAACCCGTCGTGCGATCGCTCAAACTAATCTCGGCAAATTCACGCATCTCTCCAAGAAATGAGACTCTCGTATCTTGAGGGATTCTTTTACCTGTATCAGCGTATGAAGAAGGTTGAGTAAATAATCTAGCACTTGTCCCCACTGTAGGCGCAATAATACGGCACTATTGTGGTTGGTGAAGATTAGAAGCAGTTGGAGGACTCGAAGCAATTGGAGGAGGACTCGAAGCAATTGGAGGACTGGAATTATTTTTAGAACTAGAATTACGTGATGTCATGAAGACCAAAGCAACAACATTTACAACATTCACCACAACCACTATTGCAATAATGCTGCCCAGGTATCGGCGCAGGTATAACCGAATGGTAGTTGGGCTATTAGATGTATTAGCAGTATTAGATGTATTAGCAGTATTAGCAGTATTAGATGTATTAGTCGAGTAATTCGTAGCGTGAGAAGTTTGATTTGGACTCGAATAAAACTTTTCTAACTCTTTGTAAGCTTGAATGGTGTAGTAACTGATTGACTCATGAGTATTAAAGCTCCCCAAAAGCTAGGTACTATCTTGCTAAGAAGACAAACTAACAGCAATCCGGCTAATAGCGCGCCAGCTAACCGCTACTTTCAAAAGTCGAGAACTCTTATTTAACAAAATTCACACCATAACAGTGAGGGGACAAAACCAATTGTTAAATCATTGACACTTCTAAATAAACTTTGCAAAACTAAGATTATGAATAGAAATTAGCAAGTCAACGGCTGTAGAACATCTTCCTAGAGTAAAATCACGGTCAACCCGTAGGTATAAATTTTAGCCTAGTCTTGGTCTATCCTAGGCAAGATAAACGGCATAGGGGCGAGTAGTGTTTTGTTTCGCGCTTGATTGCAAGCAGCAAAATCTGCTCAAAGTTGGGAGATAGTGAAATAGAAAAATGGTATTCTAAATATAGTTATGCTCAAGTGTTTTCACAATTAGAACGTAGTGCAATTAATAGTCGGCGATCGCAACTCTCCAGCCCTTTACCCATCTGATGTCGATCTGGTCTGTGACCGAGATATGCCCGATATCTCCAGATTGCGTCAAAAAAGCGCTGTTCTAAAGTTTTCGCCCCCAGTTCTTGCCAGGTCTTGATGTGAAATTGTTATCTTCTTCAACCGTATGCGGTGTGGATCTAAATAAGCATTTTCAGCACTAAGCATACCGAAATAGACTAAACTTTTTGAGGAAAAGACATCTAGGCAATTAGCGATTCAAGAAGCATAAATACTCAACAATCGAGTATATGGAAATCTATGCTTCACCCATGAGTCAGAAAAATTTAACATTAATTTTAGGCAGATCCATCTATCCCACAGATTTATGAGCTACTACATTTCTCCACGCTTTCTTGACAAAATTGGTGTTCACATTACTAAAAACTACCTCGATCTTCCCGGAGTCAGAGTACCCCTAATTCTGGGAATTCATGGACGCAAAGGAGAGGGGAAAACATTTCAATGTGAGTTAGCTTTCGAGAAAATGGGTGTCGAAGTAACTCACATATCTGGTGGTGAATTAGAAAGTCCAGATGCAGGAGATCCAGCACGTTTAATTCGTTTGCGCTATCGGGAAACAGCAGAATTGATCCGAGTGCGTGGCAAAATGTGTGCGCTGATGATCAACGATTTAGATGCAGGTGCAGGACGCTTCGATGAAGGCACTCAGTACACAGTAAATACACAGCTAGTGAATGGCACACTGATGAATATTGCTGATAATCCCACCGATGTGCAACTACCTGGTAGCTATGATTCAACACCTTTGCATCGCGTACCAATTATCGTTACAGGAAATGATTTTACCACCCTGTATGCGCCATTAATTCGAGATGGTCGGATGGAGAAATTTTACTGGGAACCCGATCGCGATGACAAGATAGGGATTGTTGGAGGAATTTTTGCTTCTGATAGACTATCTTCGCGGGAAATTGAACAGCTAGTCGATACTTTTCCAAATCAGTCAGTTGACTTCTTTAGTGCTTTGCGTTCTCGGATATATGACGAACAAATCCGCGACTTTATTCACCAAGTAGGTTTTGAGCGCATATCCTTACGAGTAGTTAATAGTGCAGAAAAGCCACCAGAATTTAAAAAGCCTGATTTCAGCTTGTCTCACTTAATTGAGATGGGTAACTTTATGGTTCAGGAACAGCAGCGAGTGCAAGATTCGGGATTAGTCAGGGAGTATAATCAAACCTCGCAATCTGGTAATCAATATTTTAAAGAATATTCTCCACCTCAGATTGAACAGAAGCCATTAAAGCAGGAGAATAATTCAACTCCACGCAGTAATAACGGATTGTCAGAAAAAACTCAACAAGTGCAATCTTCATCGCCAGAAAAAATTAAACAAGTGCAATCTCCATTAGCACAAAATACAAATCCTGTTTGGCAATCTCATAATTACTTCCTGAACGAGAATATTCACCTCCCCGAAACTCGGTACGAATCAAAAAAATCTGTTGAACCTTATAAAGTTAATATGGATCATAGTCGTCACAATGACGTAATAGCTGGTCAAATTAGCTTAGAAACTCTTGAGCAGGTGCGTCATCTTTTGGCACAAGGTTATCATATTGGCATAGAACACGTAGATAAGCGGCGGTTTAGACTTAATACTTGGCTCTCTTGCGGTCAGATTATTGTTGGTGAATCAGAAGCGATTGTAGCTTTAGAAACAGCTTTATCTGAGTATGAAGGCGAATATTTGCGGATATTTGGCATAGAACCGCAGTCAAAACGCCGCGTGATGGAGACAATTATTCATCGACCAGATCAGCAATCTGCTTATAGCTAATTGAATAGTATATTCAGGTGGAGGCTGACTATTCTACTAGAAATGGTGGGCAATGCCCACCCTACTAGATTACTCGCTACGCTGGAGCCAAATTGCTCTCATCCCAGCTAATGAGGCTCCTTCATAGTCTTCTTTAAAACTATCGCCAACGTGCCAAGCGTCTTCGGCTAGACAATGATGTTTCTCTAAGCTAGCTGCAAAAATTTGTGGAAGGGGTTTAGCTGCGCCTACTTCGGTTGAAATGGTAACAGAGGTAAAAAACTGTGCTAGTTCAAGCGCTTGCAAAACTGAGTATAGTCGAGAATCAAAATTAGATAAAACTCCTAATTCAATTCCTAATTGTTGCCAATTAGCAAGCGCATTTAATACATCAGGATAAACAAACCAAGGTTTGGCTGTGGCGAAGTAAGCGTAAAGTTCGCTAAAAAAAGCAGAGAAATCCGAAAAAGAATTTAAAACGCCTACTTGTTGAAAAGTGTGTAAGGCAATTGAATGCCACCAGTCAAATTCGTATTTAGGAATTTCTTGCTTGTCTACACCTGGAAATATAGGCGGTGGAGATGTTTTAAAACTTTGAAAAAACGCTCGATTTAAAGCATCATCTGAAACTGTAACGCCAAAAGTCTCTGCTATTTCTGCATAAACTTTGCCCACACTGCCTTTAACTCCAAACAGTGTACCAACAGCATCTAAAAAAATAACTTTGGGTTGCTTCATCGGAATACGATTTTGTTAAATACTTGCTATATTTGACCCCCCATGCCCCCCTAATACTAATAGCTCCGCTGACAGGAGTTTTCCCCGACGAATTGGGGGACGGAAGGGGGATCAAATGTGTTGCGTCCAGAGAGTGAATTGGTAGAATTTATATTTTTACCCTTGTTAAAGTAAAGGCGAACCATATAAAAAAAGTAAGGTGGGCAATGGCCACCCTACTAGGTACTAGTCTTTAGTGCGTAGCGCCTCCAAAATAGGACGGGTAATCCAATTTAATGCAACTTTAAGTTGATGGTCTAAAGTTGGCATTCGATACAGGTAGGCAAGACGACGGGCGACGTGTGCTAGAGTTCCATCTAGTTTTATGCCTAGACCTGTTAAAGTGGCATTGTTGATTCCCAGTGTCATCATTTCCCCTAGGTACTGGTAGCGGAAAGGAAGTAAGGGGCGATCGCTTAGACTTGCCCAAATATTCCAGGCTGTATAATCGGCTTGCTGAAAGGCGGCTTGGGCGGTGGCTGGGACGAGTTGACCTTCAGCATCACGACAATCAGCTAAATCACCCAAAGCAAAGATTTCTGGATGATCTACTACTTGTAGAGTGGGAGTAGTGGTGAGTTGACCGCGTTGATTTTGCTTGAGCGAAAGCGATCGCACAACTGGCGATACTCTTGTTCCTATCGTCCAAATTACCAAATCTACTGGGATGGTATCAACTTGATTTTTGTATTCTAGGGCGATCGCGTTTGGTTCCATTGACTCTATTTTGGTTTCTAAATCAATCCAAACGCCTCTAGCTTCGAGTGCTTTATTGGCTGCTTCGCGGTTAAATTCTGGCGAAGTCCGTAAAATTTGGTCAGTTAGTTCAATTAGTCGAATTCTAGCTCTTTCTCCAAATCGATCTGATAGCTTACACGCCAATTCAACACCACTGTAGCCACCGCCAACAATTGCTATGCGAATTCTATCTGCTTCCGACTCTTCTAGCACTCTTAGCCGTTCTTCCAAACGATAAGCATCTGCAAGCGATCGGAAGGGAAAGGCATAGGACATCGCCCCTGGTACTATATCCATAGGCGTTTCGCCACCCAGCGCCAGTACTAAGCGATCGTAAGGAATTTCTGGACCATCGTGTAACTGTACCCTTTGTTCGTCGATGTCAATTCCCGCCACCACGCCTTGATAGAATCGCACACCAGTACCAGCCAAGAGTTCCGCAAAAGGCGGGGCGATTTCCCAAGTTTGTAGTTCCCCAGTCAGGAGTTCGTAGAGTAGGGGAGAGAAGAGGAAGCGATCGCTTTGATCGACTAGGACAATTTCTGGTTTTTCCGATTTTTCCCCAGGTAGCTGGCTAAGGCGTAGTGCTGTGTATAAACCACCAAAGCCGCCACCGAGAATACAGATGCGTGTAGGTTGTTGGGACATAGGTTTGATGGGCGATGCAGGGCTACTTTCAGCATAGCAAGCGTTGAGCCTGTTACCAGGTAGTGCGATCGCTTTAAATCAACTTAGAAACTCTCCAAAACTAGTCGAGCAAACCCATATCCTGCAAAATACTCTTGGTAATAGCTATCCTTGCCTTGGTATCTTCTGGCTTAGTAATATCCATGTTGAGGGCAAAAAAATAGACGTTATCGTTACGTTCTAAATAGCCTACATACCAGCCAACCTGCGGTGTGAAATCCGTCGCCCACCCTGTTTTTCCTCTCAATACATAATTGTTTGTTTTCTCATTGAGCAGAATATCTTTGACAATATTCATTGTCCGTTGGGAAAAGGGTAGTTGGTTGTGGTACAACTTCACTAGCAAATCAATTTGCTCTTTAGGTGAAATGCGTAATCCTCCGTGCAACCAAAACTGATCAATTCCACCGCTGATGTCTCGATTGCCATAACCTGCTAAATTAATGTAATGCTGCATTCGTTCCTGACCAATGCGCCTTGCTAATTCCTGGTAGAACCAAACTACCGAGTCTTTGATTGCAGTTCTCATCGTTTGATCTCGGTTCCACTTTGGAAACTCGCGCTTCACACCATCCCATTTGATCACTTCATTTTCATCCTTCACGGAGCCAGTTTCAAGCGCAACCAGTGAGTTGAAAATTTTAAATGTTGAGGCGGGAATGATACGAGTGTTTGCCCGTTTAGAATTGTAGACAAGGTACTGGTCTTTTTTGAGGTCGTACAAAATGAAAGTACCCTTGACGTTAGCTTGTTGGAAGTACTTACCAAAATCTGGTCGTTGCGAAACGCTTGCATAGTGCTGTGTGAGGATGTCCACAACAGGTGAAGCTGTAATTTCATTGAGTTGCTCTTGCCAGGTAAGATGGTGAGGATTACTATTAGTAGCAAGTACAAGGGGTAATAGTATAATTGGATTCATGTTAAGGCTGTTACCAAGTCACGCGATCGCTCAATTTCTCCAGCAGTTTATCACCCACCCCAGGCACTTTATCTAAGTCTTCTAGAGATGTAAATTTTTGTTGCTGACGCGCTTCAATTATCCGTTGTGCCAATTTATTTCCCACACCTGGAAGAGATTCTAATTCCTCCAAAGTAGCTGTATTGAGATTGATTTTTTGAATCGGTTGATATGTATAAGCGGGTTTTTCAATATCTTTTTTCCCATATATATCTCTATTGAACCCGCCCCTACTTCGCCTTAGATCCATTTGTAGATTATTGGTATTTTCTGTTGGGGCGGGTTTTTCAAGATTGTCATGCTTCCTATAGATATCTCTATTGAACTCGCCCCTACTACTACGCCCCATATCCTCTTGTAGTTGAGGACATTGTTTTTGTGATTGAATTTTTTTCGGAATTCTAGCTGGCACACCTAATTGAGCATTCTTGTATAAACGTTCAAATTCTTGCTCATAATGGGCTGCAACTAGAGGATTATTAATAACTATAAGTGTTTCATCATTAGCTTTATTTGCTGCATCTGACCAGTTGTGTGAACCTGTAATTACTGTTTGCTGGTCTATAATTCCAAACTTGTGATGTAATAAATCACCTTTAGATAATTGAGGAATACCTACAGTTTTAATTGGCTGTCGCCAAGGATGGTTATTTGCTTCATCTTTACAGCCTAATTTTAATCCCATCATATCCAAGGCTTCGCTATATGGTCGATATGCAAATTGTGGGTCAATTAAAGCTCGAATTTGGACACCTTTTTGATTGTCGTTTTCTAAAATGTTAGCAAGGCGTTGATCGGAAAAATTAAATAATGCTAATTCTACAGATTTGTGAGATGAACTTAATATTTTACCAATCAAACCATTACTACTCTGATCCCAAGGTTGAGTTGGAGATGTGGGAGAAAATTGTACTGTTATAGTATTGTTTCCAACTTTTACTTGCTTTGGTGGTCGGTAGGTTTTTTTTAACCCAAATTTGCTTAATAAGTTACCTGATCCCCACATTAAATTAAATTCTTCAGTAAATAAAGCTGCTAACTGGGGGCTATTAATTTTTAACAGGTTATTAGCATTACCTGTAGTTTGAGGATTGCTAAAATCGCCATGAATATCAGAGGTAGTAAAATTGGCTGAGGTAACAATCAAGTTATGTCGATCAACAATAATAAATTTGTGGTGCATTAAGTTGCTACCAAGTGAACCATCAGCGGTATCATCAATCCAAGGAACTTTTGCTCGATGTAAAATTACTAAAGCATCTGAAGAATTGATTTCGTTGGAGTCAATACCATCTTTATTTTGGTCTACTAACTGAATAAATTCGTTGTAACGCTGGCGTTCTCTTGGTGGGAGTTTATTTACTTCGGCTCTTGTGAATTCACTCCAAGGACGACTATAGGTATTTTCTAATATTACTCTTACCTTAACTCCGGCTTTTTGTCGCTCTACCAAAGACTGGGCAATTTTGGGTAAGCGTAACTCTTGAACTGCTACATCTACAGAAAATTTAGACTGAGCGATCGCATCAATTATCTGTTTTTCTAAGTCGTCTCCCCTTCGAGTTTGATGGCGATAAGGTTCAGTATACTCTGAGCCTTGTGTGTGATTAAAATAAACCTGAACATACGGATCTTGGAGGAGGGGATTTTGAGGTATACTGCGAGATTGAAGCTTTTGACAAGCGGTTAAAATCAATGTCAAAAATATTGCCAGGTAGAGGCGGGATCGCACAAAAATAGCTAGATGCATTTCTTTTACGGAAATATGGATCTGTAGGATGAAGTTACCCAGTGGATGAATTCATATTTCCCAAAAACAGTAGACTGATTTAACCTTCATGGTTGAAAATTCAATTGTTACGTGCAGCACACAAATGCACGCTACCGTTGTCAAAACAAGTCCGAAGCATGATTTTGTAGAGACGCAATCAATCGCGCATCTCTACGATGCAATTTTAATTGAGGCGAGGACTCTATTTTTTGGTGACAAGGAACCTAGCCTTGCCTTTGAGGGTTAGGAGACTCTGGTTCCTCCAGGCAATCCCTCGATGCAAGATCTATTGTCAAGATACGAGGTAGACAAATTTATGATTCCCAATCTGAGACAATTTATTTATCATGCCAGTTAGTAGGGGTGGGTTCACCAAAAAACTTGCTAGCGACAATAGATATTTTAATTAAACCCACCTCTACTTAAACAAATACACAGATTATTCAGTTTCCATGAAAAAGTATACTGATGTTTAAAGCAATTATGTTTGATTAATTTCCTTCAAAGATAGAGGATTGCAGTATAAAAACAGCGTAGGTGAGGAATGAAAATGAAATTAACTGCTGTCCGTGCTTTACTAATTTTGATGTTTCCTTTCTTGCTGCTAAATCTTGAAAGTTGTGATTCGCGTCAAAAGCAATACTCAACCGATCCAAGTGGAACTCCTACCCCACAGAGTAATAAACCGAATGCGATAACTCAACAGAACTCCCTACCCATAGCATCAACTAATACAGCATCGAATACTCAACAAAATGCAATAACTCAACCCAATACTCAATCTTTAGCATCAAGTTATACAGCATCGAATACTCAACAAAGCGCAATAACTCAACCCAATACTCAATCTTTAGCATCAAGTTATACAGCGGCGTATGCAGCTGAAGCTTATTATCAAAAAATACTAGCTCAGTATGGTGAGAATTATCAGCAGTGCCTGGAACAAGTTGCAGCTAATCTAGATGAAGTAGCATCAGGTGAAACTCAACAACAACCATCCTCAAAGCAACTCAACGTGCTAGTTGTTGTAGATTCTTCCCGTTCTATGGTTAGCACACTCGGAGGCAAAACAAAACTTGATATAGCGAAAGGGGCGATCGCTACTTTTGTCAACTCTTTGCCAAAAGAAGCCCACGTAGGATTAACTGTATATGGTCATAAAGGCTCAAACCAACAAGTAGATAAAGCTATTTCTTGCGCGGGAATTGAAACTATTTATCCAATTAGCCAGTTAGACAATTTACGGTTTACTCAAGCTATCGATTCTTTCCAACCTACTGGCTTTACCCCACTATCCGCAACATTAGAGCTTTTGAACCAAAACTTTTCTAGCTACGACAGTGCAACGAACCAAAATGTTGTTTATGTAGTTTCCGATGGAAATGAAAACTGTGATGGCGATCCAGTGGCAGCAGCTAGAGCGTTACACACATCCAATGCCAAAGTAATTGTAAATGTAATTGGATTGAATGTGAACAGAGCAGATAGACGGCAGTTGAAAGCAGTAGCCCAAGCAGGTGGGGGAGAGTATTTCTCAGTTCGCAGTGAAAATCAATTCAATCGAGCCTTTGAGGGTGTCAAGAATACAAATGAATTGAATCGCTCTACAACAGTTAGTGTAGTCAATCAAAACCAAGTAGCCACAAATATTCCTCTCGATCTAAATCGTCTAATAGCTTGCATCACAATAAAAATGAATCGAGAATTAGGTCAAATTATTACCCAAACAAACCAATTAGCAGCGCTTAACCAACCCAATACCCAGTACAACAATTATGTTCTCAATCGTCTGAGAGAAAGACAAGATAAGATTACAGCGTGGCGCAATCAGCTTCAAGTTGAAGCCAGTAATCAGCACAATGTAAATGTTGATAAGCTCAAGCAACAACTAGCAACAGTCACACAGTAGAAATTCGCGCATTCGTAATTCGTAATTCGTGAAAGGGTAAAGGGTAAAGAGGTATTGCGGTAAAGGGTAAAGGTAATTTCTCCCCCTCTCCTCATCTCCCCCTCTGCCCCCTCTGCCCCCCTGCCTGCTATATGCTGTAAGTAGAACAAGTAGATCGCCTTTGTGTTCAGATCTCGATCAATCATGCAAATTTATCTAGATTACAGCGCCACAACGCCAACTCGCCCAGAGGCGATCGCCGCTATGCAAACAGTCCTCACCCAACAGTGGGGCAATCCCTCCAGTTTGCATGAATGGGGCGGGCGGGCAGCAACCGTTCTAGAACAAGCCAGAATGCAGGTGGCTGGTTTACTCAATGCTTATAACGCTGAATCTATCATCTTTACTTCGGGTGGTACAGAGGCAAACAACTTGGCAATTATGGGTGTAGCGCGTCGCTATACTACACCTGGGCATCTAATTATTTCCAGTGTGGAGCATTCAGCAGTTACTGAACCAGCACGGTTACTAGAACAGTGGGGTTGGGAAGTAACATATTTACCTGTAGATGCCCAAGGACGAGTTAATACCCTCGACTTAGAGGCTGCAATCCGACCAAATACTGTTTTGGTTTCGGTAATTTATGGTCAAAGTGAAGTAGGTACACTACAACCAATTGCAGCATTAGGAAATATTGCTCGTTCTCATGGAGTTCTGTTTCACACAGATGCGGTTCAGGTAGCAGGACGCTTACCGATAGACGTGCAACAACTGCCAATCGATTTATTGTCCGTTTCCAGCCACAAACTTTATGGTCCTCAAGGCACTGGGGCGCTTTATATTCGTCCAGGGGTTGAGTTAGTACCATTGCTGGGTGGTGGTGGACAAGAACTGCGGTTACGTTCGGGAACACAAGCAATACCAATTATCGCCGGATTTGGTGTCGCAGCAGAACTGGCGGCACAAGAAATGCCTTCAGAGACACCACGCTTAATCAACCTGCGCGATCGCTTATTTCACGAGCTTGCTGATACACCTAACTTAATTCCTACAGGCGATCGCCACGATCGCTTACCCCATCATCTTAGTTTCTCTGTCCACAACCTGGACAATCAAAAAATTACTGGTAAAACTATTGTGCGGCAAATGAACCTTGCCGGAATTGGGATTAGCTCTGGCTCTGCTTGCCACAGTGGTAAACTTTCACCTAGTAAAGTCCTACTAGCAATGGGCATGGGTGAATCAGCGGCTTTTGGTGCAATCCGCTTGACACTTGGCAAATACACGACGGAAGCTGATATAGACTGGACAGCAATCGTACTGAAGCAAATTTTACAACGCCTGCTGCCTGTAAAATTAGCTGTAAGTTACTAATTATTAGTAGCAAGGTTTCCCCCTCGCCCCTCGCCCCTCACCCCTCTCATGCCAGAATTTCCAACATCCCTAGAACAAGCGATCGCTCAAGCTACAGTTGCAACTAATGCAGCCTTGGCAGATGGTTATACCCGCTTACAAGTCGAGATACTGATTCCCGAACTCAAGGGACAGTTTGTGGCTGAGCAATTCCTGCCTGGATTTACTCAGTTCGGTTCCCAACTAAAGCTGTTCTTTCCCGATGCTGGCGCAGCGGCTCTAGCTCGTCGTGATTGGGGAGAAGTTGGGTTTAAAATTATGGATATAGGTACAGGTAGAGTGCCGCCAGAAGTACAAATTCAGCCAGAGGATCAAGCATTTTTATTTATTGAACCCTCAGCCGTCGAAGTAAAGCAAGTAGAAAAGCTCTGTGAAGTAGCACAAGAGCGACCTGTCGTAATGCTCAACCCGCGCTTAGAAGATCTGGCGATCGTCGGTGTTGGGTACGCTGGACGACAATTACGCGATCGCTTCCTCAACAATATTGAATCTTGCTATTATCTTCGTCCCATAGAGGGAGCGGCTGTATTTCGCTGCTATCCTTCCCCTTGGCAAGTTTGGCGAGAAACAGACGATGATTACCAGTTGATAGTAGAACTGCCCAAAAAACCATCAGGCGAAGAACTTGACCGAATAGTTTTTGGCGCAACTCGGTCTAGTCAGTCTGTCGATGATCCTGCACCCAAGAAACCTGGGGTATTCGCCCCTTTGCAAAGGTTTTTGCGCTCCTTGAGTCGGTAGATATCTATTTGAATCCTATTTTGTAATAGCAAATACAATTCCTTTACTAAATAGATTGTAATTCTTTTAGAAATATTATCAGGGACAAAATTATGTTTTATCGTATTATCTAAAATAAAATTTATAGTCCCAAAGCTTGCGAGATTAATATTGTAGATCATTGTAATCTTTCCTGTCGTGGCTGTAGTCATTTAGCACCAACATTTGTAAAACGCTTTGAAGACCCAAACAAAGTATTTGATGAATGTTCAATTTTAGCAAAGTATTATCGTCCCAAATACATTAAATTAATTGGTGGTGAACCCCTACTACACCCTAATATAGTTCAAGTCCTTGATGCAATCCGTAGCTCAGGCATTAGTGATTACATCCAAGTAGCAACTAATGGTCAGTTACTAGCCTCGATGTCAGAAGAGTTTTGGGAAAAAACTGATGATTTATACGTTTCAATATATCCAGGTAAAGAAATAAGTGAAGAAAATTTAAAAAAGTTTGAGCAGAAAGCCAAGTTTTACAATGTAATTTTTCAATATTATTACTTTGACAATTTTCGTGAATCTTACTCAGAATTAGGCACGAAAGATACAAATCTGGTTAAGCGCATTTATTCTACTTGTAAATTGGCGCACATTTGGAAATGTCATACCGTTTCTGAGGGATATTTTTATAAGTGTCCCCGCAGCCTATTTCTGCCAAAAGTGATTAATAATGATTTTTTGAAGCCTCATAATGATGGAATCAAAATTACTGATTATTCTGAATTCGCTAAAGATTTATTCGCCTATTTAGAGTCTACTGAACCATTATCGTCTTGTTATTACTGCTTGGGCAATGTGGGGAAATTATTTGCCCATGAGCAAAAGCCTCATGCTACGTGGCGGCTACGACAGGCGGCTTCAACAGAAGAATTGATTGATCTGAAGTACCTTGCTAGATTAGAGAAAAATGCCCATGCAAATACTTCGTGTATACGCTACCGTTCCCCTCTAAAAAAGGTCATAACAAAGGCGCAGCGTATACGCACAAATGTAGCAAGAACCTTAATACGATAATCCATATCAAGCTGACAATTAATTATTGAGGACTTCAGATACAGTATCAAGCGGTTCACAAAAATTATCCACGCCCTGTTTTATTACATACATCAGAACGGGAGTTACCAAAATTGCAGGGCAAAGTCTCGTTGCTGCCAAGTGTCCCACAATCGGCGCATAGGTTTGATTTACTAAAGCGTTCCTGAATTCTGACTGACAGATGACAGCACGGCATTTTTTTGCTAAACCATCTAGCCAGTCTGAATTGGCTATGTCTGGTTGTTGCCCTACTCGAATTGCCAGTACCATTGCTGCATCTTCTAAATCTCCCTCGCACTCTTCAATTTCTTGTAGAGCAGCCTGGGCATCAGGATAATCTTCTAGTTCAGTCCGAAAGAGGGCAATTTCTTCTGGTGTAACTTGGGTCATGGGAGGATTATTGATACTAGCATAGCTGAAAACGCATCATACCAAAAAACTGTAAGGTGGGCGAAGCTCGGTATTACACCACAGCCTCGGATTGCCCACCCTACTTTAATGGTAAAATCGTTTGAAATTACAAACCAACCAATTCCCGCGATTCAAAATCGGTGAGTTGCTGAGCGATCGCCAGTCTTGCTTCCAATTTTGCCACACTAAATTGATTGCGTAAATATTCCAAATGTGCTATAGCATTTGCTTTTTCAGCATTCAGCCGTAGCAAAGTATTCACTGCTGTTTGGTATTCATGATTTGTCAGCAGTACTTCAAAGCGACGCGCCTTGCGCTGAGCATCATTTTTCAAGTCTGAATCAAAAGCTGAGCGAGTATCGGCATTGCCTTCTTCTCGGTTAATCAGTTGCTGGACTGCCATAATCTGAGAGTCTATTTCATTTACCCTTTGGGCAGCTTGTGCGATCGCACAAGGGTAATGGCTTAATTGCATCGTCATCATGAAAGAGGGGTGAGGATAGCCTGGGGTTTTAACCCCAGGGAGGAGTAAGGGGGACAAGGGGAAAAATTTTGAATTACCAATTCCGAATGCGCGAATTTTATTATATGTATTGGTTATGCAGCTAGTTCCTTGATGTGAGGATGATCTGAGGATTGGGCAGCACTTATAGGAAGTTGCTCAGCCTGGGGGGTAGGCGCTTGTTCCAAAACTTTGACTTCAATATTTACAGACACTAGGTAAGTTCCAGGTTCTGCACCAATGGCTTCGGCAATTAATTTGGCGATTTCTGGGCGCTTAGCGGTGATTGGGTCGCGTAGAATGCATCGATCCCAGTCATGCTTAGCAGTCGGATTAAGGCTGAGAATATAGTGTTTGGTCATAGCGCAATTTGATTTTATCCTCGCATCAGTTGCCACAGAGCCTTTGCTTACTTCATTTGGCTCAATGACCCTACTTATCTATTGTAGTACAATTGTACCAAATAACTAGTGGAACTAGTGGAACCAGTGACTAGTGACTAGAACAGAGCAGGGGTAGCGCAGGCATCTGGTTCCTGCAGAGCAGGGGGGCAGGGGAGCTTTTCGCGTTTCCACTGGTTCCACTGGTTCCACTTTCCTTTCCCCTTTCACCAACTACCAATTATTTCCCGACAACAGAAGAATCTTTATCATTGAAGTGGGATTTGAGAGAGTCAGAAGTATTTAACCAGATAGCTTGTTGGGGAACAGGAATGGCAATATCTGCGCGATCAAAGGCAATTTTGAGGCGACGGCGAAACTCTCTTGCTACCTCCCATTGCTTCAGGGGTTGGGTTTTGATCCATACTCGAATCATCAAGCCGCGATCGCTAAAATTATCAACTCCTAACACTTGAGGTCTTTCCAAAATTGGCTCCTGCCATTGTGGATCTCGATCCATCTCTAAACCCACAGCATCAATCTGCTTCATAGCTTGGTCAATATCAGCGTCGTAGGCAATTGGAATCAGTAAATCAACTCGTGACCAGCGACTGGAAAGATTGGCAACAGTTTTGATTTCACTATTGGGAATGGTTATTAAACGTCCCTCTGCATCTCTAACTTGAGTAATGCGAAGATTGAGGTTTTCTACCAAGCCTCCAACATCTTTCACATTAATGACATCACCAACAGCGTACTGGTCTTCCATAATGATCAAAAAGCCGTTAATCGCGTCTTTGATCAGACTTTGAGCAGCTAAAGATAATCCAACACCAATTAGACCAGCACCAGCAAGTATAGGAGCAAGGTTCACACCCAAAGTTGAAAGAGCAAAAAGTGTACCAATGGCTATTGCGCTGAATGTAGCAACACCTTTGGTGACACTAGAAATCGTTATTATTCTTAGTTGTAATCGTACATAACTATCTTGTGCGCCTAGTAAAGCATTATTTGCCAGTGCAGTAGTAAACCGATCAATCAAGAAGTAACTTAACCGAATAGCTACGTAGGTTCCTAATCCTACAATTCCCAGGAAAAAAGGAGTTGGCAACAAAGTGAGAAGCCAAAGCCGGAGGATGCGTGTGTAGGGAAACAGACCCAAAATAATCAGTGTTCCACTACCCCAAATAATGCCCTGAGTTAACTGAAATAATCGGTGTATGACTTCTTGCAAATTTCGTTGTTTCTGTTGCGTCAGCTGCGTTGTTACTGAGTCAGTTGGCGACACCGTAGGAGTAGAAATAGTCTGTAATTGCAAACGATTGTGCCAGCGCCGAATCAGCCAACTACATAGAATGACAACTAAAAGAACACCAGCTGCAATTGCGCCCTGACGCAGCAAGAATGAAGCTTGTCGTTCCTGTTTAGCTCTTATCAGGTCTTGCTCCAACGATTGTTTTAATCTTCGTGCCAAATCTTGAGGATCGTTTTCCCCTTGCGCTTGAGCATCCAGCTCGGTAACAGTTAACAAACGTTGATTGTTGACAATAATGTCGGGATAACTAACGGTTAAATTAGGATTATTGCTGCTAGTTACAAATTGTCGTTGAACCTTGACTTGAACTTCCCCAGAATTGCTACGGAAGTATTCTTGGCTAATTTTTTGCAATCGCGGCTGAATATCTTCCACCCGCTTTGCCAAATCTTCTTTAGAGGATGCAGCAATTTGAAACAAACGACGACCATCTAAAGTAATCCAGGTGGTAACTGGTTGGTTATTGGCGTTACTTGATTGGCTGGGAGTTAACAGCTCATCTAAGCCAGGTATAGGTAGCGGCTCCAAGCCTGATATGGGTAGCGGCTTCAACCCTGATATGGGTGACGAAGCTAGAGTAGGGGTAACTACCCAGGTAGTCAAAAAGATTGAAATTGCTATGCCAAAGATGATTCGTATAGCAAACTTTTTCCAGTAAGGTTTGACTTGTGCGATCGCCTTTCTTTGAGTGGGCATTGCATACACCTCCTAATTGCCAGATCGTCTATGGTGAAATCATCAACTTTCAGCAACAACTGAGTATATCTGCTTCTCTCACCTTAATAAGGGTAAAGGGTAAAGAGGTATTGCGATAAAGGTAAAAGGTAAAAGGGAAAGGGTAAAGGGTAAAGGCTAAAGGTAATTTCTCCCACTCTCCCCTGATTCCCACTCTCCCCCTCTCCCCCTCCTGGGTAATTGTGCGATAACATCCAGATGTAGTCAGCATTACATCTGTTGTGAGTTATGGAGCCATACTCTCTACCAACCGAGGTAATTTTGACGCATCCGCGTCAGTTTCTCGGCAAAGTTCTTCTTGATTGGACACCACAACCTGGTAATTATTTAGATCTTGAAGGTAAAACCTACGCTGTTTTAGAACGCCGCCACCGCTACCAATTGAAAGCGGGGCGGTATCGTTTAAATAAGATAGCTCTCTACGTTCAGTCGGCAAAAAGACCAGCCGAAAAAAGTTTTGTCAACGGACATTGGGTAGTTGGGGATGCTAGTTGTCGCTTCAATGCTCACTCGGAGTTGATTCGCTGTGCAGTCAATCCAGAGGGACCTTGCGATCGCTGCCGTTTTTATGAAAATAATCAACTATCAAGTTAGAAGGATGGAGTATGTAGAGACGCAATATATTGCGTCTGTACACAAGTGTGAAGGAGACCCACGACAGAAGAATAGGCATTGAAGGCAAATTTCCTTTTCCCGAGTCCCGAGTCCCGAGTCCCTTTCCCCTTTCCCCTTTACCCTTTTTCCAAAACCTCTCCCACTGTTAAACGACTACCATTGACAAAATCCCACCCCTTTTGAGGGCGTTTGCCAGCCTGTTGCACTTCTCGCAACAGCAATAGTCCCTCGCCAGTTTGAATAATTGCTCCCATCCCCTTGATGATCTCTACCACTTCTCCTGGCGCGAACGATTTGCTTGACAAATCAGGCAAATTATCCACTACTTCTCTCAAAACGGGTGGCAGTTGATGGGAGTAAGCCAAGTTTTGGGGGGCAGTGGCAAGAATTTTCAGTGGCTGAGCGCGAAAAGTCGCGTAGCAGTTGGGGAAAAAGCCTCTAACTTGGTTGTGTAAAGCGATCGCGCTTCTACTCCAATCGAGCTGATAATCCTCCTTCTTAATTAGAGGTGCATAAGTCGCTTGTGCATCATCCTGGGGACAGATTTGTATTTCCTGGCGTTCTAGCTTTAACAAAGTTTCTACCAATAAATCTGCCCCCAAAGGAGCTAGCCTTTGTGCTAAATCCTGGGCATTGTCTAGCAAATCAATCGGTGTGTAAGCTTTTAACAGCATTGCCCCCGTATCCATGCCAGCATCCATTAACATCGTCGTAATGCCCGTTTGAGTCTCACCATGATAAAGACACCACGCGATCGGAGCCGCACCTCGGTATTTAGGTAGGATTGAGCCATGCACATTAATACAACCTAGTCGGGGCATATCCAGAATTTCTTGGGAAAGAATCTGCCCATACGCGACAACAACAAAGAAATCTGCCCCAGCTTGCTGTAATAGATTCAGAGTTTGGGCATCTTTTTTCACCCTTTGGGGTTGCCACACAGGTATTTGATGCTCCAAGGCAACAGTTTTTACAGGTGAAGGTGTTAATTGATTGCCCCTCCCCCGACGTTTATCAGGCTGGGTAACAACTGCCAATACTTCAAACTGGGGAGACTTGAGCAAGCGTTCCAAGCTGGGAACAGCAAACTGGGGAGTACCGAAGAATACGACTCTCATTAATTAGGGGCGCTGAGGCTAGGGGCTAGGGACTAGAGGCTAGAGGCGCTTGTGCGAGAGGCTAGAAGAAAGCTGGGGGAGCTGGGGGAGCTGGGGGAGCTGGGGGAGCTGGGGGAGCTGGGGGAGCTGGTTCCGTTTTTTCCTCCCCTGCCTCCCCTGCCTCCCCTGCCTCCCCTGCCTCCCCTGCCTCCCCTGCTCTCTCCCCTAGCCTCTAGCCTCTAGCCTCTAGCCTCTCGCACGAGCGCCCCTCTCATTACCAACCGAGATGACGGCTAGCTAGTTGGATTGCATCTGCAATATCCACATCTCCGTCGCGATCGGCATCTAGGAAAGAATTTAGCACTGGATTTGTGCCAAGTTGCGGATTTTGCGTCTGATTACCAGTTTTGAGTAGATTTAGTACCAAAGGTACTAGTATGGGTAGCATCTGGAAAATTGTATTCATATTCAACCCAGTCATTTGGGCAACAGTTTGAGCAAGCTGTTGCTGCTGGTTTGGAGAAAACAGCGAATGAACGGCTTGTTCGTCGGGATATGTACCGCTATATTGATTTACGATCGCTTGCGCTGACTCATCACCATCTGTGGAGCGTTTTTGTTGCAAAGACGATCGCACATAGTTGCCCACAACCGATAAAACTGATTGCACTGTTGAGGGATCTGTACCATAGTTATTACTCAACTGTTGTACCGTGTTGAGAATAGTAGCTAGCTCACCTGAACTACCCTCCTGGTTAGGACTGTCAATAGCATTGATAACTTGGTCAAAAAGTCCCATTCCTCTAATACTCCGTATTCAATACTATTAATGTCTTATATTACAAACCTTACCAATCTTAGCTAACAACAGAAAAATGTCTAATTGATAATTGATAATTAATAATTGATAATTGATAATTGATAAATGCCTCTATCGCGCTTATTGACGCTGATTATTGGTCTAGTCCTGATTTTGGGGCTATTGATTTGGCTGGTTAGTTCCCTTTCCTCGCTGTATAGCTACACTGCTTGGAACAATCCCATATTGGCAAACTTGCTAACATTATTGCTGATTGTACTGTTTGCAGCATTAATTGGCACTTTTGTCTATTATGTGTTGCTGTTTCGGCGTGGCGATGTGCGCTCAAAAAGACAACAGCGACTTTCTCAAACTCCTCAAATCCCAGAAGCTAAAACCAAAGCAGCTGAGGAAACCCTACGCGCACTCAGACAACAAGTATCACAGATTCAAGATGAAGTAGCACGGCAAGCTTTACTAAGTCGTTCGCGGGAGATTGAAGCTTCTTTAGCACGGGGCGAAATTCAAGTAGTTGTATTTGGCACTGGTTCTGCTGGCAAAACTTCCCTAGTAAATGCAGTGATTGGGCGCATAGTTGGGCGAGTCGATGCACCGATGGGAACTACCGAGGTAGGGGAAACTTATACCCTAAAACTGAAAGGATTGGAGCGGAGAATTTTGTTTACCGATACCCCAGGAATTTTAGAAGCTGGGGTAGCAGGAACGCAGCGCGAACAAATGGCAAGGCAACTGGCAACGCAAGCAGATTTGCTGTTATTTGTAGTGGATAATGATTTGCGTCGTTCTGAGTACGAGCCACTTAGGGCTTTGGTGGAAATCGGCAAGCGATCGCTAATTATTTTAAATAAAACTGACCTTTATACCTCAGAAGACGTAGAAAAGATTCTCGCCAGATTACGCGAACGAGTACGCGGGTTTATTGCCCCAACCGATGTCATAGCCATCGCCGCCAATCCCCAGCCTGTAACTCTTGAAAACGGCGATCTCTTCCAACCTGAACCAGAGATTATACCATTACTCCGCCGCATGGCTGCTGTTCTTCGGGCAGAAGGAGAAGACTTAGTTGCCGATAACATCCTGCTGCAATCCCAGCGATTGGGAGAAGAAGCCCGCAAACTAATCGATGGGGAACGTCGTCGTCAAGCCGAAAAGGTAGTAGAACGTTATCAATGGATTGGTGCTGGTGTAGTTTTAGTAACACCTTTGCCCCTAGTAGATCTCTTAGCAACGGCTGCTGTAAACGCCCAAATGGTGGTAGAAATTGGCAAAATTTACGGCTGTGAGTTGAATTTAGAACGTGGGCGAGAATTAGCTCTGTCTTTAGGCAAAACCTTGGCAAGTTTGGGCATTGTCAAAGGAGCAATTCAAATACTATCAACTGCACTTCAACTGAGCCTCCCCACGTTTGTAATTGGTAGGGCAATTCAAGCAGTGACGGCGGCTTATCTAACACGCATTGCGGGAAAAAGTTTTATTGAATATTTCCGCCACGATCAAGACTGGGGTGATGGTGGAATTAGCCAGGTAGTGCAGCAGCAGTTTCAACTAAATCGCCGCGATGAGTTTATACAGGAGTTTGTGCAGCAAGCGATCGCTCTTGTAATTAAGCCTTTGACAGATAAAGAACAAGCCGCGAGCGAACTTGACGATCGTCAGGAGGGCTAAAAAATTGCCACTTCGATTTCTAAATTGAATATCAAAAGAATTTTCATCACGCTTTGGGAATAATTAGATTGAACCTCCTGCAAAAGTGCTTTTTGCGCTCTCCAGGGCAAAAGGTTATAGGTGAAAGGTTAGGGCAATGCCCCTTTTCCCTTTTCCCTTCTAGGCAAGAAGTCTATAGTTCAGGAGTTGAAGGAATGGGTCAACATACCTTAGTGAGAAAATTTTATGACTGGTGATCTAGAATCTTCTCTGAATGCGGCTTCTAAGGCGCTTGAGCAAGGAGATTACTCGAGTGCGCTCGCAAGTCTAAAAGCTGTTTGTTATACCCTGATGAATACATCAGCACAAGTGGGGGGGCAAATCGAGCGATTGACAGATAGTGACACTAGTGACATTAGCCACGCGATCGCCTTTTGTCAACTCCTCACTCACAGTACAAATCCTCAAGTGAAACAGTGGGCAATTAGCGTCGAGGCTCAATTGCGAAATCTTCAGTCAACTGAACCTGCAACAACCACTCTACCAGAAAGTGATTTAACTGGCTTTGTTGCGTTTGATAGTCCCACGTCAGAAGTCAGAAGTCAGGAGTCAGAAGTCAGAAGTCAGAATTCGGAATTCGGAATTAATGATTCTCCCTCTCTTCCCCTCTCCCCCTCTCCCCCCGCACCACTACCCAAAGGGCGACAAGTAGAACGAAGTCAGCGCTTGTCAATCCCATCGCTTAACTTAATTCCATTTTGGCTGCTACAGTTAGGTAGCGCGATCGCACTGTTTTGCCTACTGCGAGAATTGCTCAACTTCGCAATGGCATTCACAAACGATCTTTTAGTCTTCCTGCCATATTTAGAGCCGTTTCAACCCTTTTACCACGACCACACTCGGTTGATTTTGCTCTCGCTGTTGCTGCTAATGAGCCTATCACCTTGGTTATTAGATGCAATACTGCGGCTATTTTATGGTTTTCAACCACTATCAATAGATACTCTCACAAGCCATAGTCCAGAAGCAAGCAGGCTGCTACAACGCTATTGCCAACAGCGAAATTGGTCTTTGCCCCAGCTAGCTATCGTGCCAACATCAGCACCTTTAGCAATAACTTATGGTAATTTGCCCCGCACGGCAAGAATTGTAGTTAGTCAAGGACTACTAGAACAGTTGGCAGATGATGAAATTGCCACCATCTACGCCGCGCAATTAGCACATATTGCTCATGGGGATTTTATCGTCATGTCCCTATTTATGCTGGTAACTGGGCTACCGTACATCTTTTATTGGCAAGTATCCCAATGGGGAGATAAAACAGCCAACGAAATTTTAAGAGTAATTGCAGCAGTATTAGCTAACTTTGCCTATGGGCTTTGGTTTGTCCTGAGTATACCAGCTTTGTGGTTATCCCAGAGCGGGATTTACATGGGCGATCGCGCCTCGTCTGAAATTACTGGCAATCCTAACGGTCTAGTTCGTGCCATACTCAAAATTGCTCAAGGTATTGCCCAGAATATTCAACAACAACAACATACCAGTTGGCTGCTGGAAAGCTGGAATTTATTCACACTCGTCAGCTACCACCAAGCAATCACGATTAGCAGCTTACATACATATAGTGAAATTGAAGCTGGGTTGGCATGGGATTGTTTAAATCCTGTACGCTACTGGCTCAACCTTAATAATACCCATCCCTTAATCGGCGATCGCCTCCAACGTCTGACCCACATCGCTCACCAGCAAAGGCTAGAACCCGAACTAAATTTGAGCAGACAGGGAGCAGGGGGGCTATGGCGCACAGTTGCCCAGGGGCAGAGGGGCACAGGAGAAATTTTAATCCAAAATCCAAAATCTAAAATCCAAAATTCCCCTAGCCCCCAGCCCCCAGCCCCTAGCCCCTTCTTACTACAAATCGCTCCCTATTTGGGAATTTTTCTTGGTTTCGCCCTTGGTGGTTTCATGTGGCTGCTGGGAGCAATTGGCACTTGGCTAAAAATTGCTCAGCTTGCGTGGATGTGGGGAGACAGGGGAATTATGGTAGGTTGTTTACCTATTGGCTTGAGTATTGGTATTTTCATCCGCATTAATAATTTTTTTCCAGATATTAAACCCGCTACCAGTCTAAATAACCCCAGTTTGACCGATCTGTTAGCCAACCCAACTGCATTACCCATCAACAGTCAAACAGTGACTTTACAAGGTAAACTCTTAGGTCGTCGTGGCATTAGTAATTGGCTAGGACAAGACTTAATTCTGCACTTACCCACTGGTTTGATTAAATTACATCACGTTTCTCGGTTCGGTGCTGTAGGCGATCTCTTGCTTAGATCTTCTACTCATCCCACAGACTTGTTAGGTCGATATCTCTTTACTATTGGCTGGTTTCGTCGTGGTGCTAACGCCTGGATTGACATTGATACCCTACGTACTGGGGGCGGCAAAATTAGCCCCAGCGGTCATCCAGTCTGGTCTACCTTGTTAGCAAGTTTTGCCACAGCTTGGGGAGTATACCTAATAGTGGCTAGTGGCTAGTGGAACCAGTGACCAGTTACCAGTTGCCAGTTACCAGTTACCAACTACCAACTACCAGCCACTAGTAGCGCAGCTTAATGTAAAGAATAGTTGCAACTTTTTGCTTTTCTGTGTTACATTTATTTACAAATCAACAAGACTCTAGACATAACTTAGCTCTAGGGTTTAGTAACATATCTGGTTTTAACAGTTTAGATTTGAGTTTTTCTCCTTCCAACACAGCAACAGCTAGACCAGCCCAAGGCTGGTTTTTATTTCCTCTTCTAGCTAGAGCAAAGTTTTCTATATAGGTGATATAGTGAAAGCTACGAAGTAAAAAATATTACTACAAGCAAAAATTTATTTTGAAAAATTTCTATAGGGTAAGCTGTGATATTTTAGAGAATGGTGTCAAATTCTCAGGTAATCAATAGCATTATCGCAGAGTAAAAAAGCTGTTCTCAGGCAAATAATACCTAAAAGTCAGGTTTTTAGACAGCATCTTAGCATGATATTATTAACCACCTTTGCCTTAACGATGAACTAAATTGTAGAGCTTGGCAGTCTAAGGAAAAAATTGATTTGTGGCAGTTTGCTCCAATCTCTTTTATTATCAGCCAAGCTCAGGTAAGCAGTTTTGTTGCCAATTCTTATTTGCACCCAAGTTTTGGAGGTACGTTCTATGTCAGTTCGCTTATATATCGGTAATCTGCCAAAAGAGGAAGTAGATCGTCAAGAACTGCAAGCAGTTTTTGCCGACGCAGGAAATTCTGTCACCACTAAAGTGATTAAAGATCGCAAAACTGGAAAGTGTCGCGGTTTTGGCTTTGTCACCGTCAACAATGACGAACAAGCCGATGAAATCATTGAAAAGTACAACGGATACCTGTTCAAAGATACTCCGCTAAAAATCGAGAAAGCATTGCCTCGGTCTAAAGGTCAGGAAGAGGAAGAGCAATCTACCCCCAATCCTAATACTGCTACCAGCCCAAGTGCTAGCAATGCTGACAAGAGCGTTAACAAGCGTAGTGGTAATAACAAAAAGTCTCGCCGTCCTGCTGCTAGTAGTAGCAGCAACACAGGTGATTCAGAGGGGATACGACCCGATCCTCGCTGGGCTTCCGAGCTAGAAAAGCTCAAGCAGATGTTGGCAGCTCAAACCACTAATGGCTAAGCAGGGACTAGAAGAGGAGGGGGGGACAAGGTGATGGGGGGGACAAGGTGAGGTTATGCTGTGTTCTTTCCCCTTGTCTCCTTGTCCTCTTCCTAGCCTCTCACCTCAAATTAGCAATATTTTACGCGCATCTGGAATTCTGAATTATAAAACTTCGATTCTCAATTTTGAGCTAGTCTCTGCTCAAGGAAAATTACTTTTTTTTCACATATTGCACCAGTTTCAATAACCGCCCCTTACTTCTTTTTTGGGCTAATAGCTCAAGTCCATTGAAATGGACTGCCGCCCAATGTGAGTCTTCTTAAGAAGACTTTGGCTTGCGAGCCTGCTAATTAATTAGCAGGCGGACTATGGGATAGGTGCAAGATCTAAGTTTTTATTACTTTTTTGCTATTAGAGTTATTTCTTATACTGCTACTTAAACAAAAATTGCTATCTAATCCTCCCGTGTAGCCTGTAGTATAAACTAGCAAGGCAATAGCGCTGGGGGGATATTTTCTTTGATTTTGATTCTACAACCGAGGATAGAAACAAAAAGTAACAATATTTTCTGCCCAACGACTATAGTAATCCCTCGGAGGTAAGGGACAAACAAAGCAATTCATCCTCCTAGAGGATGCAATCAATAAAGTGTTAACATACATTAAACTTAATAATCGCAGGGGTAGAAAGTGAACTTTATGTAAACACTCCTCACATTCACCCTTTGCACCTGTGCAATTTAAGTAGCAAAAAGGCTATGAATAATACAACTAAAAAGTGTATTGCTTTAATTTCAGTTCACGGCGACCCGGCGATTGAAATTGGCAAGGAAGAAGCTGGAGGGCAAAATGTTTATGTACGCCATGTTGGCGAAGCACTAGCCAAAATGGGGTGGCAAGTTGATATGTTTACCCGCAAGGCAAGCGCCCAACAAGCAACAATAGTTGAACATAGTCATAACTGCCGCACAATTCGCTTAACCGCAGGTCCTGAAAAGTTTGTACCTCGTGATAATATTTTTGGATATGCCCCAGATTTTGTTGAGCAACTACTGAAATTTCAGCAGGAATCGGGGTATCAATATCCTCTAGTTCATACGAATTATTGGATATCGAGTTGGGTAGGGATGCAGCTAAAGAAAATCCAAAACAGCAAGCAAGTGCATACCTACCACTCGCTAGGAGCAGTTAAATATAAATCAGTGACAACCATACCGATGATTGCCACGAAGCGATTAAGCGTAGAAAAAGCGGTATTGGAAACAGCCGAGAGGATTGTAGCAACCAGTCCCCAGGAAAAAGAACATATGCGATCGCTCGTTTCTACCAAAGGTAATATTGACATTATTCCCTGCGGTACTGACATTCATCGCTTTGGTTCAATTGAGCAGCAAGCAGCACGAGAGCAACTGGGGATTGCACCCGAATCCAAAGTCGTGTTCTATGTAGGACGATTTGACGAACGCAAGGGAATCGAAACCTTGGTAAGAGCAGTTGGTCAGTCGAAGTTGCGTGGTAGTGCCGACCTAAAATTAATTATTGGCGGTGGTAGTCGTCCAGGTCACAGCGATGGCAAAGAACGCGATCGCATTGAGAGCATTGTAGCCCAATTGGGAATGAGTGACTTTACCATCTTCCCAGGTCGTCTTGGTGATGAAATCTTGCCAGTTTACTACGCCGCTGCTGACGTTTGCGTAGTTCCCAGTCACTATGAACCCTTTGGTTTGGTGGCAATTGAAGCGATGGCAAGCGGAACACCCGTAGTAGCTAGCGACGTAGGTGGACTGCAATTTACTGTTGTTCCAGAAGAAACTGGTTTACTAGCTCTACCAAAGGATGACGTAGCCTTTGCTGCTGCAATTGACCGCATTCTCTTAGACTCGGATTTTAGAAACAAGCTAGGCAAAGCAGCACGAGAGCGGGTAGAAAATAAATTCAGCTGGGAAGGAGTTGCGAAGCAGCTAAGCGACCTGTATACCCAACTGCTAGAAGAAAACGAAACAGCCCTAGCCCAAACTTCTAAAGTTGTGAGTGCTTGAAGGTAGGGGCTAGGGGCTAGGGGCTAGGGGCTAGAGGCTAGGGGAACCAGGGGCTAGAAAAAGGACAAGGGGACAACCCGACAAGGCGACAAGGAGAAGTTCTCAGAAATACTCCCCCCTGAAGGTTGTCTCCCCCTCTCCCCCTCCTCTTTCCCCAGCCCCTAGTCCCCAGCCCCTAGCCCCTAGTAATTGCAACGCGGGGTAAACGGTGCTTGAAGCTGCAAAGTATTTCCCAGGAAATTGTATCTATTGCATCTGCCCAATCATCAGCCGAGATTTGTTCTTTTCCCTCTTGTCCTAGAAGGGTGACAATTTCCCCTACTTGTAAATCTGGGATAGAAGATACATCTAGCATTAGCTGATCCATTGTAATTGAGCCGACTTGACGTATTTTCTGACCGCGAATTAATACTGTCATTTGGTTAGACAGACGGCGAGGCACACCATCAGCGTAACCAATGCCAATTACAGCCAAACGCAGTTCGCGATCGCTAATGAAATGATGCCCATAACTCACGCCAGTATCCGGTGGAATTGTCTTGACTTGAGTCACCCGTGCCTTAACTTGCAAAGCGGGTTTGAGATTAATCGCATTGCTCAGATGTTTAGCTGGATAAAGACCATAGATAGCTAAACCCACGCGCACCATGTTATAATGCAACTGATTGTCAGTAATGGTGGCAGCAGAATTTGCCAAATGAAGTGGTGGTAAAGGTATTCCAGCTAATTTAATCGAAGCGATCGCCGCCTCAAATCGGGCTTGTTGCTGCCTCATCACAGTTTGATCAACACTTTCCGCCGTTGCCAAATGAGAATAAATACTGGCAATGCGTAAATGCGGTAAAGAATGCACCAGTTGCACAAATTCGGTTGCTTGCTCCCACCGAGATCCTAAGCGAGACATACCCGTATCTAGCTTGATATGTACAGGTATTCCGTCAGCATTAATTGTTGCTAAGGTTTCTGAAAATACCAGAGCTTGTTTAGCGTCGCATAGAGTAGGCTGTAGCTGCCAACTCGTTATTGCTTGCAACTGTTCTGGTGTATTTGTTGCACCTAAAATTAAAATTGGAGCTTTAATTCCAGCCATCCGCAACTCGACTCCCTCTGGAATGGTTGCTACACCTAGCCAGTTCGCACCAGCTTTTAACACAGTTTGAGCCGTGGTAACAGCTCCATGTCCATAAGCATCCGCCTTGACTACCGCCATTAGAGTTGTCTTAGCAGATAACAGACTTTTGATTTGACGTACATTATGTGCCAAAGCGGCTTGATCAATTTCTATCCAAGCTCTTTGACGTAGTCCGCCAATTGTATCACTACTCACATAAACCTTTGTTTGGGTCTGCTCTTGACCTAGCATGACCATTCACTCCTGATTAATTCGGTAAATATAGCTAAATATTCACTCGCTGGCAAGCACAGGTAATTTTGTTGCTATCCTACGCAACAAAATTACCTGTCTAATAGCAATCTCATTGGAATCTTGAAATACTCGCTCTTGCTCGTCAATAGTCGTCTGTGGGGGTTTAACAGACACTCAATTGGGCAACAGATACCGGATAAACCCGCGCCTGGTAACTGGTAACTGAAAATAACAATAATGTGTTAAAATCTGTAAAAAATGTTGGCTGCAACGATCATCAATGGCTAAGGTTTTAGTCCTGAACGCCTCTTATGAGCCGATAAACATCACAAGCTGGCGACGTGCGGTTGTACTATTAGTCAAAGGCAAAGCGGAACGAGTCGAGCATAACGGTAAATTCGTTTACTCGGAGTTTCCACTCCCAAGCGTTATTCGGCTGCGTCACTATGTTCGTGTTCCTTATAAGGAAATACCGCTGACCCGCCGCAATATCTTGCACCGTGACGGTCACACCTGTCAATATTGCGGTTACACTGGGGACGATTTAACACTAGATCATGTTATCCCGCGATCGCGTGGCGGTCCAGATAGTTGGGAAAACATTGTTACAGCCTGTGTTCGGTGCAACGTCAAAAAAGGCAGCCGCACACCCAACGAAGCGCATATGCTTTTGCGCCATCCTCCCCGTAAGCCCTACAGCAGCCTCTACTTTGAAGTGACAAAACATCTTAAGAGTGGACTGCACCAAGAGTGGCAAAAATATGTTATAGGACTTTAAAAGCGATTAGCTTTTAGCTGGCGCGCGATTAGCTTTTAAATGCTTGAAATTTCCGTCTGGAGTAAGATCCTGGCGTTTAGCGATCAATAGCCCAAAATATTTGCGAAAATTGTATTGTAGCTATAAAACTCAATCTAACAATAGTAATACTCTTTACCACACACTGCGCCTCACACACATAAACTATTTTTTATGCACTTGAATTCGTTCAAGCAGATTGATAGTCTGCCATCAAGCACAGAGTCATCTTCTGAAGACTCTGACCTAGACCTATTGCCGATCGCCGTTTCACCTTACGAAACGCCTACAGCCATATCAACGAATGACTCACCTCATCAACATACTGCGCGCACCAACGGTTCACACTGGCAAAAAGTGGAAGCACTGCGACAGACCTTAGAAAGACACCGCCAGGAGCGTCAGCTAGTAATTCTCCAAGACTTTCCTGACCCCGATGCGCTCTCCTGTGCCTGGGCGTATCAGTTAATCGCCCAGCAATATGATATTCAATGCGACATAGTGTATGCTGGTACGCTTAGCCACCAAGAAAACATTGCCTTAGTGAAACTTACTGGCTTACCTGCTGTACGTTGGCAGCTTCAAACAGCCAAAAGTAAGGATTTATCAGTTTACAAAGGATTTGTACTAATAGACAACCAAGGAACAACAAGTTTGCTGATGTCCTTGGTGCAGGAAGCGGGTGTCCCCTTGACAGTCGTAGTTGACCATCACAGCCTGCAAGGAGAACTCAAACCAGAATTTGCTGATATTCGTCCGAATGTGCGAGCTACCGCCACCATTTTTACCCAGTACTTGCAGGCGGGGTTACTAACCTTAGATAGCAGTGTGAATCAACACGTCAAATGCGCCACTGCATTGATGCATGGTTTGCGCTCAGATACAAATGGGTTGATGCAAGCGCAGGAAGAAGATTGTCAGGCGGCTGGTTATCTAAGTCGATTTTACGACTACCAGTTGCTTAAAGCAATACTACTGACCAATCGCTCGAAGCGAGTGATGGATGTAATCGAGCGATCGCTCAAAAATCGCATCGTACAAAATAGCTTTTCCATTGCAGGCGTTGGGTATCTGCGCTACGACGACCGAGATGCTATCCCACAGGCAGCTGATTTTCTTGTCACCGAAGAAAACGTTCACACAGCTGTAGTATACGGCATAGTCCATGACGAAGACGAAGAACTCGAAGTCGTGATCGGCTCACTGAGAACTACCAAACTCACTCTAGATCCTGATGAATTCATCAAAGAAGCCTTTGGACAAGATAGCCAGGGACGGTTTTTTGGTGGAGGTAGAACCCACGCTGGCGGCTTTGAGATTCCGATGGGCTTCTTGTCAGGCTGTAACGAAAACTCAGCCTACGCCAAAATGAAATGGGACGTATTCGATGCCCAAATCAAGCAAAAGCTGCTGCGGTTAGTCAATCCGCAAGATAGTCCGATTCAGACACAATAGGGGGCGCTGGGGCGCTGGGGCTAGAAGAGAGCAGGGTTCGCGCTTTGGGATGCAGGGGGAGCTGGGGGAGAAAAACTACCAGCTACCAACTACCAACTACCAATCCAAAATCTTCACGCCAAGACACCAACAGACAAAACACTTCTTTCCTTTTGCGTCTTTGCGGCTTTGCGCGACAAAAATCCAAAATCTAAAATCGACTTGTGGAACTGTATTTAATTCGACATGGAATAGCCGTCGACCGAAAACCAGACATCAAGGATGAGGAGCGCACTCTGACGGCAGAGGGACGCGAAAAAACTCTCAAAGTGGCAAAACGGCTGTATAATCTTGGTTTACGGTTCGATCTGATATTGACCAGTCCCTATGTGCGATCGCGGCAAACTGCACAAATCCTGCACGAGTGTGGGCTGAGTGGGCAAATTGAGTTATCCGGCTACCTAGCTCCAGAGGGGAATATTCAAGACTGGCTGAGTTGGCTAGAACAAAAGCAAATGCTTGCAACTGACAATAGGCTTGCAATAGTTGGTCATCAACCCGACTTGGGACAGTGGGCAGAAATTCTCGTTTGGGGACAAACCAGAGTAGGGACGAGGAGAACAGATATATCGAAATCTCCAGAAAGACTTGAAAACTTGCCCGTACTAGTAATAAAAAAAGCAGGTATTATTGGTTTGAAACTCCCACAAACAGGCTCACCAGTAGGGTGTAGTCAACTATTTTGGCTTACCCCGCCCAAATTTTTGCTCTAATCGTGTTCAACTTCAAGTGCAAGGAGTCCCTCGCTCTAGCTGTATTCAGCGATTCGTAGG